>CAJMRL010000012.1 GCA_905215805.1 uncultured bacterium | reverse complement strand
ATGCTCCGGCAACAGATGCTCCGGCAACAGATGCTCCGGCAACAGATGCTCCGGCTGCTACAGACTCACCTGAATCAGACAGCGTAACTACAACTACATCTTCAACAATTATTACAGTTACAAATGCTTTGAACGGCTATGAGTACGCGTTGTATGACTCAAACGGCAATGTTGTAAGAGACTGGACTTCATCTGCAAGCGGTACAATATCCTTCAGAAATCTTTCTTTGGATACAACATACCAGCTCAGATTCAGAAGCACATCAGAGCCTGACACAGTTTATACAAAGACTGTAAGCACGACTGCCGGCGGCAGAACCAGCGGAGGCGGTGGCGGCGGCGGTGTGTCAACATACACTGTTTCCTTCAACACCAACGGCGGAAGCTCGATCAGTTCAACAAGAGTTACTTCAGGTTCAAGACTTTCAGAGCCGACAGCTCCGACAAGAAGCGGATACACATTTGCAGGCTGGTATACAGACAGAGCTCTTACAGATGAATATGATTTCGATTCAGCTGTATATAAATCATTCACACTTTATGCAGCTTGGACAGAGGGCACTGCTACCACAGCTCCAACAGAGGCTCCGAGCGATCAGATGATACTTACTATCGGAAGCACACAGGCTACCGTATGGGGCAAGACTGTAAATAACGATGTTGCTCCTAAGATCGTAAACGACAGAACAATGCTTCCGGCAAGATTTGTTGTTGAAAGTCTCGGCGGTACAATTACTTGGGACGGCGACAACCAGCAGGTAACTATCGTACAGGATGACACAACTATCGTTATTACAATCGGAGCTTCCACAGCTCTTGTAAACGGCGAAAGCGTTGCTCTTGATTCACCGGCGTTCATCGAAAACGACAGAACATATATGCCGATAAGATTCATTTCAGAAAATCTCGGTGCAGATGTTGATTGGGATGAAGACGGTCAGCAGGTAATCATTACAAGAAACTAATATATTTTAACCGCCCTTCGGGGCGGTTATTTTTTGCGGTTATTTTTGATTGTAAGAAAAAATTTATATACCGCATAAATTTTTCAAAAAAATTGTAAAAAACACTTGACAAATACTTTATTTTATGGTATTATATTATTCGTGCTCAGGTGAGTACGATATGCACTATTAGCTCAGTTGGTAGAGCACCTGACTCTTAATCAGGGTGTCCAGGGTTCGAGTCCCTGATGGTGTATCCCGAAAAACGGCTTGACCATACGGTTAGGCCGTTTTTTTGCTGTTTTAAATTATTATGTTTTTATGAATCGACTATATTTTGACTATCAGAAGCTCTCAAACGCACCACGCATCGCTTTGGAAATTTTTTTATTAAAATGACATTGATACTTTCACCGTCGTCACTTATATTTTCAGCGCCAAATGATTTGCTTCAAAAAAAAAGCAAATGCCTGCCAGCATTTGCAGCAGACGCGTCGGGCTATGCGGGAGAACTGCAATGGAGTCTGGAGAACGGTAATCTTACGATATCTGACGCGGGCAAAATGGAAGACTACGCTCCCGGCACAGCGCCGTGGTATGCGCATAAAGACGATATCACCTCCATAACGATTTCGTATAGTAAAGTACGCAGGAGATATGTTTGGCATTCCAATCAATGTAGGAAACTACAGAGCAGCAAACGCCGCAGGAGTTTTCAAAGGAAAGGCTGAAACTATACGTACAAGGGTTGCAAATGATATAAATGTTATCTCACATGAGTTGGGACACTATCTTGATAAGAAATATAAGATATCATCAAGTGCGCATATCGGTGAGGCTATAGAGCTTTGTGATGCGGATTTTTTGGGACAATATCAGAAAAATGAACAAAAAGGCGAAGCAGTTGCTGAATTTATAAGGATGTATCTTAATGGTGATAGCATTGAGAACGCTCCGGAGTTTTCCAATGACTTTTTTGAGAGCATAAGTAAAACAAATTCCCAAGGAGGATTGACATGGCTAAGTAATTCGTGGTATAATATGATTATCACATAGAACTCAGGTTTTATTGTCGATATACTGAGCAAAAAGAGAGCCAACAAAGGTTCTCTTTTTGTATGCGGATTATGTAGCAGAAGTATTTAATATCTGACTATCAATCTGACTATCATATTATAGATACTGGTTGTTAACAACCGTACTTCGGAATTAATAAAAAGTATAAAAACCGCTTAAAACCTATGTTTTTGGGGGTTTTTGCTGATATCATATTATATGCGAATCTTGCTATCGTATCAGAAGCTTGATACAATATACAATACATATAATACATATGACGTTCAGGCAGATTCGGGCGTCAATACGATTGTCACCATAAGCGCCGACAGCGCCGAGCTGAAAAATATTGACGGTGTTCCGATAGAATTTGTGAGCGGCGCGTATGAAGTCCTGCCGGTACAGGAGGATATCGATACGGATATAAAGCAGTACATTCTCCCGGAGGGCGACTACGTTGTGACGGGAACCGATGATGAGCTCAAGGTATCCGTAACAAATAAGGGGGTTTATACGACTGTTACGGCAGCCGAGAGCGGAGCGTCCGTTTATATTGACGTGAACGAAAATGACACAGGATATGTGTATCTCAATTCCATGAACGGCGGTACGATTGAGACGATGAATTCAAGCGGAGTAAAAAGCTATATGGAAACATCCGGCGCTAATTTGGGAGTATCTTCCGGCACTGAAAACGTGGATATAATGGCGGACAGCGCGATATCCTTTAACGGCTCGATACAAAGCGTGGGCGCGGCCGATGCTATAGGCACAGCGTCTATCGAATTAAATACCGCCGGCGATACCGAAACACCTTTCAGCGTGGTCGTTCCGAAAAACACATTGAGTGTATATGACGGCGCTCTTGAAGGCGAGCTTGCGTTAAATATATATAATAACAGCGGCGCTCTCAGAGCTGCAAGCGTTATTACATGCCTGTACGACAGCAACGGCAATTTTGTTTCCGTACTGAAGCAAACCGATACAGTTCTGGGGCATGGAGAGAACTATACCAATATAGGCGGCTTTAACGTCAACAACGTTAAGGAAGGCAGCAGTATAAAATGCTTTGTATGGGATTCATTGCAAAGCCTTGAACCTCTATCCGAGGCAATAAGCATAACGGTATTGAACAATTGAGCATACAGCCTTGCCGTAAAAATTATCGTCTGTCCTGACTTTGCCGCAAATCAAGCCTTAAAGCTTAAAAAATCAGTAAAAATACAGCAAAATCCACCAAAAGAACTATTGTCCGAAGCAAGAAAATATGTTATAATACTAATAGATCAATTCATAAAGAAAAGGAGACAAAGCGATGAAATATTTAATAGGCGTAGATTTGGGAACATCGGGAACAAAGACGGTGCTTTTTGATACAAGCGGCAATGTGATCGCGTCAAAGACTGTCGAATATCCGATGTACCAGCCTCAGAACGGCTGGGCGGAGCAGGATCCGCTCGATTGGTACAATGCTGCGGTTGAAACTATAAAATACGTTTCATCAAAGGTCGATGCGGCGGATATTGCGGGACTCGGCATTTCCGGACAAATGCACGGGCTTGTAATGCTCGATGAGAACGGTGATGTTATCCGTCCGTCAATAATCTGGTGCGACCAGAGGACCGGCGAGGAGTGCGAGGATATTACCCGTCTCGTAGGCAAGGAAAGACTTATAGAAATAACTGCAAATCCCGCTCTTACAGGCTTTACCGCCTCAAAGATAATGTGGGTAAAGAAGCATGAGCCTGAAAATTACGCAAAATGCCGCCATATCCTTCTTCCTAAGGATTATGTAAGATATAAGCTTACCGGAGAATTTGCAACGGAGGTTTCGGACGCGAGCGGTATGCAGCTTCTGGATATCGCCAACCGCTGCTGGTCGGACGAGGTGCTTGAAAAGCTCGATATAGACAAGAGCCTGCTTGCAAAGGTATATGAAAGCCCGGAGGTCACAGGCACGATCACAGCGTCGGCCGCTCGGCTCACCGGTCTTAAGGAAGGCACTATCGTTGTCGGCGGCGCCGGAGATAATGCGGCTGCTGCCGTTGGAACGGGCGTTGTGCGCGACAAGACCGCGTTTACTACAATAGGCACAAGCGGCGTTGTTTTTGCTCATACATCAAAGATGTCGGTAGACAAGGGCGGAAGAGTACATACCTTCTGCTGCGCTGTTCCGGGCGCATGGCATGTAATGGGCGTTACACAGGCGGCGGGACTTTCATTGAAATGGTTCCGCGACAATTTCTGCGAAAGCGAAATGAAGACCGCAAAGGAAATGGGCGTCGATACATATTATCTCACAGACAAGGAAGCCGCTCAATCGCCTGTCGGCTGCAACAAGCTGCTTTATCTCCCGTACCTAATGGGTGAGAGAACTCCGCATCTTGATCCGGACTGCCGCGGAATGTTCTTCGGACTTTCGGCTATACATACAAAGCGCGATATGATAAGAGCCGTTATGGAGGGAGTTTCTTATTCATTAAGAGATTGTCTTGAAATATTGAAGGAAATGGGCGTTGACGTATCAGATATGGCGGCATGCGGAGGCGGAGGCTCAAGCCCGCTCTGGAGAAGCATGCTTGCCGATATTTACAACTGCCCGATAAAAACTGCCTCATCCAAGGAAGGTCCCGCTCTGGGAGTTGCGATACTCGCCGGAGTAGGCGCGGGAATATATCCGTCTGTTGAGGAAGCATGCGACAGCATGATACATTACAATCCCGCTCAGGCTCCCGATCCGGAAAATGTTCCTAAATATGATAAAATGTACAGCGTTTATACGGAGCTGTATAATGATGTAAAGGATACTTATAAAAAGCTTGCAGAGATATAAGAACAGATTGTATATGCAATATAAAAGAGCGTGTAAAAGCGCTCTTTTATATTGCGCATAAATTATTTACTGTAAACTCCTAAAAAATCATAAATTGGATTGACAAAACCATATCCCATAGTATATAATATAGCTAAAGATACAAATATGAGGTGACTTATATGAAGAGATCAGCTGGATTTTTATCATCACTGCTTGTATGTTCAATGCTTGCGGGAATAGTGCCGGCATATGCCGACACTGTAACTAACACAGGAAACGGATATGAATACACATTTGACGCATCAGAAGAAAGCTATTCGGACAATCTTACAAATGAAACACCTCTTCCCTTACAGGAAACCGAAACGACTCCCGTTCCGGAGCAGACCGAAGCTCCGGAACAGATTCAGTTAACGCAGCAGCCAACGGCAGCGCCGGAACAAATAACAGCACAGCCGGAACAAATAGCGGCAGAGCCGGAGCAGACAGAAGCGCCTGTTTTGGAAAATACAGCTCTTGAGGAGCAGCTGTTTCCGGACTTGTACTCTGATGCTGTAGGAGTGGATATAACCATAAATCCGCATCAGGTCGTTATTGACTCGGTGGCAAAATTTAATTTGTTTGACTCGCAGGGCAACCTTGTGGGTACCGATGAGCAATGGATAGGCGGCGATACACATAGCATAAGATTACAGTTCAGCGTTCCCAAATATCGTTTGGGCGAAGTATTTACTCTCGGCTTTGTGGACGGCTTTAAATCCCTTACATATTATACGGACACAATATCCCCGGGAAACTGGTTTTCGCTTGAGACCTATGCTATAGGCAATGCTGACGGTACATATTTTCAGGGAAACAACTTTGCAATGACGGCAGAGCCTAATTTTGACAGGGGTATCAACCTTTATTATATGGGAAATCAGATACCGCTCTGGCCCAGAGGCAGACTTATCGACGGAATTTCCATGGTTTCGGCATATGATATAGGCAAAGCGCTGGGACTTGACGTATCCTACAGCGATGTATACAACAGCATTACCCTTTCATACGGAAGCATGCAGTTTATATTTAATATAAATACCGCTTATTCGACAATATTCGGCAATGATACATATGTAAGCCACTATCCGCTTTGGCTTGACGGAACGGTCTATGTTCCGGCGAGAGATGTTCTGGACGCGTTCGGCTGCTCCATCGACCTGTATCAGGATGCCGACCATATAGATATTATCGCCGGTGAATCAAGCGTTATAAGGGATTACAAGAATCGTGAACGCGTGAACCGCGAGGGTATAGGCTCAAAGACAAATTATCTCGTCTGGGTATCGAAATCCGACTTTACCGTAAAGGTATATCAGGGCTCACAATATAATTGGGAATGTATAAGAACAGCTCCATGCTCAATAGGCGCTCCGGATACCCCTACCATAACCGGTCAGTTTGAGTATCAATACATGGGCGGACGCTGGGATTATCCTGAATTTTACGTATATCCCACGCTCGTCTTCTACGGCGGCTATGCGCTCCATTCAACTCTTAAGGCATGGGGCGGAGGAATGTATGATGATTCCGTAGGAAAAATGATCTCCCACGGCTGCGTAAGACTTCATCCGGCTGATATTGACTGGATTTACGCCACAATACCGATCGGCACCAGAATATATGTAACGGAATAATTTGCACGCGGTGTTTTCCCGTGTGCGGATTATAAAAACTCTATTAACGCGGGCAACGCCACATAATAAAGTTCCGGGAGGCGGTATTTCCGTGTGATGATATATATAAGCAGCGTTGCTTATATATACTCGCACGGTCATGCCGCCTCTTGATTTTATATGGTATTATTTCCAAAAATGCTTTAATTCATGATTTTCTATTGCAATCGCGCGGAAAACATGATATAATATAATTTATTAATAATTCTTACAAAGGACGGTGGTATTAATGCCTCAGTGGCTTACAAGCATACATCAGGGACTTACATCCACATTTATAGTTGACGGACGCTGGCATATGTTTTTAAACGGTCTTGGCTATACGCTTTTGATCTCTCTTATAGCTGTTCTTCTGGGACTTGTTATAGGCATCATTGCCGCGCTCGGAAAGCTTTCAAGCTTTAAACCGTTTAAGTTTATAGCAGGTCTTTATGTTGATATAATACGAGGCACTCCTACTATGGTGCAGCTTCTTATTATATACTTCATTATATTTGCCAATGTAAATATCGCAAGATGGATAGTAGGTGCGATAGCATTCGGAATAAACAGCGGCGCATATATGGCTGAAATCGTCAGAGGCGGTATACTCTCTGTAAACAAGGGACAGACAGAGGCGGGACGCTCTCTCGGTATGACACAATGGCAGACAATGGTACATATAGTATTCCCTCAGGCTATAAAGAATATTCTTCCGGCGCTCGGAAATGAGTTTATAGTTCTTATAAAGGAAACTGCGGTTATAGGTATGATAGCAAATATAGATCTTGTTGGTGCTGCACGAAAGGTTCAAAGCCTTACATACGACTATTTCTATCCGCTTATATCCATAGCTGTAATATATTATGTGGTTATAAAAATAATAAGCATTGCCTTAAACAAGTTTGAAGAAAAACTTAGAAAGTCGGATGTGCGTTAGGAGGATATATAATGATAGATATAAAGGGCTTAAAAAAATCCTTCGGCGAGCTGGAGGTTCTTAAAGGAATAGATCAGCATATTTCACAGGGTGAAAAAATAGTTGTTATCGGTCCGTCAGGATCCGGAAAATCAACGTTTCTCCGCTGTTTGAATCTTCTTGAAACGCCTACGGCGGGAGAAATAATCGTAGACGGGGATAATATCACTGACCCTAAAATTAATATAAACAAGATACGCGAAAAGATGGGTATGGTTTTCCAGCAGTTTAACCTGTTCCCGCATTTGACTATTCTTGATAACATAACTCTCGCGCCAATGAAGGTAAAGGGACTTTCAAATGAGGCTGCTCAGGCTAAGGCGATGGAGCTTTTGAACCGTGTCGGACTTTCGGACAAGGCTCAGGCTTACCCGGCTCAGCTCTCGGGAGGTCAGCAGCAGAGAATAGCTATCGCCCGTGCTCTTGCAATGGAGCCGGAGATCATGCTTTTTGACGAACCGACCTCGGCGCTTGATCCTGAGATGGTAGGAGAGGTTTTGGAGGTTATGAAATCTCTCGCGAACGACGGCATGACGATGGTGGTTGTTACGCATGAGATGGGCTTTGCAAGAGAAGTCGGCTCAAGACTGCTGTTCATGGACGGCGGATATGTAGTCGAAGAGGGAAAACCTCAGGAGGTATTCTCAAATCCCAAGAATGAACGTACAAAGTCATTCTTAAGCAAAGTACTTTAGTCAATACCCCTGTTAGGGTATAAATATATTATAAGGAGAAGGTTTTATGAAAAAGGGTTTAAAGGTTATTTCAACAGCAGCCGTTCTTGCTCTCGGCATGGGTGCGCTTGCGGGCTGCGGAGGCTCAACGGATTCTTCAGGCTCTGATGAATTGGTTATGGGTACAAACGCAGCATTCGTTCCGTTTGAGTTTGTTACCTCCAACGGTCTTGTAGGAGAATTCGACGGCGTTGACGTTGTTATCGCTTCAAAGGTTGCAGAAAAGACAGGTCAGACTTTAAAAATCGAGGATATGGAATTTGACGGTCTTATAGCTGCATTATCGTCAGGCAAGGTAGACTTTGTTGCAGCAGGAATGTCGGTAACTCCGGAAAGACAGTAAAACGTTGATTTCTCTGATACATACTACACAGCTACTCAGGTAATGCTCGTTTCAAACACAAATACGGATATTACAAAGGCTGAAGACCTCAAAAACGGCAAGAGCGTAGGCGTTGTTCTCGGTTATACAGGTGATACGGTAGTAACAGAAACTCTCCAGATTCCGGAGGATAAAATAGTAAGAGCCAACAGAGCAGTTGATATTGCTCAGGACGTTGTAAACGGAAAGCTTGACGCTGTTGTTATGGACAAGACAACAGGCGAAGCGCTTGCCGCAAAGACAGGCTTGAAGGTAGTAGAAGATCCTGAAGTATTTGAGCAGGAAGAATATGCAATAGCTGTAAAGAAGGGCAATACTGAGCTTCTTGAAGCAATAAATTCAGTTCTTTCAGAAATGAAGGCCAATAACGAAATTGAACCGCTTGTTGAGAAGTACAGCCAGCAGTAATAAAAATATGACTGTCGCTTTTAGCGCAGAGCGTTTAAAGGCTGTAAAAAGTCTTTAAACTACGAACAGAACTCACCCCTCGATGTACACAAAGTACACCTTCGGGTGAGTTCTGTCCGTTCTGCATCTAAAATCGAGCAGCCCTATAAGCCTTTTAATGTGACAATTCCCTTCTTTTTTTCAGTGCTCCGCAGGCTATCAGTACAATAAACGGAAGCATCAAAAAATTATATCTGTTCTGCACCTCGATTACCGCATAAGCGCATATGTATCCGGCAAGCGAGAAATAAACCGGCATAAGCTCCCGCCTTTTCCTGAAAACGAGCGCATATACCGCCATGGCGCATACTATTATCATGACCGCCTGTCCGGCGCGGCGCATAATATTTTGCGAAATCCAAGGATGTCCCTTGTCAAACGACCATGTATACGCATAAGTTCCGTACTGGAAAGCCGCCTTCCCGAACATCATCGGCACAAGTCTCCACGGTTTATTGAGCCTTTCCTTTAGAGTATCGTCAAGCGCCTCCTCATCATAGATCAGCATCGAATCTTCCTCGTTCCATGTTCCGGCGCTTTCTTTATTGAGTCCCATAACGATCTTGTATTTAAGATTTCCCGAATATATATCCCTATGCACAAGCCCTCCGGATACAAGCGCGTTGTTTACGGAAAATATTATCGCCGCGCATACCGCCGCGCCGCATAAAAACCGCACGATCTTCATTTTAGGCTTTTTATTCACCGCAATATCGACAACAAGACACAGCAAAGCCGCTATCATCACGATCTGCATTTCGGGCCGCATGAGCTGGGAAAGAGCAATGAAGACTCCTATAAAGACAGCCTTTACTATCCCGTTCTTTATTCTGACCGAATAATATACTCCCGCAGCCGCGGCAGCCATAAGCAATGCTATATGCTGATTCGTGAGCACTGGGATAAAAAAGATAACCGTTGGATTTATACCTAAAGCCGTCAGTGCAAAGCGTTCTCCCGGCTGTCCGTAAAGATTTTTTGCGCAGCGCGATATAATAAGGCAGCTGAGCCATGAGATAACAGCGTTTACAATGCGTATCCCGGCAGCTCCCAACGGAATAAATCGCAAAATCAGCGACTGATACACTATAAACGGCATATGCGCCGACCATATAGTGTTATAGATGGTCGGCTCGGAATCCATAAGCTGTGCCCATTGTGAAACCGGATTTTCCGCAAGCAGCTCCGAAAGGTTAAGAGTTATAAGAAAATCCGACTCGGGCTCTATTTCCCAAAAAAACGCCGATGCAAGCCTTAAAATCAAAGCTGCCGCCATAAGCGCTCTTATTCCGTACTTTAAGCCCGAAAGCTTAAACATTCCGAACATTGCCGCCGCCGTACATAAAAATATAGCCGCGCCGCGAATGACCGATCCGGTATCCGCTGCCGCGCTGTAATCTATATATAACGCATCCGTACAGAATAAATTCATCACTCCGATAGTGAAAATCCCCGCTGACAAAACGACCGCCGATATGATGCACGCAATCAATTCCGGCGGTGTATTTTTTATTTTATCTGCCATAGTTCTTTATAACGACATCAAGAAATTCGTCGTTATTTTTCGTAAGCTTCATATAATTAAGCAGCCTTGCAGTGACCTCTATATTTGAGCTTTTGGTCATCTCCCGGCGTATAAGCCATGCGGCATTGCGCTCCTTTTCGCTCAGAAGATCCTCCTCGCGTCTTGTGCCTGACTTTGCTATGTCGATAGCGGGGAATATCCGCTTTTCCTGCAGGTTTCTGTCAAGCTTAAGCTCCATATTTCCTGTACCCTTAAATTCCTCGAAAATAACATCGTCCATACGGCTGCCCGTTTCAACAAGCGCTGTTGCAAGTATCGTAAGGCTTCCGCCCTCCTCGATATTTCTCGCCGCTCCGAAAAACTTTTTCGGCTTATACAGAGCATCCGGATCAAGACCTCCCGAAAGCGTTCTTCCTGTAGGTGCAACTGTCAAATTATACGCTCTTGCAAGTCTTGTTATAGAATCCATAAGTACAACCACGTCCTTTTTTTGCTCGACAAGGCGCATCGCTCTCTCCAGCACCATCTCCGAGACCTTGCAGTGATTTTCCGGCATCTGGTCGAATGTGGAGTATATGACCGTTCCGTCTATCGAGCGGCGCATATCCGTTACCTCTTCGGGGCGCTCGTCAATAAGAAGCACTATAAGATATATGTCAGGATAATTTTTTGTGATAGACTGGGCTATCTGCTTCAATATAGTAGTTTTTCCCGCCTTAGGAGGAGCGACTATTATTCCTCTTTGTCCCTTGCCTATCGGCGCTATAATATCTATAAGTCTTGACGCGCTTTTTTTCGGGTCTCCCGTATCAAGCCTAAGCTTTTCCTTGGGATATATCGGCGTCAGTCTTTCAAATGGCACTCTTTTTAATGCGACCTCGAGCGGATCTCCGTTTATCGCCTTAACAAAGAGCAGCGGCGAATATTTATCCTCATCCTGCGTCGGACGGCAGTCACCGCGCACCTCGTCGCCTGTTTTTAAATTGAATCTGCGTATCTGCGTGGGTGAAACATAAATATCATGATTACTTGAGCGGTAATTTTCAAATCTCAAAAAACCGAAGCCATCGTTCATAACATCCAATACGCCGCATACCTCAACCGCATCCGCCGGACGTTCATGACGCTTGGGCTGGCTCTGTTTCTTTTTTTCCTCTTCTATCTGCCGGCGTTTTTCTCGTATAGCCTCGATAAGCTGCTCCTTCTTCATGGCATAAAGCTTTGGTATTTCCAATCCCATTGCTATTTGCTTTAATTCTTCCTTAGTTTTGCGTTCAAGTGCAATCTCGTCTTGCATAAAATCCTCCGTTCCAATAATTTATTTTTATATGTTTTTATATTAGGGATTTTTATAGATTTAAAAAAATACAAAATAATAAAATCGAAAAAATTACCACACGTATTATACCATAAAAAAGGAATTATGTCAAGACTTCAAAATAAAATTTTACATAAAATCCCAAACAAAGGATTAAAGCAAATAGGATTGATGCGTTACGAAACTTATAGAACTGCTATGTTTTAGATGCAGAGCGTTTAAAGGCAGTAAAAGCATTTAAACGCTCTGCGCTAAAGCGACAGTTCTGCATATTTTAGATTGACTGCGTCTCAATTGCCGGCTTTTCAAGCTTATCCTCCGTCTTTTCTCTTGTGTGCAGCCAAGACGAGAGTGCTGCCGCTATAGGAACGGTCAATATGACCGCCATACTTCCGGAAAGCCCCCTTATGATCTCTATACCTATAGAATAAAGATTCATTATATACATTGCCGGATACCCATAAGCATAAAGCATTACAAGCGTATTTATAGAATTTCCGGCAAATGCGAGTATGAGCGTATTTGACATAGTTCCCATGGTGTCCTTGCCCACATTCATACCGGATGCAAACAGCTCCTTGAAACCAATGTCCGGCCTTTTATTATATATCTCCTCAATCGCCGACGCTACCGACATTCCGACATCCATAACAGCTCCGATAGACGCTATAAGTATTCCCGAGAACAAAAGTCCGCCTATCTGTATCTGAGTATTTTCTGCTATAAATATAAGCTCGTCTATTTCCTGTACATTATATCCTGTGATATGCGCCAGCTTGCCGAATGCCGCGGCTATTATTCCCGAAAGCGTTACACCGAGTATCGTGGAGATAACAGCGGAAGCGGTCTTTGTGCATAATCCGCCTATAAGCAGCAGGGATACCATAGTGGTAAGCGCTCCCGTGACCACCGCCGCAAGAAACGGAGATACTCCCCTGTAGATCATCGGCATATACAGCCACAATATATTTATAAACGTAAAGACCAAGCCCAATACCGACATAAGCCCTTTCTTTCCGCCTATCAAAATATGAGCCGCGAAAAATATAAGTATTATCGCCATAATTGCATTTATGCGGTAGTAGCCCGTTACCGATACGGTCTTTGAGCCGTTGGATTCATATATAACAGTATGTACCTTCATACCCTCCTCACAGTTTACACCGTAAAGATATCCGGACTTTACATCCGCACTCACCCGTTCACCCTTAAACTGTCCGCTCAAAATCTCAAGCTCTGCCCTCTGTGCTCCGGCATAGCCGCCGCCCGACGCCGCATTTGAATCGTTCACCTTCAATACTCTTGCCGCCGCATAGCTTTTTCCCTCTGAATTATTAAGGGGTATACGCTCGAAATTATTGAATATAATAAGAAATCCGAAAAACAGCGCCAAAATCACTGCCCCCGTTATTATCCGCTTTACCTTCAAAAATATCCCTCCTGTTAAAACCTGATACATCACTTTCTCACGATATTATAGCTCTCCGACGCATATTATTCAAGTGATTTTTCAAAAACTTAAGATTTGTATTACCTTAATTTTAGCCGGGCAATATAAAGTTTTAACTTAATGGGTTTATGAAAAATATATTTTATGAAATGTAAAGAATACGCAAATTTTTCTTATATTTGGCTAAATTCGCTTGATTTAATCTATTTTCGGGTATATAATCGCATATGTCAGGTACCGGACCGACATTTTTATTATGCACAGCCGACGGGCTTTAAACAAGGAGGTTAATATGAATACAGATCATAAAAAGAAAATATCTGTTATCACAAGTATACTGCTTTCCCTGTCAATGACAGCGGCAGTAACCGCCGCCGATAATGACGGTTGGACAGATGCTACAAAGACGGACGCCGCTCAAAACGGTGCTTGGGAGAAATGGACAGAAGAATGGGAAACAGCAAAATCAGACTGGGAAAAAATTTCACTCACGCCCGGAGCTGATGAAACACAGCTTAATTTCGCATGGTACTCAAAGGAGGACGCAGGCGTTCCCGAGTTCAAATTCTATAAAGATGGCGAAGCCGAACAAACTGTAGAAGTTACGCAGTCGGACGCCGTTCCGGGTTATAAATCAAATAAGGTTACTGTAAGCGGACTTGAAAAGGGAGCTTCATACATATATACATATACAAAGGATGGAGAATGGATGCCTGAGCAGACCTATACTGTAAAGGCTGACGACGGAAAATTCAGCTTCGTATTCTTCGGAGATCCCCAGATAGGCTCATCCAACGAGAATATTCCCGAAGGCTCAACAGAAGAGCTCGGACAGGACAACTCAGTAAGAAACGATAGCTTTAACTGGAATAACACTGTAAATGAAGCGCTCAACCTTAATCCCGATGTGGATTTCATGGTATCGGCGGGTGACCAGATACAGTCACGTGACAAAAAGACCGCGGACGAATCGCATCTTACATATACTGAAAACGAAATAGAGTATGCAGGCTATCTCTCTCCGGAGGCATTAAAGACGCTTCCGGTTGCCACAACCATCGGAAACCACGACAGCTTAAGCTCTAACTACTCATATCATTTTAATAATCCAAACGCTGATACTCTCGGTTCCACCTATGCCGGCGGGGACTATTATTTCACATATGACAACGCTCTCTTTATCATGCTCAATACCAACAATACAAACGTTGAAGAGCACAGACAGTTTATCGAAAAGGCAGTAAATGAGGGCGGTCAAAAAAAATGGACCATTGTTACGCTTCATCAGGATATATACGGTTCGGGAGAACATTCAAACGAGCCGGAAATTGTAGAGCTGCGCTACGGACTTGTTCCGATTTTTGAGGAATACGGCGTTGATGTTGTTCTTACCGGACACGACCACACCTATTCACGTTCATTTATTATGAAGGGCGCTCAGAAATCAGAGGACAAATTCATCACTCAGGATGAATTCGATAACTATATAGACGGAGTTACCGAAATAGACGACAGATATAATGATTATCTTGCATCTATCTGCGATACAGATTATGTAAACTCAGCAAACAGTGAAATAGTTGTAAATCCGGACGGTATACTCTATATGACAGCAAACTCGGCTTCAGGAAGCAAATATTATGACCTTGTAGAGCACAAGCAGTCATATATCGCTTCAAGATGGCAGCAGGATGTTCCGACATTCTCAATGGTCGACGTGACAGATACAACCTTCACAATCAATACCTATAGAACGGACAACATGGAAAAGATCGACGACAGCTTTACAATTGTAAAGGATGATTCTGTACAGTACGATTACACGATAGACCGCTTCGGCATAAAGACACAGCAGGGAGAAGAGCTTGCTGAGATCCCTGCCGAGAGCTTTATAGCAGAAGCAACAATCACCAAGAATACCGACAGGGAAAACGCTGATTACCTTGTTATCGCATCATATGACAGTGAGGGTTCACTTATCGGAATCAACTATTCTTATGCCTCAATGGTTCAGGGAAATCAATATTCCTTCGGAACATTGGTGAAGAACGATGATGGCAATATTGCATCGATAAAGGCGTTTGTATGGGACGGCTTGTCAACCATGGAGCCGCTTGCCATAAGCGCTTATGTAAAATAATAATCAATAAATGCGGACATGAAACATTCATAAAATAGGACAAAGCCTGAGCTGCTTTGTCCTCAAAAAAGGGGTGTCGCTTTTAGCGGCACCCCCTGTAGTTTCTTCATGCGAAAGCCATTCTTAATCCTGAGAAGTCTCCACCATAACATATTCTCCCGAAAGATTTCCGCTGTCTATCATTATCTTATCACCGTTCATTTCAATCGGGACCGCGCTTTGTCCGAATACATATCCGCCGTTTTCATTTAAGCTTATATCATAAGAATCATTCTTGTCTCCGTTCACCATAAGCTTTCCCGCCTTTTCTCCGGGAGCGCTTATATTTTCATCGATATCTATCAAAAGAAATATATCTCCGTTTGAATACAGCCTTTCTCCGTCCTGTAATGCACCGGCGCTGTCATTGTCTAACTGAACGATAGGCGCTTCCGTCTGCACCTCGGGCGATGGCGATGAATCCACTATTGACGATTTATCCTCCTTTGTGCCGCAGCCGCTCAAAAGCATAAGCGCCGCGATAAGTACTGCCGCCTTTTTCATAATATCATTTCCTTTCATTTGAATTTTAGCTCTATCATATCAAGAGGCTCGGACTCGACCGATGCTCCTATAAGCTCAAGCCTTCCCGTATTTTTAAATTCCTCCGTCTGCTCGGGGCTTATATACGGTATATTAAAGTCGCTTGTTTTATAATGTCTGTAGAACGCATCCTTTAAAGTCAGCGCAAGCGACACACTGTTTAGATAATGCACCGACAGCTTATACGTCTTGCCGTCAAGCTTCATTGTAAATTTAAAATCCATTTTTATTCTCCGTATAGTTATTGACCTCGCATATACTTGATTGTCTATATTATAGCTCACAATCACTTCATTGTCAATGCCGGGTGGTGAAAAGGCGTAAAATTCTGTTATAATATTCGCTTTTTCTTCTTGCAATTTCCGCCGATACGTTATATAATAAAGATACAGTATTTTATTGGGAGGTATGATAATGAACATTTTAGTAACAGGCGGAGCCGGATACATAGGCAGCCACACATGCGTTGAGCTGCTTAATGCCGGATATGATATCGTAGTTCTGGACAATCTTGACAATTCAAGCGAAAAATGCCTTGACGCGGTAAAGGAGATAACCGGAAAGGATTTTCCGTTCTATAAGGTTGACCTTCTCGATTATGAGGGTACGGAAAAAGTATTTAAGGAAAACAAGATCGATGCGGTCATCCACTTCGCGGGACTTAAGGCTGTGGGCGAGTCTACACGAATCCCTCTGCGCTACTATCACAATAATATAACCGGAACTCTTCATCTTATGGAGATCATGGAGAAATACGATGTTAATAATATCGTGTTCTCGTCTTCGGCTACGGTTTACGGAATGCCAAAGACTGTTCCTATAACAGAGGACTTCCCGCTTTCCACCACCAATCCATACGGCTCGACAAAGCTTATGATAGAGCAGATAATGGAGGATGCTCAGAAGGCAAATCCAAAGCTTTCCGTGACTCTTCTGCGTTACTTTAACCCCATAGGCGCGCATAAGAGCGGCAAAATGGGCGAAGATCCGAAGGGTATACCGAACAATCTTCTTCCCTATGTTGCTCAGGTAGCGGTCGGAAAGCTTGAAAAGGTACACGTTTTCGGAAATGATTATCCGACTCCGGACGGAACAGGCGTAAGAGATTACATACATGTTGTAGACCTTGCCTTGGGTCATTTGAAGGCTATAGAGCACTGTGCCGATAAGGCGGGAGTACATATATATAACCTCGGTACCGGCAACGGCTACAGCGTGCTTCAGATCATCGACGCATTCTCAAAGGCATGCGGAAAGGATATACCATATGTTATAGATCCGCGCCGTCCGGGAGATATTGCCGAATGCTATGCCGACGCCTCAAAGGCAAAGAACGAGCTTGGCTGGGAGGCACAGCGCGGAATCGCCGAGATGTGCGAGGATTCATGGAGATGGCAGAGCGGTCATCCAAACGGCTTTGAAGGATAATATCAACAATATACAAAACTTGCAAAACATAGGTTTTGTGTGATTTTAATAAACTATAGCTGTTTTTCTTGACAAATTATAAATACAGCTGTATAATGTATTTAATTAAGGAATGGCACAAAGGCGTGTCCGTCGGAGCTTTATTGTTTTATCCGACGGATGCGCTTTTTAGTTTAATTCCTCAAACAAACGGCACAAGGGCGTGTCTGTTGGGCAGAGTACGCCCGGCAGGTGCGCCGTTTTATTTTTGTCGCGATAGGAAAGGAGTATTTGTCATGGCAGATGTAATGACGAAAATAGAAATCATAACAAGACAGAGCAAGCTTGAAGAGCTAAAAACCGCTCTAAATGAAATCGGAATAAACGGTATGACCGTTGTAAACGTACTCGGCTACGGTACTCAAAAGGGTCAAAAGCACAAGTACAGAGGCGTAGAGTACAGCGTTGACCTTCTTCCTAAGGTAAAGGTAGAGATGGTAGTATGTACCGTTCCGGTTGATGATGTGGTAAACACCGCTTTAAGCGTTCTTAGGACCGGAGAGATCGGTGACGGAAAAATATTTATTTCACCTGTTTCAAGAGTAATCAAAGTAAGAACAGGAGAAGAGAACAGAGAGGCTTTGCTGTAATTTCGTATACATAAAGTTATCGGGGCTGTTCGATTTTAGATGCAGAACGAACAGAACTCGCCCGAAGGTGTACTTTGTGTACATCGAGAGGTGAGTTCTGTTCGTAGTTTAAAGGCTTTTACAGCCTTTAAACGCTCTGCGCTAAAAGCGGCAGTCCCATCATTTTATAATAAGAGGTTCGCCTATAATCAAATCCGTTCCCCACAGCTCCTTCATATTGTTTTCGCTGTCGCAAAGCAGGATAGACGTATCATATCCCAGTCTTGAATGATATGACGTCGAGACTGAAACCTCTGTCTGATCGCTTGTCAGGCGTTTAAATTTCATCTTAAATACAGTTCCGTCAGTCTTTGCCGCATTTTCCTCATCTATCGTGATATGAGCGCTTTTCAGACGTGAATCCTTAAAATCGGAATTGTCAACGCCCATTGAATTGTCTACTTTCGTATCGCCGTTATAAAGGGCTGCCTCCTCTAATTCAAGGACTGTTCTGTCATAATTAAGTCCCAGCGTTACGCCTCCCACATAATATCCGGGATATGCGCCGAGATTTGCAAGCTTAAGATCAACAGTTACCTCATCACTGTTTTCGCTTTCCTCCTGCTCAAGAGTAAGAGTAAGCTTGTTCTCTTCCTTGACGTCGAATACGTTTCCTCTTTCTATAGAAGCGGTATATGTATCGGCATCCCATTCTACCTCAGCGTCCATAGCCTCGCCTATTGCTCTTAACGGAAGCATTGTGCGGTCATTCATAATAGACGCCGGAACATCAAGCTTTATATTTTCCTCATCGGCATGAAGAACGCTTGTATATTTAAGAACACGCATATCTGAGCTGCCTATTGTAAGAATAGCTACGGTAGTTCCCTCCGGACTTGTTACTGTAACCGTTTGGTCATCCTCGTCCCATTCCACCTTTGCATCCATAGCCTCAAATGCGCCTCTTGCCGGCACAAGAGTTCTGTCATTTTCTATAATAGCTCCCTGATCCTCAAAATCTATGACCGCTCCGTTTACCTTAACGGTAACATCCGCAGCCATAGCCGCGCCGTATACGGAAAAGGCCGCCGCGGCAGCAAATACAGCCGCTGTTATTTTCTTATTCATAAAAAAACACTTCCTTTAATTTTTTTAAAACATATTACAACGGTATTATAACATAATTTTAAAAATGTTACAAGAAAAAATCAAAAAAAATTTACAAATTACAGTGGAAAAAATAAAGGAAGTATTGTATAATATAAGTATGTAAAAATAAAAACAAAAGGAATGGTCCGATGAACAGCTTTTTTGAATATATCATCAAATACATAAATCTGATAAGAATAAGCGATCTTATCGATATTGCGATAGTCACGGTTATTATATACTACCTGATAAAGCTTTTAAGAGAAACACGAGCAATGCAGCTTGTAAAGGGTCTTATGATACTGTTTGTTGTATTTGTAGCATCCGATTGGCTGCATTTGAATACTCTGCATTATCTTTTGAGCAGCGCCATGCAGATAGGCATGTTCGCAGTACTTGTCATATTCCAGCCGGAATTAAGGAGTATGCTTGAAAGAGTAGGGCGTCTTAAGGTAGGATCTTTCATAGATATAAATCAGGAAAATGACAGCGAACAAATGAATATGGTCATAGAGTCGGTCGTAAAGGCAGCATGCGATATGTCGCAGACCAAGACCGGAGCGCTTATTGTTTTTGAAAGGCAAACCAAGCTCGGAGATATAATACGTACCGGAACATATATAGACTCGTCTGTTTCAAGCAGGCTTCTGGAAAATATATTCGTTCCCAACACTCCTCTCCATGACGGAGCTGTTGTTATAAGCAACAAGAGGGTCATGGCGGCAAGCTGCCTGCTTCCTCTTACAACAAATAACAATCTCTCCCGCGACCTCGGAACAAGACACCGCGCCGCTATAGGAATAACCGAATTTACCGATGCGGTGGTCGTTGTTGTCAGCGAAGAGACCGGAAAAATCTCAATCGCCTTAGACGGCTCTCTGACAAGAAATCTAACTTCCGAAACGCTCATGAACGCGCTCAGGAAAACACTCATCAAAAACAATGAGCCGAGGAAAAATCCGGCTGAAAAGCTCAGATTCTGGAGGGAAAAATGAATACTAAAAGAAATGAAAACAAATTCCGAATTCTGCTTTTGTCATTTATAATTGCAGTAGCGGTTTGGATAACAATAGGAATCATGGAGGACCCGGACGTAACGGCGTCTGTTTCCGGATTGGATGTTCATTATATAGGCGAGGACGTTTTAAGAAGCCAGGGACTTGTTATTACAGATACATCATCAACTCCCAATATGTCGGTCGTTATAAGCGGAAAGCGCAATGATTTGATCAATTACAGCGATGGGATATATATAAACGTAGACGTTTCGGAAATTACTGACGCCGGAGAATATTCCCTGCCCGGCACCATAAATCTTCCGAGCACGCGCCTTACGGTCGAAAAGGAAAAATACGGGAATGTACCCGTAAAGGTCGAGCATTTGATACGAAAAAATATTCCGATAAAAATAAAGCAGACCGGCACATCAAAGGACGGATTTATAAAAAGCGAAACTCAGCAGTCAACCGTATCCATAACAGGGGCCGAAAGCGAAATAAACAGCGTTTCTTACGGATATGTTGAAATAGATATAAGCAAAATGACCGAGACAAATACGATAGAATCCGCATTTTTGCTTATGGACGAATCAAATAATCCACTTACCAAAAACGACACAATCGAAGCTGATACCGACAGCATAGAAATAGTCAATACCAAATATGAGCGCAAGACCCTGCCGATAAAGCTCAAGCTTGATGACAGCCTTATCAATGACTACTATCTTGACGAAGCAAAAACAGCTCTCGAAAAAACCACCGTTGATGTCGGCGTACTCCCCGAATGCAGTGCAGACGCGGTATACGTAAATATAGACAAAACGGACGCAGAGGTCGCAGAATTTTCTCTTATAACGGATACCGGCATGTATATACCCGAATCCTCATCAAAAATAAGGGTAAAGCCTTATATACAAAAAAAGACTGCGCAAAGAATGGACGTAACCGTACAGGCGCTCAATCTTGCCGAAGGCTTAAGCGCACAGTTCAACCCAATAGTCAGCGGAGTATTGATGTACGGTCCGGAGGGCAGCGCAACGGCAAATAATCTGTATGCATATATAGACCTGAGCGGTCTTGAAGCCGGCAGCTATGAGCTTCCGGTGGTATTTGAATCGGAAATGCTTGACGTGAGAGAACCTCATTATGTTTCTGTAACAATACAGTAAATTAATAAAAATATCCAAATAATAAAAAAAGACTTGACTACAGCGCTTTATCATGTTAAAATATTACTGCGTGTAAGCGCTAATAAAGGTCAAAGGGATGATTTAAATGAAAAAAAATGTTTGGAAAAAGGTTCTTGCCGGTGCGTTGGCTGCTTCTGCTCTGCTTGCCTTTGCGGGCTGCGGAAGTCAGGATGATGCAAACACCGCTTCAGATACCGCCGCAAATACCAACACCTCTCAGACAGAGGAATCGGATTACGATTACATAATGTCAAAGGGTGAAATGGTTATAGGCTATACCTTGTTCGCACCGATGAACTATAAAGAGGGCGACGAGCTGGTCGGCTTTGAAACTGAATTTGCTCAGGCTGTATGCGAAAAGCTGGGCGTGACTCCTAAGTTCCAGGAAATAAACTGGGATTCAAAGGAGATTGAGCTGAGCTCAAAGACGATCGACTGTATCTGGAACGGCATGACTATCACTGACGACAGACAGGCAAATATGTCTATCACCGTTCCTTATATGGATAACAGACAGGTAATGGTAGTAAGACAGGATGACGTCGATAAATATACTGAAAGCGTAGACGGCGCAACTGTTGTTGCAGAAGCCGGCTCTACAGGCGAAACACTTGCTCAAAGCGATGAATTCTTCGCTAATGCTTCCTATACGCCTGTTGATTCACAGGCAAAGGGTCTTATGGATGTTAAATCCGGCGTAAGCGATGTAGCCTTGGGCGATTATGTAATGGCTATCGGTTCGGTAGGCGAGGGAACAGACTATTCCGACCTTGCTCTTATAGACAAGGGCTTTGCATCTCAATATTACGGTGTAGCGTTCAGAAAGGGTTCTGATATGACAGAAAAAGTAAACGCTGCTATGCAGGAGCTTGCAGCAGACGGAACATTAAAGACGATCGCTGACAAATATAATCTTGCAGAGCTTCTTTTGCTTAAATAATACAGCTTTCCCGTTCCATGCCGAGGATATTGCTTCGGCATGAGCGGGTATCTTTTTGCAGAAAATCATCTTATCAACGATGCCTTTTAACGCTTCCAAAAAGCTAAAAAATTCCCGAAAGGATGTCAGAATATAAATGGAACAGATATTGTCTTTATGCCGTGATTTCGGGCAGAACCTCATAATCTTCGGAGCAACCTTGGCAGCGGCGATCCCGCTTGGACTGCTTATCTCATTCGGCTCCATGTCAAAATTCACGCCCTTAAGATGGCTGTTTAAAACCTTCGTATGGATCATACGCGGAACACCGCTTATGCTTCAGCTTTTCGTTGTACTGTATGTGCCCGGTCTGCTTTGGCATATGCCCATGAGCTCAAGAATGACCGCCACGCTTATCGCGTTTATAATAAACTATGCGGCGTATTTTTCGGAAATATACCGCGGCGGCATAGAAAGTATCCCGGTCGGACAATACGAGGCGGGGCAGGTACTGGGCATGACCAAGACACAGGTATTTTTCAAGGTCGTGCTTTTTCAGGTAATAAAGCGCATAGTAGCTCCGATGGGCAATGAGATAATCACGCTCGCAAAGGACACCTCGCTTGCAAGAGTTATAGGCGTATCCGAAATCATAATGGGCGCCGAAAGATTTACAAAACAGGGTCTTATCTGGCCGCTGTTTTCTACGGGACTTTTCTTTTTGGCAATGTGCGGAATATTGACGCTTATTCTTAATTTTGTCGAAAAGAAGCTTGACTATTACAAGGGCTAAGGAGGAGCGGACATGGCTATACTTGAAGTAAAAAATATACATAAAAGCTTCGGAAAAACCGAGGTCTTAAAGGGCGTTAGCTTCTCGATGGAGCAGGGCGGAGTAGTTGCTGTATTAGGTTCATCCGGAAGCGGTAAGACAACGCTTCTGCGCTGTATAAATTTTCTCGAGACCGCTGACGAGGGTCAGATATTCGTTGACGGAAAATGTATCTTTGACGCTGCCGATACCGCAAAGCTGTCCGCGGCTCAGATACGCGAGCGTCAGCTTAATTTCGGCATGGTATTTCAGCAGTTCAATCTGTTTCCGCAGTACACCGCAAAGGAGAACGTCATGCTTGCTCCGAAGCTGCTTGCAAAGGAGCGCCCCGATTTCAAGGCAAAGAAAAAGGAAATATTCGCTCAAATAGAAAGCGAAGCCGAGGATATATTGGAGCGCGTCGGACTGGGAGATAAGATGGATAATTACCCTTGCGAGCTTTCCGGCGGACAGCAGCAGAGAGTGTCTATTTCACGCGCTCTTGCGCTTAATCCTAAAATATTGTTCTTTGACGAACCGACCTCGGCGCTCGATCCCGAACTTACCGGAGAGATCCTAAAGGTAATACGCTCTCTTGCGCAGAAGCATATGACTATGATCATAGTTACGCATGAGATAGAATTTGCAAGAAATGTTGCCGATAGGGTCATATTTATGGACGAGGGCGTGGTTGCAGAGGACGGAAAACCCGATGATGTTATACTTCACCCGAAAAATAAAAGAACTCAGGAATTTTTGAGTAAAATATTGGATTAACTTTGATTTATAAAGCAATAAAAACCGGATTTTAATAATAAGAAGCAAAAAAAGCTGCCCGCTTTTTGTGCAGAGCCTTTTGAGACTTGTACAGCCCTAAAACGCTCTGTATCAAAAGCAGCAGCTTTTTTTATCAGCCTTTTTTCCTTGATATGTATCTCTCTTCTCAAGCTCACGGTCAATAGCGTTAAGTACCTCGAATTTTTTCAAACTCCACATAGGTCCTACCAAATCAGCTCTTGCGCCATCCCCGGTAAGCCGCTGTATCACAGTCCGGGGATGAATGACCTCAAGCTGCCTAACGATGATATCAACATAATCCTCAAGCGACATAAGTCCTACTCTGTCCTCTAAAAGCTCCCGCTCCATACGCGTGCCGCGAATTACATGCAGCAAATGCAGCTTAAGGCAGTGCGGACGCAGCGCCGCAACGGTTTTCGCGCTCTCAAGCATCATATCTTTATCCTCGCCCGGAAGTCCGTTTATCAAATGTATACACACATTGATACCTCTGTCCGCAAGCTTATTATATCCTTCAAGGAATTCCGCATATGTATGGCAGCGGTTTATCCTCTCTCCGGTGCTGTCGAATATCGACTGCAGGCCAAGCTCCACTATGAGATAGGTCCTGCCGTTAAGCTCACTCAGATACTCAAGCACGTCATTCTCCAGACAATCCGCCCTGGTCGCAATGCTTATCCCCACAACTCCGTCCTTTTGCAAAACCGGCTCAAATCGTTCTCTTAAAACCGATGCCGGGGCATATGTGTTGGTATGCGCCTGAAAATACGGCATATACAATCCCTCATGCCATTTTTTTAGCATTCTGCTCTTTACCTCTTCAAACTGGTTCAGTATGCTGTGCGCCGGGTCACCGGCAAAATCTCCGCTGCCAGAGGATGAACAGTAGGTGCAGCCGCCGTATCCCTTTTTGCCGTCTATATTGGGGCAGGTGAAGCCGCCGTTAAGAGCAATCTTCATTACCTTCTTACCGAATTTTGTCCGTAGATGCCCGTTCCATGTGTTATACCGCTTTCCGCCGTAATATTCTATCTCTTCCATTAATTCCTCCGAAAATTTATCAATGCCTTCCCGACCTCTTCGCGGCTCATTTCGCGCACCTCTCCGACCGCAAGCTCCTCGTCAAGCATCAAAGAACCTATCGCTACGCGCTTTAAGAATACAACGTTCTTCCCTACTCGCGCACACATGCGCTTTACCTGATGAAACTTTCCCTCTGCTATCTCAATATATACCTCGCACGGATTATCCGTAATTTCAAGATATGCGCTCTTTGCCGTAAAATCGGAAAATTCCATGCCCGCGGCAAAGGCTTCTATATCCTCCGGCTGAGCGGGGGAATCCAGCACAGCAAAATACCTCTTATACACATTCTTTTTGGGCGATGTAATCTCATGGTCAAGCTGCCCGTCATTTGTGAGTATCAAAAGTCCCTCGGTATCGATGTCGAGCCTGCCTACAGGAAATACATTAAAATGACTGTACTCCTCCGGCACAAGCTCCGTCACGACCCTGTAATGCTTATCCTCAGTTGCGCTTATATACCCCTGCGGCTTGTTGAGCATGAGGTAAACATATTTTCTGTAGCGCAGCTCTTTTCCCGAAACGCATACTGTATCGCTGTTTTCATCTATTTTCATATCCGCCGCTTTAGCCGTCTCTCCATTCACCGAAACCGCTCCCGCACGGATAAGCCGTTTTACCTCCGAACGGCTTGCCACCCCGCAGGCGGAAATATATTTATCTAATCTCATATCTATTTACCTACACAAAAATTATGGAATATCTCCGATACGACCGAATCGGATACCGTTTCTCCGGTAATCTCTCCCAAGCTGTCTATTGCCTCATTTATATCGATTGACGCTATATCCGTCGGCATACCGCTTATAAGCGCGTCCTTTGCCCTTTCAAGCGCCTCGTTTGCATGGATAAGCGCCGTTTTATGGCGCATATTGGTTATAACCGTACCGTTTGCATCGGTAAGCCCCGAAATATTATAAAGCCGCTTTATCTCACGCCTTAAATTATCGAGACCCTCGCCGGTTTTCGCGCTTACCTCAAACACAGCGCTCTTTGCCGCTTTCGCTCTTATGGATTCGGCATACTTGCTCGTACCGAGGTCTGTTTTATTTATCAGAATAATTCTTTGCTTGTCCGCCGTTTCATGCAGCACCCGCATATCCTCGTCATCGGGAATATTTGAGCCGTCCAAAACAACTATGACCAGATCCGCTGACGCTATTGAACGTCTGCTTCTTTCCACGCCGATTTTTTCGACAGTGTCGTCTGTTTCCCTTATGCCAGCCGTATCCGTAAGAATCAGCGGTATTCCGTCAAGATTCACGCTCTCCTCTATCGTATCGCGCGTTGTTCCTGCTATATCCGTTACGATCGCCCTGTCCTCACGAGCAAGGCTGTTTAACAGGGAGGACTTTCCCACATTAGGCTTTCCCGCAATCGCCGTTCTTATGCCTTCCTTTACTATTCTTCCGCTGTCCGCTGTGTCCAGAAGAGCCTTCGTTCTTTCCCCGCATTCCTTTACAATGTTTAATATATCCTCACCGCTTACGTCCTCAAGGTCCTCGTCCGGATAATCTATTATGACCTGCATCTGCGCCGCAAGTCTCACAAGCTCCGCACGCACTCCGCCTATCTCCTTTGACAGCGCTCCGTCAAGCTGTGAAACGGCGTTCCTGCGCGCAATATCATTGCCGGCGTTGATAATATCTATAACCGCCTCTGCCTGAGACAGGTCTATCCTTCCGTTTAAGAACGCCCTCTTTGTAAATTCTCCCGGCTCTGCCATATATGCTCCGGCATGAATCAATGCGTCAAGCACCTTTTTTGAAACTATACTGCCGCCGTGAGAGCCTATTTCCACAACATCCTCACGAGTAAAGCTGTTGGGCGCAAGCATGACAGTAACAAGGACCTCATCTATGACGCCGCCGTCCCTGTCCACTATATGACCGTAATGCACAGTATGCGTTTTTGCCTGTGAAAGCGGTTTTTTTCCGGAATATACCCTATCGGCAATCTTGACCGCCTCATCTCCGCTTACTCGTATAATTGCTATGCCTCCGGCGCCCTGCGCCGTAGATATAGCCGCAATTGTTCTGCTCAATTTCTGTCCCTCCGCTTTTTCATTTCCTCAACGAATTCATACGGTACGCTTATATCCCCGTAACCCGTACCTATTGAAATCAACGGCTTGTTTGCGCCGTGAAAATCGCTGCCGCCGCTTTTTAAAAGTCCGTATTGGGCGCAAAGCTCTTCGCACAGCGCCGTAAATTCCTTATCATGCTCGCTGTACACGCATTCCATTGCGTCAAGCCCATAGTCCTTAAGCTCCTCTATGATTCCTTCAAGCCCGGACCGCACGCGCAAAATATACACCGGATGCGCCAATACCGCAAGCCCTCCGGCGCTGTGTATCATTTCAATACATTTTTCCGGCTTATAAAGCTCCCTCTCGCAGTAGCAGCTTTTGCCCTTTGCAAGATATTTCTCAAACGCCTCATCCTTTGACTTAACATATCCGCGCTCCAAAAATGCGTGAGCGAAATGAGGTCTGCCTATGCTGTTCAAATCCGAAACATCCTTTTGCTTTAAAAGCTCCTCTTTTGTGACAGGCAATCCGTTTTCGCAGCATTTTGCTATCATTTTTTCATTTCTTACCGCCCTTGCATTTGCAAGCCTGTACAAATCGTTTTTGAACTTCTCATCCCTGTAATCCACAAAAAGTCCCACTATGTGCATTTCTCCGGTAAATTCGGCGCTCAGCTCCACTCCGGCTATGCCCTCTATCCCGGCGTCTTTGCATGTGCTCATAAATTCCTCCACGCCCGATACCGTATCATGGTCTGTAATAGCGCAAGCGCAAAGACCGGCTTTTTTAGCCGCATAAGCAAGCTCCGACGGAGCAAGAGTTCCGTCGGACGCCGTCGAATGAGTATGTAAATCGCAAAGCTTATCTGTCATTCTTCATTCCCTCAAGTTCTTTCATAAAGGTCTCTATATCGTCAAAACGCTTATACACCGAGGCGAACCTCACATATGCCACATCGTCCAGCTCCCGCAGCTTTTTCATGACCTTCTCTCCTATCGTTGCGGTATCAACCTCACGTTCCATCGACTGGTACAGCTCGCTTTCTATATCATCGGCAACCTTCTCCATCTGTGCAAGCGAGATCGGACGCTTTTCACACGCCGTTATAATTCCCTTTAAAATCTTGTTTCTGTCAAATTCCTGCCGGGACAGATCCTTTTTTATCACGACAATAGAAACCGATTCAAGCTTCTCGTAAGTCGTAAAGCGTTTTCCGCATTTAAGGCATTCCCTCCGGCGGCGTATTGCCGAGCTTTCATCAGTGGGACGCGAATCGATTACCTTGCTTTCCGTAAAGCCGCAGTACGGACACTTCATATTTCTCCCTCCTTGTATAATTTAATAAATAATCTACATCTTAATTATACCACGTATTTATAAACTATGTCAATAGAAAAAGCGCTGTCTTACTGCGGATAAAAATAAATACGCACTATATTTCTATTATTTATCTTTCACACTCATCCCCTCATACAGTCTTACGAGTACAACATCCTTTCCCGATACCTCTATGCAGTCCCAAGGTATGATATACTCGCCTCCGAAGATTCTGCCGAACAGCCGGCGGCGCGGTACGATTATCGCCTCCAAAGAGCCGTCGTTCTCGTTTATCTCTACGTCATGAACAAATCCCAGTCGTCTTGCGTCCGTTATATTTATAACTTCTTTCTGCCTAAGCTTCATGGCTCTGAACATAAATGAATCCCCCCGTATTGACAACAATTTATTTTTTTACTATAATATTAAATATGAAGATATGATATGTATAAATTTGAAAGAGGCGAGAGAAATTGAAGCAAAACGATACAAATGATTTTTCAAAAGGCTCGGTTATAGGCAATATTATGCGCATAGCCATCCCCATGATGGTAGCTCAATTTATCAATGTGCTTTATAATGTTGTAGACCGAATATACATAGGACGCATGGGTGCGGATGCTACAAACGCACTTACAGGTCTGGGAGTATGTCTGCCGCTTATAACTGTTGTCATGGCATTTGCAAATTTAATAAGCAGCGGAGGCGCGCCGCTGTTTTCTATAGCCCGAGGCAGGGGAGACGAGCGTGAAACAAAATTACTTTTGGGAAACTCCTTCCTTTTGCTGCTTATTTACGGAGCAGCCATAACTATATTGATATATGCATTTGAGGAGCCGCTTTTAAGGCTTTTAGGCGCGAGTAATGAAACGCTTCCGTACGCTAAGGACTATATGAACATATACGCCGCCGGAACAATATTCGTTATGATATCATTGGGGCTAAACAGCTTTATAAATGCTCAGGGATTTGCCAAAACCGGAATGTTCACCGTTATTATAGGCGCGGTCTTAAATATCGTTCTGGACCCTCTTTTTATTTTTGTATTTGGAATGGGAGTAAAAGGGGCGGCTTTGGCCACAGTTATTTCACAGCTTGCCTCTGCCGTTTGGACTGTGCTGTTTCTGACCGGAAAACGCACGCTCATAAAATTAAGCGTATCGGCAATGCGCCCTCAGAAAAAGCGCATTATTAAAATAAATACCCTCGGTATGTCCGGCTTTATAATGGCAGCGACAAACAGCGCCGTTACGACCGTATGCAATTCCACGCTTTCGGTCTGGGGCGGCGATTTGTACATAGCTATAATGACTATCATAAGCTCAGTGCGGGACGTTGTGCAGATGCCTGTAATGGGAATGACCAACGGAATCCAGCCGGTCATCGGCTTTAATTACGGAGCAGGCTGCGGAAAGCGCGTAAAAGCGGCTATACGCGACAGCGCGGCAGTGCTCATCATCTATACCGGAGTTATGTGGATAGCGGTCATATTATTTGCAAGACAGTTTCTCGGTATGTTCAGCGGCGACGCGAATGTAATAGAGGCAGGCGTACGTCCGCTGCATATATACTTCTTTGGTTTTGTATTTATGGCATTGCAGTTTACCGGACAATCAGTATTTACCGGACTCGGAAAAACAAAGCAGGCTATTATTTTTTCACTGCTCAGAAAGGTATTTATAGTTATTCCGTTAACTATTATTCTGCCGTATTGGTTTGGGGTTGACGGAGTCTTTATAGCCGAGCCGGTTTCAAACGTCATCGGCGGCACCGCATGCTTTATCACTATGATCTTCACTGTTTACAGAAAAATTAAAGATAAATAAAAGATCGCTATTGAAATTGCAGTTAGTTTATGATATAATAGTTTCATAGACTAACTATAGTTCTATTATGTAAATTCAATCAGCAAAGGAGGTAACTGTATGGAATTGCATGAATCCGGCGAAATGTATCTTGAAACAATACTTATTCTAAAGAACCGTTTCGGCTATGTACGTTCTATCGACATTGCCCATGAACTGGGATATTCAAAGCCCAGCGTTTCAAGAGCCGTTTCATTGCTTAAGGAAAACGATTATATTACATATGACCCCAACGGAATGATACTGCTTACCGAAAAGGGCAGTGAAATAGCCGAAAGTATATACGAACGCCATAAGGTCCTTTCCAAATATCTTATATCTCTCGGAGTAAGCGAGGATACCGCACAGCGTGACGCCTGCAGAATGGAGCATGTGATAAGTCCGGAGACCTTTGATATTATAAAAAAAGCTCTCGCAGAGGTACAAAAGGAGGAGGCATAAGATGGAGATAAAAATATGCACGACAGAGGACGAGCTTGATTCGCTCTCTGCCTTGGCGTCAGAGATATGGCATGAATATTTTTCTTCGCTCCTTTCCTTGGAGCAAATAGATTACATGGTCGATATGTTCCAAAGCAAGCGGGCGATAAAGAACGCTATAGAAAACGATCATTACACATACTATCTCGCCTATGAAAATAACGAGCTTATAGGCTATTGCGGCGTAAAGCCTGAGGAAGATAGAGTATTTTTGAGCAAGCTTTATCTGAGAAAGGACTTCAGAGGAAGAGGACTTGCTTCCAAGCTTTTGAAGCAGGCAGTGGATTTTGCGAAGGAAAACGGAAAAAACGCCGTATATTTGACCTGCAACAAGTATAATACACACAGTCTTGACGTATATCGTGCAAAGGGCTTTAAACAAATCGATTCGGTCGTTACCGATATAGGAAACGAATTTGTGATGGACGATTACATAATGCAGCTGGATATATAATAAACAGGGGCTGTCGCTTTTAGCGCAGAACATTTAAAGCGGCAGCCCCTATTAGCTTCTTATTATTCTTCAAAACAGGGGATAAAGCTCTCCTTTGCAGCGGAGCCCTCCTGTATGAACACATTTTCCATACCCCTGTTCATGCAGTAATCCACTATGGAATTATATTTTTTCATATCTATCTTCCTGTTTAACTCAGGAAAGCGCTCAACATTTTTAAGCGGCGTATACTGACTCATAAGACTTATATAAATGTTATTTCCATAAGTATCAAACAGATAATCCATAATTTTCTTTGTATCGAGCATAAGCCCCGGCAGCATCATATGACGCACGATAACGCCGCTTTGCATTATGCCGTTTTTATCCAAAACGACCGCGCCCGTCTGCCTGTACATTTCCTCAAGAGCGGCGCATGCCGTTTCAAAATATTTTGGAGCAGATGAATATTTCATTGCATATTTATCCCTGTAATATTTCATATCAGGCATATATATGTCGATAAGTCCTTCAAGACGTTTCAATGTTTCAACCGATTCATAACCGCCGCAGTTATAGAGCACCGGTATATGCAGCCCGCTGTTTTTTGCTTTTTTGACTGCCTCTGCAATATCCAAAGCATAGTGCGTGGGAGTTACGAGGTCAATATTATTTGCGCCCCGGCTTTGCAGATCAAGAAAAATTTCCGCAAGATCTCCGATACTCACCTCATGCCCCGCGCCTCTTGTGCTTATGCGGTAATTTTGGCAGTATACACATTTCATATTGCAATGAGAAAAAAATACCGTTCCCGCGCCGTTTGCACCGCTCAGGCATGGCTCTTCCCAAAAATGCAGAGCTGCTCTTGCTATTCTGATTTTATTCGATGCGCCGCAAAACCCAAGGCTGCCGTTTTCCCGGTCAGCTCCGCATCTGCGCGGGCATATGTTGCACTGCATATTACACCTCATTATAAAATTTATATTAAAAAAGTAACCGCCACTATATATTAACTATGGCGGTCACTCTATAATCATATATCGGCTAACCGTTAAGTATCGCCTTATTTTTTTAGTATCTCTGAATATTTTTCCTGCTCTTCTTTTGTAAGGCCTGCCGCCGTCATCGCCTGCTCAAGTGTCCACTGCATATTTTTCATAAGGTTCTTTATTAAACTAATCTGACCTTTTTCAATTCCTTGTTCTTCTACACCTTTACTGATATTACACATTATAGACACCTCGCTTTCCAATGTTTTTGTCATTTTTATTTCAAAATCATTCTGTAATATACTCTTTTTCTCTTCGGGTTTTTTATCTGATGAAAGCAGAACTTCTAAAAGCTTTATTATCCCGTCATAATTTTTACCGTTCTCATCACCCAGGCATATCATAACAGCTGTAAGCAAATCATAATTCTTTTCTTTTTCCGGAGCATTTCCGATTATGCTCGTTTCCTTTATAGAATACTGCATAATCGTATTCTTTTTACTTTCCGGAGGTCTCGTGCATATCCATATTGAATATACCTTACGTATATTCTCATAATGGGATTCGGTAAAATATGTTTCATACTGTGATGAAATCATTCTGCTGCAATAATATATACCGCGTTTTATTAAAGGATATCCCGGATAAAAATCATTCTGCGCTTCTATATTAATAATTAAATGTATTTTATCGTCTGTATTCGGAACTACAGCCCCAAAACGAATATCGTATGTAACCGTACCTTCTGTAATACTGCTGTCCTCAGTATTAAGTCCATCTATATTTTCACCGCTTTTTTCATTTCTGTGAACAGATGTCTGAGCTATCTGCGGTGTTCCCTCAATATATTTTTCAGCAATATCATCAACGCTGCAATTTTTATATTCTTCTGTGCATTCCTTTAAAATCCATGCAAGAATAATCTTATTAGCAAGCAGACGCTTGCAAGATGCGTCAAGGGCTGCTTTATTATCGGCAGCAGAAAGATTTTTCGCAAGACTGTTTTCTGTTTTCATATGTAGATATCCTCCGTTCCGCTATACCTATTTTATCATATAACCGCTATAAAATCAAGTATACCGAAAAATATTTATTCAAACACCCTTGCCGCCATATTCATGGTAACAAAACCATCGCCGTCTATCCTCTTCTTTGCTCCTGCCTTATCAAGCATCTTATTTGCATCCTCTATGCTCACATAGCTGTCCGGCTCAAGTGTATCGCCCTCTATAATGCCGAGCGCCTTTATAATACCGGCTGCCTTAACAAAATAATCGCATGAAAGCACGTCCTTAAAATTCTCCGTATAATATGCCTTAAGACCAAGCGCATTCACAAGCAGCACCGCAAAATCCGCTATAGTAATATTTTCATCATTATTGCAGCTCTGCGCCCATTTCTTTATATCACAATTTTCAAAATCACCGGTAACATATCCCACTGCATAGCGCTCAGGCTCAATTTCGCTTCCCCAATAACGTGTCCAGTTATACAAACGCTTAGGCTGTGGTCTTGGCGAATTTATAGCAGGCTTTAAAAGGTCGGTCTGCTCTGTAGAATAAATCGTTATCTTTTCGCCGTTATAAAGCAAAAGCTGAGAAAGTCCGTCTCCGGTCAGATCCGCCCACATGCAATGCCCGTCATACGGCAGCTCAAGAAGGCAATTCATCTCTCCGTCATACACTCCTCCGGTAAGTCCGCCGCCGCGTCTGTAGGCAAGTATATAATCCTGCGCACTCCTTGTAAAGCCGTGCATGACAGTTACTATCGTGGACCAGCCTATCGACTTTCTGTCCTCCTTATAAAGAGGATTAGCGTTACAGTCGAAAAGAAAAATGCCGTCCTTGCCGTTATCTCCAACTCGAACGATTCTGTCAAGCCCCGCTATCTGAAGTCCTCTCTTTCCCAAGATAAACTTACCGGGAGCTATGTTCTGAGACTCAACCGTATCTGTAAATCTCCATACAAGCCTTCCGTCAGCGGTATATGCAGTGGTATCGGCGCCTCCGACCATCACGAGCGGCTGTCCGTTCTGCATCAGGTCTCCTACCCAAATACAATCCGCATGATCCTCCATGTCAATTCTCCACATAGGCTTGCCGGATGCGTCAAGCACCGTATATCCGGCTATCACCTCATCACAGCCGTCACGGTTCAGGTCGTATACCCAGGGATAATGTCCCACATCCCCCTCAAAGGTCCACATGACCTCGTAATTCCTATCGAGCGCCCATAGCTTTCTGTATCTGTTTTTAACTATGATGTTCTGAGCATAGCCTGTACCCTCAAGGTCCGCTATGATTATACAATCGTGCGCATCCTTATCCGGAAGCCCATGCTTTTCTTTAAGCTCTCCTGTTTTACCGTCAAATATACAAAGCTCATCATTCATTACGCATATAAACTCATTATTGCCGTCGCGGTCAATATCGTATATCTGAGCCGGGATATCCGATCCGCTGCCATGCACCTCCGGATCAGGCTCTCCTATCTGCCAAAGCATGTTTCCATCAAGGTCAAACGCTGTTGCGCACTGTACGCTGTGCGGATAGAATCTGTCGTCAAATCCGCCGTCCGGCTGTACCATGACGATCTCCATAATGCCGTCACCGTTTATATCGCCGAGCCACATACGGCAGGCGTCGCCGGCATTTTTGTAGTTGATTTCCTTGATTTTGTAAATGTCCATTTATAAGTCCCTCTCTCTTTAAAGCGTGAAGCGAAGAGCAGCTTAGCCGCCCTTCTAACAAGGCTAAAACATACAGCTTCTCTTTCACATTAGTATAAAGACAAGTTTAGCAGAGAGTTAGCCTATTATCAAGGGCAAATTTTACTGAATTTATAAATTTTTAATGCAAAATTTTATGCAAAAAACCGCATCGGAATAAATCCAATGCGGTTTATAAATTATATTATCAATCTGCGCTATGATCTACAGATTCATCAGCTTCATATGCCTCATTAAGTTCCTTTATAACATCATCGCCGCCCTGCGATCTCCATCTTTCAACCTCTGAGCGCCACTTAGCTTCATCATATTCACCAGTGATGAACTTTGTGTTAGCTTCTGTTATAATATCGTCAAGAGCTGTACCCTTAAGAGATGCAGTCTTTGAAATATAAGGAGCTGACGGGTCCGGAACAGTATAGTTTATATTGTCCTCAAGAACCTGGTCAACCTCTTCCGCAACAGCACTTGTATACGGAATGTCAAGATTAGTATCACCGTTTATGAATGTAAGAATCTGGTTAAAGTCAGCAAACTCCTTGTCTTTTGACTTATCATCTGAGCCGTCCTCTGTCTTAAACTTCTGATATTCGCCATTCACTATCTGATACTGTCTTCCTTCTATACCATACTGAAGAGTATCCGAAACATCAGGTGACTCCAGAGCATCCATAACTCTCATACAGAAATCAAGCTCTTCCTCATCCTTTACAGACTCCTTCGGGAATACAAAGAAACCGTTATAACCCGTTGTAGGAAGCACTCTTCTCTCCGAATTTTCATCCTTTGCCACTGAACCGAATACGCCTATTACAGCATCCGGATCTCTATCGGTGATATTTTGCTGAACACGTCTTGCACGGTCTGTAACGTCGATGATAATTCCGCCCTCGCCGTTAAGCATCGGCTCATTCCACTTTTCAGCGTCCATTGTCGCCCAGTTTCCGTTTACATATCCGTTATCATAAAGGTCCTTTATAAACTTAAGACCTTCAAGATACTCGTCAAACATAAATGCGGGCTGGAGCTTCTGACCATCGGGAGCATCCTCTTTAATACCGTACTTGTTCGGAGCGCCCGCCCATACTGTTATCTGGTCTATCGGACCCGGATTTGAAGTCATTATCATACCGAAGGTATCCTTTACGCCGTTTCCGTCAGGATCGTTTTCGGTGAACTTCTTGCAAACATCATAGAACTCGTCAAGAGTACGCGGATAATGGTCATAGCCTATATTCTCAAGCCAGTCCTTACGTATTGTAACGCCGTTACGTCCGAGGTCACGCGATGAATAGATACCATAGACTCTTCCGTCAACCGACATGTTTCTCAAAACCTCTTCATTCGCCTTTGCAAGGTTCGGATATTTATATGAGCCATCCGGATTTGTAGCTTTTATAAGGTCTGTAACATCCCAGAATGTGCCTCCGCGGCAGTTCTGAACTATAGCCGATGTTCTGTCCGGAACCTTCATTATATTTGGATATGTACCCGCGCCCATGGCAGCAGTAACCTTTTCGCCGTAGTTTGAAGAAGCCGCAAATCTTATTTCAAGGTCAATCGGCTCACCCATATGTTCGCTAATCTGCTGCTCTGCCTGAGCTATAACAGGATTTTGCGACGCATCGTCAGATGCTGACTCAGGCTGATACGAGGCTGTCATAATAGAAACTACCTTCTGACCCTGAGCATTTGTATGAATTTCATCTGAACCGGCTCCGCAGCCTGACAAGCTTCCTGTAAGAAGCGCCGCCGCTGCTGCCGTTAGAATAATCTTTTTCCACATAATAACAATATATCCTCCTCTCAATTAACCCTTAACAGCGCCTACCATTACGCCTGCTGCAAAGTGCTTCTGCAAAAACGGATATACGCACAGGATCGGAACTGTACCGATAACGATAGAAGCCATCTTAAGTGTATCTGAAGGAAGCTCCTGATCTGCATTTGCAGATGTATCCTCTGACTGCATAACTATATTTCTAAGTACCAGCTGGAATGGATATTTCTTCTGGTCATCAAGATAGAGCAATGCACCGAAGTAGTCGTTCCAGTGACCAACGGCATAGAACAGACCAAACGTCGCAAGACATGGCATTGAAAGCGGAAGGGCTATCTTTACAAAGATACCTATATCCGAACAGCCGTCTATTGAAGCAGCCTCTTCAAGCTCCCTCGGAAGCTCTATAAAGAAGTTTCTTACTATAAGCATATTATATGCACTGATCGCGCCCGGTAAAATAAGCGCAGAATATGTATCATACATACCGAGACTCTTTACAAGAAGGAAGGTAGGGATCATACCGCCGTTAACAACCATTGTGAAAAGAACCATATTCAAGAGGAACTTTTTACCCTTAAGGTCGCTTCTTGAAAGACCGTATGCCATTGTTGTTGTGAAGAACAGGTTTATAATAGTACCTATAACGGTTACAAGTATGGAAACCAGCAATGAACGCAAAACAGTCGGTCCCATATTTGACATATCAAATACCTCTTCATAAGCCGCGAGCGTCGGATCGTTAGGCCACAGGAAGATAGGTCTTGTCTGAATCTCAGATTCCTTCGCAAACGATGCCGCTATAACATAGATAAACGGTATAACCATTATAACCGCAAGGAATGTGAGTATAAGATAAATTATAATTTCGCCTATAAGATCTCCCACAGATCTTCTTTTGATACTGATCATTACTTTTCACTCTCCCTTCCGATTAGAACAAGCCTGCCTGACCTACTGCCTTAGCGGCACGGTTTGCAAGCTGAATACATGTAAGGCTGATTAAGGACTTGAACAGACCTATAGCGGTCGTATGTCCGTAATCGCCGCCGACTCTACCATAGTTATAAACGTATGTATCAAATGTTTCCGAGGTGGATTTGTTCAATGTGTTCTGCATAAGGATGATCTGCTCGAAGCCTGTATCCAAAACAGAACCCATTCTCAGAATGAACATAGTTACAATTGTTCCGAGTATCGACGGTACTGTAATATAAACAAGCTGCTGGAAGCGTGTCGCTCCGTCAACTATAGCCGCCTCATACTGCTCAACGTCAACTCCGGCAAGAGCCGCAAGGAATATAACCGTGCCCCAGCCTGTTTCCTTCCAGATATTCTGGAAAAGCAGCACCCAGTAAATAGAATTCGGATTCGTAAGGAAGTCAACCTTCTTACCTGTAAGCGCTTTTATTACCTCATAAAGCGCACCGCCCGAAGCTGTATCTGTAGTAGGTGTTTTCAAGATCATGAACGATATAGATGCAATGACAACCATTGATACGAAGTGAGGAACGTATACCATTGTCTGCAAAACGCTCTTATACCACTGCACCTTTATTTCGTTAAGCAATAACGAAAGTATAATCGGCAGCGGGAAATAGAATAACAGGTTCATAAATGAGATTACAAGAGTGTTCTTCAATAATCTCAAAAAGTCTGAACCGGCGAAGAACTCTATAAAGTTCTGCAATCCTACCCACTCGGATCTCCAGAAATCAAGACCGGCATAATAAGCCCTAAAACTGATAAGTATGCCCCAAAGCGGGAAAATCTTAAAGATTAAGAAGTACAAAAATCCCGGAAGAAGCAGGAGATACATCCACTTATCTCTCAAAATCTTGTTCCAGGTCTTCTGTCTTGCCATGCTTTTCTGCTCGGCAGTAAGCACGGCTTTCTGTGCATTTGCCATTTCTAGCCCTCCCTAAATTTTTTTAATTATGCAATCTAATGCACATATCTGCCCCATAAAAACAGTACAAATACAGACTGCATAAACTGATAAGATTATTATAGTACAAGTTGCCGAAAAAAGCAAGACCTTTTTGTATATTTCTTTCAATTTTTTTAATTTTTTTTTGATTTTTTATGAATATTAATCAAATCGTAAAGGGCATGTAACATTTTACATGCCCCTTAATTTGTACAAGTTGCATATAATGGGAATTTTGTCCCATACGCTTTATTTTAAATAATCTTCCAGTCTTATAATTTCAATTCCCGCAAGCATTACTATTCCTGTGCCGTGGGTATCGTTAAGATTCCAGCCAAGCTCATACTTATAGTAATCAGGTATAAACGAGAATTCCGAGCCGCGGCATACTCCGTATACATTTCCTCCGCGGTCAACCGCTGTCTTTGAAAGAGCCTCCCAGCCCTTATAGCATGCTTTTACATACTTCTCCGGTTCTTTGAGCCAGCCGAAGCGCACTCCTCTTGAGAAAGCATATATGAACATCGATGTACACGACGCCTCCGGATATGATTCCCAATCGTTAAGCACCTGATGCCACATACCGTCGTTATCCTGCAATCTTAAATATCCCTCGCAAAGAGTATTAAGGAATTCTATAAGATCATTTCTTTTCGGGTGATCCTCCGGAAGCACCTCCAAAAGCTCGGTCATAGAGAATACTACCCAGCCGTTTCCTCTGCCCCACGGAACACCGGTCTTTGTGTCATATTTAAAATCATAAACATGCGACATGATCTGCTGCTCCGGCATATACAGGCGTTTTTTGAATCCGAAGAACTGGTTTGCCGCATCATCCGCATACTTTTGATCTCCCGTGAACTTATAGTATCTCGACAGGAACGGAACGCTCATATAGAGATCGTCTGCCCACATGGTCATATTATGGAAGGAATGGAGCTGATCCTTTCTGAAGAACGTACCGTCCTCAAGACGGGACTGGTGATTGAAAATATAATCTCCGACATAATCCGCAACCTCCTTCACTCCGGTCAAGCCGAGATACTTGTTTACCTCAAGCATCATTGATGCGAACGAGCCGCAGTCATCAAGCGAGTCAATGCTCGTAAGAAGATTATGTATGGAAGTAGCGCCGCCGTACTGCTCCTTATCCCATAAAGCATACTCAAGAGTATCGCAGCAAAGCTGAACATGATCCTTGATATAGCTCTTCATATCATCGTTTTCCAAAATTATAGCCGCATGGAGAAGTCCGTACATCGTAACGCCCAAAGGATAATTCCATCTTCCGAACAGCGTATTCTCGTTATACGGTCTCACGAAGGTATCCGGAGCGTCGATCCTCCAGTATCTCTTAGGCTCTCCTACCACATGAAGCATTGAGCATGCCTTTTCGCACTCGAATTTATACGCATTGTCAAACGGACCTATGTACATCCAAACATCCTGAGTTCCCTTTACTCTTGCGGCGCTTTCAAGCTCTGCGTCATGGCTATCAAGCTCAAATCCCCAGTCGTTTCCGTTACATACGGATTTTACGAAAATGTCATGCTTACCGAAATGAAGCTTTACGGTGAAATCCGATTTTCCTCCGTCCGTCTCAAATACCTCTTTATCATCTATATATACTATAGTTTTGTTCTTGGCGTCAATGGCAAAGCTGTAGTCGCTTTCTCCCATCTCGTCACAAAAGCACTTTGTCCATGCAACGGCATACTGACCGTCCGGAGTTCCGTACATTCTTGTGAGCTGTCCCTTTTTAAGCTCCTCCTCACTCCATTCACGCACCGGATAAAGCTTCTTTTCAAAATCCTTTTCACTCATGCCCATCTCAAAATCAGGCTCATAGCTGTCATCAACAAGCTCAGTAAATACAAAGCCCTCCTGACCGTCGCGCTCCTTTGTCGGCATAAGCGTATACATATCCCATTTTCCTATCCAAGTTCCGAACTGACCTCCGAAACCTGCCTTTGTTTTTTCCCAGCGGATACGTATATCGTTCCAGCCCGGCTCAACGTCAAAGAAAATACGGGTAGCGTTTTCGGAATATCTTTCCTTAAAAATATCAGACTTATAAACGACCTCGCCGTTTACATACATGACCATCGGTCCGAAGCAGTTTATATCGAAGCCGTAATTACCCTTTCCCTCGCTGTAGAATTTGGAAAATGCCCAGACGCAGTCCTTATCCTTGCTTTCGGGGAAGATCTCATTAAAATCCACCCTGTAGCGGTAATCCGCAACACGGGTTATACCATTATTGGTATAAGCTCTGTAATAAAGCCCGTGCTTAAGATTTTGTCCCATGTACCGATGCGCAAGCGAAGAAATTATAGCCTTTGGGTCTGTTCCCTCATAGGCATTTATGCTCACGCTATCATCAAAATAATAGCCCATTTTTATCCTCTCTCCTTCTGCTATTGTTTATTGGGTCTTATCCCGTATATAATAATTATACAATATGCACAACAAATTGTCAATCAAAAAAACAGCAGTTTATATAAATTCTGCCGCAAAAAAATCCTTCCCCTGCGGGGAAGGATCAATAAAGCTTATTATTTACGAAACAGGCTGTTCAACGACTCCTGTTTTAATAGGTATATTCCTCATTAAGGCCTGCGGCTCCGACTGGGTGTTCCATATATAAGCCGCCGCTCTTGCTGCGCCGGATATTCTGTCAGCCGAAAATTCTCCGCTCTCCTCCGTTATGCTTCCGGAGCTTACTCCCACAAGCCTTCCGTTGTCGTCAAACTGTGCTATATACCATACTGCACCTGCTTCTTCTTCACTGCTCTCATATTCTGCCGTGATATTTCCTCCCATGACAACGCCGCTTGTTATTGTATAATTATACTCAGGCTGCGATGTAGGCGATGTCTCCGGCGATGCTTCCGGGCTTACCTCGGGACTTGCCTCAGGTGATGCTTCGGGACTTGTCTCGGGCGATGCTTCCGGGCTTGCCTCAGGTGATGCTTCGGGACTTGCCTCAGGTGATGCTTCGGGACTTGTCTCCGGTGAAGCTTCAGGGTCGCCGTCCGGTGTAAACGTGATCGAGCAAAGGCTCAAGCCGCTGCTTCTCGAACCGAACTGCATTTCCTTATTCACGTATTCATCTGTCACCTTGACCGTAAGCGTAGCCGCCGCACCCATTGCCGGCTGATTTGCTATCTCGTTTCCGTTTTCATCAAACGCACACATATATCTTTCAGATGTTGCATTTGTATTTTCAAATCTTACCTCAACAGTACCTGTTTTTCCCGGTATTATTCCTACTGTACTGTACTGTCCGGGCTTTGCCGAGCCTTTAAGCTTTAATATCTTTGTATACTGAGTATCAAATTTAGGCTTATCAGTTCTCACATTATTTGTTGCGTCCGCATAGATCTTCGCATTATTCAATACAGCCGCCGACGTATACTCATCCGCCGCATCCTCAAATGTCCATACCGTTTTTTCTGTTACCGGAGTAAGAGCAAGCTGAGGATCCTGTGTCTGCTGCGGATCCTGAGTAGGAACGGGCGAATTTGTCGGCGCTGCGGTATTGGTCGGCTTGGGCGGAGGAGTAACGTCCGCTCCGGTAGCCGGATATACCTCTCCCGATGCTCCCGTATATGACGACATCAAAGATGATTCATATGCCAAAAGCATATCCTTTAGATTCTGGTCTATATCATGCGACTCATCCGCTTCGTCATTATTAAAGGTATATTTAAAATCCGCATCCTTGCCGCGTCCGGCATAGGTCGTGACAGTATCTACGACTGTTGAGGTCTCCTCCGGAGTATAATCGTACATAACTTCCGGATCGGTATCGAAATTATCATAGGTATTCGGATAGGTCTCGCCTTCAAATGTGCTCAGCTTTGTTGTATAATCCGAGCTTATCTTTTCATCTCTTGAGGAAGCAAGATACGCATCAAAATCATTCTTATTTTCGGCAGATGCGTATATTATTTCTTCTCCGCCCTCTATCAGATTATCGAATGCCTTTATTATACCGCCCGCCTCATTTGACAGGCTGTTTCCGCCCTCGCTGCCCTGCTCTGAGGAATAGAACGGATGGTTACAGTTTCTGTACACATTCTTCTCAGCAAATGCCGATGCTCCGGAAGTAACGCCGGTGCCGTACTTTGAGTTTCCGTCAAAATAGTTATTGTATATATGCACTGTAGCATGTCTTATACGCGGATGTCTTGAGTCAGAATGGTCGAACCAGTTATGGTGATAGGTTATATAATCACTCTGACTGTCATAATCGAGCGTAGGAGCAGCGTCGACAAGTGCTGCTTTTCCGCTGTCCCAAAAATGGTTTTCAGAAATAGTGACATATTTTGAAAGCTTACAGTCTATTGAACCGTCGCCCTTTACCTGATCCGCATCCTTGCCGGGCATTCCGTAGAACACATCGTTATTGTGTACCCATGTATTCGTATTATCGGTATCTATAGAAATACCATCGTCGGCAAACAGCATAAGACCCAGATTTCTTACCTCAACGCTCTGTGAATTCCTTATAAGTATTCCTATATTTTTAAGAGTAGCGTCATTTCCCACACCCTCAAGCGTTACATTTGAGCAGCCCTTAAGCACAAGATAACCGTTTGAATTAAGCGCGTAATCGCCCGCCACATCTACATCTTCTCTTGTGACAGTTCCTATGATACGTATGATATGATGTCTGGGATCCTTGTTTTTAGCCAAATACTGAAGTATCTCCTCAAGACCCGTACATTCATGCGGCTTGCCGTTCTCATAGACAGTGGCCTTTACGGTTTTTGCATTTTCCGCCGTAACATAGATTATATTCGCATCCTCCGGAACAGAGCCGTCGTCATTATAACCGCCGGGAGCCTTGCCAGCGTTGGGAGAATTCTCAGAAAAAGCAAAGCCTTCTCTTATATGCGATTTTACCTCGAGCTGACTTGTTTCAACAGCAGTCTCCTGTCCGTCCGAAACAGCCGCGACCTTTATAGTGTAGATGCCCGGCTTAAGACCCAAAACGTCCGCACGGTAATACGAACCGTAATATCGTACAAGCTCATCATCTATCTTTGTATATTCTCCAAAGTCTCCGCCCTTTACATACACATTATATCCGTCTGCCTGAGCGGTATTTGTCCACTGAACATATGCACTCTCAAGTCCGCCGGCAGCCTCTGTTATAACGGGAGACTGTGCTTCACTGAGCGATACATTTTCCGCGAATCCGGTATTAAATACCGAAGCCGGGATGGCAGCCGCCGATGATGCTGCAATAGCGGCTGTACAAAGCAAAGCTGCAGCTGTCTTGAATTTCATCTGAAAAACCTCTTTTCTTTATCTATTTTCCTGAATATTTGCTCTGATATTACTGCAATTTTATTATACTACATTAATAGTAAAAATGTCAATAACATTATAAAATAAGCATAATTTCTGTAATTAATACCGATTTTTTTGAGCATATCCCCAAGTGTATTAATATATAAAGAGAGCCGGACGCCTCCGGCTCTCTTTATCGCGGTACGCAACCCGCAATCCCCCAATAAAAAGCTATTGTATTCCAAAGCGGGATATGATATAATAAAATAAAGTACAAATTTAAAGGAATACAAAAAATGAAACGAATAGCAGCAGGAATACTCGCGCATGTCGACTCGGGCAAGACCACGCTTTCGGAAGCCATGCTTTTCCGTTCCGGCGAAATACGGAAGCTGGGACGAGTCGATCACGGAGACGCATTTTTAGATACAGATACGATAGAGAGGGAAAAAGGAATAACGATATTTTCAAAGCAGGCGGAGCTTTCGATTGGAGATACGAATATAACGCTTCTGGATACTCCGGGGCACGTGGATTTCTCCACCGAGACCGAGCGCACCTTAAGCGTGATAGATTACGCCGTGCTTGTTATAAGCGGGACGGACGGAGTCCAAAACCATACCGAGACATTATGGCGGCTTTTGATACGCTACGGCGTGCCGGCATTTATTTTTGTGAATAAAATGGATATATCGCAAAGAAGCTCAAAGGAGCTTATTGCCGATTTGAGGGCGCGTCTGGGGGACGGCTTTGTAGATTTTTCGGCGGAAAGGTCAGAGCTTGCGGAAGATGCTGCTATGTGCAGTGAGGAGCTTATGGAGGAATTTCTCGAAAATGAGGACGTAAGCGATGATGCCTTAAGACGGGCAATACAGAAACGCAAGCTTTTTCCATGCTGTTTCGGCTCTGCTTTGAAGCTTGACGGAGTTGACGAATTTCTAAAGGTTTTTGACCGCTATACGGTCTCTCCGTCATATCCCGATGAATTCGGGGCAAGAGTTTTTAAAATCGCGCAGGACACGCAGGGAAAGCGGCTCACATATATGAAGCTTACAGGCGGAAGCCTAAAGGTAAAGACTCTGCTTGAGGGACATGATCAAAACGGAGAGCCTTGGTCGGAAAAGGTAAATCAGATACGAATATATTCCGGCGCAAAATTCAGCACGACAGACACTGTATATGCAGGAGAGATATGCGCGGTAACGGGACTAAGCGCAACATATCCCGGCGAGGGGCTGGGAGCCGCCGATAACGCAAAAACGCCTGTACTTGAGCCGGTTCTTACCTATCGGATAGAGCTTGAGGACGGAGTTGATGTGCATACTGCTCTTATGAATATGCGCCGCCTCGAGGAGGAAGAGCCGCAGCTTCATATAATATGGAACGAACCCCTTCAGGAGATCCATATCCAGCTCATGGGCGAGGTACAGCTTGAGGTCTTAAAGCGCATAATATCAGAGCGGTTTAAAATGAACATAGAATTCGGACAAGGCTCGATCGCCTATAAGGAAACCATAGCCGCGCCTGTAGAGGGAGTAGGGCATTATGAGCCGCTGCGCCATTATGCGGAGGTTCACCTTCTTATGGAACCCGGCAAACGGGGGAGCGGTCTGGTATTCAAATCTAACTGCCCCGAGGATAACCTCGATAAAAACTGGCAGCGCCTTATATTGACTCATCTTAAAGAAAAATCCCATTCCGGAGTACTTACCGGCTCGCCTATTACGGATATGAAGATAACCCTCGTCGCGGGACGCGCTCATAAAAAGCATACGGAGGGCGGCGATTTCAGACAGGCAACCTACCGCGCGGTACGTCAGGGGCTTAAATGCGCCGAAAGCGCGCTGTTAGAGCCTTGGTATAATTTCAGGCTTGAAGTCCCTACGGAGAATGTCGGGCGGGCTATGACGGATATAGAACAACTTGGAGGAAGCTTTTCTCCTCCGGAGGTAGAGGGGGATATGTCGGTAATATCGGGCAGCGCCCCGGTATCCGAAATGCGCGGCTATCACAGCGAGGTCACAGGATATACCGGAGGACGCGGAAGGCTCAGCTGCTCATTAAAGGGATATGAGCCTTGCCATAATGCCGAGGAGGTCATAGAGCAGATAGGCTATGACAGCGATGCAGATATAGACAATCCGGCGGATTCGGTATTCTGCGCTCAAGGCGCAGGCTTTATAGTAAAGTGGGACGAGGTAAAAAATTATATGCACGTTGAAAGCCCCCTGAACCTTGACGAACCGGAGGAGCAGCCCTCAGAGCAGGAGAGAGCTTCGGCATATGTTGAAAGAGTTGTTGACGATGAAGAGCTTTTGAGAATATTTGAGAAGACATACGGCCAGGTAAAACAGAAGACCCATTCCCCTATGCGCACAAAGAAAGCTCCGTCACAAAGCAAGTACAAGGGTAAGCCCGTAGTGTCTCAGGGACCGGAATATCTGTTGGTCGATGGATATAATATCATATTTGCATGGGACGACCTCAAGAGCATTGCGGAGGATAACCTCGAAGCGGCAAGGGAGCGGCTTATTTCGATAATGTGCAATTACCAGGGTTACCGTCAATGCCGTCTTATACTGGTATTTGACGCTTACAAAGTAAAGAATAACCCGGGCGAGATCGAAAAGATCAACAATATAGATGTTGTATACACCAAAGAAGCTGAAACGGCGGACATGTATATAGAAAAGGTCACTCATGAGCTTGGAAGAAAGCATAGAGTAAGAGTTGCCACCTCCGATAATCTTGAACAGATAATAATCCTCGGAAACGGTGCGACAAGAATAAGCGCCGATTCATTTAAAAAAGAAGTCGAAAATGCCGAAAATGAAATAAGGGATTATCTTAAGAAAATGAACTTAGGAATAATATGAGGTTGTTTCATTAAGAAACTAATAAGGCTGCCCGATTTTAAATGCAGAGCGTTTAAAATCGAGCAGCCTCTTATTTATCTAATTCTTCATTGTACCTTCTTTGAGTCTCTATAAGCTTATATTCAAAATCCTGCCGGTTCTGCTGGACCATGGTCGAGAGTATCAGCCCCGAAAAATATGACATCAGCGCCGCCGTTACACAGAATCCGCATACGATAAGCGTCGGAAAATTCGGGACAAGCCCGGTTTCTATGTATTCTATAAGCACAGGTATAAAGAATATGACCGCCAATATAAGCAGCACCGCAGCAATAACCGAAAAGAACCGAAGCGGCTTATAGTCCTTATACAGCTTTAAAATAGTTCTCATGACCTTAAAGCCGTCGGAATAGGTATTGAGCTTTGACTCGCTGCCGTCGGGACGGTCGCGGTAGTCTATGATCACATTTTCCACCAGCATATTTTTATCCACAGCATGTATCGTCATATCAGTTTCAATTTCAAAGCCGTGTGACAATACCGGATATGTCTTTACAAAATTGTATCCGAATGCGCGGTAGCCTGTCATAACGTCCTTTATATCCGAGCCGAAAAGCGCGTTTATGCTTTTTCTTACTATCGAATTACCGAAATTATGGAACGGTCTTTTATTTTCGGTAAAATACGTTGAGGAAAGCCTGTCTCCCACAACCATATCCACCTTTTTTTCAAGCACGAGCTTCGCCATTTCCGGAGCAAATTCAGCGGGATAGGTATCATCGCCGTCCGCCATGATATAGCACTGCGCGTCTATCTCACGGAACATTCTTCTTATCACGTTTCCCTTTCCCTGAACATATTCACGGCGCACGACCGCACCCGCCTGTGCCGCAATTTTTGCGGTATTATCCGTTGAACGGTTATCATAAACATATATAACAGCCTCCGGCAAAACCGCCTTAAAATCAGAAACGACCTTTCCTATAGTTTTTTCCTCATTATAGCATGGTATCAGCACTGCTATCTTATCCATCGTTCTCCTCCCCGTCATCTGCCTTTTTGAATATAAACAATTTGCTTGCCACATAATTTAAAATAATTACTATTATATTGGACAGCGTTTTAAGTATAAGACCATTGAACCCCATAATATCGACGCCAATGTGCATTATAGCGAAATCAATAACTCCTGTAGCGATCCTGCACGAAAAAAATCCCGCGACTTCCTTTGCCACAGCGCCGATGGTATGCGCTCCGCTTTCAAAGACCCATAGCTTATTCGTTACATAAGCCACAGTGACCGTTATTATCCATGATATAATATTGCTTATATCATTGCTCATTCCGGCAATATCATGCAGCAGCCAATATACGCCGATATTTATAACGGTAGTGACTCCGCCGAAAAACACATATAAAATCGGAGCCTTATATTTTTTCAACAGTTCTATGAGCATATCTGTCCCCTCGGTTTATTTACAATACAGGCGGCCGAATCCACCGACCGCCATAATATTATATCATAAAATATCATTTATGTAAATACTTTTCACAGAATATGCTCTTAAAGCGTTCATTTTATATATTTTCAAATACAAGCGAAAGCGGCTGCATATCGGAGTCCCATAGGAAAAACTTCTGATTTTTTTCGAATACTTGGTCAAATTCCGCTCTGTATTCGTCCATGCCGGCTTCTGTCACGATATATTTTACCTCACAGCCTGTCAATGCGCCGTTCTCATCATATTTTGCTGCATATACGCTGATCATATCACCGTCCTCTGTTCCAGATAACGCTTTGATTATAACCGTGTTGTCGCCTGATACCGAAAGTGTCCAATCATATCCGTCAGAAATTTCCGGCGGCTCTGCTGTAGGCGTTGACGTCGGTGTATCCGCTTCCGGAGCCTCCTCGTGTACCTCCGCTCTTACCGTCACTGAGCTTCTTTCTACTCGTCTTGTAGCATCGGAATCCGCAAGAGTTGAAACCGTAATATAATAAGCGCCCTCTCCCAGACCTGTAAGCACTGCCTTGGACGCCGCCGGGTCATTTATCTCCATCATCTCTGCTCCGCTCATATTTTCGCTCAATGAATATGCTATCTTATATCCGGTAACCTTCCATAATTCGTTATCCCGGACCGCTGTCCATGATACCGTTATTTCATTCTCGCCCGAATGGCTTGCAAAAACATCCTGCGGGGCTGAGGGACCTGCGTCATTTTCAGTTCCAAAGCTTACTCCCGTCTGAGACTCGTCATTCACAGCCGGCGCGGAAGCCTGTCCCGAATTATATACCTCGACCTTTTTTGCTATAACATACGGACTGAAGCTCTTTGTAACGAAGCTTATCGTAGAGTCCTGAACATTTTTAAACACTGAAAGCTCTTTGGGAGCGCTGTCAGCCCCGTCCTCATAGTGGAGCACCGCAAGATTATCATCCATACTGAAAGCCTCCGGAAGACTGACCGTCACAGTAACGGGGGAGTTCAAATCATTTACCTCGCTGCCGTCGATTTTCAAAGATATATCAAGCGCTACCGCACTCACTGTATCATATGCGGAGGTATCGATATTTAAAGCATCCTTATCCGTATCGGCAACAGCAAGCTGAACCGACTCGGTCTCCTCCGTTACCATATCAAGATTTCCCAGACCGTCTATATTTATAGAATCGGCATTTATTTTTTCCGAAGCTACCTCCGGCTCTTTTTTTATTCCTTCAATATTCAATCCTCCGTCAACCTCCGCGCGGAAACGGTAATAATCGTTTAAGTGCCTGTTTGCTGCGGGATAGAGCGAATATGCCATCACGTCCTCGATTCCGGCGCCCTTATCCTTATCCGCGTCGACCGCCGCCAGACAGTTCTCCATCTGCTTTATCACCATTTCATATGCAGTAGGATTTTTTGTTTTTATAGTAGTCAGATACTCATATGTGGAGCTGTAGTACGGGTTATTGAAAACATAGCCTATCCTTGCAGCATTCTTATATATAAGCGGCAGAGTGAATCCGAAATTTCTTACCGCTTCACCCGTATAATTCCCCATACCCTTAACGGTGACAACAGCCGTTCCGGTCACGCCATCGGGACCGTTCGTGCCCTTGACCTCCTCGCCGACATTATCGGCATATTCCACTATGAAATCTATATTTTCATGCAGGACTCTTGAGCCGTCTGTAAGTATCACATTGGGAGTTATCGGCTTTCCGGTATATTCATATGTCTCATCTATGCCGCTTACGGTCATATCTGCAATATCCTTAGGCTTTATCTCAAATGTCTTTGTCACTGTCCCGGTATAATTGCCCTTTCCGGTAACCGTAATTTTCGCCGTTCCGGTGTTTACGTTATTCTCATATGCAGTTTCATAAGAATAATTTTCTATCAAAGCATAATCTCCGGTCGAATTTGAGACTCTTACAGCCGGAGTATGAGCGCGTCCGTTATAAATAATATTATCAATATCGTCCGTTATGGTCACCATATCCTCGGTAAGCTCATGAGGAGCTACGTCTCCGACATTTATCTCAAGCGGCAGCACTGTATCACCGTAGTGAACCTTTACAGTCTGAAGCCCCGCCGCGCTGCTGTCATATCCGGTGCACATCTCATCAATAAGCGGTATCGTGCTTGTTCCGTGCGCGCAGGTCAGTACAAGATTTATATCCATATCGCTTATAGGAACGCCCTGTATTGATGTTTTTATGCTCGGACGGTCAAGCTCTATCCTATCCGGAATACATTTCCCCATAAACAGCTGTATCCAGTTATCCATGTATTTGCTCGGGTCACTGTTTTGATATTTATAGCCTACAGACATATGGCTGTAATTTTCATTTAATATATTCGCCCTGTGTCCGGGACTGTTCATCCATGCCCTTACTGCCGACCCGGGAAGTGATACGGCGCCTCCGGCGCAAATATTTTCACCCGTATAATATCTGGATATATCCAATCCTGTCTCATTGAAAACAGTATGATAATTAGTCCCGTCCGGACGCTGGTGAGCCATATTTTCAAGTAGCTCCTCGGCTCTTATATCGGCTGCCTCCTCAAGCTCGGGGAATGTGCTTAACGGAAGCAGATTATTTTCAATACGGTATCTGTTTGTTTCCATCAAAGCCTTACGCTCATATTCCTGCTCGATGCTGTAGCCGTTGCTGCCGTCGCCGTCCGGCAGATCCTGAGCATTTTCATATCCCGCCGCCTTCAATATCCTCACAAAATCAGCGGTCCTGTGAACCTTTGATTCACCTCTGGGCAGCGCTCTTCCGGTTGCCGCCGCTGTTTCATTCGCGTCAAGATAAAGTACTGTGGGAGCGGTCACTCCAAACATTACCGAGTTATAGTATGTAATCAAGCTTGCCGAATATTTTGAAACGTCTATCAAAAGCACCGGCGCACCCGCCGCCGCGGCTATCTGCTGAAACTTTGGGAGATAGCTCTTTGAATAAGGGCACTCCGGTAAATATAAAATACATATCCTTACATCTCTGATATAATCATATAGTTTATTGTCACTCATAAGCGTGTCATACGCCAGCTTATAATTTGCCGATGTAGTATTTATCAGTCCTGCGGAAAAGCTGTTGAAATATTCCTTTCCGTCGTCCTGCGCGGATACTCCGTAACCGTTTCCGCGCACCCATACCTGATTCGCACTCTCAGGCTGATTCGAGCCTACATATTCCCATTCTCCGATTATCTCGCCGGGAATCCCGTAGTCCGATGCCAAAACCTCAGGTATCACCGGCATAAGCGCAATCATCACAACCGTCAGGATAAGCGCTATTGTTCTGTCCGATAAATTTCTCTTTGTCATTAATTTCCTCCTTGTTTTTATCGGGCATATACCCATATTTTATACAATATATAGACTTATTTATAGATTTAGTCTACTATATATTGTAATCTGATAATAATTTTTATCAGAGAGCTTATTTTAACATAAATTATAATTATTTTCAATATTTTTGGTCAGGGTAATATTTTCCTTCAAGCTAAAAATTTATGGGTCATTTTCATAATTTATCATATATTTCATTAATATTCCAATATTTCTTTTGCTTTCGGGCGCAAAAAAAAGAGGCTGCCGCGTTTTGACGCGACAACCTCTAAAAAGAAGATGAATATTATAGCTCAACAATAGTTTCAACCTCAAGCAAAACATCCTTTGGAAGTCTTGCCACCTCAACGCATGAACGCGCCGGGAACGGCTCTGTGAAATATTGTGCATATATTTCATTTATCTTTGCAAAATCATCCATATTTTTAATAAACACCGTTGTCTTTACGACATTATCTATCGATGCGCCGGCAGCCTCTATAAGGTTCTTTACATTTGTAAGAGCCTGTCTTGCCTGCGCCTCAACGCCCTCTGGTATCTCTCCCGTTTTTGGATCTATCGGGATCTGACCGGACGTAAAGAGCATATTTCCAACGACTATCGCCTGTGAATACGGTCCTATAGCCGCCGGAGCGTTTGATGTTTTGATTTCTTTCATTAGTATTACCACCTTTATTATATATTAGCCTCGGTTTTACCTCAGCCGCTTATCCTTATAAAATAACATATAAATGTGAACAGAGCGAAAAATCCTATCATGATACCGTACAGCACCCGTCCTCTTGTAAACGATATCCACTCGGTCTTGAGCGCCTCATAGGTCAATATTACCCAGCTCACCGCGCCGGTAAGCAGAAGTATCAAAAGCGTTGTCGAAGATATCATGCTCAAAGCCGTTCCTATGACCGCCGTAAGCGCAAACGGTATCGTAGTAAGCGCCAATCTCTGGCAAAAGCTCTTATAAGGCGTGGTGCGTATGCGGAATACAAAGCGGTTCACCAAATAGAACACACCCGTATATAAATACAGCATCACAATTCCGCCCATCGCGCCCGAAACCATCGACAGCAGCATATACATTATATTCCTGTATCCCGCCATTCCTTTCAGGGCAAGCATGGATGCAAGGATTGAAAACGGTCCTCTCGATATATTTGTAATTATAAAGAAAACGCAAAGCCATATCAAAGCGCCCTGAATCGCCCATATTGCAAGCATCATGGGCCAGCTCATATCCGGCGGATTTATGACGGAATCTGTTGGAGAACGCAGCGAGCTTACAAATGTCTGCCATAGGTTTTTGAAAAAATTCTTTGAATCTATCGAATTCCTCTTTGCCGCACGTTTTACCTTTGCCCTGTAATATGAATGCTTAAACGCGCTTTCCTTTTGAGTATATCCTGTTCTGTAGCCTGCATTGTCCGCATTGTATTCGTGATTTGTCTTGGCGTAGCTTTTTTCTCTGCCAAAATGCTTTTTTTCTTTCTTTTCTTTCTTATCCTTTTTCTTGGTTTCTTTCCCGTCCTTATCTGTATTTACCGAATCTGTACCGGACTGTTCCGTCTGTTTTGCGTTTCTGTGAGCGATACTTTGAGGGCAGCTGCAAACCTCCCCAGGCGCAAGCTCCCTTCCGCAATATATACAGCTCCTCATATCAAGCTATCTTCCTTTCCAGTATTGTTAGCTTTATTTTACCGCAATAATATTAAAAAGTCAATTATGGAACTGTAAACTTATTGTAAACTGAATGTATTGCGCGCTATCTCAATGATTCCTCAAATTCACGTATAGCCGAATTGGGCACTGTCCTGTTTCTCTTATATAATTTAAGAGTCATATTATCGATGGTAGTTTCAAAATCATAAATTTCATCATATGCCTGAGCGAAGCCGGTATAATTCACGAAACAATCCACCGCATTTGTTACTACCTTCTGCGAGCCTTCGGCAAGATGCGTCTGGGCCGGAGTTGCGACAAGCATGTAATTTACATTAAACAGCTCTGTAACGTCGGTATCCCTCGAATCCACCTGCGGAAGATTCGCTATATAATCCTCTCTCGCCGGAGCTTCTCCTACCGAATATTCCACATTTCTTAAAACATCCTCGTTAAGCTGGAATGAGGACGCAAGTATTCCCACAGTTTTCCCCGGCTCGATCGTTTCATCGAGCTTATGCTTGAGCGCAAGCATCTCATCCGTATCCGCTCTTTTTATCGGGCGCATAGAGAAATCCGGTATAAGCGCCATATGGCTTATTTCCTGTATATTATTCGGCTGCTGACGCGGTATATTCACATTTATCGAATTGCACAGCGCAACAAGGCAAATACATCCGAAAAGCCACAGCTTATTCACATATCTGAGCAGTATTATAAACATCACCGCAAACGCCGGCACATAAAGCAAAAGATGCTGCTGTCCGTGAGTCTGGGTGGAGATGAACATAACGAAGCATACGATAATTTGAATCCATAAAAATACCGTTCGCTTTTCGCCCTTCTTTATACCTGCAAAGACCGATCCCGCCGCAAGCGCCAGAACCGTTATAACGCCGAAATAACGCGCCGCAAGCTTAAAATCGGTGGATGCCGAAAATTTATAGCCCGAATACATATTCCCGTAATCCGCGATAAGCTTTGTATAAAAGAATCCGCGGAAAAACAGCAGTATGACAACTGCGCTCGTGATAATCGTCACGAGAACCGGTATGATTTTCTTTCTGTAAATCACGCAGTCCGCTATCATAGCAGTAATAAACGAAACAGCAAAAAACGCATACCATCTTCTCCATATCATCATGAGCACCAGAAGCATTCCTATGGTGATATGCCGTCCGTATTCGGGACGCTTCGGGCTTTTTGTAAAATACAAATACATACATATCAGTCCGAAAAGCAGACCGCCCACGTCCACAAAGCCTATAAGCGTTATAAAAAGTATTATCGGAAACACCATTACGGCAGCGACGGCAGAGAAATATTCCGCTTTGCCGAGCCGCTTTGCCAGTTTGTATATCATGACCACAGACGGCATGGCATAAAGGTTTACAAGACTTAATATATACACCAGCCTTGACTGCCCGAACAGCCATACGAATACTGCGCTCGGCAGTCCCGCGACATAGTTATAGTCCATCTGCGCTATTGAATCGTACACGTTTTTCCAAAAGCCGGGACTTATTTTCCCGGAGGCTATTTCTCTTGAAATATCCCAATATGTCGCCGCATCCCAGAAATATATATTTCTGCTCGATTTGATATATATAACGGCTATAATATTCATAAGTATCCAGAGCGCCGCAAAAAATATCAGCGTTATCTGCTTATGAGAAAGCCCCTTCTTTTCTTCCTCGTCAGGATACATTTCAAATCTTCTTTTATGAGATTTTTTTCTGTGAAGCATTTCGATCTTCCTTTCCTTTAGCAGTTTCATACCTAAAGCTCCGGTAAAAGGCGGAACGCGCCTCTTATCTTTCACGCTGTCTTTCGTTCTTTGCGGATATTAAATCAATGTTTCTCATTCAAATAAAGAAATTATCTCCTCATTAGTAAGCGATGACAGCGAGTTGTTGTTTACTCTTATAATATCGTCCGCCAGGGAGCGTTTGCTTTCCTGAAGACGTATTATTTTTTCCTCTATAGTTCCTCTTGACACAAGTCTTATGACCTGTACAGCTCTTTTTTGTCCTATTCTGTAAGCACGGTCGGTAGCCTGGTCCATAACCGCCGGATTCCACCATGGGTCGTAATGCACGACCATATCCGCTCCGGTAAGGTTAAGTCCAGTACCTCCCGCCTTTAACGAAATCAAAAACACGCTTCTCTGACCCAAATTAAACTGCTCGCTCATTTCCATTCGGTCATAGGGCTTTGTTGAGCCGTCCAGCCGGAAAAACTCTATTTTCCTCTGAGAAAGCTTTTTCTCGATTATGTTGAGCATCGAGGTAAACTGGGAAAATATAAGCAGCCTGTGTCCGGAGTCAATGGCGCTGTCGATAATATCCATAAGCATCTCCAGCTTTCCGCTTTCACTTTTATATGCTGTATCAAACAAAGCCGGATGACAGCATATCTGACGAAGCCTCGTAAGCAGCGTAAGTATCTGAAATTTGCCGTCCGCGCTTCCGTCCTGAAGCAGGGAAAGAGTGCGGTCCTTTGCCGTTGCAAGATAGGAGGCATAAAGCTGCTTCTGCTCCGGCACAAGCTCGGCATACATCGTATTTTCTATCTTTTCCGGCAGCTCATAGAGCACCTCGTCCTTCATTCTTCTCAATATAAACGGCTTTATCTTTGTACGCAGGCTTCTTGACGCACCTGCGTCGCCTTCCTTTGTGATAGGTATCTCATATCGGCGCTTGAATTCCGCGGCGCTGTACAAAAACCCCTTCATTACATAATCAAATATGCTCCAAAGCTCCAGAAGCGAATTCTCGACCGGAGTACCAGTAAGCGCGAATTTTATATCCGCACGTACATTCTTAACGCTCAGCGCATTCATCGTCTTTGGATTTTTTATATTCTGCGCTTCATCTATAAAGCAATATGAAAAGCTTATTTCCTTATACAGCTCCGCATCACGCCTTAAAAGCGGATATGATGTTATGACAAAATCATAATCCATCGCCGTCCTTATATCCTTTTCTCTTGCGCTCTTTTCCCCGTCCGCTATAAGCACTTTTGCTTCGGGAGTAAAGGTTTGTATTTCGTTATACCAGTTATACAAAAGCGCGCTCGGAGCTACTATAAGCGCCGGTCTTTTCGGCTTTTCTCCCATAAAGAAGGCTATGACCTGCAATGTTTTTCCCAGACCCATATCGTCCGCAAGGATCCCACCCAGCCCCAGCATAGAAAGCTGACGCATCCATGCGATACCTGTTTTCTGATAGCCTCTTAATATATCCTTAAGATGCTCCGGAAAAACGGCCTCGGTATTTTTAATCCTTCTTATAAGCTCATCAAAGCCTTCCCGCTTCTTTATCTTATCCAAAGCATCCAGATACAGCGCATTATATTTGGGCAGAGATTTTGCCCCGGCTTTCAGCTCCTTATCGGTAAAATCAAGCGACGCCATGACTGAAAGCGGGCTGCTTTCCATAGACCCTGCAATATCAAGAAAGCGTCCGTCCTTAAGGCGGAAGAATTTGCGTCTGAGCCTTACAGCCTTTAAAATCTCCCTGATCTCCGAATAGCTCAGGTCAGTTTCAAATTCCGCCTCCAAAAGATTCGTTTCCCTATTATAATCGACCCAGACCTTTAAATCTATATCATTAGTAATACTTACAGCCTTAAACCTGTCGGACATATAAAGCTTAGCCTTAGCTTGCAGTATAGGTATTTCAAGCGTTATAAAATCGTATATCCTATCATCGTCGTCTATCACAAATCTGCCGTTATCCCTCGAAAATCCCTCGAATGAATACAAAATATCATTCTCCGCCTCGAAATCACGCACAACTACCTTGGAGCTTGTATTTTCTCCTCCGGGAAGAGTCATGGAGATCGAGCCGTAAGACGCTATGACCGCCGCTGTGATGCGTTCTCCGAATGCATCGAAATATATCTCAAATGTCGGCTTTTCATTCACTATCACCTCATCAAGCCCCTGCGTTACAACTCCGCGCCTTCCTTCTATTGCCGGAAGCACCTCCGAAGCAAAGCTTATCCTGTTTGCACCGCGGAAGGCTATATAGGTCCTGCTCTCTACCGCAAGCGCCCTGTATATCGGCATAAAATATCCGCGCCATTCCTCATCGGTATGGTATATTGCATTTTCATAAAAGAACCATTCCCCGTCACGCGTGAGCGCAAAGCCCCTTTCGCTGACAGTCATTGTTATTTCATTATCCAGAGCGTTTACATCTATCAATATATCGGGATTTTCTTCCTTTATCTGAACAGCGCCCAAGTCTATCGCATCAAAAAACAGCGAAAAATCAACATATTTCATATACGGAAGAATTCTTCCGAGCGTGTTTACTCCTATAGGCGTTCTGTACGCCGCCTTATGATAATAATTTGAATCTCCCGAGCGGTTTTCGTATCCCTCCGCAAGAATATCCACGACTTCACGGTGATATTTGCCGAACTCCGTCTTTCCGGGAATGTAGGAGAGGGAACGGTCGATTTTAAATTCACGTACCGATATATAGCTGTCGAGAAAATTTTCTATGCCGTGAAGCGCCGCTCCGTTAAACATCATCGCCACGCTGCAGCTTGTTCCGGTTTTTGCGCTCGTGTTTATATATATGACAAACGCCGGATAAAGCGTTTCCTTCTCATTTTTCTGAGCCATATACTCCCCGCACAGCATCTGGGCAAGCTGGTCGTTCTCGTCAACGTAGCTGCCGCCCTCTTCAATTTCTGTCTGCCGCTGCTTCATTGCCGCTACTATATGCTTGCATACCGAGTTCATGGTCTGAAAATACGGGCATGTGCACATACAGCCTGTTATCCCGTTTTCATCAAATTTTACCTGTACATTATATATCTCATCACCGTCCACGACCGCATTTATAAAATTATCCCCGCGTTTTCTTAAATGCACTCTTCCTTCGCGGAAGTATTCCATTCCGCGCTTATACATCGTGGCTGAACAAGATTTCTTTATCATAGCATCCGTAATGTCCATATGCCGCCGCACCCTTTCTTCCTATACCTATGCTGTTTGATTTATCCTATTATTATACCATATTTTTTATCTCTTTTCAATATTTTTCGCAAAAAAATTCGCAGCAAAAAAATAAAGGGCACTGTCGCATTAAGAATTGCATAGAAAAACCCCCTTAGAGTGAACATGAACGTTTTTGTTATTTCATGTGTCTACTCTAAGGGGATTATACCAAAAGCGACAGCCCCCTGAAAAATCAGCCTAAAATACGTTCTATCATATCCGCAAGCTCACGAGCTTTTTTGGATATATACTTCTGATCGCTGCCCTCTATCATAACTCTTACCAAAGGTTCAGTGCCGGAAGGTCTTATGAGCACGCGTCCCTCGCCGTTGAATTCATCCTCAAGAGCCTTGCATGCCTTTGCTATTTCCTCATTTTCCATGTATTTATTCTTATTCTCAAGCTTTACCGTTGCATTGCACAATACCTGAGGCATGACCTTTACTATCAAAGCCGCCTCCGACGCCTTTTTGCCCGTCTTTTTAAGCACCGATAAAAACTGAAGCGCGCTTACCAAACCGTCTCCGGTCGTATTGTAATCGAGGAATATTATATGTCCCGACTGCTCGCCGCCTATATTATAGCCGTTTGCAAGCATTTCCTCAAGCACATATCTGTCGCCGACCTTTGTTCTGGGTATATTGAGTCCCATCTTTTCGCCGGCTATGAAAAGTCCGAGATTACTCATAACAGTAGCCACAAGCGTATTCTGCTTAAGCTTTCCCTGCGTCTGCATATACTGTGCGCATACCGCCATTATCTGGTCTCCGTCTATAAGGTTTCCGTTTTCGTCAACCGCAAGCATTCTGTCCGCATCGCCGTCAAATGCGATACCGACGTCCGCGCCTATCGATTTAACATATGCTTGGAGGCTTTCCATATGGGTAGAGCCGCATTTGTAGTTTATATTTATTCCGTCCGGGGTGTTATGTATTGCTTCTACGTTTGCGCCCAGTTTATTTAAAGCCTTAAACGCCGTCTGGTAGCTTGCTCCGTTGGCGCAGTCGACCGCTATTTTCATTCCGTCAAGACGGCAGTCTATCGTTGAGCACGCAAACGAAACATAATCCTCAACGGCATTATGGTTAGCGCTTACATATCCGACCTTGCCGTGAGTGGGGAGGTCATCTATTTCCTTTTCTCCCAAAAGGTATTCCTCTATTTCATTCTCTATACCGTCCGAAAGCTTGTATCCGTCTCCGTTAAAGAATTTTATTCCGTTATATTCGCACGGGTTATGCGATGCCGAAATGACAACGCCCGCGTCTGCCTTGTAAAGTCTTGTAAGATATGCCACAGCCGGAGTCGGTATAACTCCCAACGGAATTACCTTTACGCCCACCGAGCACAAGCCTGCCGTTAAAGCCGCCTCAAGCATATCGCCGGATTTTCTCGTATCCTTTCCTATAAGAATCCTCGGACGTCTGCCCTTGGTATGCTTTGTAAGCACATATGCGCCGCACTGTCCCGTTTTAAAAGCCAGCTCCGCCGTAAGCTCCTTGTTGGCAATCCCTCTTATGCCGTCAGTGCCGAATAATTTACCCATATATATATTCCTCCTGAATTGAAAACAAAATTATACGCTTACATTATATATCAACATAATTGAAATGTCAATTACAATTTGGCATTATTTTAAAAATATCGGCAAATTCGTTAAACTAAGGAAAAATAATCTAAATATTTTATCAAAGCTTATTTACTTTTTTGTCGAAAAATGTTATAATAATGCTTGAATATACAAGTGACCGGTATGAATGGGAGGATGGATCTATGCGCAAGCGTCTGCAAGATATAATGTTTGAAATAGGATATATATTGGAGCTTATAATAGCGTTTGTTGTCGGAGTTTCGGTGCTTATATTGAGTGTAAGACTGCTGGGGCAGGCGCTGAACAGCTCATTGTTTCAAGAGGATGATATTCTTGTCTCGATACTTGATAAGGCTATGACGCTTGCTATCGGCGTTGAGTTTATAAAGATGCTTGTTAAGCATACACCCGAAACTGTAATAGAAGTGCTTGCTTTCGCTATTGCAAAGCAGCTTGTCGTTATGCACACTACTCCGCTGGAGAATTTTATAACCGTTGTGTCGATCGCCGTACTTTTTGCGACCAGAAGATTCCTTATGCTCAGCGGAGACAGGATAAGAATGAAGAAAAAAAATAAAAAAAATAATACCGATAATAAACCGGAAGAGACTCAAGGATAAAATCAAGGCTGCGGCAATTGGACATTGTCTTTCGTTGCTGCAAGGCTTTGGTTATCAATGTATTATTGTATAAATTTCAGTATAATATTTTGTATATAATAAAGTCTTGAAATCGATCCGTGATTATGATAAAATAAATTATAGGGGGGTACAGTACGTGGAGCATGAAAACATTCTTTCAAAGGATATATCTAATACGGAAGAAAAAGCGGCATTGGATGCTTCATGCAAGCGCCTGCTTGCGAATAAAATTATACTTGCATGGATTTTAAAGTCATGCGTGAAGGAATACTGTGATTGTAATATAAACGATATTGCAGAAAAGTACATTGAGGGCGAACCGCAAATAGGAGAAATTGCGGTTTATCCTAACGAAACAAACAGCGAAATAATAAATGGTATGTCCAACGAGGATAGAACTCTTAACGAGGGCACAGTCACATATGATATACGTTTTATGTCTGTTGCGCCTGCATCCGGAGACCATATACGGCTTATAATAAATATAGAAGCTCAAAACGATTTTTATCCCGGGTATCCTTTAATGAAACGTGTAATATATTATTGCAGCAGAATGGTTTCGGCTCAGTACGGAACAGAATTTACAAATTTTCATTATGAGAATATAAAGAAAGTGTATTCAATATGGATTTGTGTAAATCCGCCTAAAAACAGAGAAAACAGCATTACAAGCTATTCGATTGCCGAAAACAGTATTGTAGGAGATGTTCACGAAAAATCAGAAAATTATGATTTGATGACAGCAGTAATGATATGCTTAGGTGCAGAAAATGATGAAAATTATGATGGAGTTTTAAAGCTGTTGGAGGTTTTGCTTTCATCTGACAGGCTTGCGGAGGAAAAAAAACTTATTTTAACAAATGATTTTAATATCAAAATGACTCAAAAATTAGACGAGGAGGTGTCGGTTATGTGCAATATCAGTAAGGGTGTAGAAGCAAAGGGAATGGAAAAGGGAATGGAAAAGGGAATGGAAAAGGGAATCCTAAATTCTATCCGCAACCTAATGGATAGCATGAAGCTGACAGCGGAGCAGGCAATGGCGGCTCTGCGTGTGCCCGAGAGTGAATATAAAAAATATGAGGATATGTTAAAGCAATCAAATACAAATGTATAATTTATTTAATAATAAAACAATCTATAATAATGGCTGCGGTACAATCAATATCAGTTGTACCGCAGCCATTTTATGTATTCGTTTTTCCTTTAGTTCTTTTTCTGTACTGTTGAGGTGTGCAGCCCGAGAACGTCTTAAAAATCCTGCTGAAATACTGCGATGAATTAAACCCGCATTCAACCGCTATATCAACTATAGACATAGACGTATTTGCAAGCTTATCACATGCGTGTCTCAGCTTAACGCTGTTTACATAATCCACTACCGATACGCCAAGCTCACGCCTGAACATTCTGCACATATGGCTTTTGGATATGTAGCATGCACGCGCCGTTTCGTCAAGAGAACGTATATCCTTGTAGTTTTCCTCTATATAATCTATGACGCTTCTTAATTTTGCATTGTCGGAGTTGTATATAGAATGGATATAGGGGGAGTTATTTTTTGAAAAAGAGGCGCTTTCTTTGCACAACATACGGAGGAGAAGTCCTATGAATACAAATAAAGTATCGTCATCCTGACCTTTTGAGCTTATTTCACGGCAGTATTCCTTAAAAATGCTTGTTTTACTGCTTGAAAAGTGGAGAAGTTCTTTATCAAAGCATTTTAAGAGTATATTCTGAGCTTCGGCTGTAAAGAATGTGTTAATGTATTCCGGCGTTATTTCTATATCGATTCTGGTATATTCACCGCTCATCGGATAGTGGGGCATATCCGGAGGAAGTATGACCACATCTCCCGCCCTCAGCTCATATATATTATTTCTTACTGAAAACTTGCACATACCGTCCGTAACCATAAATATTTCATACCAGTCATGCAGATGGCAGTTTAACATTTTATAATCCCACCGCATGTCCGATATACGTACCCGCATTCCATACGGATACTCCGAAAATTTGATATCCATTAATATTCCTCCGACAATGAACTGATATTATTATAGCATATATATCTAATTATACGCAAGTGTTTTTGATCAAATATAAGCAGATAGTACAAAAATATGATTAGATAATGCAAGAAATTTTTTCATAAAGGTGGTATAATAATTTCATGAATTGACATTCATCGAGGGGACAATGCACTGTATTTGGTGCAGAGAGAGGTTTTTTAAAAATACGCGCTCCCGGCACGCGCAAATGCCGGAATTGGGAATGCGGAGGGGAATTCCCCTCCGTGCGTATATTGCATATACGCACGCGCATTGCCGGAAAGAGAGGTTTTATATGAAAACAAAAAAGTTTGTGTCTGCTTTGGCAGGTATGACGATAGCCGCCGGAATGCTGTCTGCTTTCGCTGTTACAGCAAGCGCTCAGGAAGTAACGCTGTCGTATGAAAAGGATGGAGATGCACTGAATAGCTATACGTATACGTCTGCTTCAAATGATACATACACATTAACTCAGGCAGGACAAGACGCACTTAAAAATGCACAGAAGGGCGATACGGTTACAGTTACGTATAATATTAATGCAAATAGTGCTTCAAGGTATAGAGCAGGATTGAAATTTATTGGGCATCAGTTTTATACTAATGCTGTGATGAGTTCTACTATAAAAAGAGGCAACGGAAATATAGTAGGAATCCTTGGCAAAAATAGCGGATTTAATCCGAAAGACGTCAACGCATGTCATTTTAATGTAGCGTTTGATAACGAAAATTCAACTGCTGAAGTAGAATATATCATTGAGCTAAATGCAGGAGGTACTGTAGCAGCAGTAACTCCAACCGTGACATTCCGCGGTTCTGATTTAACATATGGCAAAAATACTGACCCTGTAGCTGGCAGCAGCTTGAATGAGCTTATATTTAATACTGAGTCACGCAACAATAAAGATCCAGAAGCAGCTCCGACTCTCACAAACTTCAGAGCTGTTCTTAACACATCTTATACAGAGCCGGAAGAGCCGCCGACACCGGAGGTTACTCCCAAAGAAGCTACAGAATATACTCCTAAAGAGTACGAGGGAGAGGACAAGGGATATACAGTAACTCTTAATGGAAACGGCAATGCCGTTAAATGGTATGCTAAACCGTCAAAAGATGCAGCATGGACAGAGATCGCAATCGCTCAAAAGGCAGAACAGACAATTATGTCAGGCGGCGCAGACTATGTTGTTGGTCTTGTAATAACCGACATTGGAGACAACAGCCTTGAAGGCTACAGCTTCGGTGCAGAAATGGCAACTGTAGAATAAGGAGGTAAGCGGCAATGAAAAAGAATTTTTTGAACCCTGAAATAAAAATAAGCATATTTAATACTGAAAATCTGATAACCGCAAGCGGCGGCGGTACAAAACCGACTTCGCTTCAAAGTTATATGGAGAGTGACGAAAACATAAATGGAGGCGTTACGTCCATGAGCTTTGCGGATCTTCAAAGCAAATTACAGTAATTAGCGTATACGCAAGTTACCGAAATATCGGTTTCATAAATACCCACCATTTAAATTCATAATATGGTTAACGCCGCGGTGTTTTTACAAGTAAACAACAGTAAATGCGCCGCCGCGTGAAGCATGCTCATATTCCGCCGTCTTGTTCTTCTCATTTTTCCTTAAGCATTTTTTTTGATTTTTTATTGTAGACTTAGACGGCGGATTGAACATAATCAGCGCGCAGAGCTTTATGCTTTGCGCGCTGTATTTTTGTATTATAAAAGCTGTATTCATTTTAAATTTTGCTTGATTTTATTATTGTATTATGATAAAATAAAATCGTAGAAATTATGATTTGATGTCAGTAATAATGTTTTGCTTGGGTAAGGCAGATGATGAAAACAGCTGCAGCGCAATTAATTTATTGAATACGCTGATGTCGCCGGATATAAAAACAGAGGAAAAAAAGAATATTCTTGAGAATGATTTTGAAATAGAGATGACCAAGGAATTGGAAAGCGAGGTGTCCGTTATGTGCAATGTAAGCGTTGGTATTCTTGAAGAAGGCTTCAACAGAGGCATAGAAAAAGGCATAGAAAAAGGTATAGAAAAAGGCATAGAAAAAGGCATAGAAAAAGGTAAAATTGAAATTCTTGCTAACCTTATAAACAATATGAACTGGTCGCTTGAGCAAGCATTGTCGGCAGCCGGTCTTAGTGAGGAAGAAAAAATAAAATATTCGCAGTATTTTAAAAATAATGAAAAATGAGCCTAATGGTTCTAAGCGCGCAGAGCTTTATGCTTTGCGCGCTGTATTTTTATTTATCCTTAAGCATTTTTTTAATCTTTTTAACTTCAAATTTAGACGGCGGACTGATTGTTATCAGCGCAGAAAAGAGCTTAGTTACAGAGCCGCCGAAGGATTTTTCGAGCACCTCGTCAAGCTCAGAGAGCTGAACATCTTTTTTTGAAACAACAGCCGAGCATATATATCCCGGCTCCGAGCGTTTAACATATTTCTTTTCTATACATTTTTTGAGGACCGTATATGTAGTATTACGGTTCCAGCCGACAGAATCATTCATCAGTTTCGCAATTTCAGCCGCCTTAAGGCAGCCATGCTCCCAAAGTATCTCCATAATTTTTCGTTCGGAATCATAAATTATCAAAGCAATAACCTCCGCACAGATATTTTATCTTATATTACCATAATTTTCATCTTAAGTCAATAGCTTATCCCACGCCTATTTCTCAGGGAGTTTCACAAAAAATTCCGTCCATTCTCCGGCTTTGCTCTTTACGCCTATCTCTCCTCCAGCATATTCGGCGGCGGCCTTTGCTATTGCAAGTCCTAATCCATATCCTCCGCTGTCTCTTGACCGGGATTTATCGGCTCTGTAAAAGCGCTCGAAAATATGCCCCATATCCTCCGGAGCTATGCCCTCGCCTGTATTTCTGACCGTCATAACAGCGCAGGAATTTTTTGAACGCTTGAGCGTCATATTGATCTCACCGCCGGAATTAGTATATTTCACGGCATTGTCAAGCAGTATCATCACAAGCTGCTTTAGCTGAGCGGAAGACGCCGCCGCATTTATCCCGGGCTCTATATCATAGGTGAAATTTATATTCTTTTCAAATATGACCGCTTCCATGGTAAGTATAATATTTTCAGCAGCTTCAGACCATGAAGCGCACGGCTTTTCGTCCTCGTTAGTACCGTGGTCAAGGCGTGCAAGACACAGCAGGTCATCGGTAAGCTTCGTCATTCGCAGCGTTTCGCTTTTTATATATTCAAGCCATTTGCGTTCTTCGTTTATAGTCGATTCTCCGTGGCTCAAGAGTACATCGGCATTTGTGTTTATTGTCGTAAGCGGAGTTTTCAGCTCATGGGAAGCATCGGCGACAAACTGCTTCTGTTTGTTATAGGATTCCTCTACAGGCCGTATGGAGCGGTTAGCGGTCACAAGGCTGATAAAGAAGATTATACACAGGGCAGCCAAGCCTACCAGAAGAAGTATTACTATAAGCTGCCTGAGCATCGTCTGCTCGGCGGTCGTATCGCCAAAGGCAAAGATATATCCGTCCTCCGAGGGTATAAATAAGTACGACCATATCCCGCCGGAATACTGTATAAATCCGAAGGGATCATCAGAGCTGATAATATCGGGGATCTCTTCCTTATATGATTCATCTGTGACCTCAAACGGGGAGTTTACCCTGATAACGTTTCCGTCTTTATCTGTTACGACCTCAAAGCGCGCCGCCATTTCGCGCGGAATGTTGTCCGGGTCGGAGAAAATTTGCGGACTTCCGCTCGGTACGGGCAAATTCTCCGGTAAAGCACTCGCATCGGGCATTTCCCGCTGCATATCATTTTGTATATCCTGAGCGTCGGTATCGGGACGGCTCACGTGCCCGGAGCGTCCGTCATGAGGGCGCATGATCTGACCCTCGTATACCTGTCTTATCGACTGAAAAAGGCGGTCATTTATATCCCTTGCGGTATTCTGCATAGTGATCAGATAGATAACCGAAAAGCTTACCGCAAGCATTGCCGATATTATAAGCATATTGGTTATAAGTATTTTATTTCTGAGCCGTTTGAACATCATTGATCCTTTCTCAAAATATATCCCACTCCGCGGACTGCCGTTATAGACATGCACGAATGTATAAACTTAAGCTTTTTGCGCAAAAATGAAACATATACCTCAACATGGTTTGCCTCCGCCTCCGAATCGAAGCCCCAAAGCTTTTCTATTATCTGCTCCTTTGAAGATATGACCTCCTGTTTCCTCCTTTTAAAAAAAATTTCAATTTGACCGTAATTTCCTATTGCAATTAACAATAATTTTTTATATAATATATTATAACATACTTTTATTAAAAATGTCTTAAATTCAGCCAAGATTTTTAAAAAATAAATTTTTTTGCAGCTGAACTTTAAGGTATATTTAAGGATACTGGGTTATGATATATTTATCCCGGGGAAAGATTAAAAATACCGCTCATGGTGTACGCCGCAATAAAAGAGCTGCGGCGAAGTAAGTTCAAAGGATAATTTGTGAAAGGGAAAAAAGATGGATAATTTATTTAAGGGAACCTCTAAAAATTGATTCCCAATCATAATATTTTTCTATTTCGATTAT
>CAJMRL010000011.1 GCA_905215805.1 uncultured bacterium | reverse complement strand
ACTATTTTCGAGATTTCAGTCCTTCCTTTTTGGAGCTGTGTTTTTTTACAGCCCCTTTTTAGCAGGTCAAAAAAGTACAAAAAAATAGTATAAAAATGCAATATAGATATTGAAAATGTATATTTTCGGCAGTATAATATAGCCATATAATGATATGGGGAGCTGATAATTTTGGGAAAAAGAATTAATTTTGATAATTGCTGGCGTTTTTTTAGAGGAGATTTAGCGCCCAAGAAAAACACGGATCAATGGGGAGGAGCCAAAGCAAGAGCATATAGTTTTGGTGCAGCGGCATATGACTTTGACGATTCAGGCTGGGAAGAGATAGAATTACCTCATGATTTTGTGATAGACGGCGATTATACTGTTAAAAATAATGAAGCATCGCAAATGAGGGATATTCCTGAAATGGAAAGCATAAACAGCAGGCATTTTGCGGGAGGATGTCTGGAGGGCGGTGCTGCATGGTATAGAAAGAAATTTTTTATTGACCGTAAAGCGGCAGGAAAGCGGATTTATATACATTTTGGAGGTATATACCGTGATAGCTGCATATATATGAATGAATATTATATAGATCGTCATGAAAGCGGATATTCCTCATTTTATTATGATATAACGGATTTCGTTAATATAGGTGAAGAGAATCTTATAGCAATACGTGTCGATTCAAGTGGAAGAGAGGGATGGTGGTATGAAGGCGGCGGAATTTACAGGCATGTATGGCTTGAATTTGCGGACAGTATACATACCGCCCCCTATGGAATATTTGTTTCCTCCAAAGCGGATTTGAAAAGCAAAAGTGCAGATATAAATATAAGCATAAAGATTCTTAACAAAGAGTTCACAGACAAATGGATAACGGTAAAAGGAGTTATTGAGAATCAAGAAGGAGATTATGTCGATGGATTTGAAAGCGGGATTAATATCTTACAGTGGGATAAAGGCTTTATAAATGAAAGGATACATATTAATGAAGCTCAGCTTTGGGATATTGATAGTCCGTATATGTATAATCTAAAATTAAGGCTGTATGACGGAGACAGGCTGTGTGATGAAAACGAGCAGCATTTTGGCATAAGAGATATGCGTTTTGATTCTGATACGGGATTTTGGCTTAACGGCAGAAATTTGAGAATACAAGGACTATGCTGTCATCATGATCATGCCGGAGTCGGAATAGGAATTCCGGACGATGTGAATGAATACAGAATACATCAGATGAAGAGCGTGGGAGCCAACGCATATAGAAGCGCTCATCATGCGCCGTCAGATGAACTGCTTGATATATGTGATAAAGAAGGTATGCTGGTGTTTGCCGAAACACGACGTATGTCGAGTGCGCCGGAGGATATAGAAGCGTTAAGAAGTATGGTCAAGCATGGACGGAATCATCCTTGTATATTTTTATGGGGGATAGGAAACGAAGAGATATTTTCTCAAAATCGTTCAGAAACGGCAAGAACGACGCGGACTATGAAGGCAGAGATACATAAGCTTGATCCGACACGTCCCGTGACATCATCGGTTGTCTGCTGGGACGGAAAGGAAAGATTTAATAGTGCAGCAGGCTATATTGAAGTTACAAAAAATCTTGATATTATGGGATTTAATTATTGTATAGAGGCATGGGATGATTATCATCATAGAATGCCGGATCAGCCTATTATGATAACAGAGGCAACTTCCAACAGCTGGACGAGAGGCTGTTATTGTACAAATGAGGAAAAAGGTCAGTATTTTATTTATGACGATAATAATATAAATAAATGTAAAAGCGGAAGCAAGGCTGTAAAAAAGGACCAGGGAGAAAAAATGTGGAGGGATTTTGCAGCCCGCCCCTATCTTGCCGGCATATTCATTTGGACAGGTATAGATTATCGCGGGGAGCCTACTCCGCTGACGTATCCGTCGGTATATACTCAGTTTGGAATATTTGATTATTGTGGTTTTGAAAAGAATAATTTTTATTATTATAAAAGCTGGTGGAAGAACGAGCCTGTTCTTCATATATTTCCGCATTGGAATCACAAGGATAAAGTCGGACAGCCTATCAATATATATTGTTATAGTAATCTTGATGAAGCAGAGATTATCGTAAACGGCAAAAGCTATGGCAGAAAGAAAATCGAGAAAAATTGGTATCAGGAATGGAGCAGCGTCATTTATGAAGCCGGAGAAGTGAAAGCTATCGGATATAAAAATGGAAAAGAGGTTATGGTAAAATTCGTGCGTACAACCGGAGCAGTAAATAAAATAGAGCTGAAGCCCTACAAAGATGCAGTAAGGATAGGCGGCACGGCAATAATAAATGTACAGCTTATTGATGAAAATGGTGTAGTTGTTCCTGATTCTGATAATGAGATAAGCTTTAATATAAGAGGAGCGGGAAAATTTGTAGGTACCGGAAATGGAAATCCGGGAGATCATGCAAAGGACAGAGTTCCGATAAGACGTGCATTTAACGGAAGGTGCCAGTTGCTTGTAAAGGTAGAAATGGAAGGGGATATTGAAATCATGGCTTCATCGGACAATATAATCGGAGGAGCTTGTATTATAAAGGGATATCGATAATTGATAAATGGGGCTGTCGTTTTTAGTGTTCTGCATCTAAAATCGAGCAGCCCTATGAACTTCTTAATGCGTCAACTATCTTTTATACAATAAAATAATGAAATATTCAATAATTCATATTGACATTAGAGATAAAATGTGCTAAAATTTTAATAGGTGGTTAGCATATGCTAATTAGTATAAGTTGTAATTAATCAATCGGAGGTTTTAATATGAGTATAGTTATAGTGGGCGGACATGATAGAATGCATTGTCGGTATAAGGAAATATGTAAAAAGTACGGATGCAAGTGTAAGGTGTTTACACAATTTCCCGGAAACTTTAAAAATCAGATAGGTAATCCGGATTTGATTGTACTTTTTACCAATACCGTTGCTCATAAGATGGTACATGTTGCACAAGCTCAGGCGGAGAAATCAGGAACGCATATAGAACGCTGTCATTCATCAAGCGCCTGTGCTCTTAATGAGCTGCTTCAAAATTATTTTGTTAAGGCATCATAATAGAAAGTTCAGTCATCATATTTGGATACCGTTGAAAAAACCTAAAGCTTCTCAGCTTTGAAGCTTTAGGTTTTAAACATTTAATAGTTTTAATCTAATGATATATTTTCAAAATTGCTTAAAAGTTTGTGTGAATTATCCCAGATTATCAGCTTGGCGGTTTTGGCAGCGTCGTCTATTTCAACAGGAACAGTGATATCTGTGGGCTGTTCAGCTGGGATTGTAATAGTCTGTTCAGTCATTTTTATCAGCACATTATTTTCATTATATTCAGCTACATATGCTTTAGCTTCACCGGATTGAGCTTCATTAATTGTGAAGCTTACTCCTGCCTGACCTTTTGATATATTTGACAAGGATGGCTTTGTATATTCAGATTTATTAGAAAAATCAGATGTAGCCTGACTGATTTTCTTTGCAAACTGAGTAATATGATTGTTGTCTGTTCCGGTCATAACAAGTGCTTTTTCACCGCCGTTTTCATCTTCGTCAAATCCGGTGAGGACATAAAGCTGCATTGTATCGCCGGATTTGAAATACTGTGATTTTTCAGGATCTCCGTCTTTTGTAAAATTAAGGGTTATTGTATGATCTCCGTCATATTCCCATGTTCCAAGATCCGATGCGAGTATTCCATCCGGAAGGATGATGATCTCGCTTGAATTTACAGGGGCATCTGCTCCCTTATATGCGGCTCTGTCGGAAACTGATGTACAGCCATCAAGTATTGTGTGACCGACAGAACAGAGATTCCAGGTTCCGTATAACATGGAAACCGGAATTGTCTGCTCTTGTTCTCCCGAATATACCAATGGTGAAACAACAGGCCAGCCGTCTTCAGTCCAGAGCATTTTGCGTACTTGCAGATAGGCTGTGGCATCCGCAACTTTTCTTGAATGCTGCACATAATACCAATTTCCGTCAGTGTCACAAAGAACTGAATTATGACCGTTTCCGTAATAGGTTATTCCTCCAAGATTATATGAGCCTATGAGCTTATATCCCCATGCAGAGGATTTATCCTCTTGCTCTGTATAGCTTGTGCCTACCTTATTATTGTTAGGGTCAAGAAATTGATGATGCGGATTCTCGTCCGAAAGAATGCTTTCAAATGTTTTGTCAGTTCTTGCTATACGGCAGTTATAATTTGTTCCGAGCCATCCGTAAGATGTAAACATATATGTATAGCCATTATCATTATTTTTTATCGTATATGCGCCCTCCGGACCAAGTACGCCTCCGGGAGTGGCAAAAAGTCTTGCGCCGACTTTTGCGGAGCTTGAAAGAATTGACGAGTCAGAGGTATAGTCAACGCCTTCTATTCTTCCGTCAGATGTGAGCTTTGCACCGTGTATACCTTTCCAGAATGAACCCCATATAAAATAATTGTTACCGTTTTCACTGTATATATTGGCGTCAATTGCATTTGTGCTGTAGTCGTTATTTTCTTTGGATGCCAGAATAACGCCCTCGTCTTTATATTCCCCATCCCAAAGACCGGGGGATTTTGCTTTTATAAGAGAAATAACGGAATTTCTGCCTCCAAGACCGCACGATACAGAAAGATAGAACCAATATGGATATTCATCACCCTCAACATATAAAATATCGGGCGCCCAATAGGTTGCATTTGCCTCTGTCCCATCGTAGTTATTGTCTATGAATGCCTTTGCCTTTTGCGGAACGGTAAGTGTGCTTGTGTAATCATGCTTGACCCAATCAATAAGATCATCTGATTCGAATACGAGATTATGAGAGGAGTAGGCAAAATATTTTCCGCTTACAGGATCCTTAAAAATTGTAGGGTCGTGAGCTCCGTAGGTCGGGTCATCATCAGGGTTTGAATAAACCTGAGCCGTTTGAATTTCAGCATCGGCAACCGGAAGATATCCTCCTTCATAATCTATTCCATTTATTCTGAGAACAAGCTTTATATATGTACAGTTCTCCGGTACAGTAAATGACAGCGACGCCGAGGCTTCAGATGCGCTGTCTATGTGGGTAGACATAGAGGAAACCTGAATTCCTGTATCAGTTAAAGCAGATAGGGTAACCGAAGCTCTGTCAGGCTTGTAATTTGATAAATTTACTTCTGCTTTTACATTGTCTCCGATTGAGGTTCGAAAGATCTTTTTATTATCAGTATCTCTGAATGATGTTGTTATAAAATATCGGTTATACTGTTTTATAAGCTCGTCTGTATTAAGCGCTTCGTCATATATTTTGAAGTTATCTATTTCTCCCTCGAAATATGGATCCGCATCATATGCTGATCTTCCTAAGTAATTGCTGTTGCTGTCAGCAAGATAGCCCAGATCAAGATCAAAATTCGCAGCTGTAGCACGCAGAGCACCGTTTATGTAAAGATACCCCGTATTACCGTTTCGTATAATTGCGGCGGTATTCCATTCGTTTAATTTAAAGTTATCCTCTGTTCCGTTCGTATTCGGCTGAAGTACGTATTTACCTACTGCACCGTCAAATTTAGGTGTTTCGGAGTGATTGGCAAAGAATATATTTTTAAAGTCCTCATCATCACTTTTTCCGTGACCAAGATCAAATACCCTTGTCCACCATTCCTCTGTTTTAGGCTTTACATCAACTGTTATGGTAAAATTTCCGCTGAGCCCTTCTGTAATGTTGTCAGCTAATTTCACATATTGTGATGAAGCCTGAGAAAGAGATACGGCATTTCCGTTTTCATCTCCGCGATCGACTAATGAAGCACCGTTTTCGAGAGAGTAATCGTCATTTCCGCCGTCATCAAAGGTGTAGGATATTACAGGAATCGGCGTATCGTTTGCTTTATCTTCTGCCAATACCGCCGGGAACGGTATTGCGCAGGCTATGGACGCTGCTGAGATTGCAGCGATAAGCTGTTTTGATTTCATAAACATTTTTCTCCTTCCATTAAGCATATTAATATGTGATAATTATATCAAAAACAGGTATTATTGTAAAGGGGATTTAAAGAATTTGTACAAAAAATATTCATATAATGACATGCTGTTGAATAAGATGTTTTGAATAAATATATAGCGCAGGAGGACAATATGAAAAGAATAAAAGTGCCGGCGATAATATACGGATTAATATTTTTTTTGCTGTTTGCGGGTGTAGTACTGGGCAGTGCATATCAAATGAAAACGGGTGAAGGAAATGGGGTACAAGACTATTTGACGAACTTTTTTGAGCAGATAAAAGGAGGAGCAGACAGTAATGCGGTGTTCAAAAATGCGCTTAAGGAGAATTTTATATGTCTCGGAATAGTTTTTGCGGCAGGTTTTTTCCGAATAGGCTTTGTTTTTTCGGGAGCTGCCGTTTTAAGACGTGGGTTTGTGATCGGCTTTACGGCGGCGGGATTTGTAAGGTATTTCGGAGCAAAAGGATTTCTCGCTGTGCTGGCGATGCTTCCAGGAACTATTTTGATAATCCCGGGATTATTGTTTTTTGCATCACTTAGCAGCACATACGCATTAAAAAGCGAAAAAACAGATAAAAAGTATATAATTACCTATATTTTATTTATGCTGATTACAAGCGCAATATTTTGTATATCGGCTCTGGCTGAGGGATATTTGACCACTACATTTATAAAACAGCTTGCAATAACAATGATATAGCGTATTAAATAAATAATTCAAAACTTTTAGAAAGTTTACAAAAATATGACAAAATAATTAATATATCTATAAAAAATAATATTAAGGGCTATACAAAAAGAAAAAATGTGGTATAATATATTACATCGATAATATTTGGAATATAAATGCAGTTATTCAATAAAAGTCGATTTGATTTGCTATGAGATACATTTATTAAGGAGCAGGATAAAAATGGATTGTACGGCGTATGTTGATAAGTATACTAATTTTATGACAGATGTTCGCCATAAATCAGAAAATACGGTTGAATCGTACAGAAGGGATGTAATTCAGTATATTACATATCTGATTGATAAGGGAGTGGAGGATCTATCCTCTGTTAACAGGGCTATGGTTTTGGCATACCTTTTATCACTTCAGCAAAAAGGAAAGGCAACCTCTACAATATCCCGGACACTTGCATCGCTTAGGTCTTTTTATTGCTTTATGATTCAAAGCGGAAATGTTAAAAATGATCCGACAATGGATTTGGAAGCACCTCATGTTGAAAAAAAGCCTCCTCAAATCCTTACGGGTGAAGAGGTAGAGCTTTTGCTTAATCAGCCTGACCTATCAGATAATAAAGGGATACGGGATAAGGCTATGCTTGAGCTTTTATATGCTACTGGAATAAGAGTATCGGAAATGATAAACCTTAATATTTCGGATATCAACCTTTCTGTGAGCTGCGTGAAATGCAGCGGTTCAAAGAAAATACGTATAATACCTATTGGACATAAAGCAAATAAGGCGCTGAGAAATTATATTTATGATGTCAGAGGAAAAATGATAAAGGATAAAAACGAAAAGGCTTTGTTTGTGAATTGCTCCGGCGTAAGATTGTCCCGGCAGGGATTTTGGAAAATAGTAAAAACCTACCAGCATACGGCAGGGATAAAAGCTGATATAACGCCGCATACATTACGTCATTCCTTTGCGGCTCATCTTGTCGAAAACGGAGCCGATTTAAACAGTATAAAGGAAATGATGGGACATGCCAATATCGCTTCTACTCAGGTATATTCTCACCTCATTAATTCAAAAATAAAAGATGTATATGAAAAAGCGCATCCCAGAGCATAGGGATGCGCTTAATATTTATTTAAGAGTTTTTATGATTTTTTGACCATCGGCATTTTCGGTGTATGTAATAGTAACGGTATTATTCTGCATAACTGAGCCTTCAATTTCTGAGTTTTCATCTTTCGTGAAGGTCATTTCGGTACCGTCGTCAAGCTTTAGCATTATAGTATGTGTAGCAGCGTCTAAAATTGTTCCCTCAGCGATTTTTTCCTCATCCTGAGACGGAGCAGTGCTGGTATAAACAGTTGCCGCGGGAGTGGGTTCTGTATTTGAAGATGTGGAATTACCGCATCCGCTAAGAGAAAAAGCGGCTGCAAGTGATAAAACAATAATATATGTCTTTATGTTTTTCATAACTACCTCCTGAAAGTATAACTATTTAAGCGGCTGTATCAGAGTGTACAGCCGCTCTTCTTGTATATTTTATAATATAAATTGCTTTTTGTCAAGGTAGATTTGTTTAATTGAAAGAAATAACAGAGGCGGGGTCAATGTGAGCTCCGTCAAGCATAAGCTCAAAGTGTAAATGAGGATCGTTTACATTTTCTCCGGATGGGGACGTAACCGTTCCTATCACATCGCCGGACTTTACAGCTCTGCCTTCAGCCAGTCCGTCGGTAGCGGTTATTTGGGAATAAACGGTCTCGTAACCTCCGCTGTGAGATACAGTTATTTCGCATCCGTAGACAGTATCTTTAATGCTTGTTATTTCGCCGTCAGCCGCACAGCATACACTTGCGCCTTCATTTGCGGCAATGTCCGTTCCGTCATGAGTACGCCAGTCGCTTAAGGCTTGGTTATAAATAAGCTCTTCCGAATATGGCTGGAGCACTTGTCCTGAAAGCGGAGAACTGAAAGTCGGAAGGGTATTTTCATCAGATTTTGAAACCGCCTGTACAAGGTCAGGATTATCATAGGTATAGTCTTCTGCAGATGTTTCCTCTGTTTCCTCCTGAGAAATCGGGGGCTCCGTATCAGAATTTTCAGAAGGCGGGATAGGAGTCGATATAGTGCTGCTTGTGTCGGCAGTTATAGGGGTAGAAATTATCGGCATTGTAGGCATTGAAACCGGGTAAGGAGTTGTGTCCTCAATATTTTTTGCGTTGGAACTGGCTCGTTCGCTCTCGTGGCGCTCACTGAGATAACCTGCGGCGCCTATGGCAAGTACACAGCAGCAAAGTGCTATGTAAAAGCCGGGAAATTTTTTGTTTTTATGCTTTTTTTCCTTGTTCATAGCATAACCTCCTTGTATTATCAGCTCATTATAAATTCGATGTGCAGTTTATTGCATACACCGTTTTGGAAGCCTTTAATGGTATTGTTGCCGATTTTAGGAGATTTATACCCTTATTTTCCCGATTGTGCATAATATATATTGAATAAAATCCCGTATGGAAGAAAATTATTATAAAAATGTACTGTACAAATCAATAGTTTTATAGTATAATGATTATAACGGAAGGCGGTGAAAGCTTATGCGTATAGAACGTTTGGCATGTAATAGAGTAAAGGTTATAATTACTGTTGCGGAACTTAGTAAAATGAATGTAGATCCTAAAAAGCTGCGCCCTGATTCAAGGGAGCTGCATGCGTTCATGTTTTACATAATGCAGACTATACATAGAGAAACGGATTTCAATCCGTTTTCGGGGCAGATAACAATGGAAGCTGTTCCTTATGATGATGGGATGTGTATAATAATAAGTAAAATAGAAATTGGTAAAAAGAGATATAAAAAGGAAGAGCTTCGCAGGGTTAAGAATGTAACTCCTAAAATAAAAAGAAAAAGGACGGAAATATTCTGTTTTAATAGCTTTGAAGATATGTGCAGTGCTCTTAGTCATATGAGCGAGAGTGCCCTTCTTAAAGGAGAGCTGTTTAAGATGGATACGGAGTATATAATAGTTGTTCCGGGTATTAAAATGCTTGAAAGAGACTGCGCTGTTCTTGCGGAGTTTTCAGACAGAAAATCAAAGCATATTCTCCAGCATGATTTTATAAAAGAGCATGGAACAAGTATTGCTAACGGTGCAAAATTATTGTCTATGGCGGAAGGAATAAAAAATTTATAAAAATTTTTAAAAAAAGTTCAATAAGGTCTTGAAAAATTTTGCAATACATAGTATAATAAAGTCTGTATTATATTTTGTAAAAAGGAGAAATATAAATGGACATTTTTGAAGCAATATCAATTCCGGGAGTTGAATTGACAGCATATGCTGACGGAGAAACACAACAGACGACTACGCAGGATGCGGCTGCCGGTACGGGTACAGATGTTCCTCAGGGAGAGGTTAACCCCGTTATGAGCACGATTGTAAGCTTTGCTCCTATGATACTTATTATTGTATTATTGTATTTTATGATGATAAGACCTCAAAGAAAGAGGGAAAAGGAAACAAAGGCTATGATTAACGCTTTGAAGGTAGGCGATAAGGTAGTGAGCATTGGAGGCATATGCGGTAAGGTTTCTAAAATAAAGGATGACTTTGTTATTATTGAAACAGGAAATATAGGTACTCAGGATGAACGTTCCTTTATAAAGATGGAGAGAGACAGCATAAAGACAGTTGAAACGAAGCAGTCAAACTAAATTAAACTTTAAAGAGAAAAAATTCCGGATGCTGAAATTATAGGATAAGCATCGGTAATAATATTAAGTCCTTCGTAATATATTTTAAATATAAAATATGTTGCGGAGGTCTTTTTAATGAAAGTACGTTGGATAATTGCCGGCTCATTAATATCGTTTGCGATGACATTCGTATTGGTATTTATAATTGCAGTGGCATCGTATTCTACAGATTTGAGTGAGGGAGCGGCTGGAGTGTGCGCATATGCCGCGGCGGCATTGGGTGTTTTTTTCGGAGCTTACACATCGGTAATAAAATCAAAGGGGCACGCATTGCTTCATGCGATGTGCGTGAGCGCCGTATATGCAGCGGCTATTGTTGCAGCATCAATTGCTGTTAACGGGACTGTTAATACAGGTATTCATAGTATCAGTATAATGATGGGAGTAGTATTGACCGGATTTTTGGCAGCAGTTGTAGGTGGAAGAAAGAATTTAGATTAACTGCAGCTTATTAAAATTTTTTATATGTACATAAGGGGGATCATAAATGCAAAGTACGGAAGAACGCCGTATTCAGAATGACAGGCTTACGAGAACTGAAATGAGAAGACGTGAGCGTATAAGGAAAAAGAAGCTCAGACGCAGAATAACAATTCTCATTGTTTTGGTGATAGCGATAGGTGGAGCAATTGGGACCGGAATGTATGCTGTCCAGAATGGAGGGGCGAGCATTCCGGTTGTGGCTAATCTTATATCAAAACTAAATTCACGGGGCGTCACGGATACAACCAATAATAATTCTCAGGAAACAATGGAGCCGGTGAAGACGGAGGAGCCTAAAAATCTTATCCCTTCACCTGACGAAGAGACGGATCTTATCAATATAATAGCTCATGCCGGGATGAAGAAGAGATGTTATTTGACATTTGATGACGGTCCTTCCACTAAGGTGACGCCTCAGATCTTGGACATACTTGCAAATTACGGCGCTAAGGCAACGTTTTTTGAGGTTGGAAAATACATAGAAAATAATCCTGATATGGCAAAACGTGTTCATGACGAGGGCCATCTTATAGCAAATCATTCATACAGCCATGATTATGACGCGCTGTATGCAAGCGAGGAAAGCTTTAAGAATGAGATAGAGAAATGCTATGAAGTGATCAAGAACGTAACAGGCGAGGAAGAGCCGTTTAAGCTTATACGATTCCCGGGAGGAAGCTATAATGCCGGCGATCATGCCGCTGAAAAACAGCAATACAAACAAACCTTAGCAGATATGGGATTCTATTACTGCGACTGGAACAGCTTAAACGGCGATGCTGAAGGTAAAAAGAAAAATGCGGACGAGCTTGTGCAGTATTTTAAGAACAGCTCGGTTGGATTTAATAATCTTATTGTGCTTATGCACGATACAGATGCAAAGCAGTCAACAGCTGATGCTTTGCCGGCGATTATAGAGTATTTACAGGGTCAGGGCTATACGTTCCACAGATTAGATGATATAGATTATAATCCTCCACAGCCTACAGCGGCTTCAACAGCGGCCGTAGCGGTGCAGTAAAAAGGGGACTGTCGCATTAAAAATTGCATAGGGCTGCTCGCTTTAAACGCTCTGCGCTAAAAGCGACAGCCCCATTTTTTATGCCTTATAAAGTTCACCTATATTTTCCTTGTATTCTCTGGGCGTCATACAGTAAATGCGTTTAAATGCGCGGTTAAAAGTGCTTTGGCTTGCAAAGCCGGCATTTATGCCTATATTTGTGATTGAATCGTTCGTACTTCTTATCTGTCCGGCGGCGTATTCTGCACGTATGAGAGAAAGATAATTCGGCAGACTTATTTTTATTTTTTCGGAAAAAGTATGTGAAATATAATATTTGCTTACCGAAAATTCTTTTGCAAGAGTATCGAGTGTAATGTTTTCTCTGAAATGCTGCGATATATATATTATGATTTTTTGAGTGAGATTTTCCACCGGATCGGATTTGCTGTGGTGCAGAGTAAGATTTTTCATGATTTTTGTAAGTATAACCAGTGACCAAGCCAACTTTTCGGGGAATTCGGTACAGGTAAGAATTTCCTTAAACGCAAGTTTTGCTGCGTAATCAAGGTTATGAATGATCGGCGTTTCGGGTCTGAAATTTGAAAGGTCAGGGAAGAGACCTTTAAATAAAGAGAGCTGGCATATAACAAACACCTGGTCAGTAGTACGGTATTCATTGCGGTAATAGGTATGAACAAGATTTGGAAAAATAACTGCGGCTTCTCCAGCATTTATTTCATAATTTATGCCGTCAATATTTATATGCTGTCCTTTATCGAACACATAGATAATTTCAATATGTTCATGTATATGAGTACGGTATTTAAGTTCTCGCTGATTATGTATAACAGTAATATCGGACGATTGAAATTCATAAAAGGGTACCATATAAAATTAAACCTCCCAATATAGCAATTTTTGATTGATTTTATTATTTCTTTGACTGTTATTATACACCTAAATATGATAAAATACAAGTATAAAATAAAATTTTTCGAGTATATTTTAAGCGGACAGAAATATACTCGGAAAATATTAATCTTATTTTCAGGAATATGCAGCGCGTATTCCTGAGGAATAATAAAATAAGGAGGTTTTATAATGAGAGCTAAAAAAACGATATCTGCGCTTTTGGCATCAGCAATGACATTTTCGTGCGTCGGCGTTATGCCGCAGGCATTAGCTCAGGGCGAGGAATACGGAACAGTTACCGATACTTCCGGAGCTGTTGTGCTTAATTTCGGAAATGAGTCTATAACCACAAGCGGAGGCGGAAGTATTATAACAGATACTGTTAACGGCGGAGTACTCAGACCGGATAATCTAAGGACAGACAATAATAATCTTGCAGTTCTTACTTTGCCTGAGGTCGACTTAAACAATTCAGGTTATAATAAAATTGATATTTTAGCGGCAAGCAAGAATGATGCGTCAGTAGTTGTAAAAGCGGGAGATACGGAAATTGCGTCTTTTGCAAATGTGAACAGCGGCGCATGGGATTCATATCAGGTTAATACTGCTGATTTGACGACTACAGAGGCAAGCGGAAACATAACGCTGAATATAACCGGAAGCAGCTCTAAGACATACTGCGGAAATTATGTTTATGTAAGATTATATAACAGCAGTGTGCCTCAGGAAACTAATCCTCCGGCAAGCACACCCACAACTGGTGAAGAACCGGAAGAAGGACTGCTTCCTTATCAGGATGAATCGCTGTCTTTTGAAGAAAGAGCGGCGGATTTAGTGTCAAGAATGACGCTTGAAGAAAAGGTATCGCAGATCGGCTATAAAGCGGCTGCGATCGAAAGATTAGGCGTATCGGCATATGATTATTGGAAAGAAGCACTTCATGGTGTGGCAAGACAGGGACAGGCGACAAGCTTCCCGTCACCGTTGTCTATGTCCAATACATGGAACAGAGCTTTAATATATCAGATCGCTGATATAACTTCCACGGAAGCCAGAGCGAAAAATAACAGGTATAATCTTTCCTACTGGAGTCCTACAGTAAATATGGCACGTGACCCAAGATGGGGAAGAAATGAAGAAACAATGGGCGAAGATCCGTATCTTACAGGACAGCTCGGAGCAGAGTTTGTTAAGGGAATGCAGGGCGATGACGAGAAGTATTTAAAGACGATCTCTACTCTAAAGCATTTTGCGGCAAATAATAATGAAACAAACCGCCGCGGCGGAAGTTCGGTAATGAATGAATATAATTTCAGAAATTATTATGCTAAGGTTTTTGAAAATATAGTTGAGCAGATCATGCCGGCGTCGTTTATGTCGTCGTATAATGCGATCACATTATACAGAAACGGAGAGCTTTTGTATAATTATGTGCCGTCTGCGGCGAATTCATATCTTCTTACAGATTTACTCAGAAGAAACTGGGGATTTGACGGATACGTTACAACTGACTGCGGAGCCGGAGAGGATTTGATTAAGAATTCAGCATATAAGAAGGGTATGCTTGGTAGGGATGATGTTCCGAGCGAACAAGCAGTAGCTCAGGCATACTTAGCGGGATTAAATCTGGAATGCTCGCTTAGCGGCGGAAACGCTTCTACAACATATGGTGTTGATGCGGTAAAGAACGGATATTTAAGCGAAGATAAGCTCGATACAGCAGTATACGAACTGTTCTTACAGAGATTTAAGACCGGAGAGTTCGATGATGATTCAGAATACCGCGATATAAACAAGAATGTTATTGAAAGTGATGAGCATGTTGCGGTAGCGGAGGAAGCAGCTGAAGAGTCATGGGTTCTGTTAAAGAATGATGATATACTTCCGCTTACAGAAGATGATAAAAATATAGCGGTTGTCGGCGCACGTGCTTCAGAGGTTATTTTGGGAGATTATTCTGGAACGCCGACAAAAACAGTAAATCCTGTGGATGGAATAACTGAGGAGATACAGAAAAAATATCCTGATTCCAAGGTAAGCTACCTCGGAGGAGTATCAAATACAACTCCGCTGTTTAATATCAAGAGCATATCGCTTGTAGATGAAAGCGGAAAGAAAACAAATCTTGATTTATCAAAGGCACAAATCGAGGGCGCGTCATATGAAGACGGTATAATAAAGGACGTAACGAAGAATGCAAGTATAGTAATACCTGATGTTGATTTTTCAAAAGCGAAAAATATAAGCATGGAGATCGCCACAGGTTCTCAGGCCGGCGGAAAAATAAGCGTTCATTACGGAAAGGGCGGTCCTATAGGAGCATCTATAGAATCCTCGGCAACAGATAGCACCGATACGTATGCAGAATGCGTTGGTGCATATACCGGAGCAGACGGAGGATACGGCGGCACAGCTGATATGGAGCTTACGATTGAAGCTAATACTCCTACCTTCTCTGTCGATAAATATAAGAGTGATCTTGACAATGCAGATGTTATCATAGCATATGCAAGCACGATGTGGGGAAGCGGCGGCGATGCTTCGGAAAGCCATGACAGAGCCGATATAGATCTTCCGGACACGCAGTCGCATGTTCAGGCGATAGCGGATGCATATCCGGAAAAGACGGTTGTTGTAATGCAGGCGGTAGGACAGATAAATGTAGAGCCGTTTATGGATAAGTGTAAAGCTATTTTATGGACCTCGTATAATGGTCAGACACAGGGTACGGCGATAGGAAAGGTATTGTCCGGAGAAGTAAATCCGTCCGGAAGACTGACAACAATATGGTATAAGAATGCTGATGTTGAAAAGATGGAGCTTGCCAACAGAAGCAAGCAGACTATAGACGGTATAGAAGGATATTATACAGATTACAATATTCAGGCTGACGGAACAAATCCGGGACATACATACCAGTATTATCAAAATACACCGGTGTATCCGTTTGGATATGGTCTTAGTTACACAAGCTTTGAATATTCAAATATAACAGCGGATAAGTCGGAAGCAGATGCAAACGGAAATATTAAATTTACAGCAGATGTAAAGAATACCGGAAATACTAAGGGAAAAGAGGTTGTACAGCTTTATATTTCCCATCCGCAGACAGACGGTATGATTCCGGCAAAGCAGCTTAAGGAATTTGAAAAAATAGATCTTGAGCCGCAGGAAACAAAAACTGTTGAGTTTAATATTAATGTAAAAGACTTGAGTCTTTTTAGCGAAGAAGAGCAGAAGAATTATGTTCCGGTTGGAGAATATACAGCTTATATAGGCAAAAATGCCTCAGACAGCGGACTTTCAAAAACATTTGCCGTAAGCGGCGCTCTTGAGTCAAAGCTTGATAATGTAAGAGCTTTACCGGACGGCGTAGTTTTGAAAGGTCTTATATGTGAGGACGGAACAGGTCTTGAAGCGGTTAATAAGATAAATTCCGGAGTATCGGCGATCATGTCCGATGACGTATGGGTTGATCTTAAAAATGCGGAAGTAAAATATGAAAGTTCAGATACAGCTGTTGCATCGGTAGACGGTGAAGGTGTGGTTGTATCAGGAAATAAAGAAGGAGTTGCTCAAATAACTGTTACAGTGACGGTTGACGGAGTAACGGAATCGGACAGCTATCCTGTAGTGAACCAGCTTTCGATTAAGCCGAGCGATGCTGATATAGAGAACGCTCTTACAGAGTTGAAAGCTGCATATGATAAATTGCCTCAGGGAGCATATTCGGAAGCAAATCTTGCCGAAATAAACAAAGTATATAATGAGGCTGTTGAAAATATAAAAGCAGTATCTACAAAAACAGACCTTGAAAAGATACTTGCAGCGGCGATTAACAGCTTGAATTCAGTTACGATGGATAATCTGAATGATGTATACAGCATAGTATCGGAAAATCCTAATTATATAGAGAAGGGCGTAATAGATTATCGTGAAGGCGGAATACCGCCGTACAGCGGAGCGGTGGGAACCGTTACGAATGTAAATCCGTATAGTGGAATACAGCTTAAGGCATACGATGAAGACGGAGATGAAATAGACTCATCAAAGATAGTATGGCAGGTAAGAAAATTTGACGATTCTATAAGAAAGGTTGCAGATATAGACAGCCAGACCGGAGAGCTTACGGTATACGGAAACGGTATTATACAGATCATAGCTGCAAATATTGAGGATATGAGCTGCGGAAAGCTAATGGTTCAGGTGAATATGCAGATCGAGGGTGAATATGCCGATGAAGCAAACGGAGCGGATCTTACAGATGCGCAAAGCGGCTCAAGCGGCGGTCACGATGCGGGAAGTACCGGCAATGTATGGATGGAATATAAATCTGTTAAGCTTTCAAATCTTGAAGATATTATTGTAAGATACGCCGGAAAAAATGCGGGAGTTATAAATGTAAGTCTTGATAAGAGTATTGCTCCTGATAAGCTTGTTGCATCAGCTCAGTTAAATGCTACAGGAGGCTGGAGCACATGGTCAAATGCAACGCTAAGCGTGAACAGTGAAGTTATAGATAACGCACAGCTCAGCGGCTTGCTTGATGAATATGGATGCGCAACAGTATACATCCAAACAAACGGTACAAATCTGGATTATTTCAGACTGAACTATATGGAAAACAATGATGAGATTCCATATATTATAGAAAAGACTTTGAATAAAACAAACGGAAGAATAAAGGCAACTCTTAAATACCGCGGAAGTACTCTTGCAGTACCGGTACAGCTCATGGCAGAGGTTCTTAACTCTGACGGAACAGTTAAAAATACAGTTTATACAGAAGTTTGCGGAAGCGGCGAATATGAAATAGCTACAGGAGCTTCTGAAGGAGAAAACGTAAGACTTACGGTTTGCGATGAGAATAAGAATTCTCTTTCGGAATCGGTTGAGAAACTGTACAGAGAGCCGGTAGACAGCAAAATAGTAGTATATTCTCTTGACAGCACAGATTATGACTACAGCGTTCTCAGCGGCGGAACAGATGAAGTGCCATATACTGATACTGTAAACGGTCTTAGCGGTTATGGTTCGTGGTCAATTAAGGAAAACAGCGCATCATATACATATACAGATGTAAATGAAAAGACATATGATTATAAGTTTACAAAGACATGGAATGCCGGCCAGGGAAGCGAAACAAAGCGCAGCTTATACTTTACTCCGGAATCAGCATGTAAAGTGACAGTTCTTTTCAACGGAAATGTAGGACGTGATATGTATATTTCTCAGAATGGAGAAAGATTGGCTACCGGAATAGGAAGCGGGCAGGATGTTGCATTCAGCGCTGAAATTACAGATACATCTTCGCCGGTATATATTTACGGCGGCAACAGCGGCAAAAACTTATATGCTATTATAGTCGAATACTATGGTGCGCAGGAAGAAGATCCTGTTCAAACAACGCCTCCGGCAGAGACAACACCTCCAGAAGAGACTGAACCTCCGATAGAGACAACACCTCCGGTAGAAACAGCATCGCCTGTATCGGGAACGATATCATATAATGACGGAAAAGCCGTTATAACAGCAGACACTGATATGAGCGCTAAGCTTATACATGCGTCATATGATGCAGGAGCATTCACCGGAGTAAGCATAAGTGACATTAAGCTTATAAAAGATACACCTGTTGAGGTTGAGGTAAATGGCGTACAGAACGGTGATAAGCTTATGGTATGGAATTCTTTGGAGGATATGACTCCTGTAACAGAGGCGCTTACGGTAAGTGTTGAAGAAAGCAATGTACAAATATCAGCTGCTGAAGGACAGGACATAGCGGTACAGTATACAAATTGGGGAGAGGGTGAAGTTCTCCTCACAAGAAACGATGTTACCGGAGAAACGAAGGTATGGTCAATTCTTCCCGGAAATCTTAGGATAGAGCTTTCAACCGATATGTTCTATGAATCCGACATTGATTATCAGTATGGCGATAAGCTTACGATAAATAAGCTTCAGGAATACAAAGACAGATTGTATGCAGGATGTGATGATGGTTTAGTTATAGTATTTACGGATTGCGTGAAGTGCTATAGGCTTAAAAAGGTTTGCGATTTTGATATAAAAGAAATGGAAATTGCAGACGGCATCATGTATGTAAGCGATGGTCAGAATGAAGAAGAAATAGATATGCGTGACATAGGTGCTGATTCTATTGAAGCAGACGAAGCAAGAGTTCTTGCAAATAACGGCGGAGTGCTTGTCGATGTACGCAGTGCTGAGGAATTTGCTCAGGGAAGTGCCGAAGGAGCAGTCAATATTCCGGTTGATGAGCTTGAAAATGGGCTTTCAGAGTATGATAAAGATACTGTTTTGATTTTCTTCTGCTCATCCGGAACCAGATCTGAAACAGCTATGGAAATAGCAAAGGAAATGGGATTTACGAATATATATAATTTGGGAAGTGTTGATAAGCTTCTGTAAAAACATAACAGCCGCGGGATTTTTCCGCGGCTGTTTTAATATGAATTATTGATTGTTTGAAGAACCGACTGTCTGAATAGTTACATCATCTGTTACTTCAAATGATTCTTTTTCTTTAAGCTGTATGGTAAATTCGTTGTTGTCAAGCACAGAAAGTGACTGACTCAGACGCAGCTTATTTGAAGAGTCATATACAAGTATAGTTCCGGATTCTCCTGAAATTCTATAGCTGCCTTCTGCAAAATCATCAGGACAGGAATAACTTCCCTTTTTAAGGGTTTTTGCTCTTCCGACAGCCTCGGCGCTGATAGAATCAACTTGTTGAGCCTGTTCTTCTTTTTGAGCGATCTGTTCGTCAAGATCTTCGATAGACGCCCGCGCGGAAGCTATTTGAGCAGACAGATCCGCGAGCTGATCCTCATGCTCTTCGATCTCTTTATTTATATAGCTGTTTTGGTCTATATTTGATTTTAAATTATATATAGTTGTTTCAAGCTGATCTTTGGTACTTTCAAGCTTTTCATATTCATTATCAAGATATTCTATATCGTTATTTACCTTGTCCATGGCAAGCTCATGTATTGCATCGCTGTCTCCTTTTTTATAAACATAAAAAGATGCGGCAACAGTTGCGGCAATAATAACAACGGTAACAATAGTCTGCCATTTATAAAATCCAAAAAAGTTTTTTAAGCGCTCCGAAAGCGAAGGGGGTTCAGGCATATTTTGAGAAATAGTATCTATTTCGTTGATCAATTCCTTTTCATAATCATTATTCATATTCAATCACTCCCGATTTATAATTTGTACGGTAAGATTTTATTAGTTTACAGGTGTAAATCTTGCTCTTGTTTCAAGCTTAATGGTATCGTCGTTTTCAAGAGTCACCTGTGTTCCATCAGAGTTTATAACCGTATTTATTTTTGTAGCGCCCGAAGAAGTGGAAATAAGTATACTTCCGCTGCCGGTGACCAAATATTTTCCGGCGACTATATTTTTCCCTACTGTATAGATACCGGGTGAGAGAGATACTATACTTGAAGTCTTTGATGAAATTGAACTTTCCAGCTCTGCAAGCGTTTGTTTTTTTGTTTCAATTTCAGAATTAAGGCTGTTAAGCTCGTTACGTAAATTTTCAAGTCTTGTATTTACATTTGTTGACTTAGATTCATAATCCTGCATAGCATCAAATACGGCTTGTTTTTCATCGCGTTCCTTTGTAAGATCATCTATAGTTTCTTTAATGCTGTCGTAATCCTGAGCAGCTTCTCTGTATTCGGTGCTGTTTTCAAGGAGCTCCACATATGTTTGTTCAACAAGCTCTTTTGATTTTATTCCGGAATTTCCTATTTTATATACTATAAATAAAGCCAAAGCCGCAATGAGTAAAACAAGCAGTACATAAAGAGATGACAAAAGTATGCTGTAGTTTTTGCGGCTGATTTTTGGGGGAGCGTCAAAAGTGGATGGATCATCTCCAAAAGCATCAGGATCTGAAATAACAGTATATGTTTCAGAACCCGAGGAGTTATCATCGGTATCAATGGATTGCTTTGAATCCTGCCCGATATCATCTGTAGCAGAAGAATTATCTAAACTGCTGTCTGAATTAAGATTTTCATAATATTGTGCAATATCTTCTTTGATTTCACCGGCTGATGTACCGGAAGTATTCTTTTTGTCTGGCATAAGCATACCTCCTTATATTGTGTTTGCAAGAAATACATCCCTATATTGATAGGCAAAGCTGTCATGCGATTTTTTTGCGGTTTGATAATCGTTAAAAATACCAAAAACAGTCGGACCTGAGCCGCTCATAACAGCTCCCTGAGCGCCGTTCATAAGCATTTTTTTCTTAATTCCGCCGACAACAGGGCAAAGCTTGCCTGTGACATCCTCCATGACATTATATAGATTAGAGGCGATTTCAGATATATTTTTATTTTCCAGAGCTGAAATCATGGCTGCTGTATCAGGGCGTTTTTTCAGCGGTTCATTATCGATAAGCTCATAAATAGATGCAGTAGAAATGTTTACCGGGGGCTTAACGAGTAAAATTGTCATTTTAGGCGCTTCCGGCAAAGGGGTAAGGATTTCTCCTATGCCCTGAGCTAATGCCGTATTTCCCATTATGCAAAATGGAACGTCAGCTCCTAATGTTAATCCTATTTCACACAACTGCTTTTCGGAGAGCCCGGTACCGTACAGCTTATCCAAAGCGCATAACACTGCCGCGGCGTTTCCGCTTCCTCCCGCAAGTCCTGCCGCAACAGGAATATTTTTATGAATAATAATGCGTACCGATCCTTTTATATTAGTATAATCAAAGAATGCCAGAGCTGCTTTATACGCGATATTTTTCTCATTAGACGGCAAATAGCCGAGATTGGTTGATATTTTTATGCCGCCGTTTGATTTGTCAATTATAAGCAGATCGAAAAGAGAAACTGTCTGCATTATCATTTCCACATCATGATAACCGTTATTACGGCGTCCGAGAACATCAAGGGTAAGATTGATTTTTGCATATGATCGTGCTATTGCGCGGCCGCCTGTTACAATAATTTCATCGGAAAGCAAGACGTACACTCCTTCCTATATTTATTTTAATTCTCTATGGGATTCTTCTATGATATTATGGATATCTGTATCTGTGACAATACAGCCATCAGAAGATTTTTTGAGATATACAAGATATTCTATATTACCCTCCGGACCTTTTACGGGTGAATATGTAAGCCCTTGCACGGAAAATCCGATTTCAAGAGCTGTGTTTATTGTGTTCCGGACAACCTCATAATGAACCTTTATATCCCGTACAACACCCTTTTTTCCGACCTGTTCGCGGCCGGCTTCAAACTGGGGCTTTATCAAAGCCGCTATTTCGCCGCCGTCTTTTAGAAGCTCGTATGCGACAGGAAGCACAAGCTTCAAAGATATAAATGATACATCTATTGAAGCAAAATCAAGCGGCTCGCCTATTTGTTCAGGTGTAACATAACGTATATTTGTGCGTTCCATATTGACGACTCTTGAATCCTGACGCAGTTTCCATGCAAACTGGCCATAGCCTACATCAACGGCAAACACCTTTTTTGCGCCGTTTTGAAGCATACAGTCTGTAAAGCCTCCGGTAGACGCGCCTATATCCATAGCGACCTTACCTTCGAGAGTGATGGGGAATGCAGACATCGCCTTTTCAAGCTTTAATCCTCCGCGGCTTACATATTTAAGAGTTTCACCTCGAATTTCAGCAGTTGTCGTATTCTCATCGACCATCATACCTGCTTTGTCACACTTTTGATTATCTATATAAACCTGCCCTGCCATAATAATTGCTTTCGCACGTTCACGGCTTTGGGCGAGACCTTTGTTTACCATAAAAACATCGAGTCTTATTTTAGCCATTTATAAACCTCCGATGATATGGACTGAGCGTCCAGACCGTATTTTTTATCAAGCTCATCAACACTTCCTTGAGGAATCGCTTCATTAGGAAAAGCAAATATTTTAAATTTGCATTCGATTTGTTTTTCTTTCAGAACAGCTCCTATTATATTTCCAATGCCTCCTATGTGTACTCCATCCTCCAAAGTAATTATATTGCCGGTTTTCATTGCGGCTGCGAGTACAGCTGCTGTATCAAGAGGCATTATTGTGGGAAGAGCAATGATTTCACAGGTGACAGCGCTTGATTTAAGAATATTTCTTATTTCAAGTGCCCGTGAAACCATTCTGCCGGCTGTGATTATACATAAATCCTTGCCTTGTGTGACGATGTCAGCCTTACCAAACACAAATTTATCTTTTTTATAATTAACTTCGGTATTGCCTCTCGGATAGCGTATAGCTATCGGTCCTTTATGAATATTTACAGCATAATCAAGCATTTCATCAAGCTCCGAAAAGCTTGATGGAGAGAGAATGGACATATTCGGCATATGAGAAAGATAAGCAATATCAAATATGCCATGATGCGTTTCTCCGTCTGCACCTACGATTCCGGCACGGTCGATAGGGAACACCACATGAAGATTCTGAAGACATACATCGTGAAGAACTTGATCATATGCGCGCTGCAAAAACGTGGAGTAAAGCGGAATAACGGGAACATATCCTCCTGCCGCGAGTCCCGCTGCAAAGGTGACGCCGTGCTGTTCGGCTATTCCAACGTCAAAAAAACGATTTTTATATTTTTGCGCAAATAAATTAAGACCGGTACCATTGGGCATAGCTCCGGTTATTGCTACGATTTTTTGGTTCTTTTCAGCAAGCTTACAAAGAGTATGGCCGAAATGCGAACTGTAGTCTTTTTCTGATTTGCTCTCTCCGGTAATTGGATCAAACCTTCCTATTCCATGAAAACGGCTTGGGTTTTCCTCTGCCGGAGCATAGCCCTTGCCCTTCTTTGTTTGAACATGGATAAACACCGGAGTTTTTTCCGCCTTAGCAAAGTCAAATGCGGAAATAAGAGCGTCAAGATCATGACCATCTACAGGTCCCATATATTTAAATCCCAAATCATCAAACATTGTGCCCGGAATAACAAGCCGCCTTACAGCGCGCTTTATTTTTTTTAATCTGTTAATTATATGAATCCCTACAATAGGAATATGATTAAGAGAGTTTTCAATTATATTTTTTGCATAAAAATAATGTCTGCTTATTCTTAGGTTTCTAAGATGCTTTGCAACAGCTCCTACATTTTTTGATATAGACATAGTGTTGTCATTCAGTATGAGAATGAGAGGTATCTTCGAATGACCGGCGTCATTCATAGCCTCATACATCATTCCTCCGGTAAGAGCGCCGTCGCCGAATAAAGCTATAACATTATAGTGGTCTCCGTCCAATTCTCTTGCGCGCGCAAGCCCAAGCGCCGCAGATATAGATGTAGAACTGTGACCTGTATTAAAAACATCGCATTCGGATTCCGCACGTTTAGGGAATCCTGAAAGTCCGTTTAACTGCCGCAGCGTATTAAATCTATCCCGGCGTCCGGTTAATATTTTATGAACATAGGATTGATGACCAACGTCAAATACGATTTTATCTTCAGGTACGTTAAAAACCTTATGAAGAGCGACGGTTAATTCTACCACTCCGAGATTAGAGGCAAGATGACCTCCTGTTTGCGACACACTATTGACAAGAAAGGAGCGTATTTCTCCGCAAAGCGTTTCAAGCTCCGAAAGACTAAGCTTTTTTATATCAATTGGTGAATTGACACCGTCAAGTATACTCATGTTTTCCCTCTATAAAATTTATCTTTTTTTTAAAAATCCCAAAAATCTACCTATAATAAATACAACTGAATTTGCATTTTGCATAGCAAAAACCTTGCATACAGCTTTTCCGCCTATTGTCAGCGAGCTTACAAGACCGGTAAGAAGCAGGCTTGGAAGTATAGATTTTAAGCCGAAATGTACGGTAAGCTGTTCAACGATCAGAGCGGTTGCCGCGCCGGAAATAATTCCTGCTATATCTCCTATAACGTCACAGCACAAATTAGAAATTTGGGGAGCCTGACGCATTATAGAAATGCTCTGCTTCGCTCCCGAAACACGTCTGCGTGCAAGAGAATGGAACGGGGGCTCTTCCGCATTCATAACCGAAGTGCCGATTATATCAGCTCCGACGTTTATTGCAATTATTGCAAATAAAATAACAAATGCCCAGATAATGCTCATTTCATTCATGAGCACTGAAGTTACAGCACTAAAGGCAATGGAAAGGAAAAATGATAAAATTACAACCATTACTGTCCATTTATTATTTGCCTTGACATTGGAACTTGGCTTGGGCATTTTAAATGTTTTTTGTTTATGAGATTTATTTTTGCTTTTTTTTCCGTAAATATCATTCATTTTATATCTTTCACAAAAAAATTATGATTTGAGTTTTAAACTCTTTTATTTAAAAAATCATAGGGCAACGGAAACGGTAAAGTTTACGGCTTAGGTCAGGCAGGTTTTCCCGACCGGCTGCCGAATCGTCGCCGAAACGGTGGTTTCCCATTAAAGCCGGACGCCCGAGGGCTGCCAGATTGCCACTTAGTCCGTACTGCAATCCCGTATCCGTTTGCTTTCACAACAGCCTAGAGGTTTTCCCAAACGGCCTTTGTTTATCGTATCCTCTTTTGCAGATAAGCTTTCAGAAAGCAATACCTTTGTGCAATCCGGCCGTGATCGCCATAAAGGCTGTCATTCATCCGACAAATCCACTCAAGGCTGGCTACGCTGCTCACAGCATTCATGAATAGGTCTGGTCAACCTAAGCATTACTAACCGCAAAGCAGGTTTTCCCCTGAGCCGTAACAGCTTACGTTGGTGTAACATGGGCTGCCACAGTAACAGGCCTCCGCGGAAAAGGGGGGAGGTTCGCCATGCCGTTGGAGAACGCCCCTAAACCTTAACTCCCAGCATCCGCCCCGACCTGGCATTCGAAGCGTGACACCAGAAACTTCATCGATGTGCCATTTAGCGGATTTTTAGGCCCGCCTTCCGATAAAGCAGAACCGACTAGGATACTGCGCCACTATATTATTAGTATATCATTTTTTTGATAAAAAGTCAATGAAAGAGTAGTATTTTTATAATAAAACTACATTTAACATGAATTTTTTATTATTATTTGAGAAAAAGTTAAAGTTTATACAAATAATTTCTATAATATACAAATTACGACAAAAAATATCTATATTATACATAAGTTATGCAGATAAGATTTACAAAGAAAACAATATGTGATATAATAGTATATATTTTGAGAAAGCATTGAATGAGAGGGATCAGATGATGAAGAAGATAAGGTATATAATTTCATTATTAATTATTTTTATGATGCTGCTCGCAGCCGATATAGGAGGGGGAAGGAGCATGGTGGTTTTGGATGCGGGAATGCTGGTTTTCGGTCTTTTGTGTACGGACAGACTGCCATGGAAAACAGACAGGCTTCATGCAATTATTTTAATAGCAGCCGCTGCGTTTGGGGGAACAGCAATACAGGCTCTTATGCCGGGACCGGTATATTTTAAAATATTAGCAGCATTTGCATTCGCCGGAATATTAGTCGTGCTTACGGACTGTAAATTTATGAGTGTATTTTCTGTTTGTCTTGCTCCGGTGATGTTTGGAAATTCATCTGTTTCATATCCTGTAATGGCAACAGCTGTTATTTTTGCTGTATGTATTGCATGGCATGTTCTTGTCAGGATAGGAGCAAAAGAGGAAGCTATTAAATTCAGATACCTTCCTGATTTTGAAAGAGATATGCGGATATGGCTTGTGATGATTATTGCTATGGCGGTGATGGCTGTATATCCGGCATGGTGGAATAAGCTTGCGTATATATATCCTCCGATTATTACGATATTTACTGAAGGCTGCTATAGGGATTTAAAAGGAAAGCGTTTGCGAATATTATTTGTAACTGTGGTTTCGGCTGTTGCCGGAGCTATGACAGAATTTTTCCTCTCCGGGATCTTTGGCATGCCTATGTGCATAAGCGCTATGATTGCGGTAGGAATAACAATGCTTGAGATGCGTCTTATGTCAATGCCGTTTGCACCGATTTGTTCTGTTGCGCTTGTGCCGTTTGCAGTAGATGTAGACTTTTTTGAATTTCCGATAATGACAGCAATTGGCTGTACTGTAATACTTATAGTGTCAGCAATTATAAACTCAAGGCTGCGTAATAGTAAAGGGAAAGGGAAACATGCGGTAAAATATCATGGGGATATGGAATAAATACATAGGATAAACATATATGGAAAAAATGCTTGACATTTTTTGCGGTATAATATATAATAAAATGTGTTATTTTGTAGGAAATAAGGGGGGCTGGTAATTGCGGATAAAGCTTTATAAGCTGTTATGTCTGCTGTGTTCTTTATTTGTATTAGCCACTTGTATATCGGTATATGCTGATAATAATATAGATGACGGAACTCTCGGAGATCGTCCCAATGGAAGAATGTCCGCTGTATATGGATATGTATTGAACGATTATATAAATACATATGGAGTTATAAGCACCGAGCATCAATGGGGCAACACCACCGGTAAAAAGGGCAGACCCGAAGGGGTCATATATGCCGATATTGTGAATTTCGATAATAATGAAAATCCATACCTTGTTATATTTGTAGCTGACGGAAGCTATTCTTATGCGTCGTGCCATATATGGAGCTATAATGAAGAAAAAGAGAAAGCAAAAAGGATTGCTGTCCTCAACGAAAAGTATTCCGATATCAGAGGCAGGCGCGGCGGATTCTTTATCGGCTGGGATGATAATAAGAGGTATATACTATATAAGGAATTCAGCGGTGACAGAATCTATTCTGAAGAGTGCTATACCGTTATAAACGGTGAGGCGTTTAGGTATGTAAATGCTCCGTCCGTGGGTAATGATGTTGCCGTCATTGATTTTAATAATGCGGGAATACGCTCATATACGGATATTTCCGGATACAATGCAGCTCTTACAAAGTTTTTTGACAGCCTAAAAAATGCGGCGGCGGAAAGTGTTACATATGAGGATATTGCTGACAAAATTACAGGAGAAGAAGCTGAATTATTGGAAAAAACAGCGGCAAATGCGGCGGGATTCGATAACTTTAATATAGAGGATTATTCTACAATAGAGGAATATGAGGCGGCGTTAAAAAAAGAGAGCGGCAATGAAAGATTTTATCTGATCTCGAATATATATGCACTCGGAGACGAGATGTATTATGTGCGTTTTTCTACAGATATATCATATTATAATTATGTGCTCTTAAGAAGAACTGACAGGGAAGAAGAAAAATACCAGATCCTTAAGGTAAGAAAGGATTGTATACCGCTTTCGGACAGAGAGCTTAGGCAGCTTAAGGACGAGTATCTTAAGAGTACGCTTCTTTATAAAAAAGCAAAGGATTCTCTTATTCCGCAGGGAGAAGCGGGAGCAAATAGAGATACGCTGAAAAATGACAACATGTTCGATATCCCTAAAATCATAAGTATACCTAAAGTCTTTGATGCGCGTATAACGAAACCGGCAGCTTTGCTTGGAGCGGCGGTTGTTATATCAATGCTGGTAGGGTTGTGGATTTACTTTCTTGAACATGATGACGGAGAATAAAAAGCCGATTCGGAGAAAATTTGGAGTGCGCTCCAAATTCCGTGTCGGTTTTTTTGCATAATTCAGATTATTTTAGTAAAAATTTATAAAAATGCGGGATATAATAAAAATATTGAAAAAACTATTGAAAAAAATTGAGTAAAGTAGTATAATATTATTTAATGTTATTATAAAGGGGTATATATAATGCAATTAACCGGAGCGCAGATAGTAATAGAATGTTTGAAAGAGCAAAGGGTAGACACGATTTTCGGCTATCCCGGCGGAGCAATATTAAATATATATGATGAGCTTTATAAGCACTCTGACGAGATAAAACATGTGCTTACTTCTCATGAACAGGGGGCTTCTCATGCAGCGGACGGCTATGCAAGAGCAACCGGAAAAGCCGGAGTAGTGTTTGCTACATCGGGACCGGGCTCAACTAATCTTGTTACTGGTATAGCAACTGCAAATATGGATTCAGTACCGATTGTCGCAATAACATGTAATGTGGGAGTGCCTCTGTTAGGGAAGGATAGTTTCCAAGAAGTAGATACTACTTCGGTAACGAAGGCAGTAACTAAAAAAAATTACATAGTCAAAGATGTAAACAAGCTGGCTGATACGATCAGAGACGCTTTTTTTGTTGCACAATCCGGAAGACCGGGAGCAGTGCTCATAGACATACCTAAGGATGTTACGGCGGCAAAGGCTGAGTATGAACCGGCAGAGCCAAAGAAAATAGAGCCTGTGACGGATTCGATAAGGGAAGAAGACATAGACCGTGCTGTTGATATGATCAATTCGTCTGAAAAGCCTTTTATTTTTGTAGGCGGAGGAGCTGTAATTTCAGGGGCGCATGATGAACTTATAAAATTTGCACACCTTATAGATTCGCCGGTATGTGATTCGCTTATGGGTAAGGGTGCATTTCCGGGAAATGATAAGCTTTATACCGGAATGCTTGGAATGCACGGAACAAAGACGTCCAATTTTGGTGTAAGCAGATGTGATCTTCTTATAGCTGTGGGAACGAGATTTTCTGACAGAGTGTATGGAAATGCGAATAATTTTGCACCTAATGCGGAAATTTTACAGATAGAGATCGATCCAAAAGAGATAAATAAGAATATAAAAATAGATGCGTCAATTATGGGCGATGTAAAGAGCGTTCTTGAGAGATTAAATGCAAAGCTGTCACAGCAAAAGCATACGGAATGGATCGAGGAGATAGAAAAAAGCAAGGAGCAGTATCCGCTTAAATACAGAACTGATATACTTACCGGTCCGGCGATAGTAGATGCTGTTTATAATATAACAAAGGGTGATGCTATAATCGCAACGGAAGTAGGTCAGCACCAGATGTGGGCGGCTCAGTTCTATTATTTCAAGGAACCGAGAACATTCCTTTCCTCAGGAGGTCTTGGAACGATGGGTTACGGACTTGGCGCTGCGATGGGAGCTAAATGCGCCTTTCCTGATAAGACGGTTGTAAATATTGCAGGCGACGGCGGCTTCAGAATGAATATGAATGAGATCGCTACAGCTGTAAGAAGCAATATACCGTTTATCGAGGTTGTTATAAATAACAGTGTTCTCGGAATGGTGCGTCAGTGGCAGACACTTTTTTATGAAAAGCGCTATTCACATACTGTTTTGGACCATAATGTAGATTATGTAAAGCTTGCTGAAGCAATGGGAGCGGTAGGAATGAGAGCAACAACGCTGGATGAATTCAAAGAAGCTTTTTCCGAAGCTTTAGCTCTTAATAAGCCGGTTGTTATAGACTGCGTTATAGATAAAGACGAAAAGGTATGGCCGATGGTCGCACCCGGCGAGTCTATAAGCAAGGCATTCTCAGAAGAGGATCTGGAAAAATAATTACATATCTAAAAGGACTGTTTCATGAACGAAATAGTCCTTTTATGATAATTTATAAATTTTATTTATAAATTTTATAAATAATACAGGAATTTTATGATGTAGCGGAGTATTTTAATAATAGACGCATATTTTTGTATAAAATCGGGCTGTTCGGTGAATCATATAATGCTGAAAGGCGGTGAATTTTGTGGCGAGAATATCTGAGGATCTGATACGTGAAATTTATGACGCTAATGATATTGTAGATTATGTTTCCGAAAGAGTACGGCTAAAAAAAGCAGGAAAAGATTATATGGGACTTTGCCCTTTTCACCACGAAAAAACACCATCATTTCATGTGAGTCAGGACAAGCAGCTTTTTCACTGCTTTGGCTGCGGAGCAAGCGGCAATCTTGTGCAGTACGTAATGAGAACGGAAAATTTGGATTTTATTGATGCCGTAAGACTGATGGCGGACAGAGCCGGGATTATGATTCCCGAGGATAGTGCACAAGACGATAGGCTGCATTCAAAAAGAAAACGAATGCTGGAAATGAATAAAGTTGCCGCAAGGTTTTTCTTTGAAAGATTAAAGGATAAAAGAACCGGAATTGAAGCCCAGAGGTATTTGAATTCGAGACATATATCTTGGAAGACTGTAACGGTATACGGACTTGGCTATGCACCGGGAACAAGAACTGCGCTTATAGAGCATCTGCAAAAAGCAGGATACAGCGGCAAAGAGGCTGTTGAAGCGGGACTTGCAATCGAGAGAGACGGAAAAATAATTGATAAGTTCAGAAACAGAGTTATGTTTCCTATTATAAATGTGAGAGGAAATGTGATAGGCTTTGGCGGAAGGATAATGAGCAATGAGAAGGAAATAAACGGTTATAAAATACCGAAATATTTAAATACTTCTGAAACTCTGGTTTTTGATAAAGGAAAGAATCTTTTTTCTCTCAATATTGCAAAAAATTCGAAGTCTGATTCGCTTATATTGTGCGAAGGCTATATGGATGTCATTTCACCGTATCAGGCAGGGGTCGACAATATAGTCGCTACTCTAGGAACAGCTATAACAGAGGATCAGGCAAAGCTTATGAAGAGATATGCCAATGAAATACTTATATGCTATGATATGGACGAGGCAGGAAGAAAGGCCGCATTGAGAGCGATCGATATTATAAATAACGTAAACGGAAAATCAAAGGTGATGAAGCTTAACGGAGCTAAGGATCCGGATGAGTACATAAATAAAAATGGAGTACAGGCGTTTAGGAATGCGATGAAAAATGCAGTCCCGTCAACGGAGTTTAAGCTTTCTTTGATAAAAGGAAAGTATGATACGAGTGAAACGGATGGGAAAATAAAATTTATTAACGAGGCGGCAAGGTCGCTTGCAGGAATAAGCGATGCTGTGGAGGTAGATGCCTATGTTCGTAAGATAGCAGAGGAAAATGATATAAGTTCGGAGGCTATATACAGCGCGCTTAGGGGCAGTATAGAGAGCGGGCAAAGGAGAATTTATTCCGGCGCATATTCTAATAAAGCACCTACCCGAAATATAAAGGAGGAAGCGCCTAAAGCATTGATTGAAGCAGAAAAAAGACTGCTTGCGCTCATATCTTCAAAAAAAAATCTGTATAGGATCGCCGCCGGTGAAATAAAACCGGAGGAATATTCAACCGCTGTATACAGGCGGCTTGCCGGTATGATATATGATGTGTATGAACGTGGAGAAAGCGTAGACGCTCCGGTTATTCTAAATGAATTTGCAGATAATACGGCTGATGCGGATGAGGCTGCGGCGGTATTTTATAATAATGAGGTTTATGATGCCGATGAAAAAACCGTTAGGGATTTAATAGTAAAAATAAAGCTCGAGAAGATAGAGCTTCAGATCAAGAATGAAACGGATTCTTCGCGTATCAGCGAACTGGTGAAAGAAAGAAATTATTTGAAAAAGTAAACTTGGGAGGTATAAATTATGCTGGAAAAGAAAAAGCAAATCAGAAAGGAATTGCTTGAAAAAGGTAAGAAAAAGGGGGTTCTTACCTTTAAGGAAATAGCAGATGCCTTTGCTGAGGTAGAAGTGACTCAGGAGGAGGTAGAGCTTCTTTACGACAGGATCGAAAAGGAAGGAATAGAGCTTGTCGAGGATATGGAAAAGGAGCTTGAGGAAATAGAGATCTCCAAAGAAGAGCTGCATGATTTATCTGTCCCGGAAGGCGTAAATATTGATGACCATGTAAAGATGTACCTTAAAGAGATAGGAAAGGTTGATCTGCTTACTCCGGAGGAGGAGACTGACCTTGCAAGAAGAATGGCGCAGGGAGATGAAACTGCAAAGCAGCGTCTTGCAGAGGCAAATCTTCGTTTAGTCGTGAGCATTGCAAAGCGTTATGTGGGAAGAGGAATGCTCTTTTTGGATCTTATTCAGGAAGGCAATCTCGGACTTATTAAGGCTGTTGATAAATTTGATTATGCAAAGGGATATAAGTTTTCCACATATGCGACATGGTGGATAAGACAGGCTATAACCCGCGCTATTGCGGATCAGGCAAGGACTATAAGAATACCGGTTCATATGGTTGAAACGATTAATAAGCTTGTAAGAGTATCAAGACAGCTCGTTCAGGAATATGGACGTGAGCCTACGCATGAAGAGCTTGCGGCGGAGCTTAATATGCCCGTTGAGAAGGTTCGTGAAATATCAAAGATCTCTCAGGAGCCGGTATCGCTTGAAACTCCTATAGGTGAGGAGGAGGACAGTCATCTCGGCGATTTTATACCGGATGATGATGCTCCGGCGCCATCGGATGCGGCAAGCTTTGTATTATTAAAGGAACAGCTTAACGATGTGCTCAGCACTCTTACCCCAAGAGAGGCGCAGGTGTTAAAACTTCGTTTCGGACTTGATGACGGCAGACAGAGGACGCTTGAAGAGGTGGGCAAGGAATTTGAAGTAACGCGTGAGCGCATACGTCAGATCGAGGCTAAGGCGCTTAGAAAGCTTCGTCACCCGTCAAGAAGCAAAAAACTCAAGGATTTCCTTGAGGGCTGATGGAGGATCATAATGGATTGGATTAAGGTTACTATATATACCTCTGCAGAGGGAATAGAAGGAGTTACGGGTCGCTTGTATCAGCTCGGAATCACCGGACTTGAGATTGAGGACGAGCAGGACTTTTTGGAATTTCTGGAAAACAATAAGCAGTATTGGGACTATGTTGACGAGGATCTGATGAAGCAAAAGCATACCGAAACCAAGGTTTCATGCTATGTAAGCAATGATATGAACGGCAACGAGCTGCTTATTGCAATAAGGGATTCCATGAAGGAAATGAAAGATTTGGATGATGATTCATACGGACGTTTGAAGGTTGAAATTGAGAATACCTCTACAGAAGATTGGGCAAATAATTGGAAAAAATATTTTCATCCCATGGAAGTCGGAGAAAAAATACTTATTAAGCCTGAATGGGAAGAGCTGACAGAACCGACGGACAGGCTGGTATTTAATATTAATCCCGGAATGAGCTTTGGAACAGGCTCGCATTATACAACCCAGCTTTGCATAGAGGCATTGGAAAAATATATAAAGCCGGGTATAAAGATGTTGGATTTAGGCTGCGGAAGTGGAATACTTTCTATTTTGTCGCTTATGCTCGGGGCTAAAGAAGCTGTGGCGGTCGATATAGATCCTAATGCAGTAGATACAGCGTATGAGAATGCTCAGATGAATAATATAGGCAGGGAGCATTATAAGGTGCTGTCCGGAAATGTTGTTACGGATAAAGAGATTCAGGATATTATATCACAGGATAAATATGAAGTGGTTGCGGCAAATATAGTGGCAGATGTAATCATAGGATTAGCGCCTAAGGCAAGAGAATACATGAAGGAAGGCGGAGTATTTATCACATCCGGAATCATAGAGGGCAGACAGGATGAGGTAAAAGAAGCTCTTGAGGAAAACGGCTTTGAAATTGCAGATATACGAAACCGTAAGGATTGGTATTCTATAATCTGTAAATAATACATAAGCAGCGGCGTGTCCGAGGTCGGGCACGCCGTTTTTGGAAAGGAGAATACTGTATATGGAAGATGCTTTATATTCGGTTGCCGGAATCTATGGCGATTTAAAGGTTTTCGGACATCTTTTGATGGCGGATAAAAATGTTATAATCGACACAGTGCCGGAGGGGATAGAGGATGAATTTACGCAAAAGATTGAGGAGCTCGTAGGCATAAAGAATATAGATTATGCTGTATTCACGAACGCATCTCCCGAACATGCGGGCGCTTTGAAAAAGCTTCTTGAAATAAATCCTGATATTACGGTCATAGCAACAGCCGCGGGACTGAGAAATCTGAAGGAAATAGTGAACGGAGATTTTAAGCAAAGAGTTGCAAAGGATGGAGATTCAATAAAGGTATATAAGGATTATACAATTGATTTTATGATTACCCCGAATCTGGATTGGCCGGATACAATGATGGTTAGATACAGAGATGCGGTATATGCAGGAAAGCTTTTTCAACACGGTACAGATTACGATGATTATTTTAATAAGCATTTCGGACACTTTTCCGATTTTGTACTTACGGCTATGGAAAGGATAGAAAAATTGGGAATAGACAGGATATTCCCGTCGGTAGGGGATGAGCCGGTGGTTTATCCGGATTTCTACTTAAAACGGTACAGAGGATTGATTAATAATAAGCCGGATAAAGTGCCGGTTATTCTCTTTTCAAGCGTAAGCGGATATACGGAAAAAATGGCGATAGCTATAGCACAGACCTTTGAAGAAAAAGGAATTGATTATGAATTTATAAATTCTGAAAAGGAGAAGGAGGCGGATATAATTGAAAAAATTAATAATGCCTCAGTACTGTGCATAGGTTCGCCGACTGTTTACAGAAATGCTGTACCCTCGGTCATGTCATGTTTGGTAAAGATGGATGCAGTTATGAGTGCAGGAAAGCCCTGTATGGTATTCGGTTCTTATGGCTGGGGAGGAGATGCGCTGGGAATTCTTAATGGTTACGCAAAGCTTTTGAAAATGAGAGTATTTGAAAAGCCGTTCGGCGTGGTATTGAAACCATCAGATGAGGATATTGAAAAGCTAAAAGCATATACAAGACGTTTTATAGAATCAGCTGTGTAAATTCGGATTTTGAAAGGGATTGAGGGTTACAATATGAAAAAATCTATATTATTAATTCCGGCGTTCATATTTGGATTGGGTATAACGGCGTCGGCGGATATACAGCCGCAGGATCTGAACTTTGAGCCTGCAGGCGGCGGATATTACATATACTGCAACAATCCGGAGGCAATTGGGGATGAGGTTATAGTAAACAGCGATGATCCGCGGTATATTATGAACAATGAAAATTTGGGACCGGGTACATATTATCTCTATCTTTCGCATTTTAATTATACCGGAAGCGGAGGGCTTGGATATGATATAGAACTTGATGTTGAGTTGACATCAACCTCGGAAGACTGCATCTATACCATAATAAATCCGGCATTTGAAACCTCAGAGCTGACATCATGGTATGATGGAGATATATGGACAAAATACGAAGGCGACTGGGGAATGCTGCACTGTTGTGCGAAGGCTTTGAATAAGCCTATATACGATATAGACGGCACGACATATTATAAGCCTTATCAGGAGAATGAACAGAATATTGTAAGGGGAACAAGTGTGTCCGGCAAGGATACAAGATGGCTCAGTGAGTTTATTCCTAATTACAGTGAGGTGCATTTTGGGCAGCCGGTGCATATTCAGGGAATACTTAAAATAGAATCCGGAAGTATGAATGTCAATGTCTGTGCTTTTAAGTCAAACGGAAATATAGGCGACAGAAGCACTATGAAAAAAGATGCCGCATACGGTATATACAGACGTGACAGAACTGTAAAGGGAATTGCCGATACTTTGCCGCAGGTAAAAGCGGAGCTTGAATACACGATTGACGATACAACGGAGGATGGCACATATCTTCCGGTAACGCTGTATAACCAGTATGCGCCTGACGGAAATACTGTGACCGAGTGGTTCACAAATCTGAATCCGCTTGACGACCCGTGGGCAAAATCTCTTGCAGCTGAGAGTGATATGCTTGCATTTACGTATGAGGATGATAATAAGCTTACATATTACGGAAAGAATATTCCGGCTTCGGAGCGTGACAATATATGGCGTCTTGATACGCATCACAGTGATACCACGCATTATGAAGCGGGGTTCGGCACAGGCGCGGAGGCAGATTATTCCCCTAATTATTATCTTGATCCTAATGATAAGAATGAAGGGCATGCATGTAATCTTGGGAATTATGGTGTCAATCAGACCTATGAGCTTAAAATAACGAATAACGGAACCAAAACCCGCTATTTTGAATATGCTCCCACCACAAATTCAAATATAATAGTGTATACAGCTGATAAGGACGGTAATTTTGATTATGCACTTACCAAGACTCTTCTCGCCGAAGCAAGACAGGATGTAATGTCGGTAGTGGAGCTTCCCGCCGGAAAAACAACAGAATTCAGTGTTAACGTGATTCTTCCGGTTAACTATAACGGAGGAACAAAGAATGCGTTTATAATAAAGGATAATGCGCAGAAGGAGAATATAGATTCCCTTAAGTCAAAAACTGACAATAGGCAATATTATTCTCCGATAAGCGGAAAATATCTTTCGGAGGTTGAAGATGAGCTTCCGGAGGCTACACTTGAGAAATTTAGGGACAATTTAGGAAGCTATGAGATTATTAGGGGTAAGGATAATAATCTTGTACGTTGGTGTGCATGGGACGGCAAGTTCAATTATTATTATGTTAATTGGAGCTTGTGTTCTGATGTGTACATTTTGGATAAGGATTATAATATAATCGGAAGCCATAAGTTTGATACTCTTCCGTGGGCGGCGTCGTATGCGGACGGCAAATATTATGTACAGACGGCAAGAAACGGAATATGGACCTCGGATGACGGAATTGACTGGAAGAATGATGTTACTTTAAAAATAGTACCGAAATATGAGGAGCCTGAACCTGATGTGACGTTTGGAGAAGTGCTTAGCAATATTGATAACGTTGATAATACTGTATCATTTCCTATGGGGGATTATTTTGCAGATATAACGGACAGCGAATATAGTACATTGTATAATGCTGTAAAGGATTTCAGACTGGAGGCGTATGAAAATAATAAAACACCGACAGCGATGAATATAGGTATCAAAAGTATTCGTGATGATCGTATAGAGTATAACGGGAAATATTACAGGCTTTCAGATGATGATAGGGAATTTCTTGAGAAGCAGTTGTATTATTTGATAAATTTTACAGACGGTACAAGGAGAATAAGAAATAAAACAATAAGTTCGCATCCAATGTCACAGTGGGCTTATGATGACATAAAAACCGCTTGCTTGTATGGATTTGTTCCGAGCTCATTGATTACGCCTTCGGAAAATAGGTATCAAGAGGATATAACAAGAGCATCATTTTGTTCTGTTGCGGCTAATATGATAAGATATACAGGAACCGTTTCACTTCCTGAAAATCCGAAATATGAATTTAACGATACAACGTCGGAGGAAATCCGTGCGCTTGCTGATTTGGGAATCATAAACGGTTATGAGGATGGAAGCTTTCGCCCTGCAGGAAAAATAACAAGACAGGAAGCGGCGGTTATATTATCACGTTTGATAGGTCTTTACGAACTGAATGAAGAGATTGAAACCTCATATGATGATGCGGATAAGATCGGCGACTGGGCAGCGGATGCTGTGAATGTATCGGCAAGATATGGCATTATGAATGGTATAGGTGATAATTTATTCAGCCCGGATGGTGGCTATACAGTGGAGCAGTCCATAGTTACAATATTGAGAGCATTTGATACTGTTACGAACGCCGGAATGTTAAAGCTTCCGGAATTGCCTGAAACTGAACAGAAGCATTATACTGTATACAGAGAGGGTTACCGTAACGGAAGAATAGAGCTTGCGATGTACGATACAGACGGTAGCGGTGAGCTTATTCGTAATGGCAATGAATTGTCGGTTGACGGCAGTTATGAAAATGATGTTAAATATTATTTTTCATGCGGAAAATGGATTGAGTTTGAAAAGGGCTATGAAAGAATAAGCAATAACGCATTGGCGGTGCTTGCAGCCTATTAAAGTTATGAAACACATCTGTTCATATAAAATGAATGGATGTGTTTTTTATAAATAGCTCTAAATCAATTGCATAAATTTAAAAAGTGTGGTATAATAGAATTAATAAATATATAATTACTGAATAAATATACATATGAAATTTGGAGATTAAAATGAAGAAAATTGCTATAATACCAAATAATATAAAGGATATCGGATTACTCGTTACAAAACGGGTCGTAGATTATCTTTTGGGAAAAGCCGAGCTTTATATGGAAAATAAATTCAGCGTTACAGGCATGAAGGTGAATTATGTAAAAAAAATCGCTCTTTTTGAAAATGTTGATTTAATGATAATTCTTGGCGGAGACGGAACTATTTTGCAAGAAGCGGCAGCGTGTGCGAAGTATGGAATTCCGGTCATGGGAATTAATCTCGGTAAGGTTGGATTTTTAACTGAAATAGAATGTGATAATATAGAAAATGCGCTCGATAAACTGCTTGCAGAAAAATATACAATTGAAAAAAGAATGCTTATCAAACTGGAAATACGCCGAGAGGGAAAAACCGTTTGCGTGCAGAATGCGTTGAATGATGTTGTTGTTTCAAAGCCGTCCGGAGCAAAGCTTATAGATATGGAGCTGTATGCAGGAGATGAGCTTGTAAACAGGTATATTGCCGATGGTCTTATCATAGCAACGCCGACCGGCTCAACAGGATATTCGATTTCAGCCGGAGGACCTGTTGTCGATCCAAGTATGACGCTTTATATAGCAACGCCTATATGTCCGCATATGCTTTCGGCTCGTTCTGCCGTATTGAGTGCAGATAAGCCGATAATAATAAGGCTTGACAGTGCATATCCGGATAATGAGGCTGTGGTAACGGCTGACGGAGATGTGCAGGGATATATATCATCGGCAGACGAGGTTGCGGTATTAAAGTCAAAATATGAATTTCAGCTCATACGAACAGGCAGACAGTCTTTTTATAATACACTTATAAGCAAGCTTTCTTGAATTAGGGAGGGACAGAAATGAAATATAAAAGACAGGGTGAGATAATAAGAATTGTACGTGAAAAGCAAATAAAGACTCATGAACAGCTTATAGATGAGCTTGAGAAGGCAGGATATGATGTTACGCAGGCGACCGTTTCGCGGGATATAAAGGAGCTGGGTCTTATAAAGGCTCCGAGCAATTCATCAGCAGGGGCATATTACATAATGCCAAGCGGTATATCTGAAAATACAGATAAGCATATAAATATATTTTCAGATGCGGTTAAGGATATTATTCCTGCGATGCACACGGTGGTAATAAAAACGTATCCGGGAATGGCTCCGGCAGTAGCGGCAGCTGTGGATTCTGTTATGTGTAATGAAATAGTAGGCTCTGTCGCCGGAGATGATACTGTGCTGATTATATCGGCAAGTGCGGAGAATGCAGAAAATACGGCACAAAAGCTCAGAAAAATATTTAAATCATAGGGATTGATATTATGTTATTAAGTTTAAATATAAAAAATGTGGCGGTAATAAAGCAGCTGGAAGTAAATTTTAAAGAGGGAGTGACCGTTTTTACCGGAGAAACAGGAGCGGGAAAATCAATTATAATTGATTCGATAAATATGATTTTAGGCGGAAGAAGCAGCCGGGAGCTTGTGCGGTACGGAACCGATAAGGCGGTCGTTCAGGCGGTTTTTGAAGGCAGTGATGAAATATGCGCTTCTCTTTATGAGGAAGACATAGAAACCGAGGATAATCAGATAATAATTACGCGCTCAGTTACAAAGGATGGAAAAAGCACTGCTAAAATAAACGGAACAGTTGTAACTCTTTCGGTTTTAAGAGAAATTGCAGATAAGCTGATAAATATTCATGGACAGCATGATAATCAGGCGCTTCTCACACCGGAAAAGCATATTGATTTTCTGGATGATTACGCACATGATGAAACTGCTAAATCCGGATATCTTGTTTTATATACAGAAATGAGAAAGATAAAAAGGGAATTAGCAGCTTTATCAGTAAATGAAAAAGAGAAAATGCAAAGAATTGATCTTCTGGAATACCAGATAAAAGAGATAAATTCAGCAAATCTTATAAAAGGAGAGGATTCTGATCTGACAGAGCAAAGAATGCTGTTGGAGAATGCGGAGCAAATTGCGCTTTCGGCTGAGGCTGCATATTCAAATTTATATGATATGAGCGAGGGAAATTCCGCTTATGACGCTTTAAGCGTTGCAGCGGAGAGCCTAAAAGAAATATGCGGGATAAATCCGGAGATTAATTCGATTTATGAGAGAATAAATGAAGCAATGTATTCGGTCGAGGACGCAGCACATGAGATAAAAGAGCTTTCAGATGGGATAGATTATGATCCCCAGGTGCTCAATGACGTTGAGGAGAGACTTGATCTTATCTCAAAGCTAAAGAGAAAGTATGGACAGAGTATTACGGAGATTTTAAAATACCGAGACAAAGCGCAGGAAGAGCTTAATTCTATTGTATCAAGCGAGGAAAAGACAGAAGAGCTTCAAAAGAAACTGGATGAAATAAGAGCTGAGCTGAAAAAGTCGGCTTCTGAGCTTTCAGAATTAAGAAAAGAAGCGGCTAAGTCTCTTGGAATGGGTATAGAAAAGGCCTTGAAGGAGCTTGACATGGAAAAGGCAAAATTCCGTGTTTGCATAAGCAGCAAAGGAGTTTTTGAATCAGACGGGACAGACAGGGTTGAATTTATGATAAGTACAAATCCGGGTGAGCCGTTAAAACCATTGGTAAAGATTGCTTCCGGAGGCGAGCTGTCAAGGGTAATGCTTGCTATGAAATCTGTTTTGGCTGAAACAGATAAGGTCGATACTTTGATTTTTGATGAAATAGATACGGGAGTTTCGGGCAGCGCCGCATTAAAAATAGCCAAAAAGCTTCGTCAGATAGGAACAAATAAACAGGTTATATGTATAACCCATCTTCCGCAGATGACTGCTGCGGCAGATAATCATTATTTGATAAGTAAAGATATGGATGGAGAAATGGCATCTACATCGATAAAGGAGCTTGATGAAAAAGGGCGCATTGATGAAATTGCACGCATTATAGACGGAGGACAAATCACCGATATAGCAAGAAAGCATGCTAAAGAGCTTTTAAGGAGCAGAAAATGAAGAAAAAGGGAATAGTAGTATCGGCAGAAGGAAATAATGCACATATACGAATACAAAGAGAAAGCGCATGCGGAGGAAATTGTGCGTCATGTGCGTCATCATGTGCGAAGGAGACTGTCGTTACAGCGTTTAATAAAGCAGGAGCAGCTGCGGGAGATTATGTTGAGCTTGAAATGGAATCCTCACGTGTACTTGGGGCGGCGGTCCTTGTGTATGTTATTCCTCTTTTGATGCTTGTGCTGGGCTATTTTATTGTATATTTTATATCAAATTCAGAGTCGTGGGGAATATGTGCGGGATTTATACTTATGGCTGCAGCTTATGTGGTAGCAGCGAAGATCGCTAAAAAAAATACAAATAAATATAGTTTGAGGGTTGAAAAAGTAATTGATAAATGATATAATATTTAATGTATACGGTCATCTGACATTTATTATTTAATTGATGACCGTATTTTTTTAAGATAGATAAAAGTTAATATAGGCTAAGATCATATATTAAAAAATACTTGACAAAGTTATGTATATATGGTAATATAGTATCGAAAACCAGATGTAATGAGGTTTGAGACTATGAAAAAAGAGATTCATATATTTGCCGGACATTTCGGCAGCGGAAAAACAGAAACTGCGATTAATTTTGCAATAAAGAAACGTGAAGAAGGAAAGAAAACAGTTATCATAGATATAGATAATGTTAATCCATATTTCAGAACAAATGATGCGGCAGAACTGCTCAGGGACAAGGATATAAGTCTTATAGCAAGTGATTTTGCTTCAAGTAATATCGATATGCCGGTTATTCCTCCGGAGATACGAGGGGTGTTTGAGAATGATTATGAGGCGGTGATCTTTGATACCGGAGGTGATGACGACGGAGCATATGCGATTGGAGTGTATCATGAGTATTTCGTCAGATATGGCTATCAGATGCATTTTGTAGTTAATACAAAAAGACCGCTCAGTTCAACAGTAGAGGAGCTTTTGGAGGTTGCTTGCAGGATAGAAAGCGTTTCCGGACTCAGGTTTACCGATATATACAATAATACCAATCTTGCATATATTACCGATGAAAATACGCTTTTGTCAGGTATCGAAGTGATAAACGGACTGTCCGAAGAAATGGGGATTCCGGTAGCCTTTCACTGCGGAACAGCAACAGCGCTTAAAGGGTTGAGCGGAGATATGCCGAAGCTTGAGATAAAAATTGCTATGAGGATGCCGCACTGAAAGGAGCTTTAAAAATGAAAAAGGTAGAAATTAATGAGGAGCGCTGCAAGAGCTGCGGACTTTGTGTAAGCGTATGCCCTAAAAAAATAATTGATATATCCCGTGCGAAAATGAATGACAAAGGCTACAGACCGGCGGAAATAATCGACATGGAAAAATGTATAGGATGTGCTTTCTGTGCTACTATATGTCCGGATTGCGCAATAACGATATACGAGGAGGGATAATATATGAGCACAAAAGTACTTATGAAAGGAAATGAGGCAATAGGTGAAGCTGCGATTATGGCCGGATGCCGTCATTTTTTCGGTTATCCTATAACTCCTCAGACGGAGCTTTCAGCATATATGGCAAAAAAGCTGCCTAAAATCGGAGGCACATTTTTACAGGCGGAAAGCGAAATTGCCGCTATAAATATGGTATATGGAGCGGCCGCGGCGGGAGCAAGAGCCATGACCAGCTCTTCAAGTCCGGGTATCAGCTTGAAAGCAGAGGGAATAAGCTATATTGCGGCAGCAGATTTGCCGGCGGTAATTGTAAATATTATGCGCGGCGGACCCGGCTTGGGCGGGATACAGCCGGCTCAGTCGGATTATTTTCAGGCTACAAAGGGCTGTGGGCATGGAGATTATCATGTGATAGTCCTTGCGCCGAACAGCGTTCAGGAAATGGCATGTCTTACGGCAGAAGCGTTTAATTTAGCAGATGAATACAGAATTCCGGTAATGCTTTTGGGGGACGGAACTTTAGGTCAAATGATGGAACCGGTAGATTTTGATTTGATCCCTGAACCGGTTACGTCCATAAAGGATTGGGCTGTAACGGGAACAAATGGAGAAAGAGATGCTAATTGTGTGAAGACCTTGTATCTTACTCCGTCGGAGCTTGAGAATACAGTATTAGAAAGATATAAGAAATATGATATAATAAAGGATAAGCTCCAGCGTGCGCAGATGTATAATACAGATGACGCTGATATAATTATTTCAGCATATGGAATAACCTCCAGAGTTGCGGAGACTGCCGCGAAAGCGCTCAGAAAGGAAGGAATGCGTATAGGAATCATACGTCCTATAACTTTATGGCCTTTTCCTGAAAGAGTTTATAAGGAAGTCAAGCCAAAGGCATTTTTATCGGTAGAAATGAGCATGGGTCAGATGGTAGATGACATACGTCTTGCGTGTGAATGCCGTGTTCCGGTGTATTTTACCGGAAGAACGGGCGGCATTATTCCTACTCCGGAGGAGATCGTAGCAAAAGTTAGAGAAATCGCGCGGGAGGTGGGAATATATGACTAACATTATTTTTGAAAAGCCGAAAGCTTTAAAAGAAAAGAATTTTCATTACTGTGCAGGCTGTTCGCATGGCATTATCCATAGATTGATTTCTGAAGTTCTGGGAGAATTGGATATAGTGGGGAAAACCATCGCTGTCGAGCCGGTGGGGTGTGCGGTTACGGCTGACGAATATTTCAATTTTGATGTAGTACAAGCGGCTCACGGACGCGCTCCGGCGGTTGCAACGGGAATAAAACGTGTTCATAATGATAAGATTGTATTCACATATCAAGGCGATGGAGATCTTGCGGCTATAGGAACAGCCGAGACTGTACATTCGGCAGCAAGAGGGGAAAATATTACCGTTATTTTTATAAATAATACAATATACGGCATGACCGGAGGTCAGATGGCTCCTACATCTCTTCCGGGTCAGGTAACGCAGACTTCGCCTTATGGACGTGATCCTTATGTACAAGGGTATCCAATAAGAGTATGCGAAATGCTTGCGACTCTGGACGGACCATCTTATATAGCACGATGTGCGGCGGACAGTGTTCCGCATATAAAAGAGGCAAAAAAGGCAATAAAAAAGGCCTTTGAGTATCAAATGGAGGGAAAAGGTCTCAGCTTTGTGGAAATTTTGAGTACATGTCCGACAAATTGGGGAATGTCTCCTGTAGAGGCAAATGAAAGACTAAGAAAAGAAATGATACCGTATTATCCGTTAGGAGTATATAAGGACGAAGAAGCATAGGCTCTTGAAAGGAGTTAGTGGTTATAATATGAATAACTGTGAAATGATACTTGCAGGTTTTGGCGGACAGGGCATATTATTTGCCGGAAAAATCCTTGCTTATGCGGCGATGCTTGACGGGAGACATTTGTCATGGCTGCCGTCATACGGCCCGGAGATGCGTGGAGGAACTGCCAATTGTCATGTGATTATAAGTGATGAGCCGATAGGCTCGCCGATTATTACCAAGCCCGATATTCTTGTGGCGATGAATCAGCCGTCATTGGATAAATTTGAGAATGAAGTTGCAGATGGAGGCGCAATTTTTATAGACAGCTCTCTTATATGCAGAAAATCGGTGCGTGATGATGTAAAAACTTTTTATGTTAATGCAACGCAGATAGCTGATGCGATGGGCAGAAAAAATCTTGCCAATATGGTCATGCTTGGAACGGTGCTCAGAGAAACGGGCCTGTTCAGTACGGACTCTATTAAACGTACCATAGAAAAATCATTACCCCCCAAAAGAGCAGAGCTTGCTGTACCGAATTTTGAAGCAGTTATGGCAGGATATAATTATAGGTAAATTCTCAGACAGGATAGGATTTGTTTCTATTCTATCTGTCATATAATTTTATAGGAGGAGATATAAATGGCAGCAGCGAAAAAAAAGAAATTTCTTACTTATAAAGGTAAGCCGCTTATACGATGCGGACAAAAGCTTTATTACGGAAATCTTAATGATAAGTATATTCTTGTGCTCGAGGTTGTGGAAACAGAAAAATACAAGGATATTTTGCTTTCAAAAAAGGTTAAATTTTATTTGATGGATAATACAGGCGATTTGGGAAAAGGTCAAATTTATAGACGAGGTGAAAGAGAAAACCTGTATAAGGCTCTTGATATAGGCGAATGGTGGCTAAAAGATGCACTTCAAAGTGCATGAATTTACAAATAGACCGTTTTAAAAAAAGACGGTCTATTTTTTATTTTGCACAGATTTTACAAAACTATTTTTGTTTTTACAAAATTTCAGAAAAATTTCAGATATCTTTGAATACAAATTTACATAAATGAGGTATAATATTATGCGTAACAGGGATTACAAATATTAATGATTTAGTCGGAGGACGAAGAAAATGAACACAAAGAAAGTTTTAGGTTTAACAACAGCTGCAATTATTGCAATGACAGCATTGGCAGGATGCGGACAGACAGATGATACATCAACAGCTTCATCCGGTTCATCATTTGACACTAATAACGAAATAACAGTAGTATCGCGTGAAAGCGGATCAGGTACAAGAGGAGCGTTTATTGAGCTTTTCGGAATAGAAGAGAAAGACGCCAGCGGAAATAAAGTAGACCATACAACAGATGAGGCGATCGTAGCTAATAAGACAGACGTTATGCTTACAAATGTTTCGGGAGATGAGTATTCTATCGGATATGTATCGCTTGGTTCTCTCAGCGATAAGGTTAAGGCATTAAAGATCGACGGAACAGATGCAACAGCTGAAAATGTAAAGAATGGAACATATAAGATCTCAAGACCGTTTAATATTGCAACAAAGGACGGCGTTTCAGAGGTTGCACAGGACTTTATAAATTTCATTCTCAGCAAAGAGGGTCAGGAAGTTGTTACAGACGGATATATTCCGGTTGATGAGAATGCGGCTCCGTACAGCGGAACAAAGCCTGAGGGTAAGGTTGTAGTAGCCGGCTCTTCATCAGTTTCGCCGATAATGGAAAAGCTTAAGGAGGCTTATATAGCAGTAAATCCATCGGCTAATATAGAGGTTCTTATGTCAGACTCGACAACAGGAATGACTTCAGCAATGGAAGGCACATGTGATATAGGCATGGCATCAAGAGATCTCAGTGACAAGGAAAAAGCTTCACTTACTGCAACACCGATTGCTTTGGATGGTATAGCAGTTATAGTAAGCAATGATAATCCTACAGAAGGTCTCACAAGCGATCAGGTAAAGGGAATTTATACAGGAACAATTACTTCATGGTCAGAGCTTAACTAATTCTCTGCAAAGGACGGAATAATATGAAAGATTTGAAAGAAAAAATAATGCACGGCGTATTTTTTGTGTCGGCATTAACATCTATACTTGCTGTAGCGCTCATATGTCTGTTCTTATTTGTGAATGGTGTTCCGGCAATGGGTAAAATTGGTCTTTTCGATTTTCTCCTCGGAACAAAGTGGGCGCCGACAAATTCTCCTGCACAGTATGGAATCTTCCCGATGATATTGGGCAGCATTTACATAACTGCCGGAGCGATCATTATTGGAGTTCCTATTGGAATTTTAACCTCGGTCTTTATGGCAAGATATTGTCCTAAAGGAATATATAAGATACTGAAGCCGGCAACTGAATTGCTTGCCGGCATTCCCTCTGTAGTATACGGATTTTTCGGAATGGTAGTTATCGTTCCGGTAATAAGAAGCATTTTCGGCGGAAACGGAAACAATATAGTCACAGCATCAATACTTTTAGGAATAATGATACTGCCGACAATTATAGGTGTTTCAGAGTCTGCAATAAGAAGCGTTACAGAGTCATATTATGAAGGCTCGCTTGCGTTGGGAGCAACAAAAGAAAGAAGTATTTTCAGAGTAATGCTGCCGGCGGCAAAATCCGGAATATTTGCGGGAGTGGTTCTTGGAATAGGACGTGCCATAGGTGAAACGATGGCGGTTATTATGATAGCGGGAAATCAGCCCAGAATACCGACGAGTATACTTAAGGGCGTAAGAACAATGACGGCTAATATAGTTATTGAAATGGGTTATGCAACGGATCTTCACCGTGAAGCGCTTATTGCAACAGGCGTTGTATTGTTTGTCTTTATACTGATAATCAACGTAGCATTTTCACTTTTGAAAAGGAGAGATAATAATAAATGAAACCGATCAATACGCTCTCATTTAAAGATAAAATCAATGCATATATAAAGCATCCGAGTTCAGGACTGCTTGCCCTTGCGGTAATGATTTGTGCAATAGCTACATTTGCAGTATTGATTTTTCTTATAGCATATATACTTATTAACGGAGTGCCGTATTTAACCCCAAGTCTTTTTGCACTCGAATATACAACAGAAAATGTATCAATGCTTCCATCAATAATAAATACAGTCATAATGACATTGGTAGCACTTGTCATATCTGTTCCGCTGGGAATTTTTACGGCAATTTATCTTGTAGAATATGCTAAAAAAGGAAACAAGCTTGTTTCTATAATAGGTATGACAGCGGAAACTCTTTCGGGAATACCTTCCATAGTATATGGTCTTTTCGGTATGCTGTTCTTTGTAACAACATTAAAATGGGGAGTATCGATCTTAGCGGGAGCTTTTACAATGTCAATCATGATACTGCCTTTAATAATGAGAACCACTCAGGAGGCACTGCTTTCTGTTTCGGATTCTTACAGAGAAGCAAGCTTTGGTCTTGGAGCAGGAAAGCTTAGAACTATATTTACGATTGTATTGCCGGCGGCTATTCCCGGTGTTCTTGCCGGAATAATTTTGGCGATAGGAAGAATAGTAGGAGAAACAGCAGCTCTTATCTATACAGCAGGTTCGGTAGCGGAAATCCCTCAGAATCTTATGTCATCGGGAAGAACGCTTGCCGTTCATATGTATGCTCTTTCGAGCGAGGGACTATATACAAATCAAGCATATGCTACAGCGGTTGTTTTGCTTGTGCTTGTTCTTTTGATAAACACATTGTCGGCGTTTTTGGCGAATAAATTGACAAAGAAATAAGGAGCTATTATGAGCAATATAAATAATATGTCAAAGTTCTCTATATCTGATATGGAGCTTTATTATGGACAGTTCCACGCACTGAAGAATATAAATCTTGAAATACCTTCAAAGGAAATAACAGCGTTTATAGGTCCTTCCGGATGTGGAAAGTCAACACTTTTGAAATCTCTTAACAGAATGAATGACCTTGTTGAGGGATGTAAGATTACAGGAAAAATTCTTCTTGATAATGAAGATATTTATGGAAATATGGATGTAAACCATCTTCGCAAACGCGTTGGAATGGTGTTCCAAAAGCCTAATCCGTTTCCGATGAGCATATATGACAATATAGCTTACGGTCCGAGAACTCATGGAATTCGTTCAAAGGCAAAGCTTGACGAAATAGTTGAAAAGTCGCTGCGTAATGCTGCGATTTGGGATGAGGTTAAGGATAGACTTAAGAAAAGTGCGCTTGGAATGTCCGGCGGACAGCAGCAAAGATTATGTATAGCAAGGGCGCTTGCGGTTGAGCCTGAGGTTCTCTTAATGGATGAGCCTACATCGGCGCTTGACCCTATATCAACTTCTAAAATCGAAGATCTTGTCATAGAATTAAAAGAAAAGTACACAATAGTAATGGTAACTCACAATATGCAGCAGGCTACACGTGTGAGTGATAAGACGGCATTTTTCCTTCTCGGAGAAGTGGTTGAATTTGACGAGACTGAAAAATTGTTCAGCGTTCCTAAAGATAAGCGTACTGAGGATTATATCACGGGAAGATTCGGTTAATTATTTTTGGGAGGATAAATACAAATATGAGAAATAGATTTGACAGTCAGCTTGTACAGCTTAATGATGACCTTGTAATAATGGGAACAATGATAGAGGAAGCTATTGCAGGGGCAGTAAAGAGTGTTACAACAAACGATATAGCCGGAGCAGCGGCTATACGTGAAAATGATGAAGAAATAGATAATAAAGAAAAAGCAATAGAAGCTCTTTGCTTAAAGCTGCTTTTGCAGCAGCAGCCTGTAGCAAGAGATTTAAGGCTTATATCATCTGCACTTAAGATGATAACTGACATGGAGAGAATTGGAGATCAAGCTTCGGATATATGTGAGATCTTTATGGAGTCGGACAGTCTGAAGGGAGCGGTTCTCCCGCTTTATATAAGTCAGATGGCAGAAGAGGCTATCTTTATGGTTAACAATGCGATCGAGGCTTTTGTAAAGAAAAATTATGAGCTTGCAAAGCAGGTTAAGCAGTATGATACAAAGGTAGATAATCTCTTTAATCAGATAAAGGCTGATCTTATTGAAGCTATAAAGAACAATACTAAGGGTGACGAACAGGCAATAGACATCCTTATGATTGCAAAATATTTGGAGAAAATAGGAGATCATGCCGTAAATATTGCTGAATGGGTAATGTTCTCTATAACAGGAGAGCATAGTTCGTCTAAATATAAGGCATTTGAATAAAAAATGAAGTATCTGTTCAATAGAAGGCTTGTACCGGTACATGAAAATTATGAAGCCGACAGTAATGATACTGTAGTAGAAATTATTTCTATACATGATTATGATGTTAGATATAAAAATGAATATCATCATGAGGTTCTTACGGAGGGGCTGCAAAATGCCCAATACTGCAAGGCGGATATTTTCAGGAGCTTTATAGTTGGTACAGTCCTTGTGCCTGATAAGGATGATTTAAGGAACAGTGAATTTTCATGGGGATTTTATATGCACAAAAATCATCTGGTACTGATAGAGGACAGCGGAAGACTAAGAAATATTGCAGAAGATCTGCCGGAGGTGCGTTCCACGGAAAACACTCCGGCAGCAAGATTTTTTTTGGAGCTGTTAGAGTACTTTATAAAAGATGATGTAATTTTTTTGCAGAAATATGAGGATCAGCTCGTTGCAATAGAAGAAGATCTTCTTGAGGATGATATAGATGATTTTCATAGAGATATACTCAAGTGCAGACGTGAAATACTTGTATTAAATGCGTTTTATCAGCAGCTTATGGATATGACTGGGATGCTTGGTGAAAACAAAAATTATATTTTCAATGCTGAAGATTGTCGGCTTTTTAATGTGTTTTCAAACAGAGTTGAAAGGCTTTATGACAATACACAGATGCTCAGAGAATATACAGTGCAAATGCGTGAAATGTATCAATCTCAGATTGATATTCATCAGAACCAGACGATGAAGGTATTGACACTTGTAACCACGATTACGGCACCGTTGGCGCTTATTGCAGGATGGTACGGCATGAATTTTCCCAATATGCCTGAGCTGCACAGCCGATACGGATATTTAGGTGTTATTATTTTAAGTATCGCTACAGTGATTGCGGAGATAGTATATTTTAAAAAGAAAAAGTGGTTTGACTGATGTTTTTTAGAGCTTTATTTGAAAGGTGTTTCGGAATATCCCGTAAACATGAATATATAAATTTACCGGATAATAATGGGAATAAAGTGGAAGAACCAAAGGAGATTAATATGGTAAACTGCTATAGTAATCGTGAGCTTTCATGGCTGCGATTTAATGAAAGGGTTCTTGAAGAAGCGGACAGTAAAGAGAATCCATTGGGAGAGCGGACTAATTTTATATCTATTTTCCAGAGCAATCTGGATGAGTTTTTTATGGTAAGAGTGGGCTCGCTTTATGATTTGATGATGTTCTCAGGCAATCCGCGTGAAAATAAGACGAATATGACCGCACAGGAGCAGGTTTCGGCAGTATTTGAAAGAGTACGCGAATTAAGCGAAGTGCGGGATAGGATATATGATAAGATAGTTTCAGATCTTAAAGAACAAGGTATAAAGCTTCTTGGGATGGATGAGCTTACGGTAGAGGAATATGATTTTGCAAAACTGTATTTTGAACGCGAATTGAAGCCGTTGCTTGCCCCTCAGGTGGTTGGAAAAAAGCAGCCGTTTCCGTTTTTGAGAAATAAGGAAATATATTTGCTTTTATCTCTTGAGACCAAAAATAATAATGAGAAAATAGGAATAATCCCCTGCTCATCTCCTGTATTTGGAAGATTGGTTTCAGTTGGGGACAATAAATACATATTAACCGAAGAGCTTATAAAGTGTTTTGCAGATATAGTTTTCGACAGATACATTATAAGAGAAAAATCTCTTATAAGAGTGACCAGAAATGCAGATATAGATGAGGATGAAGGTTTATATGACGATGATGTGGATTACAGAAGAGCAATGGAGGAGATTATAAAAAAGAGAAAAAAGCTCTCGCCTGTAAGACTTGAAATGTCAGATGATATGAGTCCGAGCATAATAAGCTCTTTATGTAAATATTTAGACATAAAGAAAAATCAAATTTTTAATGTCAGAATACCGCTTGACGTTTCGTTTTTAAGAAAGCTTCCAGAGAAGCTTAATGATAAGTCAATGTATTATGAGCCGCGCCGTCCTCAGGAATCGCCCTTTGTAAATAAAAAACGGTCTATGATTGATCAGATCAAGGAAAAGGATTTGCTTCTTGCGTATCCTTTTGAGAGTATGAAGCCGTTTTTGAGGTTATTGCATGAGGCAGCTGAAGATCCGGAGGTTATAGCTATAAGGATGACTCTTTATAGAGTAGCGAAATATTCAAAGGTAGTCGAAGCACTTATAGAAGCAGCTGAAAATGGCAAGGACGTTATAGTGCTCGTAGAGCTAAGGGCACGTTTTGACGAGGAGAATAATATAGAATGGTCAAAGCGCCTTGAAGAAGCAGGATGCAGAATAATATATGGACTTGACGGTCTGAAGGTACATTCAAAGCTTTGTCTTATAACGAGAAAATCAGATAATAGAATTGAATATATAACACAGATTGGTACTGGAAATTATAATGAAAATACCGCAAAGCTTTATACGGATTTTTCACTTATGACGGCATCGGTTGACATAGGCGTAGAGGCTAATGAGATTTTTAATGAGCTTGCAATGGGAAAAGCAGTGAAGCAAACGAAGTATCTTCTTGCGGCGCCGAATTGTCTGCAAAATAAAATCATCTCAATGATTGATGATGAGATAAAAATAGCAAACCGCGGACAGAAAGCATATATCGGAGTGAAAATAAATTCTCTTACAGATAAAAAAATAATAGATAAGCTTATTGAAGCCTCACAGGCAGGCGTCGAAATAGAAATGATAGTGAGAGGTATATGCTGTCTGAAGCCCGGAATAAAGGGATATACTGATAATATAAAGATTATAAGTATAGTGGGACGTTTTCTTGAGCATTCAAGAATATATATATTTGGCACAGAGGACAGAGCAAAGGTATATATTTCTTCGGCAGATTATATGACAAGAAATACTCTTAGAAGAGTAGAAATTGCTGTTCCTATATATGATGAAGATATAAAAGTAAGGATATTGGAGATGTTCTCGGTTATGATGAGCGACAATGTAAAGGCAAGGATACAGAATCCGGATGGAACTTACACGAAGCGCAGCAATATTGAGCCGAATGAAGAAGAAGAGACAATGAATTCTCAGGAATATTTCTATCAGCAGGCTTATAATAACAGCGGCGCAGCTAATCAAGCCCTTTAAACCTTTATAAATAAATCTTAAGATGTTTTTCGCTTGTATAAGCAGCGGGAAACATCTTATTTTTATAAAAAAACACGGAAGATTTATTCTCCCGTGTCATGTCCTAAAAATTTGTAAAAGGTGAGCAGATAAAGACCGCTCAATCCAACGAGGGCATATATAATTCTTGCCAGAACAGTCATGTCACCAAAAATTAAGCTGACAAGATTAAATCGGAAAAAGCCGATCAGCCCCCAATTAATCGCCCCTATTATTACAAGGGTAAGCGCTATATAGTTTAAAGCTTTCATACATTATGCTCCTTTGCTTTGTTGATATATTTATTATATCTACAGAAGTAAAATTCTATACATAAAATTTATAACAGAAAGCGGAGCGTTTATTCTTGTAATAAAAATAAGGATTTTTTTCCGCCTTTATTGATTATTTTGTTTTTTTGTGATATAATAATCAGGTAAAAGTGTGCGTGGCTGAAACAGGCTTAAATTGGCAATTTTCATTTGATATAAAATGCCAACAGTACGGAAACTATAATGAAGGAGTGTGGATAATGAAAAGGATAGGAATTTTAACAAGCGGCGGCGATTGCCAGGGACTTAACGCATCTATAAGGGGTGTTGCAAAGGCCTTGTATAATGAGTTTGATAACGATGTTGAGATTTATGGAATACAAAACGGATATTACGGACTTATAAACGGCAAATATAAAAAAATGACACAGTCGGATTTTTCGGGGATTTTAACTCTCGGCGGAACAATCCTTGGTACGTCACGTCAGCCGTTTAAGCTTATGAGGGTAGAGGAGAATAACGTAGATAAGGTTAAGAATATGAAGAATAACTATAAGAAGATGGGACTTGACTGTCTGGTTATTCTTGGAGGAAACGGGACTCATAAGAGTGCTAATATGCTTAGTGAAGAAGGTCTTAATGTTGTAACGCTTCCAAAAACTATTGATAATGACATTTGGGGAACGGATATAACATTTGGTTTTCAGAGCGCTTGCGATATAGCGACACAGGTTATCGATTGCATTCATACAACCGCAACCTCGCACGGAAGAGTATTTATCGTTGAGGTTATGGGGCATAAGGTCGGCTGGCTTAATCTTTATGCGGGTATAGCAGGAGGAGCGGATATAATTCTTTTGCCTGAGATTCCGTATGATATAAATAAAATAAGTGAAGTTATTGACAAGCGAGAGGCGTCGGGAAAAAGATTTTCTATTCTTGCCGTTGCGGAAGGCGCTGTTTCGGTTGAGGAGTCGATGATGAAGAAGAAAGAGCTCAAAGCGGCGAGAGCACAGCTCCCGTATCCATCGATTTCATATAAAATAGCTAAGGAACTTGAGGAAAAAACAGGGCATGAGATAAGAGTAACAGTGCCGGGACATTTCCAAAGAGGCGGAAGCCCGTGCGCTTATGACAGAGTGCTCTGTACTCGTTTGGGAGCAGCGGCAGCAAGACTTATAAAAAATAATCAGTACGGTTTTATGGTGGCGATACAGAACAATAAGGTTGTACCAGTTCCGCTTTCAGAGGTTGCGGGAAAGCTTAAAAAAGTACCGGTAGATTGCGATGAGATACTTGCGGCAAGAGAAATAGGAATTTCGTTCGGCGATTAATTTATTAAATGTAACGAGGATAAGTTATGGATAGAGTACAAAAGGCTAAGGAGTTGTTCAAATCCGGATATAATTGCTCTCAGTCGGTTGTTGGAGCATTTGCGGATGCGTTTGGATTTGATTATAATATGGCGATGAAAATGGCTGAAGGTATGGGAGGCGGAATGGGAAGGATGCGTCTCACGTGCGGAGCCGTATCCGGAATGGCGATACTTGCAGGTATGAAGTATAGCTGCGCTAAAGCGGGTGATATAAAAACAAGAACTAAAATATATGAAAAAGTAAGAGAAATGTCAAAGGATTTTAAAGATAAACATGGCTCTATAATATGTTCGGAGCTTTTAGGGTCAAGTATGCCTGCTGATAATGGAGCAGCTCCTGAAGCCAGAACAGCTCAATATTATAAAAAAAGGCCGTGCGTTGAATGTATAGGAGATTGTGCGGCGATTGTGCAGAAAAGACTCTTGGATGAAGAGTAAGAAGGAGGGAGATTTATGAACGCGAAAGCATTCAGAAGCTTATCATACGGAGTGTATGTGGTTTCGACATACGATGACGGAAGACCAACGGGATGTACGGCAAACAGTGCGGTACAGATAACATCAGAGCCTGCAACGGTAGCAGTAAGCATAAACAAGAATAACTATACAAATGGATGTATAGAAAAGCTTGGTAGATTTGCGGTCTCTGTTCTCGGAGAAAACAGCAATCCGTCAATTATAGGTACCTTTGGCTTCAAAAGCGGAAAGGATAACAATAAATTTGACGAAGTAAAATATGAAACAAGAGGGTATATGCCGGTTGTGAGTGATGCTTGCGCATATATTGTATGTGAGGTTATAGATAAAATGGACGCCGGAACGCATACTGTTTTTCTTGGTAAGGTAGTGGATGCTGATACGTTAAAGGACGATACGCCTATGACATATGCGTATTATCATAATGTTATAAAGGGAAAGAGTCCGAAGAATGCTCCAACTTATATTGCCGAAGAGAACAGCGAAGATAAGAATAAGTATGTATGCGGTGTATGCGGATATGAGTATGATGGAGAAACTCCGTTTGAGGATCTGCCTGAGGATTGGAAATGTCCGGTATGCGGACAGCCTAAATCTGCTTTTGTGAAAAAATAAATATTTATATAGGAGCTGTTACAAAAATTTATGTGACAGCTCTGTTTTTTATCTAACTGTTTTGTAAAAAAAATTATAAAAAAGCTATAAACCTATTGACAAACGGAAAAAATATGGTATACTATAAAGCATAGTTATTCAATAGGAAATAAAACTATAGGAAAAGAGGAGATAGAATGTCAAAAAGAGAATGGAAATTTGAAACAAAACAGCTTCATATAGGACAGGAACAGGCGGATCCGGTTACTGATGCGAGAGCGGTTCCGATTTATGCGTCAACGTCATTTGTATTTCATAATGCACAGCATGCTGCGGATAGGTTCAGTTTAAAGGATGCCGGAAATATTTACGGGCGTTTGACAAATCCGACGCAGGATATTTTTGAACGCAGAATGGCGGCGCTTGAGGGAGGAGCGGCGGCTTTGGCGACAGCTTCCGGAGCAGCGGCGCTGACTTATGTATTTGAGGCTCTTGCACGCGCAGGTGAGCATATAGTTGCATCAAAGACAATTTACGGCGGCACCTATAATCTTTTGGAGCATACTCTGCCTGAGTATGGGATAACTGCAACATTTGTAGATCCGGATGAGGAAGGAGCCTTTGAGAAGGCTATAAAGGAAAATACGAAAGCGATATTCATTGAAACTCTGGGAAATCCTCATTCAAATATTATAGATATTGAGGAGGTTGCCCGCATTGCGCATAAGCATAAGATACCGTTGGTAGTAGATTCTACATTTGCAACTCCGTATCTTATACGTCCGATAGAGTACGGGGCGGATATAGTTGTGCATTCGGCTACCAAATTCATAGGCGGACACGGCACGGCTATAGGAGGCGTCATTATTGATAGCGGAAAGTTTGATTGGGAAGCATCAGGAAAATTTCCGAGATTTACGGAACCTAACCCGTCATATCACGGAGTAAGCTTTACAAAAGCGGCTGGTGCTGCTGCATTTGTGACATATATAAGAGCTGTGCTTTTGAGAGATACCGGTGCGACTCTTTCGCCGTTTCACGCATTCATTTTTCTTCAGGGGCTTGAAACGCTTTCTTTGAGAGTAGAGCGCCATGTATATAATTCATTGAAGATAGTGGATTATCTTAAAAATCATTCTAAGGTCGAAGCGGTGCATCATCCTTCGATCGAGGGAGAGGCAGGTCATGAGCTCTATAAGAAGTATCTCCCGAACGGCGGAGGCTCGATATTTACCTTTGAGATAAAGGGCGGAATTGCGGAGGCACACAAATTTATAGACAATCTGGAGATTTTTTCGCTGCTTGCAAATGTCGCTGATTCAAAATCACTTGTTATACATCCTGCCACAACTACTCATTCTCAATGCAATGAGCAGGAGCTTGCAGAACAAGGAATAAAACCGAATACAATACGTTTGTCAGTAGGAACGGAGAATATAGATGACCTTATAGCGGCGCTTGACGACGCATTTGCGGCTGTTTGATGGAAAGAGGGAATTGATAATGTCAAAAATATATAAAAAGGTTACGGATCTTATCGGAAAGACTCCGATAATGGAGCTTTCAAACTATGAAAAAGCAAATAAACTTGAAGCAGTGATTCTCGCGAAGCTCGAGTGCTTTAATCCAGGAGGATCGGCAAAGGACAGAATTGCAAAGGCAATGATAGATGATGCGGAAAAAAGCGGAAAGCTTAAGGAAGGATCGGTTATTATCGAGCCTACATCGGGAAATACAGGTATAGGTCTTGCTGCGGTTGCTGCGGCAAGAGGATATAGGATAATAATTACTATGCCGGAAACAATGAGTATTGAAAGAAGAAATCTTATGAAAGCGTACGGCGCTGAGCTGGTTCTTACAGATGGATCAAAGGGAATGAAGGGGGCGATTGAAAAGGCTGATGAGCTTGCATCACAAATTGAAGGCAGCTTTATTCCAGGACAATTTGTAAATCCGTCAAATCCGGCTGTTCATAAAGCAACAACAGGTCCGGAAATCTGGGATGATACTGATGGGCAGATAGATATATTTGTTGCGGGAGTGGGTACAGGAGGTACTGTATCGGGAGTTGGAGAGTATCTTAAATCAAAAAATCCTGATATCAAAATCGTCGCTGTTGAGCCGGAAGGCTCGCCGGTTCTTTCGGAAGGCAGAGCAGGAGCACACAAGATCCAAGGCATAGGAGCGGGTTTTGTTCCGGATACTTTGAATACAGGTATATATGATGAAATTATACGTGTTCCCGATTCCGAAGCATTTGCTGTGGGACGGGAGATTGCACATAGAGAGGGAATACTTGTGGGGATTTCATCGGGAGCTGCTGTATGGGCGGCGGCTCAGCTCGCAAAACGCCCTGAAAATAAGGGAAAAGTAATAGTGGCTTTTCTGCCTGATACAGGAGAACGTTATCTTTCAACGCCAATGTTCTCGGAGTGAGTTTAGTTTGTTAAAACTGATTTGAGTATGAATAATAGAAGCCGCCGGAATATTATAGCCGGCGGCTTTTAAAAGTAAAAAATAAAAAAATTTAAAAACCACTTGCTATTAATTGACGAATGTGATATACTATGTATAGTTATTATAATTACAGGAGGGAATACTGGAAATGTTAAAATTTGATTACTCACGTGCTCTTCCTTTCGTATCACAGGAAGAGATTGATGCAATGGCTGATTATGTCAAGGTAGCTCACGATACAATAAACGCCAAGTCAGGTCTTGGCAGTGATTTTTTGGGTTGGGTAGAGCTTCCGACAAATTACGATAAGGATGAGTTTGACCGCATTAAAAAAGCGGCTGAAAAAATTCGTTCAAACAGCGATATCCTTGTTGTAATCGGTATAGGCGGTTCGTATCTCGGCGCAAGAGCTGCTGTTGAAATGTTGTCGCATTCGTTCTCAAATGCTCTCTCAAAGGAGCAGAGAAAGGGACCAATGGTTGTGTTTGCGGGAAACAGCATTTCTTCGACATATATGGCTGACCTCCTTGAGCTGTGCGAAGGAAAGGATATAAGCGTAAATGTTATATCGAAATCCGGTACTACAACTGAACCGGCAATTGCTTTCAGAATTTTTAAGGATCTTCTTGAAAAGAAATACGGAAAAGACGGAGCAAAGGACAGAATTTATGCTACAACAGATAAGGCAAAGGGAGCATTGAAAACTCTCGCTGATACAGAAGGCTATGAAACTTTTGTTGTGCCTGATGACGTGGGCGGAAGATTCAGTGTCCTTACCGCTGTTGGACTTCTTCCGATCGCAGCGGCAGGAATAGATATAGACGCTATGATGCAGGGAGCAAAGGACGCACAAGATGAGTATTCAAATCCATCTCTTGCCGAAAACCAGTGCTACCAGTATGCTGCTATAAGAAATTGTCTTGCAAGAAAAGGAAAGACTGTTGAAATGGTGATCAATTTTGAACCGGCGCTCCATTATTTTGCAGAGTGGTGGAAGCAGCTTTACGGTGAAAGCGAGGGTAAAGATCATAAGGGTATTTTCCCGGCAGCGGCAGATTTCTCATCGGATCTTCACTCAATGGGACAGTATATTCAGGATGGTCAGAGAATAATGTTCGAAACAGCTATTCTTGTAGACGAGCCTAAAAAGGATATTACTATTGAAGCTACCGAGGATAATCTTGACGGTCTTAATTTCCTTGCCGGAAAGACGATCGATTATGTCAATTCAAAAGCAGCTATAGGTACAGCGCTTGCACATATGGATGGAGGCGTTCCCAACCTTATAGTAAGAGTACCGAAGCTTGACGCATATAATTTTGGTCAGCTTGTGTATTTCTTTGAAAAAGCATGCGGAATATCGGGTTATGTTCTTGGAGTAAATCCGTTTAATCAGCCGGGAGTTGAATCATATAAGAAGAATATGTTCGCTCTTCTTGGAAAGCCAGGATATGAGGACGCTAAGGCTGAGATCGAGGCAAGACTTTGATTATTCCCAAATAATAAATAAAAAGGAGGAAGTTAAAATGGTTGAACTTCTTATAGGCAAAAAAGGAACCGGTAAGACAAAGACTCTTATCGAACATGTAAATAATGCAGCAGCAGTTGCAAAGGGTAATGTTGTATTTATCAGCAAGGATTCTTCGAGAAGCATGTATGATATAAAGTCAAAGGTAAGAATGGTAGAGACAAAGGAATTTTCAATTGACAGTTATAATGAATTCCTTGGCTTTATCTGCGGTATTATAAGCCGTGACTTTGATATTACCAATATTTTCATCGATGGAATATTCAAAATAGTAGGAACAGACAGTCTTGATGGATTTGAGACTTTCTTGGAAAAGCTTGAAGAGCTTAGCCAGAAGCTGAATATTTCATTTAACATTTCGGTTTCTATCGACGCTGAAACAGCGCCTGATTACATAAAAAAATTAGCATAAAATAAACATATCCGCCGGCTGAAAATATAAGTCCGGCGGATATGTACTCATATTTACATGCAGAACACACGGGAAAAGATTAGACAGAAAATGCAGATAAATCTTATCCTGAATGGAGGTATATAAACAATGCAATATCATAGTACGAGAGATAACGGTGTTTCCGTTACGGCGGCAGAGGCGATAAAGAAGGGACTGAGCGCGGAGGGCGGTCTGTTTGTACCGGAGGATTTTCCGGCGGTAAGTCTTGACGAAATAAAGGCTCTTGCTCCTATGTCATACAATGAGCGCGCAAAATTTATTCTTGGAAAATATCTTACTGATTTTACAGCAGATGAATTGGAAAATTGTGTTGACAGCGCTTATACAAAGGAGAAGTTTGAGTCTGAAAAAATAGCTCCGCTGCATAAACTTAATGACACGACATATTTTCTTGAGCTGTGGCACGGACCGACCTGCGCATTTAAGGATATGGCTTTGCAGATTCTGCCGCATCTTATGACTACGTCTATGAAGAAAACGGGCGAGAAGGATGAAATAGTAATTTTGGTTGCAACATCGGGAGATACAGGCAAGGCCGCTCTTGAAGGATTCAAGGATGTAAACGGAACAAGAATTATAGTATTTTATCCTAATAACGGCGTATCGGAAATCCAAAAGCTTCAGATGGTTACTCAGGAAGGAAACAATGTTTCTGTAGCTGCTGTTGAGGGTAATTTTGACGATGCGCAAAATGGAGTAAAAAAGATTTTTACGGATATAGAATATGCTGATTTGCTCGAAAGAAATAATTTTAAGCTTTCATCGGCAAACTCGATCAACTGGGGACGTCTTGTGCCGCAGATCGTATACTATTTTTCGGCATATGCAGATATGATTGAAAGTGGAGAAATAGAATGCGGTGAAAAGATAAATGTTGTAGTTCCGACCGGTAATTTCGGAAATATCCTTGCGGCATATTATGCTTCGAAAATGGGACTTCCGATTGCAAGATTTATATGCGCGTCAAACGAAAATAATGTTTTGACTGATTTTATAAAAACGGGAGTATATAATAAAAACAGAGATTTCCATACTACAATTTCACCGTCTATGGATATACTTATTTCATCGAATCTTGAAAGATTCCTCTATGATCTTACAGGAAAAGACGATAAGGTTGTATCTGACTGGATGAAGCAGCTTGTAGAAAACGGAGTGTATCAGGTAAGCGATGAAGTAAAAGAGAAGCTTAATGGATTATTCAGCGCCGGATGCTGCGATGACAAGGAGACAATAGCAGCTATAAGAAAGACTGCCAAGGATTATGGATATGTTATTGACACGCATACTGCTGTTGCAAAATCCGTATATGACAAATATGTTGAGGAGACCGGGGATAATACAAAGACGGTTATCGCTTCAACAGCAAGTCCGTTTAAATTCAATCAAAGTGTGCTTATAGCTCTTGAGGATCATAATGCAGTTTTGGGCAAGGATGAATTTGCATTGTTGCAAACTTTATCGGAGAAGAGCAATATGAAAATCCCGACATCTTTGGCTGCTTTAAAGGACAAGCCGAGAGTTTTTGATTTGGTATGCGGTAAAGATGAAATGCAGCAAATTGTAAGCGATTTTTTAATGGTTGAATAAGGGTTAAATAGGTAAAGTGTATGAAAAAAACAGAGCTTATCAAAAAAGATCTGTCGGACGGAAAATACGCTGAGAAGCTTGCGTATTTATATGTGTGCAGTGAGGATAAAACCAAACAGTATGCGGATAGATATCTTGATGTAATATCGGGTTTTGAAGAGATATTCGGCGAAGCGGACGAGCTTAGTGTGTTTAGCGCTCCGGGCAGAACTGAAATAGGAGGAAATCATACAGATCATCAGCATGGCTGTGTACTTGCCGGCAGTGTAAATATAGATGTTATAGCGGCTGCCCGTCCGAATGGGACGAATACAGTAAGAATCAAATCAAAAGGCTATGATATGGATGTGATAGATCTTGATGATTTAGAAATTCATCCTGAACAGTTCGATAAAGCAATAGCCCTTATAAGAGGAGTATTAAAGCGTTTTGTCGATTTGGGATATAAAATTGCGGGTTTTGACGCCTATACAATTTCAAATGTAATGAAAGGTTCCGGATTGTCATCTTCTGCGGCGTTTGAAGTACTTGTTGGAACGATTGTAAATGGGTTGTTTGCTAACGGAGAGGTCAGTCCGATAGAAATTGCTAAGTTTGGTCAGTATGCAGAGAATGTATACTATGATAAGCCAAGCGGTTTGATGGATCAGATGGCTTCGTCTGTGGGTTCGGTTGTTGCTATTGATTTTGAAAGTACAGAAAAACCTGTTGTCAAAAAAGTTGATTTTGATTTGGCAAAGCATGGGTATGCACTGTGCATTATTGATTCCGGAGCAGATCATGCGGATTTGACTTCTGAATATGCCGATGTCCCGGCAGAAATGAAACAGGTTGCGGCGTTTTTTGGAAAAGAATATTTAAGACAAATTGAGAAAAAAGATTTTCTTGACAATATTCCAAAGCTCAGAGAAACTTTAAAAAATGACCGTGCTGTATTGAGAGCATTTCATTTCTTTAGAGATAATGAGCTGGCTCAGCTTGAGGCAAAGGCACTTGAGCAGAATGATTTTGACGAGTTTTTAAGGATAAATAAAGAATCCGGACGTTCGTCTTATATGTACTTACAAAACGTTTATGCAAGCAGTATGCCAAAAGCTCAGGCTGTAGCAGTTGTGCTTGCAATGTGTGATGAAATTTTAGGCAGCAGAGGTTCATATAGGGTACATGGCGGCGGCTTTGCAGGTACAATACAAGCATTTGTGCCGCTTGACATGCTCGATGAATTTAAAAACAGAATAGAGGCCGTAGTCGGAAAAGGAAACTGTTATGTGCTTTCTATACGACCGGTTGGCGGATATGAGCTTAAATAATTATCAGATAATAAAAGGGTATGCAGGCGCATATCCTTTTATTATGAGGTGATTATATTGCTCAGGCTTACAAGATTTTTTTATATACATTTTCTCACGATAGCTGCATTTGTGTTTTTTTTATTAAATGGACATATTTATGAGCTTATTATTTCATATTCCATTATGTTCCTTCACGAATGTGCACATTTAGCGGCTGCCGTGTGTATTGGACTTAAGGTGTCGCATATTGCATTCTATCCGTTTGGAGTTAATCTTAAACTTAAAAATAAGATGGTTGACGGTATAGCAGATGAAATAATTTTGTATTCTGCCGGACCGGCAGCAAACGCTATAATGGCATGTCTGCATATTTTATTTGGAGAGCACGGTGAATATTATGCCGAGTTTTTTTATAAATCAAATATAATGCTTTTCATAGTAAATATATTGCCCGTTCTTCCTTTGGACGGAGGATGCATTTTAAAGAAAATACTTACTTATTATATAGGTGAAAAAACAGCATATAAGATATTAAGGAATACCGGTATTATATCTGCGTTGCTCTTTATTTTGCTTGGAGGATATATAATATATATAACAGGATATAATTATTCAATTTTGCTGTTATCTGTTTTTATGCTGGGCAATGTTTTTACTCAAAAACAAAAATACAGCAGTGAATATACAAGAGAACTTATGTTTTACAGGAACAAAAGAAGAAGAAGAACAAGAATGATAGTTGCTGATGAGGGAGAGGAATACAGGGAAATATCAAAGAAATTTATTCCATCAGCTTATACGGTCGTATGTATGCTCGATACAAAGAGAAAGGTAAAAGGATTTAAGAGCGAGAATGAGATCATTGATGAGATTTTAGATGATAAATTTGTTAAAAAATAATAAAACAGTGGAAAATATTTATAGTTTATGATATAATAAAATTTATATGAGAAAATTATTGGGAAGGTTGTATAGATGGCGTCAAACAAGAAATCTGCCGGTAAAAAAACGGCATCAAAAAAGAATACGGCGGCTAAAAGAAAAAAGAACAGAAAAATGAGCAGCTTCAGTGTATATATGATTACACTGCTCATAATTACGATAGTCCTTGGTATCTTTATGTACATTGATACAGGAGACGGCGGGATGATAAATAATGCTGTTAAAAGTGCGGTATGCGGGATTTTCGGAATAATGGGATATTTCGTGCCGGTATGCTTTGCGGGATTTTTCATTTATCTCGGAATATACAAGGATATAAATAAGTTATGGATAAAAATAATTCTTACGTTTCTTGCCATAATTGATGTTTCTTCGATTATTGGATTGACAAAAGGATTTTCTGTTTCCGATGCCCTTTATGAGGGTGCGAATAATGGACACGGGGGCGGCTTTATAGGAGCGGCAGTAGGAAACTTTTTTAATGAAATGCTGCAGAATGTATTATCGTATATTATACTTTCCATAGGAATAGTAGTTTTAGCGGGATTTATTGCCAATGTTCCGGTATGGAAATATGCGGCTAACGGAATAAAAGAAATTATATCAAGAGCCGGAAAAGGCTATAAGAGTATAAAAACATCGCATGAAAACCGTAATACAGAAGATGAGTTTTCTATTCCAAAGCTTATGCCTAAACGGCATGAAGATATGCCGGAAAATAATAAGACGGAGAAATTTAATGATATTCCTACAATAGATGCAGAAGAAAAACCACAAAATAGAGAGCTGCCTGATTTTATGCAGCAGGATGAGAAGAAAACTAAAAAGAGGCTTAAATTTGTGGAGCCGGAGGAACAGGAATTGCCTGAGTTTACAAATGGAATAGACGAGGTTTTTGCAAATCTTGAAAATGCGAACGAACCGGAACTGCCTGAAACAGATGAAGTACCGTTTGTTGACAAATCGATTCATGCAAAAAATCAGAATGTTTCATCGGTTCAAGAAGAGCTTGAATCATATATGTCCGAAGAGCCTAAAAATAAAAGGCGTTCTGAGAAAATAACAGAAGAGGAGAAGCAAAGCTATAGTGATGAGCTTAACAATGCGATTGACACAGCTGAAAAAATAGAGTATGTTTTTCCGGATATTGAGCTGCTTAATGAGCCGAAGAGCGCGCCGGCGGATTTAAGAACAGAGCTGAGACGCACGGCGGAGAATCTTATAACAATTTTAAGCAATTTTAATGTAAAGGCAAGGCTTTTGCAGGTAACACAGGGACCGACTGTAACAAGATATGAAATACAGCCGGATACAGGAGTTAAGCTTTCAAAAATAGTGGGACTTGCAGATGATATAGCGATGAATCTTGCGGTACCGACGGTTCTTGTGGCGCCGGTGCCCGGAAAAGCGGCAGTTGGAATCGAGATTCCAAATAAGAAGGTAACTTCTGTTTCTATAAGAGAAATGCTTGAAAGTGATGAGTTCCGCAATGCAAAATCCAGTCTTACGGTTGCATTGGGTAAGGATATAGGCGGTAATGTTGTTGTAGGCAATATTGCGAAATGGCCGCATATGCTTATAGCGGGAGCGACCGGTTCGGGTAAGTCGGTATGTATAAATACAATTATAACAAGTATTCTTTATAAGGCGTCACCGGATGAAGTAAGGCTTATAATGGTAGACCCGAAGGTTGTCGAATTGGGAGTTTATAACGGTATACCGCATTTGCTTATCCCGGTAGTTACAGATCCGAAAAAGGCAGCCGGAGCGCTTAATTGGGCGGTGGCTGAAATGATGCGCCGTTATGATTTATTTAAGGAAACGGGAGTAAGAAAGCTCGAGTCATATAATAAGCTTATGGAGTCAAGAGGCGGAGAAAAAATACCGCAGCTTGTTATTATAATAGACGAGCTTGCGGACCTTATGATGGTAGCGGCAAAAGAAGTAGAGGATTATATATGCCGTCTTGCTCAGCTGGCGAGAGCTGCCGGAATACATCTTATCATAGCAACACAGCGTCCGTCTGTGGACGTTATTACGGGCCTTATTAAGGCGAATATTCCGTCAAGAATCGCATTTTCGGTTTCAAGTCAGGTTGACAGCCGTACGATTCTGGATAAGAGCGGAGCGGAAAAGCTTCTTGGAATGGGAGATATGCTTTATTTCCCGACAGGAGCCAGATCTCCGATGCGTCTTCAGGGAGCATTTGTGGACGATCCGGAAATAGAAAGAATTATTGACTTTATAAAGGGAAGTATAGGTGAAACGCATTACAGTGAGGATCTTGCAGAACAGATAGAGCGCTGTGCATCAGGAGAAAACGGAGTTACTCCTGATGCGGAGGATGACGGAGATGTGCTTTTACCGGATGCTATACAGCTTGCGGTTGAGCTTGGAAAAATATCCACGTCAATGATACAAAGAAGATTGGGCGTAGGATATTCAAGAGCAGGAAGAATAATTGATCAGATGGAAGCAAGAGGAATTATTTCCGGGGCAAATGGTTCAAAGCCGCGTGATGTGCTTGTGAGCCATGCTGATATGGCGGCTGCCGGAATAAGCGGAGAATCTTATGGTGAAGAATGATTTTTTGCCCGTAAACAGGGAGGATATGAAAAAGCGCGGCTGGGACGATCTTGATTTTCTCTATATAGTCGGAGATGCGTATGTGGATCATCCAAGCTTTGGTCATGCGATTATTTCAAGAGTACTTGAGGCGCATGGGTATAAGGTGGGGATAGTGGCTCTGCCCGACTGGACAAAAATAGACGATTTTAAGAGAATGGGACGTCCGAAGCTTGCGGTGCTTGTAAGCGCCGGGAATATAGACAGCATGGTTAATCATTATACAGTCAGCAAAAAGAAAAGGCATGATGATTCATACGCCCCGGGAAATAAAGCGGGGCAGCGTCCTGACAGAGCTACTATAGTTTACTGCAACAGGATAAGAGAGGCATTTGGGAATATTCCCATACTTATAGGAGGCGTGGAGGCGAGTCTGAGAAGATTTGCGCACTATGATTATTGGGATGATAAAATAAGGCGGTCAATATTATTTGACTCAAGAGCGTCAATTCTAATGTACGGAATGGGTGAAAAGCAGATAGTCATGATAGCGGATAAGCTGCGTGACGGAGTAAGCGTAGATGAAATAACCGATGTGCCGGGAACATGCTATATATCGCACGATTATGATGAGGATACTTCTATACTTATTCCTTCATATGAGGAATGTGTCGAGAGCAAAAGGGCATACGCTGATTCATGCCGAATTCAGTATTATGAGCAGAATCCGTATATAGGAAAAACACTTGTGCAGAAGCATGGAAACAGATACCTTATTCAAAATCCGCCTATGGCTCCTTTGTCGGAGAGCGAGCTTGATGAGGTTTACGCGTTGCCGTATATAAAAAATTACCATCCAATGTATGAGCCTATGGGAGGAATAAAAGCGATAGAAGAAGTAAAGTTTTCTCTTGCGGCAAACCGTGGATGTTACGGCAGCTGTAATTTCTGCGCACTTGCGTTTCATCAGGGCAGAATAGTTACGTCAAGAAGTGATGAAAGTCTTATCGCAGAGGCGAAAGAGATGATAAAGGACAAGGATTTTAAGGGGTATATTCATGATGTGGGAGGACCTACCGCTAATTTCCGCGAGGAGGCATGCGCAAAGCAGAAAACTCTCGGAGCCTGCAAGGACAGGCAGTGTTTATTTCCGAAGCCGTGTCCCAATATGAAAATATCGCATACAAGGTATTTGAATCTTTTGCGTAAGTTACGGGCACTTCCCGGAGTGAAAAAGGTATTCATACGTTCCGGCATAAGATTTGATTATCTTATAAACGATCCGGACGATACGTTTTTCTATGAGCTGTGCAAGTATCATGTGAGCGGACAGCTTAAGGTCGCGCCTGAGCATATAAGCGATAATGTGCTGAAATATATGGGAAAACCGGAGAACAGCGTGTTCAACAGGTTTTCCGATAAATTTTATGAAATAAACAAAAAAATAGGGAAAAAACAGTATCTCGTGCCGTATCTTATGTCAAGCCATCCCGGCAGTACGGTTCGGGATGCGATAAAATTGGCAGAATATTTAAATGAGCATCATATAAATCCGCAGCAAGTGCAGGATTTTTATCCGACGCCGGGGACTATATCGACTTGTATGTTCTATACCGGACTTGATCCGTTTACAATGAAAAAGGTATATGTGGCGAAAAGTCCGAAGGAAAAGGCGATGCAAAGAGCGCTTTTGCAGTACCGCAATCCGGAAAATTACGCGATAGTGTATGAAGCGCTTACTAAATACGGAAGAACGGATTTGATAGGATATCATGACAGATGTCTTATACGTCCGCCTAAAGGCAATATATTAAATGAAACAAGGAGGAACAATCATGGCAAAGCTGTTAATGGGCAAGGAGGTTTCGGCAAGAATAAAGGACGAGCTGAAAATCAAAGTAGCAGAACTGAAAGAAAAGGGAATAAATCCCGCTCTCGCCGTAATAATCGTGGGAGAAGATCCGGCAAGTAAGGTATATGTTAATAATAAAAAGAAGGCTTGTGAATACTGCGGTATACGTTCGTTGGAATATGCACTTCCGGAGGAAACAACACAGGAAGAGCTGCTTGAGCTTATAGAAAAGCTTAATAATGATGATACCGTATCAGGTATATTATGTCAGCTTCCGGTGCCTGAGCACATAAATGAACAGGCTATAATAAACGCTATAAATCCTAAAAAGGATGTAGATGCGTTTCATCCGGTCAATGTGGGAAAAATAATGACGGGTAATTATGATTTTGTCCCGTGTACTCCTGCCGGTGTTATGGAGCTAATAAAGGAAAGCGGAATAGATGTAAACGGCAAGGAGTGCGTGATAGTCGGAAGAAGCAATATAGTCGGAAAACCGATGTCAATGCTTTTGCTGCATCAGAACGGTACTGTTACTATATGCCATTCAAGAACAAAAAATCTTGCCGAGAAGACAAGGCAGGCTGATATTCTTGTGGCGGCAATAGGTAAGCCGGAGTTTATTACAGCGGATATGATAAAAGAAGGAGCAGTCGTAATAGATGTTGGAATAAACAGAATCGCGCCGAAGAAGCTCGTTGGCGATGTTGAATTTGAGGGAGCGGAGAAAAAAGCAGCGGCAATAACGCCTGTTCCGGGCGGGGTAGGTCCTATGACAATTGCAATGCTTATGAAAAATACAATAAAGGCAGCGGAAATAAATAAAACAAAATGAGAATTTATGATATGAGATGCAGCTCTTCTTTAAATCCGATAGGGGTAGAAAAGGCAGATTTTTCATGGAAGATTTTTTCACAGGAAAGAAATGTTTATCAACGTTCCTATAGAATTATAGTAGCTGCTGATGAAAATTTAGAATATGTAGTTTGGGATTCCGGAGAGATTTTCTCCGGAATATCTATTAATATAGCTTATAATGGCAAGACTCTTGAGCCGTGTAAAAGATATTACTGGTCGGTTGAGATAACCGCGGAAAACGGAGAAAAATGCAGCGGCGATACAGCGTGGTTTGAAACCGGGCTTATGAGCGGGGATTTGTCTGCTTGGAGAGGGGCGCAATGGATAGGCGCTCCGGGCGAAGCAGTTAATACAGCCGGGTTGAAAAATTATCGTATAAGTGCAGTGTTTAAAACTGATTCAATAATAGAATTTGCGGCAGCTGCACGTAATAAAGATAATTATGTAGGCTTTAAAATAGAGCACAAAAGGATATATGTCCGTGAATACGGTGATAACGCATGGAACGGCGAATATGACTGTTATAGAAAAAATGCGCCGTATGTGCGTGTGCTTGGAAATAAAGACGGATATGAGCTCCCGGACGGAATAGAGCTTGAAAGATATAATAGACTTGTATTGTCAATAAAACACCGGCTTGTTAATTTAGAAATCAACGGTATAATTATTATAAATGAAGAGCTTATGCCTGATAACATAGGAAATCAACCAAGAAAGACCGGGATGTTTCTTTTTGGGATAAGACAGGATAGGGAATGTTCGCAATTTAAAGAGATAAAAGCAGAGGATATTTCAGATAACATAGAAAAGTGTTTGTTGTACGACAATTTTTTGAGAGACGGCGGAGCGGCGTCAATGCTTGGTACAGTGTCAGACGGAGTGCTTACTGTTGCTAATGAATTTAATCTTATAAGTGCCGTTCCCTCTTTGAACGTAAGGCATATCTTTGAATGTAAGCGAAAAATAAGGAAAGCAAGATTATATGCTTCAGCGCGTGGTTTTTATAATGTATATATAAACGGAAAAAAGGCAGGCAACGGATTTTATAATCCCGGATTTACCGACTACAGGAAGAGAATACAGTATCAGATATATGATATTGGAAGCATTTTGCATGAAGGATATAATGCAATATCTGCAATAGTAACAAAAGGATATTATACAGGCTATGTGGGATATTCTTTGGAGCCTATGGTATACGGAATAAAAAATTCGTTTATAGCGATGATGATAATTGAATATGACGATGATAGTTGTGAAACCATAGTTACAGGAGACGACTGGCAGTATACATATAAAGGACCGGTTATTGATGCGGATTACCTTGACGGAGAGAGCTATGACGCAAGAGCTGAATATGACGTGCTTGATTTATATGATGAGCGGTGGAATAAATGTGAGATTGTACCTAATCCGGAAAATGTACAGGCAACAAACGGCAGGATTGAAAATGAAAAGTTTGAGCTCTCGGTGCAGTATGGACCTGAGGCTGAAGTTGAGCGCATACTTAAGCCGGTAGGAATGATAGAAACGCCAAAGGGGCATTTTGTATATGATTTGGGTCAGAATATGACCGGAACTTTAAAGATTAAGGTTAAAGGAAATAGGGGATTATCTCTAAAGATTAGATACGGAGAAATGTGCTATAACAGCGGAGAGCTGTATCTGCAAAATCTACGCACAGCTGCAAATACGGATGTATATACATTGAAGGGAAGCTGTTGCGGGGAGTGCTTTGTGCCTGAGTTTACTTCACATGGCTTTAGGTATGTTGAAATAACAGGAAACGGTTTTGAATTGACTAAGGAGCTTGCGGAGAAAGTAATTTTATCTGTAGAGGGTCTTGTTATTACAAATACACGGGAAATGACCGGTGGTTTTGAATGTTCGAATGAAAAAATAAATAAACTGCAGAGCAATATCCAGTGGGGACAGCGAGGTAATTCACTGCTTGTTTTTACGGATTGTCCGCAGAGAAATGAGCGTATGGGCTGGACAGGCGATGCGCAGGTTTTTGCGGCAACTGCTGCTTATAATATGAATGTAAGAGCGTTTATGGATAAATGGCTGATTGATTTGCGTGATGCTCAGAAGCTTTATAATAAAAACGGAGCGGTGCCGGATACAGCGCCTCTCGGAGGGGATAACCGTCCGGCAGGATGTGCCGGCTGGGGAGATGCGGCAGTAATAGTGCCATGGAAGATGTATATTGCATATGGTGATGAGAAAATCCTTAGGGATAACTATAAAATGATGGAGGCTTGGATAGAATATCAGAGCAGGTCAGACAGGCAGAATTACGGAATTAGAACTGTTGACGGGAAAGAAGCAGCGGAACAGTCGGATATGTCTTCAGAGCCGTTTATACAGGTTCAGCAGTCAAGAGGGGATCACCTTGCCTATGACAGGTCAACGCCTTTTATATTATCGGCAACAGCTTATGCAGCGCATGTTTCAGATATAATGGCAAGAGTATGCAGAGTGCTTGATAAGCCTGATAAGGAAAAGTACTACAGGGAGCGATTTGAAAATATAAAGAAAGCATTCAACGAGGCATGGGTATGCAGTGACGGTTCTATAGAATATTGGGGAGAGATGAGTATAAGCGATCGTGACGATAATGGGAATATTATAAATAAAACCTATTATTCAGAGAAGAGCCCAAATTCACATCCAAGCCAAACGGCCTATGCACTTGCCATTGATTTTGGACTGATCCCGGAAAAGCTTATGAAAAATACAGCTTTATTTTTTAAACGTTCGATAGATGAAAGATGCGGCTGCTTATCAGTAGGCTTTTTAGGGATTTCACATCTTGCTCCGGCACTTGAAAAAGCAGGACTGACGGATATGGCATATAAACTGTTAAAGAATGAAAAAAATCCGGGATGGCTCTATAGCGTAATAAACGGAGCTACTACTATATGGGAGCGGTGGAATTCGTATGTAGCAGAAACAGGAGAGTTTGGCAATGCGCTTATGAATTCTTTTAATCACTATTCTTACGGAGCGATAGGGGAATGGCTGTTCAGCTCGATTTTAGGTATAAACAGCTCTGAGAAAAACGGTGAAACAGGATATAGGCGTATTATACTAAAGCCGGTATTCAGTTCGGAGCTTGAATGGGCGAGAGGATGGCATGAGTCGCCGTGCGGAAAAATCAAGTCAAGCTGGAGTATTGAGGGAAATTGTATTACATATGAATGCAGTATTCCCGCGAATACATCGGCTATGCTGATTTTGCCTGATGTACAGATAAAATGTGTCATGGGAAAGAATTATATAAAATCAGCAAAAACGGATGCAGATGCTAAGAAACGATTTGAGCTGTTAAGCGGAAATTATAAATTCATTTTTGGAGAGCGAAATAATGTATGATGAGCTTATAGATATAATTAAAAAGAATAATGGGATCGTATTTTTCGGCGGAGCGGGAGTTTCTACAGAAAGCGGAATACCGGATTTTCGCGGGAAAAATGGGATATATTCTATGGAATATGAATATTCTCCTGAGGATATTCTTTCGCGCAAATTTTTTGAAGAAAAGCCTGAGGAATTCTTTCGATTTTACAGAAAAAATATTCTGCATCCGAACGCAAAACCTAATGCATCTCATTATGCTTTAGCAAAGCTTGAAAAGATGGGTAAGCTCAGCGCGGTAATCACTCAAAATATAGACGGACTGCATCGGGCTGCGGGCAGTAACAGGGTATATGAGCTTCATGGTTCGGTTTATTACAATTATTGCACAGAATGTGGAAAATCATATTCTGTTGAATATATTTCAGAAGGAACGGGAATTCCGAGGTGCGAATGCGGCGGAATAATAAAGCCAGATGTTGTGCTTTATGATGAACCGCTGGACAGGTACATATATGATATGTCTAAAGCATTTTGTGAATGCGCAGACGTTCTGATAGTAGGAGGAACTTCCTTAAGAGTATATCCGGCAGCGGGGCTTATAGACAGTTTTATGGGAAGCAGACTCGTTATAATAAACAGGGACGAAACTGCTTTTGATTCTGAGGCGGATATTTTAATACGCGGTTCTATAGCTGATGTTTTTTCAAGCGTAATGGATAATATTAATCGCTGAAATATAGTTTTTTCAGTAAATATATTATAACAGATGATACCATGATTGAGGCTATAAAAAGCATGATAATAAGAATAAGAGGTGTATTTTCAGAAAGTGTCAGTTGTGAGTATGCGTTATCACGAGAGTTATCGGAGTATGTAATGTCGGCGATCACAGAAACGGTATTTGAGCGTCTTATATGTTCTCCTACATAAGCCGGTATATACAGCTTTAGTTCATTTTGGGCTGGGTTGTCAATAGCAAGGCTGTATATACCGTCTTTAACGTAAGTGCTTATAAGGGTGTTACTGTCAGATGAGGTTACGTTTCCTGTGTCTGGAACTATAAAAGCGTCAGGAAATATTTCAGTGCTTGGAATTATATCGAGTGTTGCTTCGGAGATTGCTTTATCTGCATTTATTGTTATCGTATAGTTAATTGTATCATTTTTTTTATATTCCGGTTTATCTGCATATATTGTAAGATTCATAGTTACATGTCCTTTCAGAAATAATTATATAAATTTATATGTACAGCCATGAGTGGTTATTCAGGATTATATAAAATAATTTATATAATTAAAAGCTATTGCATAATTTTATATGATATGATAAAATAAATAAAAAATACGTATTGATAGGAGGTAAGCCTATGAAGAAGTTAGCATCGATCATTTTTGCATCAGCTGTTATTTTTGCAGCCCCTGCAGCATCAGCTGAAATAACGGGAGAGGTTTTGTCTACAGATATAGGAGCACTTATAGATTATGAACCGATAAAATCATATAATATAAATGATTATACATATGTAATAGCAGAGGATCTAAGGGATTATGGATTTGATGTAGAATATAATGACGCCTTGCGGAAATTATCTATAACAAGGAATACAGAGAATGAAAGAAAAGCATGTCTTACTATAGAAGAAATAAATATTTTAAAGAGTTCTATCAGGCAGCGGGAACATGTATATGATGTATATTCTACAGATATAAAGACATATTTGAACGGCGAACAAATAGATGCATATAATGTAGACGGTCAGACGCTTATACAGATAGATCATCTTGCCAGATTCGGAGAATTTAATTACGACAATGATAAACGTCTTGTAAGTATAGATATGTTTAAAGCAGATATTGATTATAATTATGATAATGCACAGGATAAGCAGAATATAGTATTAAGTGTTGATGATGACTTCAGTAAAACAACCTATACCGGACAGCTAAAAGACGGTAAGCCTGAGGGAGTGGGCGAGAAGGTTTTTGCACGTGATATGGGTAAAGAGCTTGTTGGTCAGGTAAAAACCGAAACTACGAGAGGATATTTTAAGAATGGTTCCCTTAACGGCAATGCGTATACGATCACGCAGGATTATATAGGCTCGGATAATCGTACAACGAATATTACTCAATATGCGAGATACAAAGATGGAAAATTAAACGGGCTGTTAACGCAGGTGTACAATTCATATTACGGAAGTACGAATTATACAGTTGAGGAATGGATTGAATGTAATTATGTAAATGATATTCAATGCGGATATTATAGATATGGTTTGCCTAATAAGGAGTATCTATATGGTTTTATGATAGAGGATGAAGGCTACTATGATATGGAAGGGCAGGAGATAAATTATATTCCTACAGATGACGATTGCTTATTTTCGGATATAGCGGTTGGAGATGAAGCAATGTATTTTATCAAATCTGATGGAACTATATACGGTTCCGGAAGAGTATCCGAAAATGAGGAATATAAGGTTCCTGTAAAGACAGATAGTATATATAAGGATACAGAGGATTGGGAAGAGCTGTCTTTATCTGATTCAAAGGTGCCCGGCGCAGTCAAAGTCGAGGGCGGCAAATATGGATTTTTGACAATGACTGATACAGGAGAGGTATATTTTGAATATTGTGAGCCGGAGTATGACAATGTAAATTTATCATATAGTGTTGAAACGCCGGTAAAGGTTATGGAAGGTGCGCAGGATATATATTGTTATGGATTAAATTTTTATGTTCTTAAAAATGATGGCACTGCTTGGTATTGGGATAATCTTTATTACAATACAGGTAAGACGGCAGGAGCAGAAGAGTATTCGCCTAAGGTTTTAGAGCCTGTAAAGGTGGCTGACGATGTTAAAAACATAGATGGAGGAGCGATAATAAAAAATGACAATTCCCTGTGGCTTTGCGGGAATGCAAAGGAATCGCTCAAGGACAGCGGATTGATGGATGTGTCTGACCCTTATGGTGAGAAGCTTATGGATGATGTTAAAAAGTGCATTGTTACATCGTCGTATGGAATTGTTCTTAAAAATGATGGGACAGTATGGACATGGGGAGGATATAATTCGTCGCGGACCGGTCACGGAATAAGTGGAGGTATTTTTGAGCCTACGCAAATTACAAAGGTCTATCTGAAAGAGTCTTGACATGTAGTTAATTTATATGATATAATATTTTAGGTAATATATTTTATAAAGGGGGAAGTTTTTATGGATGAAATATTAATTGAAATTTTATCATCAGTCAAAGGGATTAATAATAGACTTGATGTGATGCAGGAGTCTATAGATGGCATGCGGACAGACATAGATACTATGAAGACAGACATAGATACTATGAAGACAGACATAGATACTATGAAAGCAGATATAGTTAATACGAACAGACGAATGGATCATTTAGAGGAAATGGTAAATGATAATAATGCAGCAGTGAGACGTCTTGAGGAAATGGTAAATGATAATAATGAAGCAGTGAGACGTCTTGAGGAAATGGTAAATGATAATAATGCAGCAGTGGTACGTCTTGAGGAAAAAGTAAATGATAATAATGCAGCAGTAGTACGTCTTGAGGAAATGGTAAATGATAATAATGCAGCAGTGGTACGTCTTGAGGAA
>CAJMRL010000010.1 GCA_905215805.1 uncultured bacterium | reverse complement strand
GTATGATAATGCGGGATTTTTCTTTTCTCAAGTGGCAAACTCGGGTTTTATCATAGCTGCATGCAGACATCAAGTTTGATTTGTAATAATTATATAAAAATTTTAACATTTCTCATGTTTTTTTTGATTTTTTTATAATTTTTTTATAATTTCTCATGTTTTTTATTGATATATAGTCACTTCATTTTGCAGCGGTCTTTGGAATAAAAAAACTGCAATCTCATTTTCATATGAGATTACAGTTTTTTGCAGGACACTTCTATGGTTTCAGAATTTGAAAATTTATTGTCTATTCTCCGGATAAATCTATCTTTTTCATGGATTCATAACTTATTTCTGCCAGCTTGCAGCTTTGAAATATCCTCCCTCTATATCAACTCCGGAATTTTCCACCGGCTCTTCATTCATATCCCGTATATCGATAAGTCCTTGATGAGAAGCATTCTTTTCAAGCCCCATTTCAGCGAATTTCACTGCTTTTTCTTCATCGCCCATTCCGATATATCCAAGAGCCGCCATGTAACAGCAATGAACAAAATTGTTTTTGTCTAAATCAGCGTCAAATATAAGAAAATCCGGAAGGCTTACCGCAAAATAATCTATTTCACAGTGGTCGTCGAAATGAGTCTCGTAGTAGTTTATAAGCTTGCGGTAGCGCCTTATGGCGAGCTTATGATATCCGAGCTGTTCAGCGGCTTTTGCACTGTAGAAAAACATTTCGGGCGGCTGGTCGCTGTAGTATTTTTGGCTGTCAAGATTTTCAGTGATCCTTAACGCCAGATTAAAGCATTCATTTGCGTCTATAAGGTCTATATTTTTATATGCGCAGCCAAGGAAATAGTATATATCGTTATCTGTTGCGGTGGGCAGCTTGCCTTCTCCGAGGTTTTCCGGATATATAAGCGCTTTTTGCAATATTTCAAGCGCTCCTTCGTTATCGTTTGAACGCAGGCATTCCATACCTATCCCTATGCAGGCGCGTCTGTATTGAGCTGTTATCTTGCCTTCTCCGCCCTCCCATGGATGGAAGCGGTGTATTTCCATTGCTTTTAATGCACGGCGGAAATATCGGCAGGTATTGAGAAGCGTCACGTATTCAGTGTATAGATCGTCACGCTGATTAACAAGCTCCATATTTGCCGTCATAGTCTTTAAGCGCTTTTTGGGCGCAACATTCATGAGCTTGCATAACTGGTCGTATTCATAAAAAATACGTGCGTTTTTGCTGTCAAGCCGCAGAGCTCTTTCCATATTGTGCATTGCCTGTTCGGGATCTTTTCGCTTGTTATAGTACGCGATTGCGAGATTACGGTAGACGTCCGGATTTTTCGGGTCGATTGTCTTTGACATTTCCCAGTAATCGATAGCATCGTCAAAACGTTCCTTGTCATAGAGCAGGCATCCCAAAAGATATGGCGCGAGTGAGTCCTCAGGATTGTTATTTATAGCATTTTCAAGCACTATCATATCCGTCAGCCGGTTTGGGAACAAGAAGTCGCGGCATTTTGCGGCGATCTGCAGCTCCACATCGCTGTTTGAATAATATGCCATATAATAATGCAGCATCGGACGTTCGGCCTGTGAAATAAGCGCCAAAACCTTTGCGGCTTCCTTATACAGTCCGGCGTCTGCATAGTTAAGAGAAAGCTCAATATAATTATGCAGATGAGCGTGCATAACGCGTGTCATTTCATTAAGCTCATGAAAATCATTCCTTATTCTGTAAAGCTCGTATCTGCATCCGGTATCAAGCGGGTCGATACGCTTTGTCTCCTCTGCGAATGCAGCAGCCTCATCGCGCCGTTCCAAAAGACGCAGCAGCGCTGTTTTTAGATTTCTTGAACGCAGATTGTGATAGCCCTTTAAAAGTGACTGCTCCGTAAATTCGAGAGCCTTCTTATAATCATTCCTTCTTGCGCATATGCAGGCAAGCTGATAAAAGCCCTTATCCTGCATTGCGGAGGACCATATGGACTTATAGAAAGCATCATATGCCTCATCATAACGCTTCTGCTTCTTTAATGCAAGACCGAGATTGTAGAACGGCTCGCAGTCATACGGATTGGGATTTTTTAATGTAGAGCGTTCTATGGCTTTCCGGAAATGTTCTTCAGCTTCTTTAAAGAGTCCTTTTTTATATAATAGTTTTCCGTAACCGTTATTTAAACGTATATCTGAGCTGTCACGCTTTAAGCCCTCAAGATAATACGGTATGGGAGAGCGCGTGGCATGACGGTACTGCTCAAGATGCTGAGCTGTCAAAAACAGCTCCTCAAGCGAGGCTATTTCCTCTGGCGGCTTTGCCTCCTTAGCCGGATCGGGAAGCTTTTCTATGACCTCGGGAAGCGGAGAATATGACACTAAAATGTTGTCGTCAGAATCTCTGACAGAAAGAGTGAGACGGGTAGTGTCTTCTATGTCCTCGCTTTCGAGATCTATAATTTTTTCATATGGATTTTCGGGATCAAGCTCCGCCGTTTCACGCAGGTATTTTGTCAAAGGTCCTCCGGTAAGGACAATTGAAGCTTTTATAGGAGCAGGAGCGTAAACATATATATGCGCTTTTGAATCTTTTATTTCAAGATTTATCATAGCGTCAAGAGTTGCGTTTTTTACCGCTCCGACATTTTTATACGGCATGAAATATTGAGTAAAGGTTTTTTCCTCAAGAGGAGCAATATATGTAAAATCGGGCTGGTTGTCGGTGAATACTCCTGTCATAAGCTCGATATAGGGACCGTTGTCATCGGTCAAATTTCTATACCATGCTTCTCCGAAATCCTCGCAGCCCCATGTCCATTGCTTTTTTCCGGGGGAGATGTGATGATCGGCAATATGCAGCAGACCGGCGTTTTTTTCATAGTCATAATTGCCTATGAAGTCGTAATCGCTGTGATAAGCCATATACGAGGTAGGTACAGGAATGTTTTTATATCGGGAAATATCCACTCCCTCGCTGTAATCAACGTTATAGTAAAATCCGGTGGCTATAGGAAATTTTGAAACGTCTCTTTTGCCGTGATCCATTACCGCATGAACGTCTGGAGGAAAAATAGACTGTGTAGAGTTGTTTACCGGAATAGCCGGATTTGCCCACCATAAAAATGTCTGATACATTTCTGTTTGATTATATATCTGACCCTTTACTTCAAGATAAGCTTTTCCGGGATAAAGTGTAAAGCCTGCCATACCTTTGGTATGCGACATACGTTCTATTTCGCTCACCCATACTGTGGCCGATCCGTCTTCATTTTCGGAAATTGTATAATCAACCGGTGAAAACGTAGAGGGTCGGTGGTGCTGAGGCCAGTTAAATTCTATACCTCCGCTTATCCATGGTCCTGCAAGCCCTACGAGAGCCGGCTTTATAACCTCATTATAATATACTGCGTCATATTTATTTGTTTTATCTAAAATTCTTTGTATTCTTCCGCCTATTTCGGGAAGTATCATAATAAGAAGGTATTCATTCTCGAGAAATACCGCATTGTATTCCTTATCTGTTTTTACGTCTGAGATATTTTCTATTACATTAAGCGGATAAACCTTACCGCTCGAACCCTGATAAACTCTTTTATCAAAGAACATCGGAAGTCTGTTGGGTTTTCCGGTTTCATAGGTCGGAATTTTGATACTGGCAGAATATGCTTTGATTTTCTCCATTATTTATCACCTCAAAATTATTATATACTATTTGGCTATAAAAAGCAAGAAGCATTTGTCAACTTGTCAAGATAAAGCAAATAAAAAAATAAAAAATCAATTTTATATAAAACAGATTCTTGACAATCGCTGATAAATAATATACAATGGTTTTATAGAATTAAATTGAAGGGATGATTATATGGATTCCAAAAAGTATACGGAGTTTGGGGAAGAGTTGAAAGAAACGATCTCCAATGCCATAGGTTCAAAGAATTTTAATAAGCTGAGCAAGAATGTTTCGGATATATTAAACGGTGCTCTCGACTTGGGAGCAGCGGGAATAAGCAAAGCAAAGGACAGTATAAATAAAAGCGGCATTTTCGGAAAAAATGTCACTAAAGAGGATTATCCTATTAATAAAAAGGCTTTGCCGAAGGGGTATGGAGTTGTGCCGTTTGTGTGCGGTATAGCGGGATTGACAGTATCACTGCTGCTGTTCTCTGCAATTTCTATTATAGTATATGTATTTACAGAAGATTTTCCTATTATACCAATAGCTCTTATGTTCTTTGGCATAGGAGGTTTTTGTGTGATGATTTCATCGGGAAGAAGAGCGATGAAGCTTAAAAAGACCTTTACTGATTATTGCAAGGTGATGCAGGGGAGCTCTTATTTTCTCATAGACGATATAGCAAAAAAGCTTTGTGTTTCGCATAAGCAGGCGGTAAAGGACATTGATAGGCTGATATGGGTAAATGCATTTCCGCAAGGACATATAGATCCAAATGAAAAATATTTTATAGGAACAGATGAAACGTATCAAAATTATTTGAGTTCGCTTGAGCTTATGCAGAAAAAGCAGGAAGCGATTGAAAATAATCCTCAGTATGAGGAAATAAGGGATACCATTTCAAAGGGCAGGGAATATATAAAAAAGATACGTGCCGCAAATGAGGCGATCGAGGACGAGCCGATGTCAAAAAAGCTTGATGATACTGAAATGATCCTCATGAGAATTTTTGACAGAATAGAGGACAAGCCCGAGCTTTTGCCGGAGGTAAGAAAGCTTCTGGAATATTATCTTCCTATAACTCAAAAGCTTTTGGATGCGTATATTGATTTTGATGCTCAGGAGCTTGAAGCAGAAAATATATTAAATGCAAAAAATGAGATAGAAAAGTCGCTGGATTCAATAAATACGGCATTTTTAAATCTGTATAACAGGATGTTCCATGATGAAAAGACGGATATTATTTCAGATATAGACGTTCTGCGTTCGATGTTTGCGCAGGAGGGACTCAATAACAGTGATTTTAACAAGAAAGGATGATTATAATGAACAACGAAAAACCAATACTTACACTTACTCCGGATTTAGATGTGCCGTCTCCGGAAAAGCCGTCCGAAAAGCCGGATATAAAGGAGCCGGACAATGCTTTTGCTGAGCTTAATGATGAGGAAAAGCAAATGGTAGAGAACTTTTCAAAGCAAATTGATTTGAAAAATGCAACTATGGTTTTGCAGTATGGCGCGGGAACGCAGCAGAAAATGGCAGCATTTTCCGAAAAAGCGCTTGAATCCGTACAGTCTAAGGATTTGGGAGAGGTGGGCGATATGCTTGCCGGAATAGTGATGGAGCTTAAGTCCTTTGATGCTGTAGAGGAAGAAAAGGGAGGATTTATGAAATTCTTCCGCAAAGGAACAAATAAGATAGATGCATTAAAAGCGCGCTATAATAAGGTTGAAACCAATATAGAGGAAATTTCCAAAGTGCTTGAACAGCATCAAATAAGGCTTTTAAAGGATATATCTGGTCTTGACCAGCTTTATGAATCAAACAGGACCTATTACAAGGAAATAACAATGTATATTCTTGCGGGCAAAAAGAGTCTTGAAAAATTCCGCGCTACAGAGGTTGCACAGGCGGCAGATAAAGCTAAAAAAAGCGGTCTGCCGGAGGATGCGCAGCAGGCTAACGATTTAAATGAAATATGCAACCGTTTTGAGAAAAAGCTTCATGATCTTGAGCTTACGAGAATGATAGCAATACAGACCGCTCCGCAGATTAGGCTTATACAGAATAATGATTCAATGATGGCGGAAAAGATACAGTCCACTCTCGTGAACACAATTCCGCTTTGGAAAAATCAGATGGTAATTGCACTGGGAATAGCCCATTCGACAGAGGCGGCTAAGGCTCATAGGGCGGTTACCGATATGACAAACGATCTTTTAAAGAAAAATGCAGCAACACTTAAGCAGGCTACAATCGACACGGCGCGTGAGTCGGAGCGTGGAATAGTTGATATTCAAACTCTCAAGGAAACAAACGAGATGCTTATCACTACCCTTGACGAGGTGATGAGCATTCAGGAGAAAGGCAGAGCAAAGCGCCATGAGGCTGAAGGAGAGCTTGCGCGTATCGAGGGAGATCTGAAGCAGAAGCTTTTGGAAATGAGTACGAAAAGATGATATTTTCTAAATGCAGAAAAACCATTATAACGGTATCGGTATTGAGCTAAAATAGGCTGCTTATACTTGACTTTTTAATGAAATTGGTATATATTATATATGCCTGCCGTAATTATCTCGGCAGGCATATTTCATGAAAGGATCTGATATTTCAATGACTCAGCAGCTGAGATTTATAAAAAAGGCTTATGTTAAGGCGCAAAAAAAGGAGTATCCCGCATATGAGCATTTCAGGGTATGTATGGCGCTGGCGTTTATAGGCGGATTCTTGGAGTCATATACATATCTTTTAAAGGGAAATATTTTTGCAAATGCGCAGACCGGAAACTTTGCACTGATGGCTATGAATTTTACATATTATAAAGACCCGCTTAAGGGGCTGTATTATCTTATTCCAATGAGCGCGTATGTTATAGGGATTTTCCTTACCATACATATGCCGAAGAAATTCAACGGGAAAATAAACTGGTATACGCTTTTTGTTATTATACAGTTTTTTGTGTTTTTATGTGTGGGTTTTCTTCCTTCATGGGTGCCTTACGGAGTTACTACTGTGGCGGTCGCGTTCTTGTGTGCTATGCAGTATAATACCTTCAAAGCATGCAGAGGAGTAACGATGTCAACTGTATTCTGTACCAATAATCTCCGCCAGTTCGCAATATCTATTTCGCAGAATCTTCATGATGACAGAAATGCCCTTATAAGAAAGGGTATCCTGTATTTGGCGAATATCATATTTTTTGTGATAGGAGCAGGAGTGAGCGCATGGCTTATACGGCTTTTGAACGAGAACGGGATAAGAAGCGAATATTCAATATGGCTTTGCTGCATTGTACTGATTCCGGTTGGGATATATCTGCATTTTTCTGATAATAAAAAGGAGCGCGGTTAAATCAAACCGTGCTCCTTTAATGTATCAGCGTATTTCCGAACCAAACGGCATGAGCGCCAGTCTGGCAAATTTAAAATATTGCAGTCCGAACGGTATACCGATAATAGTAATACAGAACAGCGCGCCCAAGACCGCAAACTCGATCGCCATGGGAATCCCTGATACTATAAGCCATATAATATTCACAATAAGGCTTCCGAACCCGCCGCCGTAAACGATTTCCTTTCCGAAAGGGAAAAAGCTCAGCCGGGCAAATTTAAAGCATTGCACTCCGATTGGTATGCCTACAATTGTTATGCACCATAGAAGTCCCGCAAAGAACCATGACAGTCCGGATATGATGCCTCCAAAAATAAACCATAAAATATTGCCTATAATACTCATAAAAGCCTCCTTTCGTTTAAATCAAGCAAAATTATTTTGCGAAAACATTCCATATTCCCTGGATCAGAAGTATCGCTACGATAATGGGCAAAATGTATTTAAAATAAAAACCGCACCATTTCGGTATTTTCAGTCCTTCACCCGAATTTGCTTCGGCGAGATAGTTTTTAAAGCCCCAGCCGTATTTTGACGTACAGAACAGAAGATATACAAGCGAGCCTACGGGAAGAACTATATTGCTTACCAGAAAATCCTCAAAATCAAGAATGGTCGAATCTCCGCCGAGAGGGTGGATGCCGGAAAGCAGATTGAATCCGAACACGCATGGCAGTGACAGCAGCGACACAAGTACCAAATTTATAGCGATGGATTTTTTTCTTGATATTTCAAACTTTTCCGAGCAGCATGCGATAATATTCTCGAACACTGCAATGACCGTTGATAAAGCGGCAAAGGTCATAAACAGGAAGAACATCGCTCCCCATATTCTTCCGCCTGTCATTGACGTGAAGACGTTGGGCAGGGTTATAAATATCAGGCTCGGACCGCTGTCCGGATTGACTCCGAACGAAAAGCATGACGGAAAAATTATAAGTCCCGCCACGATCGCCACAAATGTATCAAGTGCGGCAATATTTATAGATTCGCTCAAAAGCGTATGTGATTTATCTATATAGCTGCCGAAAATCATCATTGAACCCATTCCTATGCTGAGCGTAAAGAATGACTGGTTCATGGCAGTGGTTACTATTGTAAAAAATCCCAGCTCCTTTATTTTAGAGAAATCCGGCAGAAGATAGAATTTTACTCCCTCTATTCCTCCGTCAAGTCTAACAGCGTGAACTGCGAGTATGATTATTAGCCCTAAAAGAGCTATCATCATGATTTTCGTGATTTTTTCAACGCCCTTTTGCAGACCGAGTGAGCATATTCCGAAGCTTATCACTACAGCCGCAAGCATCCAGAATGACATTGTTTCCGGACTTGCCATGAGATTACCGAAAACATTCCTGACCGATTCTGTATCCATCTGCGCAAAACCGTTGGTGAGGAACTTATAAAAATAATACATCATCCATCCCGCAACCGTGGTGTAAAACATCATAAGCAGATAATTTCCCGCAATGGCTATATTACTGTGCAGATGCCATTTTGTGCCTTTAGGCTCAAGAACCTCATATGCCTTTGCCACGCTTTTGCGGCTTGCACGTCCTATTGCAAATTCTGTCGTAAGTACGGGTATTCCCACCGCCGCAAGAAAAATAATGTAAAACAGTACGAATATACCTCCGCCGTAATTTCCCACTACATACGGAAATCTCCATACATTTCCTATTCCTATAGCGCATCCGGCGGATAAAAGAATAAATCCAAGTCTTGATTTCAAGCCTTCTCTTTCCATTTGTTTTTTTCTCCTCTCGTTTGTAATGGTACTTATTATATCATAAAAGTTGTATTTAAGCAACTTGTTTTTTTGCTTGCTTTAAAATATATGTATACCATGAGGCTTATTATGAAATGATATAAATACGCGAGGAGGTGGAATGATGAAGAAAGAAAAAAGGAGAATTCCAAAATATGAGCAGAATGCGGAAAGATTTGACTTGATAGGAAATATGGAGGCAGTATCTTCTACAGAGCAGACAGGTCTTGTGGCGTCGGCGCCTGTTACAGAGGACGAATATGAATCATATAATGAAATACTGCCGTTTTCAGCGGAATATTTTAAATAACGCGGCTGTGCCTGCAATCTTATAAGCCCGGACTGTTATGTAAATTCAGGCAGCCCGGGCTGCTTCGCATAAATTATCTGCGTTTTTTAAAATACTGATAAATATTGCATCTTAGCATTCCATTGTAAATTTTACGTTTCTTATCTGCTTTTCTGCCGTAAAGGCTTTCAAATTGTTCATTTGGGACAAGAATATATTTATCCCAGTTATCAAAACGCTCAAATGCCTTTCCCATATCACGATAGAGGCGTTCGCATTCTTTTTTATCACCCATTCTTTCGCCGTATGGAGGGTTGCATATAATTGTTCCGTTAGGCTTATCAACAAAGGCATTGCGTGCATCGGAGCATGATATCTGTATAAACTCATCAACTCCGGCTTTGCGCGCATTTTCAAGCGTAAGCTCGGTACAAGCACGGTCTATATCCGAGGCGTATATCTCAATTGGGACGTTATGAACGTTTTCTGTTGCCTCCGCTCTGGCATCTGCCCATAATGCAGGCGAAATCCCATCAAAGCTTTCCGCTGCAAATTCTCGGTTTAGGCCCGGGGCGATATTGCGCTTAAACATAGCGGCTTCGATTGGTATTGTGCCGGAACCGCAGAACGGGTCAAGAAGCGGATATTCAAACTTCCAGTAGCTCATCATAACCATGGCTGCTGCTATGGTTTCGCGAAGCGGTGCAAGATTTGAATGCTGCCTGTAGCCGCGTTTATGGAGAGGTGCGCCGGAGGTGTCTATCATCATGGTCACGCGGTCCTTCATTATGGAAAACTGTATCTGATAGAGTGCGCCGTCTTCGGGCAAATGCTCAATACCATATTTTGCACCGAGCTTTTTTGCAATTGATTTTTTAATTATAGCCTGACAGTCCGGAATACTTGCAAGCTTTGATTTAAGGCTGTAACCCTTTACCGGAAACGCTCCGTTTTTATCGATCCATTCTTCCCACGGCAGCTCATATACATTGTCAAATAGCTCTGAAAAGCTTTGCGCCTTGAATTCGCCGAGCTTTATAAGAACCCGTTCTCCTGTTCGTATGCCTATGTTAGCTCTGCATATTGCTTCTTTATCTCCGTAAAAGCTTACGCGTCCGTCCTCAACGGATGAGGTCTCATAGCCCATTCTCCTTATCTCGCGTGATGTAAACGCTTCAAGTCCGAGAAGAGTGGGTATTACTAATTCAAATTTATCCATTATTTCTTTTTCTTCTTTTTGGCGGGTTTATATTTTTTACCGCCTTTTCTCCTTGATTTTTTTTCTGTACTGAATTTTTTGCCGTGCTTTTTATCACGTTTGTCTGAATTAAATTTTCTGTATATTCCCGGAGTGACGTCCTCCTCAAGAACAAAGTCGATCTGTCGTGACTCTAAATCCGTATGAACGAGGGTAACTATGACTTTGTCACCTATACGGTATATTCTTCCGCCGTGTTCTCCGATAAGAGAGGAAGAAACTTCGTCATATATAAAATAGTCCTCATTCATGTTTTCCAAGCGCACAAGTCCCTCAACAGAATTTTTAAGCTCAACAAACATTCCGAAGCTCGTTACATTTGCAATAGATGCTTCAAAGCTTTCTCCTATAAATTTAGACATATAAGCCGTTTTCATGAGATCGTCAACATCTCGCTCGGTATGCTCAGCATTAAGCTCCGTTTCGCTTGAGTGCTTTGCGATTTCTTCGACTGACGCCATATATGCGTCATATTTTTTCTCTGTCAGCTTCCCGTCTATGAAAAGCTTTAGTATGCGGTGTATTATAAGATCGGGATAGCGTCTTATAGGAGAGGTGAAATGACAGTAGTATTTTGCCGCAAGACCGAAATGACCTCTGTTATCGGGGCTGTATTCGGCCTTCATAAGTGAATGCAGCATTTCTGTTGAAACCATTTTTTCCTCAGCCTTGCCTTTTACTTGGTCAAGCACCGCCTGGAGAGCCTTTGGATGTATAGGCTCTCCGTCATCGATTTTGCCTTTTATATGCAGTCCGAAATGGCGTGCAAATTCGTTAAACGCTGTGAGTTTGTCTGACGACGGTGCATCATGGACTCTGTAAACGAATGGAAGCTCCGACCAATAGGCATATTCTGCTACTGTTTCATTGGCGCTGAGCATAAATTCTTCTATTATTTTATTTGAAATCCCGCGTTCGTCCGGTAAAATATCCACCGGCTCTCCGTTTTTGTCAACGCTTATATAGCTTTCCGGAAAATCAAAGCCTATAGCGCCGCGTTTATCGCGCATTTCCATAAGTATACGTGCAAGCTTTTCCATTTGCTTCAGTGTGGGCAGGAGATGTGCGTATTTTTTGGCAAGAGCGCGGTCCTCACCCTCAAGCAGTTTTGTGACGTCGGAATAGGTCATTCTCTCCTTTGAGCGTATGACTGTTTTTTTGAGCTCATGACCTATTGTTTTTCCGTTTTCGTCGATCTCCATCATAACAGAAAGTGTAAGCCTGTCAACTCTTGGGTTAAGAGAACATATTCCGTTTGACAGCTTTTGCGGCAGCATAGGTATAACTCTGTCCGCAAGATAAACGCTTGTGCCTCTTTCAAGAGCTTCTTTGTCGAGAGCGGATTTATTTCTTACATAATGCGTTACATCTGCAATATGAACGCCTAATAAGTAATGTCCGTTATCCAGCATTTCGAGAGATACCGCATCGTCAAAATCTCTTGCGTCATCTCCGTCTATTGTAAATATAAGCTTATCTCTGAGATCCTCGCGTTTTGCTGTTTCCTTTTCAGACACTTTGTCGGGAGCCTTTTGTGCTTCTTCAAGCGTTTCAGGATCAAATTCCTGCTTTATATGGTTAGAAAGGATAATTCCCTCCGTAAGGCTTTTCAGAGAGTCGCAGCTGCCGAGTATTACAGTGATTTTTCCGTAAAGCTTTCCGTTTTTTGAATATTGTGTTATCTCGGCATTGACTCTGTCGCCTATAACGGCGCCGTTCATGTTTTCCGGAAGGACGCGCACATTTTTATATATACGCCTGTTATCCGGAACTATCCTGTACATTCCGTCCTTCTTTTTGCTTACCACGCCAACTATATTTTTATTGGCGCGTTCCGTGACCTTTACAACATGCCCTTCCCGACGTGCGTTTTTTTCTTTTTTATCTATTCTCACAAGCACCCGGTCGCCGTCAAGGGCGTCAAGCATTTTATCACCATGTATAAAAACGTCCTCTTCATTTTCTTCTTCGCATATAAGAAAGCCGAAAAAGCCCCTTATATTGCAGCGGAGTCTTCCCGCGACAAGGTAAGTATTTTTGTTGGCGGGCATATAACGGCGTTTTTTGGTAAGCAAGATTTTTCCCGAATCAACAAGAGCGTCAAGTATCCCCTGAAGCTCCGCTTCATCCCGCTTAGGCACGTCAAGCACAGTCATAAGCTCGTTGAATTTCAGCGGAACATAGAATTCCGATTTCATGTACGACAATATTTTTTCTTTTCTGTCCATATTTTTCTCCATAGCGCTCATGCGCACGATACAAATAAAAATGAATTTAATATATTTAAGGTATTTACAAATTAATGCATTCGGAGTATGATTTTCCGTTTTAAGTCATGACAGTGACTTTTTTATATTATTACCTATTACATATATTTTATAACAAAGAAAAATATATGTCAAGTACCATAGAGAAGGTATTTTCAAATAAGCATTATTTTATATAATATGCTAAAATGAATTGGACGTTCCCTTGTTGACAGCATAAATGGGAAGTGATATAATAACCTTATAAAAAATATATGGAGGTATATTTTGAATTTTTATAAAAGTAATATAAGAATGCTGTCGCAGTATTTCAGATCCGGTGAAAAATCCGAGGGCGGGAGATATACCGGAGTGGAGATAGAGCATTTTCTTACCCATAAGGACGGATCAGCGGTGGGATATGAGGAGCTTTGCGGAATTCTTAAGAAAATAGAGAAAAACGGGGATAAAGAGATTATTGATTCGGGAAATTATTTCGGATATTATAATAATGATTATTCTATTACCCTTGAGCCGGCGGCACAGCTTGAGATAAGTATTGCACCGAGGGAAAGCAGCGAGGAAACCTTTAAAATATATGACTCGTTTATTACGCGCTTTAATGCCGAGTCGGATTTTTGCGTTTATACGGAGGGAATACACCCGCATGCAAGAGCGGAGGAGCTTGAGCTTATACCGAAGGACAGATATAAATATATGGACAAATATTTTAAGGATACAGGAAAGCATGGAATAAATATGATGCGTTCGTCCGCATCGGCTCAGATTTCGGTGGATTATTTTAATGAAAGCGATTTTGTAAAAAAATTTCGTATTGCAAATATATTGTCGCCCATTATAGCGCTTATAACGGATAATTCACCCATATATGAGGGACAGAAGAATTATAATTATATTATCAGGTCTCAGATATGGAACGACGTAGACAATGTACGGTGCGGTGTTATTCCGACGCTTATGGACAAAGATTTCGGATACGAAAAATACGCTCAATATCTTATGACAAATCCGATTATTCTCTATGAAAGAGACGGGAAGACTGTTTATTCAAAGGAGAAAACTCCTTCTCAGATATATGATGACAGAGTTATGTCAATAGAGGAAGCGGAGCATATTATGTCCATGTTTTTCTTTGATGTAAGGCTTAAAACATATATAGAAATACGGATCGCCGACTGTATGGAAAGAGAATATACAGCGGCGTATAATGAGCTTATACGGGATATATTTTATGATGACAGTTATATCGACAGGCTAATGAAAAGCTTCGGCAATTTGAGCGTAAAAGATATAAAAAATGCAAAGAAAGAAATAATGAAGAGAGGATACGAAGCTGAGGTTTACGGCATGAGCGCAGCCGAAGCGGCAGAGCTTATGCTTAATGGAGCTGGGGATGAATGCGCTTTATTAAAAGAGCTTGCGGAAAACAGAACGACACTGAGGGAATTAAAATTGAAAGGAAATGTTATTTAAAATGAATGCTTCTGCCAGATTATATAACGAATATGAGAAGGAAATCGAAGGACATGAAAATGAGCATATAGACAGCGCTGCCGGCATGGTGGATTATATAAGGCATTCGACAGCGAAATACCATGGTATTTATGTACGTTCATGCTATATACCCAAGATTTTTTCCAAGGGCGAATTTAAATATCTTGAAGATGAGATAAATACGCTTTATGGCATCTTTGCAAAAATCATAAACAGGTATGCTGAGGACGGTGAATACAGAAAGCTGTTCGGGTTTGATGAAAGGCTTGAAAAGCTGATTTTAAACAGTGATTTTAATGATAATATTCTTCCGATTGCAAGGATAGATATTTTTTATAATGATGAGACCGGAGAATATAAATTTTGTGAATTTAATACAGACGGTTCAAGCGCGATGAACGAGGACAGAGAGCTTAATAATGCGCTGAAGGATACGAAAGCATATAAAGAATTTGCGGCAAAACGAAAGGTTGAAACATGCGAGCTTTTTGATTCATGGGTGGAGGAATTTTTAGAGATATATAAAAAATCCTCTAAAAGCGACGAGCTGCCCAATGTGGCAATAAGTGATTTTATGGAATGCGCTACATCAAACGAGTTTGAAATATTCAGACAGGCTTTTGAGAAGCGCGGTATAACCGCTTGTATATGCGATATAAGGGAACTTAAATATGTTGATGGAATTCTGAAGACTCCTGACGGAACAAGGATCAACGCCATATACCGCCGTGCCGTTACAAGCGATATAATGAAGCACTATGACGAGGTCAAGGACGTTATAAATGCGGCTTGTGACAAGAAAGTAAGGCTGATAGGTGATTTCTTCACGCAGATAATACATAATAAGGTGCTTTATAAAATTATCCATTTGCCGGAAACTTTGGCGATGCTTACAAGAAAGGAGCAGCTTTATGTATATCATCATGTTCCGTACACGATGATGCTTTCAAAGGATAATATAGATGATGTAATAAGAAACAAGGACAGATGGATATTAAAGCCCGAGGATTCATACGGCTCTAAGGGAGTATATGCCGGAGTTGAATATTCTCAGGCTGAGTGGGAGCAGAAGGTAAGAGGAGTTAAGATGGGAGAATATATTCTTCAGGAATTCTGTATGCCGTATACAAATTATAATTATGAGTTTGACGGAAACAGTCTTAACAGAATCAAATTTTATAACCTTACCGGAATGTATGTTTATAACGGAAAGCTCAAGGGAATGTATTCACGAATTTCAAAATCTCCTATCATATCTACTCAGTACAGTGAAATGGCGATACCGACTATTATTGTGGACGAAACATAAATTTTATATATAAACCCCTCGGAATGAATTATCCTGAGGGGTTTATATATTAATGTGATTATAAAACACAGCGATGTATGGCTTTGTTATTTGGCAAATCCTGTTAAGAGTTCAACAGTATCCGGGTCATAATGTGAGAAGAATGCGCTTTCCTCATCATCGAGATTTGATATCTTCTGCATATCCTCTGCATTCAGAGTAAAGTCAAATACATTGATATTTTCCGCTATTCTTTCCTTGTGTGTTGATTTTGGTATAACAACAATGCCGTTTTGTATCAGGAAACGAAGGATGACCTGTGCGGTATCGATTGAGCGGTAACCGACAGATTGTTTATGGTAAAAAGGGGCATAAGCACATCTCTTGATAAGCTCCACAGCGAGCTTGAGAACAAGCATCCTCAGATACAGATCGAAACTACCTCATTTTATGATATGGAGGCTTTTAACCTGTGTGATGAAGAAGAAGGACTGATGCTTACGCTTGACGCTTGGGCAGATGTGCATCCGTCGTTCGTGACCATACCTGTAAACTTGAATCAGTCTATATTGTATGGAATACTTTATCCTTTGAATCCATCCGATGATATTGTTGAATTTTTAGATTCTATAAAAAAAGTTATCCGAGGTAGAAAAGAATGAAATTTATACTGTTTTAATATTTAAAAGATGGAAATTACAGAAAATGCTTTTGTGACTAATATTATGTTCAAATGAATTTTTACCGCGGATTTTGTTTAATTTATTTATTAAATTGTATAAAAAATTGCCGGTTGCTCTTGACTAATCGATTGTACGGAGTTATAATAGATATTGCTATTTTATATTATAAAATGGGGTTTTATGAGAAGCTCCAAGGAAAGGAATGTATGTGCTAATGAAAAAGAAAAGCATAGTTGCCCTTTGCTTCGGTATCGCTATAGCGCTTATCCTCAATTATGTTGCATTCATAGGCTTCAATATTGCGGGTTTTCAGTACGGCGGTATGTTTGATGAAGAAAAGGGTATCCGCAAAGGAATCGACCTTGCGGGAGGTTCGGTTATTACCTTCCAGGCCGATTATGAAAATCCTTCGGAAGACGATATGAATGTCGTTGAAGCGATTTTTCAGTCACGTTTGACAAATGCCGGCTACACAGAGGCAAGAATTTCAAAGGGTGAAACAGGTCAGATCACAGTTGAGATCCCGTCTGTATTTGAAACGGATCAAGCGGCTGACTTGCTCGGTGATGTTGCTAAGCTCACTTTTGTTGATGCTGACGGCAATGTAATATTGGACGGAGCTACAGATATAAAGAATGCTTCATATCAGTATGGAAGAACTTCCGAGACCGGAAATTCACAGCATTATGTGCAGGTTGAATTCAATTCAGAGGCAAGACAAAAATTTGCCGATGCTACAAAAACAGCCGCATCACAGGCTTCACAGGGTAAAAACTATATCTCGATCATGATGGATGATCAGATGATTTCGTCACCGAGAGTTTCCGAGGAAATAAACAGCGACAGCTGTATTATTACAGGAGACTTTGATGCAGAGACCGCAAGCAATCTTGCAAACCAGATCAAATCGGGACAGCTGCCGTTTAGCCTTAATGTCGTTTCACAGGAAACAGTTGGCGCGGAGCTTGGTGAGAATGCACTCAGCACATCGCTTTTGGCTGCTGCTATAGGAGTTATCCTCATAATGGTATTCATGGTTATTATGTATAAGGTGCCGGGACTTATTGCCAGCCTGTCACTGCTTATATATGTTGGACTTATAGGACTTGCAATGGGCTTGTTCCGAGTAAATCTTTCCCTTTCGGGTATTGCAGGTATCATACTTTCAATAGGTATGGCGGTTGACGCCGACTGTATCATATTTGAGCGTATAAGAGAAGAAATGACAATGGGCAAGACTATAAAGGCTTCGGTAGATGCAGGCTTTACAAAAGCGTTCTCCGCAATTCTCGACTCGAACATAACTACAATCATTTCATGTGTTGTTTTGTATGTATCGGGTATAGGAGCGGTTACAGGATTTGCTACAACGCTTGGTATAGGCGTTATTCTTTCAATGTTTACCGCTATTGTAGTTACCAAGTTCTTCTTGAAGCAGGTTGTAAATATAGGTATTAAAAACAGAAGCCTTTTCTACAGACCTGTAAAAAGAGTTGGAGGTGACAAATAATGAGAAATCTTAAAATAACGGAAAACAGATGGAAATTTGTTATTATACCGGCGATTATAGTTGTTGTCGGAATTATAATGTACATAGTGCACGGAGGCTTTAACTTTGATATTGAGTTCTTGGGAGGTTCAAGAATGGAAGTAGAGATGCACACTGAGTTTGACAATGACGAGGTTGCGGCTCTTATTCTTGACACTACCGGAGCAAATGCAAAGGTACAGAAGTCGGGAACCTCTGCAACGCGTGCGGTTATGAAGATTCAGGCTACTGATAACGATGAGGAAACAAAGAATAATGTTATGACAGCTTTAAAGGACAAGTATTCGATTTCCGATGAAGACTTGATTTCAGTAAGCACTGCATCTGCAAGCTTTGGTATGGAGGTTCAGAGAAAGGCTCTTACGTATACTATTCTTGCTATTATATGTATATTGATATATATAGCAATAAGATTTGAGCTGAAGAGCGCGGTTATGGCGGTAATAGCGCTGGCTATAAATGTTTTGATTATGGCGTCTGTTTACACTATAACAAATATAGCGCTTAATACCACGTTTATTGCGGCTATGCTTACTATCATAGGATATTCGATCAATAACACGATCGTTATTTTTGACCGTATACGTGAGAACATGAAGGCGCGTAAAAAGAATGACAGTATATCGGAGCTTGTTGACAGAAGCGTTAAGGAAACTATGGGAAGAACACTTAACTCTACAATAACAACTCTTATAACAATCGTTCTTGTATATATTCTCGGAGTAAATGCTATAAAGGAATTTGCGCTTCCGCTTATTATAGGAATTATTGCCGGAGCTTATACTTCAATTTTCATAGCAAGCTCATTCTGGGGCGCATGGAGAGAGTCGGAGCTGAAGGCAAAGGCTGAAGCCGCAGCGGCAAGACGCGCTGAAAAAAAGAATAATAAAAAATAACCGATATATGGACACAGTAAAGCCTGAGAGCTTTGCTGTGTTTCTTTTTTCGGATAAAAAATAAAAGGACTTGTTTAAGCCCTTTTATCTTCTGAGATTCCTGTACATATTCTTTATCATTCTCAATTTACTTTCTATGTATTCGCTTCTGTTTTCCATGATTTTTGACTGCTGGTCTATAAACCATAGTTTTTCCTTTGAATGCTCCATTTTTCTGAGCGTATGAGCTAAATCCATAAGCAGTATAGCAGTACACATGCCTGAAAGCATATACACCGTGGGAATAGACAGCATGTCTATTCTTGCAAGAGTATAAGGTATAATGATCTTCACGCCCAAAAGCGTTGCAAAACCAAAGCCGAGCATTGAAACGATGCAAATCCTTCCGTTTATATTAAGAGGCCAGCGGGAATAGTCCCACCACCTTGTATCAAACATTTCTTCCAGTACCCATGAGGTTATATATTCAAGTATGGAGCATACAATCATTCCAAAGAAAAACAATATCTTTGGGTCGCTTATTCGTCCGATCAACGGTGTTAAAATAAGTCCGCCAAAGCCGTAAACAGGACATATACATCCGTGCAGAAAACCGCTGTTTACAAACTTCCTGAGCTGTACAGAGTAAAACAATACTTCATACGCCCAGCCGAGAAAGCTGAAAAAGATAAAACACAGAAAATATCTGCATACATCATATAACATTTTTCTCACCCTTTTTTAAGTTTTTTATATAAATCGCTGTATTTTGTCTTAAGCTCGTTTCTGAGTCCACAATAAGGGTCTTTTCCGAATGTTTCTAAAAGCGAACAGCCTTTGTCAACAAGACATACAAGCCATCCCTCGCGCGTTGTGGGAGGCTTTATAGTGAGCGGAAACATGTGTTTTGCTATAATATCACGCTCCCGTTTGTTGAGCCGAAAATCCTTGTCCGCGTTTTTAAGAGCTTTTGAAGCGTGCGTAAATCCATGCATACGGTTGTCAGGATGTTTATCATGCCAGTCATAAAGAAAATAGTCGTGCAGCAGTGCGCCTCTTATAAGCTCTCTTTTATGCACGGGAATGCGAAAGCGGCGCGCAAGAGCAACACTGTAATGTGCAACGGCAATTGTATGCATAAGCGTACTTGTGCTGCCGTGCTGAGTGTATCGATCCATTTCATTAAGACGGGAATTATCCGCAGTTTTGTTGAGAATACGAAATATACGCTTCATATCATCACTCTCCTAAGCTAATTATACTATACTTTACAGTTCTTTGTCAATATCTATTTTCTATTATTTGTTATTTATATATGGTATCCTGTATTATACAAAAAATACGGGATAAATAAGATACCAAATATTATTAAAAATTATTGCATTTATCAGACAGATGTGATATAATATAAAAAAAGAAAAGGAGAAGGAAAAAATGGATGCTGAAATTAAGGAAATGTTTAATTTGATGTTATCAAAATTTGACGATATGCAAAATCAAATGGATAAAAAATTTGACGATGTGCAAAATCAAATGGATAAAAAATTTGACAATATGCAAAATCAAATTGACAAAAATACCCATGAGCTGAATGAATTCAGACAGGAATTAACGCACGTTGAACAACAATTAACGCACGTTGAACAACGGATAAACAATATGCAGAATTTATTGGAAACAGAGATCCGCCATAATATAAAAATCATAGCAGAAGGGCATGGAGCTATAGCCGAAAAGCAAAGTAAATTTACCGCTGATGTTGATGCTGTCAAAGGAAAACAGGAACTGATAGAAATCAGATTAAAAATGTTGGAATCAGATGTACAGGAATTAAAACAGCGTGTAATATAAGCATACTAAAACAGGGGATGTAATTTATAAACATAATCCCTGTTTTTTTATGCCAGGCATTCATACTATTTGTTATTTTTAAGGCAATTATTAATGATGTGAACATATTATTAATTTTATTCAATCCCCTTGATTTTTTTATTTAAGTGTGTTAATATTACACATGATGAAAGCTTGTTGAGCTTATTTGAGTATTTTAACGTATCGAATGAAGCAGAAAGGAATGTGTATAAATGAAGAAAAAGATTATCGCTCTTGCGGCAGTTATAGCAATAGCCGCCTCTTTTGCGGGGTGTAAAAATGATGAATCAAAATCTCAGGTCGTAGGCGACGGAGTGTCAAGTACAACAGCTACTCAGTCTGCCGAGCAGGGAGATGCGGTTCAGGCTTCGGCTGCTCCGGAGAAAAGCGCTGAACAGGTTCAGGAAGAACTTGATAACTTTGCAAAGGATGCAGACGAGAATGTAGATATGTCCAAGATAGAGGGAACAGATATTTCCGGTTCGGCAACAGAGGGCTTTGAGGACAGCGGGACACTCGGAAATTACGAGGTGAAAATCAATAGCGCGAAGCTTGCGGATTCCGACAGCGGCAAGGTTGCGGTTGTTGAATTTGAGTTTAAGAACAATTCTTCAAACGAGGTCAATTTTGCGGGAGTTATAAAGACGCTTGCTATGCAGGATGAATCGGATCTTCCGCCGGCAATGACATATTCGGCAGAGGGCTTTGATTCAAATACGGTTGCCCAGACAATTTCTAACGGAGACAGCATAAAAGTCCAAAAGGCATATGTTTTGAACGATGAAAGTCAGCCGGTAGTGGTTCAGGCTTCACTGTTTGATTCCTCACTCGGCGGCGGAATGATTTCAAAAACCTTCAACCTTAAATAAATTAAAAAGCTGGCACGTCTTTATTGCGTGTCAGCTTTTTTATATTTTTCGGCGCATTGAGGGCAGTAGCCGTAGATTTCAAGCTTATGCCCGATTACGGTAAAGCCGTCTATATTGATTTCATGCACCGGGCATTCAGGTATACGGCTCATTTTATGGCAGTGCATACATATTGCATAATGGCAGTGGCTGTTTGTTTTAAGCCTGTAATACAGCTCACTGCTGTTGCATATGCTTTCTTTTTCGGTTATGCCTTTTTCGGAAAATAAGTCCAGCGCCCTGTAGACAGTGGAAAGGGAAATACGGTTTGTCTTTTTAAATATTTCCTCCGCAGTCATAGGCAGTCCGTTTTCTTTAAGTATGTTAATTATATTTATGCGCTGAGAAGTACATTTTAATCCGGCTTTAACTAAAATATCCTGAGATCTCATCAGCCTTTTTCCCTCCGCGCCAATACTATCACACTGAGGACGATTACTCCTAAAAGAACTATGGTTCCGCCGGGGCGCAGGTCAAGATAGTATGATATGACAAGTCCGGCAATAGTAAAAAATTCAGCGAATGCGATTGCCGCAGCGAGTGTATGCTTGTAGCTTTTGGCAATAAGCATTGCAGAAGCAGCCGGTATCACAAGCAGGGATGAAATCATAAGCGCTCCGACGATTCTTGACGCTACACTGACGGTAACTGCCGTAAGCAGCATTATTATAATATTAATGCTCTTTACAGGAACTCCCGAAAGCATGGCTGCTTCCTCGTCAAAGGTTATGTAAAATATCTCTTTGTATAGCAGCATGGATACTATTATAACTGCTGCCGCAAGCCCAATTGTTAAATACAGCTCAAAATCCGATATAGCCACAATCGATCCGAAAAGAAAGCTGTTGAGATTATCGCTGCCGTTGCTTATAAAGCCGGATAATACAGCGGTAAGGCCTATTCCGGCGGACATGATTATAACTGTCGCTATTTCCGGAAATTTGCTAAACTTTCTCCTGAAAAGCTCTATACCAAGTACGGCTATAGCCGCAAACAGCACTGCCCCAAGAATTGGGTTAATATTAAATACCAAACCGAACGCTATACCAGCCAGAGCCGAATGTGACGCCGCATCACCTATAGCGCTGAGACGCTTTAAAACTATGGGTACGCCGATACAAGGCGCAATAACGGCAATAAGCGCGGCAACCACAAAGGCGCGGCGCATAAATTCAAAGGCAAAAATATTATCCATGATGATGTCTCCTTTTTCCGGCAAAAATTTCGTTCACCTCATTAAGTGTCAAATCAGCCCTCGTGACAAATTCCTCATAGCCATGCTCGCAAAAAATTAAAAGCTTGTTTGACGCCTGTACAAGAGCGGGGGTATCATGGTTTGTCATAACTATAGTAATCCCGCTTTTGTTGAGCTCGGAAATGAGAGACATAATTGCCCGTACAGACTGAGCGTCGATTCCAACTGTAGGCTCATCCATAAACAGCAGCTCCGGCTCGTTGACTAAGGCTCTGGCTATGAATACGCGCTGCTGCTGTCCTCCGGAGAGCTTGCCTATGAGACGGTTTTCGTATTCCGCCATACCTACCTGATGCAGAGCCTTTTTTACTTGAGGATCGTATTTTTTTCCTATTCTTTTAAATAATCCCGCCTTTGAATAAAGATTTGCCGCCACTACCTCTTTTACGGTGGCGGGAAAATCACTGTTAAACGAGTTTGCTTTCTGTGCCACATATCCTATACGGCTGCGCGCTGATTTCAAGTCCCCTCCGAAAAGCTGTATTGTGCCGTTGTTATACGGAAGCATACCGAGTATAAGTTTTATCAGTGTAGATTTTCCTGCTCCGTTGGCGCCGATTATACCGAGAAAATCTCCCCGCTTTAATGTAAAGGTGACATCTCTTAAAACGGAAGCATCTGAATAGTCAAAATTCAGATGCTCCACCTTTAATATTTCATCCATTTTCACACCGCCTTATTTGAGAATTTGCTTTAATACCTCAAGATTGTTTTCCATTACTTCAAAGTAATCCCTATTTTCCTTGTCTCCCTCGAACGGATTAAGCGATACCGTCTGTGCTCCGGTCTCTTTCGCTATCGTATCCACGACCTTGCTTGATTCAAGCTCTTCCGCACATATATACTGTATATTTTTTTCTTTGATTGTATTTACAATTTCAGCCATACGCGCCGGTGAAGGCTCAGTTCCCTGTGAATCCTCTATCGCGATTTGATTCAGACCGAATTTGGAACAGAGATAACTGTATGCCGCATGGGCAACAACAATATCACGCTTTTCAAGCTCGGATAAGCTTGAGGCATAATCACTTATAAGCTGTGAGATATTATCCGAAAATATCCTTAAATTTTCATCATATGCAGGCGCGTTTTCAGGATCTATCCTCGTAAGAGCGATCTTTATATTTTCCGCTTCCCTAAGTGCGCACACCGGATCAAGCCATACATGCGTATCATCGGCGCTGTCATCGGCGATATTTTCCGAAGCGCATACGACCGAGTCGGGAGAAAGCCTCGAGGCAATTTGTTCCGCCCATGAGTCTACCGCACCCCCGTTATATATGAATAAGTCCGCCTTTGAAACCGCCGCCGCCTCAGAGGTTTTAGGCTCATAATCATGAGGTTCGCTGCCTACAGGGCAAAGCAGATGAACATCGGCCTTATCTCCGGCAATCTGACGCGCGAAATCATAAACCGCATAAAACGATGCGTAAACCTGAGGCTTATCACTGCCGGCTGTCTGCTGCGACGGAGCGCATGCACTCATTAAAAACGCTGTCAATGCGCATATTACTGTTAAAAAAATCTTTTTCATATAAGTCCTCCGATAAAATATTATTTTGCTTCATACCAGCTGTGTCCGGTTGACATATCCACTGTAAGCGGGACCTTTAAAGAAACAGCATTCTCCATTTCTTCCTTGAGGATTTTCTTTACCTCTTCAACCTCGTTCTTTGGAGCTTCGACGATAAGCTCGTCATGCACCTGCAATATAAGCTTTGATTTAAGTCCCTCTTTTTTCAGCCTGTCATACACCTTTACCATGGCAAGCTTTATTATATCTGCCGCACTGCCCTGAACAGGAGTGTTCATAGCCGCGCGCTCGCCGAATGAGCGAAGGTTATAATTGGATGATTTCAGCTCCGGTATATAACGTATTCTATTCATCATTGTAGTAACATAGCCGTTCTTTTTAGCGTCTGATTTTGTTCTTTCCATATATTCACGAACTCCGTGATATTTTTCAAGGTAGCTGTCGATATATGCTTTTGCCTCCCTGACGCTCACGCCTATATCCTGACTGAGACTGAATTCTCCTATTCCGTATACTATGCCGAAATTGACAGCTTTAGCATGTGAACGCTGTTCGGAAGTGACGTCGCAAAGTGGTATACCGAATACCTGCGATGCAGTAACGGCGTGAATGTCCTCGCCGTTTTTGAATGCATTTATCATAGTTTCATCATCCGCAAGGTGGGAGAGCACCCTTAGCTCTATCTGTGAATAGTCCGCATCCACAAGCACGTTATCGTCCGACGCTACAAACATCTTTCGCAATTCACGCCCCAGCTCGGTTCTTGTCGGAATATTCTGCATATTAGGCTCTGTAGATGAGATACGTCCCGTAACGGTAACGGTCTGGTTGAACACCGAATGGATCTTGTGCGTAGAGGGGTTTATCAATGCTCCCAAACCATCACAGTATGTGCTTTTGAGCTTTGTATACTGTCGGTAATTGATTATTTGCTGTACGATTGGGTGTTTTCCGAGGATTTTTTCAAGAGCGTCCGCATTTGTGGAATATCCTGTCTTTGTCTTTTTTACAGGCTTTAGCTCCAAATCTTCAAACAGTATTACACCGAGCTGTTTCGGAGAGTTGATATTGAACTCTTTACCCGCCATTTCGTAAATGACAGCCGCTGCAGTATCTATTTTTCCGGATAGATATTCTCCGAAACGCCGCAGCTCATTTTCGTCTACAAGGAATCCGTTTATCTGCATGGATGCAAGCACCGTTATAAGCGGAAGCTCAACGTCATAGTAAAGCATTGTCTGATTATTCTTTTCAAGCTGTTTTTCAAGTACAGTACGCAGTCCTGTAACCGCAAGAGCATATTTTGCATATAAGCTTGTGTCGTTTTCTTCCTCGTCACCAAACAGAGAAAGCTGCTTTTGTTCGGATGATGGGAGCTGAACGCCTAAGATAGAATCTGCAAGCGATGTAATCTCAAAGCTTTTCCTTGATGGGTCTATAAGATATGCCGCGATCGCCGTATCAAAATCTATGCCATTAAGCTCAACTTGACCGGCAAGCTTTACGATAGCATCCTTTATGTCGTTGACACTCTTTTTTACCTTCTCATTTTCCAATGAAGGCTTGATTGCCTGTATAAGCTCTGAAGGAGATATTTTATATGAAGTGAAATAAGCGGTCTTTTCATGGGCAAATGCGACTGAGCTTAAAGTACTGCCGTTAAAAACAGGGACAAAAGCATATGAATCCAGTCCGGAAAGTATTTCGCTTAGCTCCTTTGCGGTGTCTATTTCTTTTATTTGAGTTCCCGAGAATATATCGGCATTTACGGATATATCCGGAGCATCAGAAGGAGGTATAAGCTCAAACTTTTTTATGATGCTTTTTAACTCCAAAGATGAAAGTACCCTGTAAAGCTCGGAATTATCAGGTTTGACTCCGTTGAACTCGCACTCCGACATATTGAGCTCTATGGGAACGTTCTTATCTATTTTGGCAAGAGTTTTTGAAAGAAAAGCCATATCACGGCCGTTTTTTAAGTTCTCGAGCTTTTTTCCTTTTAAGCCAAGGTTATCTATATTTTCATAAATGTATTCTATAGAATGGAATTGCTCTATCAGCGCAACTGCACCCTTTTCTCCTATTCCCGAAACTCCCGGGATATTATCAGAGCTGTCACCCATAAGCGCCTTTACGTCGATAAATTCCTCAGGAGTTACCTTATATTTATCGTTAACTGCCGCTTCATCATATACAGTTGTTTCCGGTCTTCCGTATTTTGTCACGGTAAGTATTACCTTGGTTGAAGGTGATACGAGCTGTAAATCATCACGGTCTCCTGTTGCTATAAGGCATTCCGTTTCATTTTCACCGCATATGCGGGAAACAGTTCCTATTATATCGTCTGCTTCGTAGCCCTCAAGAGCTATAATAGGTATATCCATAGCTTTCAATATATCCTTTGATATGGGGAGCTGCTTTGCAAGATCATCAGGCATGGGCTTTCTCTGTGCCTTATATTCTTTATACATCTTATGGCGAAATGTCGGAGCCTTTAGGTCATATGCAGCACATATATAGTTGGGCTTAAAATCATTTATTAGCTTTATAATAATATTCATAAAACCATAAACCGCATTTGTAGGAAGTCCGTCACGTGTAGAAAGAGGGCTTACTCCATAATAAGCGCGGTTTAATATGCTGTTGGAATCAAGTATAAGTAATTTTTTCATATACAGAGGTCCTTTCGGTAACGCTTTTTGTTGCGAATTATTTGCATTTAACACTGATGTTACACATTGTATAACAAATTAACTCTTTTGTCAAGATGTTAATAGTTTGTTCATTAAAAAGATTCATAATTTTAACATTTTGGTCATACCAGTGTCAAATCTATATTGTATTATATATATGAATTAAAAAAAGGGCACACAAAAAAAGAAATTATCTCAATATGTCTTGACAATTGAGTGAAAATATGATATTATAAGTGTGTCAATTAAATATAGTGAGTATTTTGAGCTTAATGCTTAATATGCAATTCTGAGAACGGAATAAGAAAGGAAATGGTAATTATGAAAAAATATCCGTATACAGAGTCAACTGATTTAATTGTCTACAATAAAAAAGAAAAGAAAGAAAAGAAACCAAGATTGTTTCTGACAGCTGTATGTTCGGCTTTGGCGGCAAGCGTCTTTACCGCAGCAGTGTTCGGAACAGGTATGTATTATATAAATAAGAATAATACAAGCCCTCTTGAGGCGGCGCAGAACAGCGCATATACTCAGCAGGTCGCATCATCGGGTTCTGATTCATCTTCAGATTCGGCAGTGACGACAGCAAACAGCAATAAAAAGGTTCTTACTATTCCTGAGATTGCAGCTCAGGTAGGACCGAGCGTTGTAGGAGTAATTAATAAGACAAAGGTTCAGCCTCAGAGATATTACGACCCGTTCAGCGGACGTTATTATTACAGCGCTGATGAGAACACAGATGAAATGGTTGAGCAGGGCAGCGGTTCCGGTATCATTATAAGTACAGATGGATATATCGTTACTAACCAGCACGTTATAGACGGCGCGCAGGAAGTATCTATAATACTTAATACCGGAGATGAGATTACAGCTCAGATTATCGGTCAGGATGTAAAAACAGACCTTGCTGTATTGAAAATAGATACAGATAAGACTCTTACAGCGGCTGTACTCGGTGACAGTACATCAGTACAGGTTGGAGAGCTTGCGGTTGCGATCGGCAACCCGATGGGACAGGAATTTTCCGGTTCTGTTACAGCAGGAATTATAAGTGCGGTCAACAGAACAATGACTATAGAAAACAGAACATATAACCTCTTGCAGACAGATGCAGCCATTAACTCGGGTAATTCCGGCGGTGCGCTTATAAATCAGTATGGTGAGGTTATAGGTATCAACTCGGTAAAACTTTCGGAGTCAGGCGTTGAAGGTATGGGATTTGCTATAGCGATTTCAGAAGCAAAACCGATTATCGACGACCTTATGTCGAATGGTTATGTAACCGGCAGACCTCTTGTAGGTATAAGCGTTCAGGAAACAAAGTATGGCTTGTTTGTTGCAAGCGTTCAGGAAAACAGCGGCGCTGCTGATGCCGGACTTCAGGAGGGAGATTTGATTATCTCGGTTGATGGACAAAAGGTTTCATCGACAACTGAGATCAATGATCTTCGTGACCAGAAAAAGCCGGGAGATACAATGGCATTCAGAGTTCTCCGCGATGGGGAACAGATAGATGCGAACGTAGTTTTAACCGAAAGTTCGTCATCTAATTAAATTAGCTAATCAGTTATAATTGATTTGGCTGTCTCCTTTTATGAAGACAGTCGATACCATCCTTTTTTTCATATGCCCACTGCCTTTAACGGCAGTGGGTCCCCCCAAATACAATGACGGCGGTTTATCCGCCGTCTTGTTATATTAAACGAATTTTCATAAAATTCATCTCCATGAGGTTTGGACTTCTATATTTGAATGTTGAAAAAACACTATGCTTTGTGCATGGTGTTTTTTCATAAACGGTTTTCTCTTACAGCCTGTGCTTTTGAGTATATACAGCCGCAGTAGCTTTGGCGGTACAGTGAATATATTTCACTTAATTCACATGAGCGCTTATAGCCGTTTTTCTTTTTAAAATCTGAAAATAAATAGTTTACCCCATATTCCTCGCAAAGCGCTTTTCCGATCTCATTAAGCTTTTGAGCATTTTTATGCGGGCTTATAGATAATGTTGTTGTAAAATAGTCATAGCCGCCCTTTTGAGCCGCCTCAGCGCTTTTTCTGAGTCTAAGCTCATAGCATTTAAAGCAGCGCTCTCCGCCTTCGTCCATTTGCTCCATACCCTTAGCCAAGGCATAAAATTTTTCGGGCTCATACTCACCCTTTATCAGCTTTACTGTTCCGTTAAGAGGCATTTGCGATATAAGGCGTTCAAGCTCTTTTTCTCTGTAGTCAAATTCACTTTCCGGCGAAATATTCGGATTATAGAAATACAGAGTTATATCAAAATATTCACTCAAATATTCAAGTACATAGCTTGAGCAAGGAGCACAGCATACGTGCAGCAAAAGACTTGGGCGTATACCGGCGAGTTTTATTTCTTCGATTTTTTTATCAAGCATTATTTGGTAATTTTGTTTCATAGTATTTTCCTTTCCGGATATATTATAGCACATTTTTTTTATACTGACAAGTTTTATGCAAAATATTTTGATTAGAAAAAAACACCATAACGAAAATTATGTAAATTTTTGAATAAAGCAAAAACTATTAAGCATAATAAAATCATACAGAAAAAGTCTTTAAGGGACCGAAACAACAATAGGAGGTTATTATGAAAGCAACTGGAATAGTAAGAAGAATAGATGATCTGGGAAGAGTAGTTATACCAAAGGAAATACGGCGCACCATGCGCATAAGAGAAGGAGATCCGCTTGAAATATACACAGAAAAGGACGGAGAGGTTATTTTCAAAAAATATTCTCCGATAGGTGAGCTGGGAGATTTTGCGGCTGCTTATGCCGAAACTCTTGCTGAGGCAAGCGGATGCGGAGCGTGTATAACAGACCGCGACAGCGTTATAGCGGTATCGGGAGTTCCGAAGAAGGAGCTTATGGAAAAGCCGGTGAGTGCGGAGCTGGATAACGTTATGAATGAAAGAATTACGGTAACGTATGAATCCGGAAAGCCTATAGCTGTTGCTGACGGTAACGATAAGTATAATGCGGGCGTTGTGGTGCCCATTATATCTGAAGGAGATACGATAGGCTCGGTGTTGTTCATTATGAATAACGGAGAAAAACCGACAGAGGTTGAAAATAAGCTTGCCGAGTCCGCGGCGGGGTTCTTGGGAAAGCATATGGAAGGTTAAGATAAAAATAAAAGAGGATGCAGTAGAACAGTTTTTCTGCATCCTCTGAAATTTTAATCTACATCCAGTACAGCCGGGTTTTCACCGCTGTATACCGGAACATCATATGTCTTTACGGCATCAGGGAACATTTCAAATATCTTTTCGATATTGACTGCCTGCTTGGTAGCCCATTCTATATCTGTAGCATATTGATGCTGACCCGGATTTTCGGGATTCCAAAGCATCTTATAAAGTGTATTTTGTCTGCCATCCTCTGAGTTGATATAGTATTGGCTTATCCATTGAGCGCCGCCGCGTATTGCTGAGCTTACGCTTGTCCAGCCCTCTCTATATGCTTTCTGCGAGCCGGAATATACAGCGCTGTTATCGTATGCGCCTATACCGAATACATTATATACGGTTGTGCCGTTTACCTCAACACCTCTTGCAAGCTGTGACGTACCGTTTCCGGTTTCAAGACACGCATGAGCGATAAGATATATCTCGGAAACACCATATTCGTTTGCGGCCGCTATAAAGTCGCTTGCATGACCTGCGAGTATACCCTTGTTGCTCAGATAGCTGTTGAGGGCTTCTTCGGTCGTTCCGTTAGGACGGGACAAATCAAGGAACTGATATTTATAAGCTCCAGTTGAGAAGCTTGAAGGATCCATCCAGCGTCTTACTTGGTCTGAAGAAGCGTAGTTTGAGCCGTTATATTTCGGCGGAGGATTAAGCCCCATCTGGATATTCACCATCTCGTCAAGAGTATTGGAGTACGTAGAATATGTTACTGAGCCGTTTATAATATCGGCTGTAGCGGCATTTGTTGAGCCTGACAGATCAAGTACATCAGTGTTTGCCGTATCGGACGGCTGGACAGTGAGCTTAAGAGTGTCCTGCTTGCCGTTAGATGAGGAAACATTTATATATGTCTCACCAACCTTAAGCGCGCGTACAACACCGGTTTGGCTGACAGATGCAACATCGGTGTTTGTGGAGATCCATTTAAGAGTTTTGTCCTTGGCGTTTGACGGCTGTACCGCCGCAAGAACAGTGAAGCTTTCTCCGACCTTTAGATAAGAATCATCCTTGCCGCTGTTTTGTATAGATACATTATCTACCTTTACAGAGTAGTTTACAACGTTTACAAAGCATTTGCTTGTAAAGCTGCCGTCTTCTGAGGTAGCTACCACCTCTGTCATACCGGTATCAACCGGTGTAACATATCCGGTTTCGTCAACGACCGCAACTTTGTTATCCTTGCTCTGCCATGTTATATTTTGATTGGTGGCATTAGCCGGGGACACTGCCGCCATGAGCATTTGTCCGGTTCCTCCCTTATAGAGAGTTATAGTGGTTGTCGGCATATACATACCCTCGACAGGCTGTATGATATTGAGCTTTGACGATGCTGTATGCGTTTCGTCCTGCCATATGAGAGTTGCGGTTATGTCCGTTGTTCCGGGTACGTATGCTGTAACAAGCCCGTTTTCATCTATATTGGCAATTATATCGTTTCCGTTACTCCATGTAATTGAAAAGTCCTTTAAGGTTATGGGGTACACCTGAGCGCTGTATTGGATCTGTGCAGAGTTGTTTTGTAGATATATATCGTTATATACCGAATTGATTTTAACCGCGACCTTTACATAGGACATATCAAAGTTGCTGTAATGCGGAAGCCGCATTGCATAATCCGAAGCGGAATTTTCAGATTCTATTGTATCGCTGTTTTCCGTTACAATATTTGTTCGGACTATAAGTCCGACAGCGCATAGTATAAGTACGGCAAGTATAGCGGGCGGCTTATATTTATGCTTTTTAAGCTTTATAAGAAGCTTATTTTTTGTAAGGGAAACAGTCGTTTCCGTAAGTTTCAATTTATTCATTTCTCCTTCAATTGTATTGATTAAATAAGCAGTATATTCATTATACATTTTAATATTAAAACAATGGAATGTCAAGCGTGACATTCCATTGTTAAAAAAATATTTACTTTTTAAAGCGGTTTACGATATAATCGTTAGCAATATTTTCAAGCTCATCATCAAGAGGGGAGAGAGTCTTGAAATTCGGATATTTATGCTTCAGGGCGTTAGTAAGAACATAATCGCAAAGCTGAGGATTTTTAGGGAAAAGCGGACCGTGAAGATAAGTTGCGATCACATTTTTATAAACGACTCCTTCAAATCCGGTATTATCGGCGTTTCCGTTTCCATATATCACTTTACCCAATGGTGTATGATTTCCTATATAGGTGCGTCCTCCATGGTTTTCAAAGCCCACAATTTTGCGGTCAATTAGGTCTGTTTCGAGTACAATGTTTCCGATAAGGCGCTTTTTGCCCTGATCGGTGTATATATCGAGTATTTCCAGTCCTTGAATTGTTTCATTTTCAAGCTTATAATACTTGCCTAAAAGCTGGTATCCGCCGCATACCGCCACAAGGGAGCCTCCTGCTTCTACATAGTCATGAAGCTGCTGCTTATGCTCCAAAAGACGGCTGCATACAATTTTTTGTTCTCTGTCCGAGCCGCCGCCTATGAATACTATATCAACATCAGATAAATCAAAGCCGCTGCTTTCACAGGTGTATGTCCTGACCTCCGCGTCTATTCCTCTCCATACAAGACGCTTTCTGAGACATTCAATATTTCCCCTGTCGCCGTAGAGATTGAGCAGATCGGGATAAAGATGGAGAATTGTAAGTTTCATTATTCCTCGCCCTCCTCCTTTTTAAGAAGTTCGTTTAAAACAGCCTCTGTTGAATAAAGCGCCGTGTAGTTTACGAGTACATATACGACCTCGGAATCGGTTGCTAATGCGCGTTTAACAGCATCCGCCATATCGTGAGTCATATGGTCAACCTTAATATCTGAGTATTTAAACCGAAGTGATATATCCCATACCCTTATACCTGTAGTGGTAAGAGTGTTAAGATTTTCATCATGGATTTTATCAAAATCTACATCCCATAGCCATGATACATCGCGCCCATCGTTAGCAAGGTCATTTATGGCTATTATGACATCCTTGCGGCGTTTATCGCTGTTGACTGTGGCGATAGCCTGATTAAAGCCGGCAGGGTTTTTGGAAAGGCTCAGTATTACAGGCTTCTTAAACGGAAATTCCTGCATACGTCCTATCTGAGGCTTATAACCTTCAAGAAGCTTAGAAAAATCCTTTGTGTCTTCACCAGCAACTGTAAGAGCGCCGTAAACAGCAATGAGATTATATATATTGTAGAAGCCCTTGTAGTTTATAGACATAGGTTTGCCGTTTATGGTGAATTTCATAGGAGTTTCCAGTCGTACATTCTTTACATCAAAATCAATTTTAGGCCGTTTAAAGCCACAGTGCGGGCAGAAATAATCACCGAGCTGGCTGTAGTGATAATATTTATAAACCTGCTCTCCGCCGCATACGGGACAGAAGCGCCCTTCTTTTGTATCATCTGTTTGAGGGAGAACTTTCTCTGATATACCGTAATAATAAGCTCTTACATTTTTTTCGCACCCGAACTGTACGCAAAGCGGGTCGTCTCCGTTAAGCACGAGTTTTAATGAAGGAACTTCTCTTATCGCGCTCAAGATCTTGTCGGAGGTTATATCTATTTCTCCGTAGCGGTCGAGCTGATCACGGAAAAGATTTGTTATAACCATAATGTCTGGCTTAAAATATTTGAACAGCACAGGGGTATATGCTTCGTCTATTTCCAGACAGGCATAATCCACGCTTAATTTTCCGGTAAGACTGGCAGCCTGTAAAAATGCTGTTGCAATACCGTTAAGCATATTTGCGCCCAGACGGTTGCATAGGACCTTATAGCCCTTTGCTTCAAGAGCCGAGCACATAAGATTGTTTGTGGTAGTTTTACCATTGGTACCGCATGTGACGATTATACTTTTTTTGACATATTGATTTAGGTTGCTTATAAGCTCAGGACAAATTCTCAAAGCGTATTCCCCGGGGCTGGAGGAGGATTTTTTTCCTATTATCCGTCCCAGGATGCTCAGGAGCTTTCCCGCCCATATTGCAATAAGTTTTCTCATTTACTATCCTTCCTTTCGGGAATGTCATCTATCATACTATTATACTATATCGCCGCATTGTTTTCAAGCAAAAAAAGAAAAAAATTTCTATATACTAAAAAACCGTGCGGAAATTTTCCGCACGGTATATCATTGTAAGCCGAATTAATCCTCAACCTTGATGATTTCCTTGCCGTTGTAATAACCGCAAGCCTTACAAACTTTATGAGGCATTTTAAACTCGTGGCACTTGGGGCACTCTACCATGTTCGGTGCAGTAAGCTTCCAATTGGCACGTCTGCTGTTTCTTCTGGCTTTTGATACTTTATTCTTAGGTACTGCCATTTGTTACACCTCCATAAAATCACTCTGAGTTACTCGTTTTTCATTAAGTCTGCCAGACCCTGCCATCTTGGATCGATAACCTCACGGCTGCAACCGCATTCCCCCTCATTAAGATCCTGACCGCAGACCGGACAAAGACCCTTACAGTCATCCTTGCACAAATATCTGCCTTCAATATTCATAATAAGATTGTCCGCAATTATTCCGTCAAGCTCAACGGTATGTCCGTCAAATGTGATAATATCCTCATCCTCCGAAAACTCACCGTCAGAACGAACAAGATGCTCTTCTACCGGAAAATCAATATCAACGGTTATATCCTTCATACAGCGCGCGCACTGCGTGCCCATCTTACCGGAGCATTCAACCGCCAGTATCAGTGACTTGCCGTTGTTGGTAACATCTCCCTTTACCGAAATCGGGGTCTTGAATGTATACATCTCACCCATAAAATCCGTATCGGGAAGATCAACCTCGCCGTCAATTTTGATTTTTCCGCCGAATTCCTTTAGAATACCAGATACGTCAATAATCATATATCATACTCCTGTCCGGCAAAATCAGAGTAAAATTACTTTAATTCAACCTTAGCGCCTGCTTCTTCGAGCTCAGCCTTCATCTTCTCAGCCTCGTCCTTAGCTACAGCCTCTTTGATTGTCTTCGGAGCGTTGTCAACTATCTCCTTAGCTTCCTTAAGTCCAAGACCTGTCATGTTCTTAACAACCTTAACAACGCCGAGCTTCTTAGCGCCTGCATCAACGAGAACTACGTCGAACTCTGTCTTCTCTTCAGCTGCTGCTGCGCCCTCGCCGCCTGCTGCTACCATAACCGGAGCTGCTGCGCTTACGCCGAACTCTTCTTCCATCATCTTAACGAGCTCTGCTACTTCCAATAACTTTAATTCCTTGATTGAATCAAGAATTGCATTCAAATCTGCCATTGTAATTTCCTCCTAAAATTAAGATATTTTCAAAATATAAACTTATTCTGCCGCCGGTGCTTCCTCTGCGGGAGCCTCTTCCGTAGCTTCTGCGGCCTTCTTTGCGATAAGATCTGCGATTTCCTCGCCGCCCTCTGCGATAGTGTTGAGCAAACGAACGAGATTCGATACAGGAGCATTCAAGCTTCCCATCATCTTTGCGATCAATGTTTCCATATTCGGAGTTGCTGCGAGAGTCTTAACCTCGTCAAGCGACATAACTGCTCCGTCCATAAAACCTGATTTTAATTCGAGCTTTTCGTTATTCTTTGCAAATTCTGCAAGAACCTTTGCCGGTGCAACAGCGTCATCGTTCGATACAGCCAAAGCTGTAGGACCGTGAAGCGCCTCATCAAGACCTTCAAGACCTGCCTGCTCTGTAGCGAGCTTAAGAAGAGTATTCTTTACAACAAAATACTTACAGCCTGCTTCTCTGAGCTTGTTTCTGAGATCAGTATCCTCTTCAACATTAAGACCTCTGTAGTCAACGAGCACACCTGTCTGAGCCGCCTTAAGAATTTCTGCGATTTCAGCAACCTGTGCCTTTTTTGCTTCTAAAACTTTTGCGCTTGGCATTAAAATTCACCTCCTATGAATAATTACCTCTGAAAATCCAAAAGTAATGCTTCATAACAAAAAAACATCCTCTACGCATAGACATAGAGGATCGTAATAATCATTACTAAGCTCCTCGGCAGGACTTCTGCTTATGCCGCCTGCTGTCTACGGATTTTCAACCATTACATATTAACACATGAGCATTAAAAAGTCAAGGTTTTTTTGAATTTTTTTTATTTTTGTGTAAAAATTATATATAGGGTTGATTTTTTTAATAAGTTCTTATATAATATATAATTGAAAGGAATGATTTTATGAAAAAAATGATCGGCGCTGCAGCCTTACTTTCGGCGCTTTTGTGTTCGGCGGCGGCTTATGCGCAGATTCCAGTATCAGACGGGGAAACGCTTTTTTTTGACTTGGGGGATATTCCGAATACAGGATATATACAGGTAAGCGCTTCTGACAGATATACTCCGGAAATAGGATATGGCTTTGCGCATTTAACGCCTGTCAGGAATGTCGAAGCAAACGGTGACGGACCATATTCGGATGCGGTCGCATTCGATTTTGCCCAGACAGGAACAGAGAATACATTTAATGTAGATGTACCGAACGGATTATATCAGGTCACGATACATGCCGGAAATATCACGACTATGAGTATTGATATGGAAGGGTATTATACTATTATGAATATGACTTCAAGCGGCGCCATGGCATCGACTGAAATTTTGGTGGAAGACGGTCAGTTAAATATAGCTCCGGTAGCCGGAAAGCCCAATACGGAATATTCTATAAGCACTATTGAGATAAAGCGGCTGGGCACTGCTGAGGCAAGGAGGACAAGGCTGTTCATTGCGGGAGATTCCATAACCTCCACATATTATCCGCTGTATTTCGATACGGAGCTTGATCCCGGACACAGAGGCGGCTGGGGACAGATGATAGGTAATTATCTTCCTTCAAATATTTATGTTCAGAACTATGCCACCGGAGGACAGTGCGCAAAGGGATTTTTAAATGACGGGCAGTTTGCCGCAGTGGAGCATTTTATAGAAGCGGGTGATTATTTTATGATCGGCTTCGGAATAAATGACCAGGTAGATTCAAACGAGGATGAGTTTTATCAAAGCATGACAGAGATGGTAAAGCGGGTTATAGCAAAAGGCGCTGTTCCGATCATATTTACAACAGAGGGAAAGCTCACCGACTTTGACACAGACGGCGTATGTTATCAGCCCGGACGCTGGTACAAGACTACAGCGAAGAAAGTTGCACAGGAGCAGAGAATACATTATATAGACCTGCATGATCTGGCGTCGGCATATTTTACCGCTATAGGCTATGACGGAGCAAAGCGGCTCTACTGGATAAACTGGTCCGGAGAGCAGGACACTCTTCACGCGAGCAGAGAAGGAGCTGGACAAATGGCGCGTCTTATTGTTGAGGAGCTTTGCCGGCAGGGACTTACGGCATTTGAAGGTAATATATATGATTACGGTGTGAGCAATGATATTACGCTCAAAAGCTCCGGCGTTTATGACGGCAATTTGATAAATGTGCAGAATCTTTCTCCATATCCGCAGAAAATAAAGCTTTTGGTGAACTGCTATAACGAAAGGGGAGCGGTCATAGGTTCAAATATTATAAATTGGACCTTACCGGCATATGATGTTTTAGATCCGCTCAAAAGAGATACGATACTGCTTGACGAATATTGTACAAACTGTAAGGCGTACTTGATCAAGGACGGACTGATTCAGGATTGGAACGGATTTTCCGTACAGCCTGATTTCTCAGTTCCGTATGATACGGCGCAAAGGCTTTTTGCGGACAGTATTGTATTGGAATAGTGAATAAGCTGAGATATTATAAATAAAGAGACAGGAGGGTAAACAAATGAATTATACGATTGATTATCTTAGACTGCTTTCAGAACAGTATCCGACAATAACTGCGGCATGCTCTGAGATAATTTCTTTGCAGTCGCTGCAAAAAATGCCTAAGCTGACGGAGCATTTTATGAGCGATATTCATGGTGAATATGAGTCTTTTCTTCATATATTAAAAAATGCGTCGGGAGTAATAAAAGATAAGATAACATCCATTTACGGAAGGACTCTTTCTGAGCATGACCGTCAGACGCTCTCAACGCTTATATATTATCCCGAGCAAAAGCTTGATATAATAAAGCGTTCGGTTGATAATATAGACGATTGGTATAAAATAACCCTTTACAGGCTTATAGAGATATGCCGTGTGATAGCTTCAAAATATACAAGGGCGTCTATCAGGAGTCTTTTGCCGTCATCTTTTGGAGATATAATCGATGAGCTTATACATGCGGATAATGATTTCGGCTCTGATAAGGAAGGCTATTACAACAAATGTATACAGACCATAGTGGAGCTTGGTCAGGCGGATGCTTTTATTGTGGATATGTCCAATCTTATACAAAATCTTGCGATAGGAAAGCTTCATATTATAGGAGATATATTTGACCGCGGACCGAGAGCTGATATAATTTTAGATACGCTTGAAAATTATCACAGCGTAGATATACAGTGGGGAAATCATGATGTTCAATGGATGGGAGCGGCGGCAGGGTCGCTTGTATGTATAGCGACAGTGCTTGCCATATCCACAAAGTATTGCAATTTTGACTGTATAGAGGACGGCTACGGCATAAACATGCGTCCCCTTACGGTATTTGCAATGGAGACCTATGCGAAGGATCCGTGTAAATACTTTATCCCGCGCAACCCCAATATGGTAAAGCTTTCAAAGCATGATTCGGAGTTATGGGCTAAGATGCACAAGGCAATATCTATTATTCAGTTCAAGCTTGAGGGACAGCTTATAAAGCGTCATCCCGAGTTCCATATGGATAACCATCTTATGCTTGATAAAATAGATTTTGTCACCGGAACAATTACTATTGAAGGAAAGAAATATATGCTGCGTGACCATAATTTCCCGACTATAAATCCTGAGCGTCCATATGAGCTTACACAGGCGGAAAATGAGCTTATGGAGCTTTTGCGCTCATCTTTTCTGCATTCCGAAAAGCTTCAGCGCCATATACGCTTTATATATAATAAAGGCAGTATATATTTAAATATCAATAACAATCTGCTCTATCACGGCTGCATACCCATGAATCCTGACGGAAGCTTCCATGAGGTAACTCTGGGCGGGGAAAAGGTCAAGGGAAAGGCTCTGATGGATAAGGCGGAGATCATTGCCCGTGAGGGATATTTCGCAAAGCATGGCACTCCGGAAAAAAAATACGGAGAGGATTTTTTGTGGTTTTTGTGGTGCGGCTGCTATTCTCCGGTATACGGAAAGAATAAGATGACCACGTTCGAGAGGTATTTTATAGAAGACGAAAGCACTTGGACGGAAATTAAAGACCCGTATTACAAGCTGATAGAAAAGCCCGAAATATGTAATAAGATACTTCGGGAATTCGGAATAAAGCCCAACAGCTTTTCGCATATTATAAACGGTCATGTTCCGGTTAAGATAAAAAAGGGAGAAAGTCCGATAAAAGCCGGCGGAAAGCTGCTTGTCATAGACGGCGGGCTTTCAAGAGCATACCAGTCGCAGACAGGTATTGCAGGATATACGCTGCTGTTCAATTCTCACGGACTTCTTTTAAGCGCTCATGATGCGTTTGAATCTGTGGAAACGGCTGTTACAAAGGATGAAGATATGTATTCAACTCTTGATGTTATAGAGCGGGCGCCGAAACGTCTGCTTGTTGAGGATACGGATAAGGGAAAAGCCCTGCAGGGCAGAATAGACGCGCTTAAAGCGCTTGTGGCAGCATACAGAAAGGGATTAATAAAATAATGAAAAGCTATAAAAATGAACCGCTGAAAATAGAAATGCCGGTACCTAACGGAAATTATGAGGTAACGCTCACAATAAAGGCGCATGAAGATACGGTATATACCGTGCTCTCTCAGAGCCGCAGATTTATAAGGGTGGACGAGAGTATACGCAGCGGTGAAACAAGAGATATTGTATTTAATGCAAGCGTATGCGATTATCATAAAAGCGGCGAGGAATATACAAAGGTTGAATATGCTCAGATATACATATTATGTGATGGAGCGGTCACAGCTACCGCGGCGGTATCACCTGTTGATATACCCACTGTTTTTATCGCGGGCGACTCAACGGTAACCGACCAGCCGGCAGAGTATCCGTATGTTCCGTCTGAGACCTATTGCGGCTGGGGGCAGGCATTGCAGGGACTTCTAAAGCCCGGAATAGCCGTTTCAAATCATGCGCAGTCCGGATCGCATACAAAAGAGTTTCTTGCGGTAAACTGGACTGCATTCAAGGATAAGATCAAACAGGGTGATGTTCTTATATGTGAGTTCGGACATAATGACCAGAAGCTTGAGGAGCTTGCGGCATTCGGCGGATATGCTGAGAACCTTCGCTATATGGTGAATTATGCAAAGGAGCGCGGAGCATATCCGATACTTAATTCTCCAATAAACCGTATAATATTTGAGCCGGACGGAAGTCTTAGAAATCTTTTGGGTGAATATCGTGATGCGGTTAAGGCTGTAGCAGAGGAGCTTGATGTGCCTTTTGTGGATATGTGGAAGAGGACTACGGATTATTTTACAACGGCGGGACCGGTAAAATCATGGAACTTTTTCCGATGCAAGGGAGAAGAGCGCGATTATACTCATACAAATGATATAGGAGGTAGTCTTATAGCTAAAATGTTTGCACAGGAGGCGGTAAAAAACAATATTGAGCCAATAGCGCGGTTTGTAGACGAAAGCCGGATAGAAACAGAGCAGGTATATGCAGATAAGGGCGACAGCTTCGACAACAGCGAAATGCGGGAGCACTTGAAAACTATAGGACTCGTTAATGTTCCGATCGAGGATATAGACGCCGATATTACAAAGATTTAAAATAAAAAGCTATAAAAAATGGATTAAAGCGGACTTAAACAGTCCGCTTTAATCCAATATTGGGAGAGAGAGGTTTTTCGATATTAAAAACCAAAATATATATAAATTAACTTATTGCCTTATGAATTATCTGTATTCTACCATATAATATGAGTATTTTCAAGGTGTATTTTTTCTTTATTTTACTGTATTTTTGCCATAATTGTCGTATGTTTTTCGTTTTATTTGGGGTTATTTGAGGTTTTTTGGGATTGATAATAAAACAAAAAAACAGTAATGCTTGATTACTGTTTTTTTGCCTTATATATGTATATTTAACTGTATTCCTTAACAAGCAAAGCGCGTACATAACCGCGGTCGGTATCGGTAGACTCGATAAAAAATCCGCGTCCGTAATAAAAGCGTATAAGCGATGATATTTTTGATCCGGTATGTAGACTAAGGCGTTTAACGCCTTTCTTTATCATTATTCTGTCAACCAAATTCATCATGCTTTTTCCTATTCCGTTATTCTGACTGTCCGGTTTGACTCCGAAACGAGAAAGGTAGGCGCTGTGATTATCAGAAACTGCTACTCTCACGCTGCCGACAGGTTCGCCGTCTTGAGTTGCGATGAGTACGATTTTTGTATCTATATCATTTTTTATGTCCTGTTCGGTTTCGTTAAGCGCGTCCACACGGTCTATTCCGGCAAGCTCCTTATATTTTGTAAACGCATCGCGCGTTATGCACATTATAGCCGGTATATCGTCATAATGTGCAAGCCGTACCTCAAAAAAAGACTGATAATCGGCAAGCATTATATCATGTCCTTTCCAAAATGATGAATACCCTCGTAAACTTGCGGCTGTCCGCCATGTTTAGTCAAGCTTTCGAGGGTATCTAAAAATTTGATTTTATGCCATCAGCGTAGCCATAACAGCTTTTTGAGCATGGAGTCTGTTTTCTGCCTCATCAAAGATAACGCTTTGAGGACCGTCTATTACATCCTCGGTTACCTCATAACCCCTGTATGCAGGCAGGCAGTGCATGAAAATTGCATCGCTCTTTGCGTGCGAGAAAAGCTCCTTGTCAACACAGTAGCCCTTGAATGCCTTCTGTCTTATTTCCTTTTCCTCTTCCATGCCCATAGAAACCCATGTATCCGTATAGACAATATCCGCGTCGGCTATTGCCGCTGCGGGATCATCCGTAAGAAGCAGCGTTTTGCCGGATTTCTTAAAGTCATCCTTTGCATTTGCAACGACTTCTGCATCGCATGCGTAATCCTTTGGAGTGGCTATAGCACAGTCAAGACCTGCCTTGGCGCATCCGTACATAAGCGAATGTGCCATATTGTTTCCGTCTCCTATGTATGCGAGCTTAAGTCCTTCAAGCTTACCCTTATGCTCATATGCCGTCATAAGATCCGCAAGTACCTGACATGGGTGAAGTAGGTCAGTAAGTGCGTTGATTACCGGAATACTTGCTTCCTGTGCAAGCTCTATAACATCTGAATGAGCATAAGTTCTTATCATGATTCCGTCGAGATAACGCTCAAGCACCTTTGCTGTGTCATGGATAGACTCGCCTCGTCCGAGCTGTATATCATTTGATGATAAAAACAGCGGGTAGCCGCCGAGCTGCGTCATGCCTACTTCAAATGACACACGGGTTCTGGTGGATGATTTTGTGAAAATCATACCGAGCGTCTTTCCTTTTAATATGGGATGCGGAATTCCGTTCTTTAATTCGCTTTTAAGCTTGAGTCCAAGCTTTAACAAATCTTCTACCTCCTGTGAGGTGAGGTCATGCAAACTTATTAAATCTTTCATGATCATATCTCCTTTATTATTTGTTCAAATGTTTTTATAAATAAATCGATATCTCCGCTTGTTATTATAAGAGGCGGAGCGATACGGATAGTATTTCCCGAGCAAAGACTCGTGAGGATTTTATTTTCGAACAGTTTGTTAAATACAGTTTTTCCAAGCTCATCTTTTACCTGTATTCCTATAAGAAGTCCCGCCCCTCTTATGTCAGAAATTTTATCCGGATATTTATCCCTTAGCATATTGAGCTTGTTTTTAAATTCCTCTCCCTTAAGCTTAGCGTTTTCGACGAGATTCTCGCTTTCATATATATCAAATACCGCAAGACCTGCCGCTGTTGCAAGAGGATTTCCTCCGAAGGTAGTTCCATGGTCACCCGGCTCGAACGCATCGGCAACAAACTGCTTTGCACATACGGCTCCTATCGGAACACCGCCGCCCAAAGCCTTTGCGGACGTAAAAATATCCGGTTCTATGCCATAGAGCTGGTAGGCAAAGAGGTGACCTGTGCGTCCCATTCCCGTTTGTACCTCGTCAAATATGAGGATTATATTTTTTTCGCTGCAAAGCTCTCTTACCTTTTGAAGGTATTCCTTGTCCATGGGATGAACTCCGCTTTCACCCTGTATTGGTTCAAGCATGATTGCTGCTGTTTTATCGGTTACAGCGGCTTTTAAAGCTTCAAAATTATTCGGTTCGACCTGTGTCACTCCGGGGAGATTGGGTCTGTAAGGAGCTTGGTAATGTTCTTGTCCCGTTACAGCTACGGTCGCAAGAGTCCTGCCGTGGAATGAGTGGTCGAGAGAAATTATCTCGTTTTTGTTCATTCCTTTTTTATAGAAATAAATTCGCGCAAGCTTCATAGCTCCCTCATTTGCCTCGGCTCCGCTGTTGCAGAAAAACGCTTTGTCGGCGCAGGTGCTTTCAACAAGCTTCTGAGCAAGTCTTGCTTGGTTCTCTATATAATACAAGCTTGATGTATGTATGACCTTTGCCGCCTGCTCTGATACAGCCTTTACAAGCTTAGGATGTGCGTGTCCAACCGAGTTTACAGCGATTCCGCCAAGAAAATCATAGTATACATCTCCGGCGTCGCTGTAAAGCTTCATGCCTTCGCCATGGTCAAACATAACGTTAAGTCTTTCGCCGAAGGTGTTCATATAATATTTTTTATCTAATGCCTTGATCTCATCAAGCATAACTATCCTCCCTTTATTATTTGTTTAATACGCATATTATAACTCATAATGAATAAAATTGCAAGTATTTTTTTAAAATATTCAAAAATATGAATATTTAAACATAAAAGGCAGGAAAAAATCCTGCCTTTGTGTATATAATTATAAATATTTATCGATTATATCCTCATAATCGTCTATTGCATGTGCTCCTATGAGCTTTTCAACAGGCTTTCCGTTTTTAAAAAGAATGACCGTAGGAATAGAAACTATTGCAAATTGTGCGCTTAACGGACCGTTTTCGTCAACGTTGACCTTGCATACTTTTGCCTTGCCCTCATATTCTTCCGCTACCTCTTCGATTATCGGACCGAGCATCTGGCATGGTCCGCACCATGGCGCCCAAAAGTCAACAAGCACTGGCATATCGGTTTTCATAACCTCACTGTCAAAATTTTCTGATGTTAATGTAATTTCCATAATATTTTCCTTTCTCGCCGTAATATGCGGCGTTTATTATATTCCCGCATGTGAAGTGTGAGTTATATTCACTCCCTCAAGGGTAAACGGTTTTTGTTCAACAAATCCGTTTTTAGAATATGTATATTTTCTTATATCTATACCGTTTTTAGAACGGATATAGAGAACTATAAGCATGTTTCCGTCGGAGTCAAGCTCTCCTATGTCATAATAGACCATACCGCCGCTTATTGATTGAATAAAGTATAATACGAATCGTCACGGCTTATTTCAAGAATCCATCTGGTGGAATCGCCGTCTGCCTTATCGGGAGAGCTGTAGAGAGAAATTGTTTCCGGTTCTCCGTCTGTCGTCAGGTCGCAGCTGAATTTGTCAACTGCTTCAGAGCCGTCAGCTGCCGCCGACTCAAAGCTTCTTCCTATATATCTTCCGACATCGTCAGAGGATACGTTTTTTGAGGTATCTGGCGTAGGCGTTGTCTGAGCCGTTTTGGGAATGGCTGACGCAAGATTATTCCTCTGAATTGACATTCCCGCATAAACCCCCGCTCCTGTAAGAGCCGCCGCTGCCGCGATGATAATAACTGCCTTCCACAACCTGTTCATTATACCGGCTCCTCCTTATCAACATATTTAGTATCTGTAATGCTGCATGCTGCTCTTCCGTTTGTCAGCTCCGTCACATCCTTTATAAAGCTGTCGGTTATATCGAGAGGGCATATGACTTTAAAAGTAACATCACTTTCATATATTGTATCTTCAAGGTCGTAGCCTTCCTCGGCTATCATATACTGAAGCTTTCCTACAAGTGTGTAGTCAGCCTTAACGGAAACTATATTGCACTTGCTGCGCACTATTCTTTTTGCCGCTTCAAGACCTTCTCTTGCCGCGGCTCCGTATGTATGTACAAGACCTCCGGTGCCCAAGAGGGTCCCGCCGAAGTATCTTGTTACAACCACTATAACGTCAACCAGTCCTGCCTTGCGTATAGTGTCAAGTACGGGCATTCCCGCTGTTCCCGAAGGCTCGCCGTCGTCGCTGTAGCGGAAGATATTGTTCTCGTCTATAACGTAAGCATAGACATTGTGCGTAGCATCGGAATATTTTGAGCGCATTGCGGCAAGGAATGCCAATGCGTCCGCCTCATTGTCTACAGGCTTTACGTTTGCGATAAATTTTGATTTTTTTTCAACAATAAGAGTCTGCGCCTCATGCGCGACTGTTTTGAAGCTGTCTTTTTTAGACATCCCGCATATACTCCTTCAGTTTTTCATACATTCTCTCATCAACGAGAAGCTCCATCTCCGTGCCGGACTCACCGTAGCTTTCGCTTAAAACCTTTTGGTTTTGGTGAAGCTCGCTCACAAGAGCCCCGTTGCTGTAGGGAATAATAACGCTGATTTTCTCCTTTTTTCCCGGAGCGGCGTCAGCTATCGCCTTTATAAGCGTATTGACATTTTCTCCGCTTTTGGCGCTTATATAAACGCATGGACAGTCCTTTACAAACGGACGCTCTGCCGTAAGGTCACATTTATTGAAAACGCATATTTCCGGCTTACCAGAAGCGCCTATATCTTTAAGGACATTTTCCACAACATGGATCTGATTTTCCATTTCGGGACTCGAGGTATCTATGATATGCAGCAGCATATCCGCTACAACCGCTTCTTCGAGCGTGGATTTAAACGCTTCAACAAGATGGTGGGGAAGCTTTCGTATAAAGCCTACCGTATCCACAAGCAGAATCTGCCTGTTATCCTCCAGCGTTATGGCTCTTGACGTAGGATCAAGAGTTGCAAAAAGCTTATCCTCCGCAAGCACTTCTGCATCTGTCAGACGGTTTAAGAGAGTGGATTTTCCGGCGTTTGTATAGCCGACAAGAGCGGCTGTGATAACTCCGTCTTTTTTTCTTCTCGTGTGTATAAGTCCGCGGTGTTTTTTCAGCTCCCGGATCTGCTCCTCAAGTGCCGATATACGGTGACGGATATGACGTCTGTCGGATTCGAGTCTTGTTTCGCCCGGACCTCTTGTTCCTATACCCGCTCCGGTACGGCTAAGGACAGTTCCGAGTCCGCGAAGACGCGGCAGACGGTATTTGAGCTGCGCAAGCTCGACCTGGAGTTTTCCTTCTCCGCTTTTTGCCCTCATGGCAAAAATATCGAGTATAAGAAGCGAACGGTCAAGAACCTTTACGCCAAGAAAATCGGATATATTTCTCGTTTGCACGGGAGACAGCTCGTCATCAAACACAACCGTATCGGCATTCATTGTTTCGCATGCTTCTTTAAGCTCTTCAAGCTTGCCTATACCCATATAGGTGGCAGCTTCAAGCTCAGGCTTGTTTTGTATAACAGAGCAAACCGCTTCTCCTCCGGCGGTTTTAACCAGCTCTTCAAGCTCCGCTATGGATTCATCAGTGGTATCATTAATAGCATCTGCGCGTCCCGTATGCACTCCGGCAAGGATAACGCGCTCTGTCTTTTCATTTAAGCTTTCCATATTACCTCTTCTATAAAAGGGCATATGCCCAATTTTATCTTATAATTATATTATAACAAAAAAAGCTCAGTTAGTACAGTAATTTTTGAAATTTTTTTGAAATTTTTTAATAAATTTTCAAAAACATATTGATTAATTAGAAATTTGTGATATAATAGATAAGTATTTATGTATAAGTTTAAGGAAAAGGAGGGTTTTTCCGTAATGCAGACATTTTTTATTGTACTTCATATCATAGTTACCTGCCTGTTGATTTTTGTAGTAATGGCGCAGGAAGGTAAGGATCCCGGAATGAGAGGCATTCAGGGAGCGTCGGCGGATATGGGCGATTCGTTCTTTAAGCGTGCCGGCGGAACGACAAAGGAGCAGATGTTTACAAAGCTCACAGCCTCACTTGCAATATTGTTTCTTATAACAACACTTGTTCTTGTTATTCTTGTAGCGTAAAAGATGTAAAAGACTGCCGTTTTAAAAAGCGGCAGTCTTTTTTATAAGTTGAACCATGCTTTCATAGTATCAAGTACTTTAACTAATTCATCTTCTTTTATTATATAAGGCACCATAGCATACATATATTTTAAAAACGGTCTGCTGAATACTCCCCGTTCATAGGCAAACTGCTGATAGCCCTTGATCGTTGACGGATCGTGGACCTCTATACATACACATCCGCCCATAATTCTTATTTCTTTGATTCTGGGGTCAGAAAATCCATTCATTTCACGCCGCGTGATGTTTTCTATCTTATGTATTTTGGACATGTAGTCCTGTTCCTCAAAAAGCTCAATAGATTTGAGGGCAACGCTGCAGGCAAGTGCGTTTCCCATAAAGGTAGGTCCGTGCATAAGAGCGTGCTCGGGATCATCGTCATAGAAGCCGTCATATACCTTTTTATTTGCCACTGTCGCCGCATGACCGATATACCCGCCGGTAAGCGCTTTTCCCAGAACCAAAATATCCGGCAGCACCAAATCGGCAACAAAACGGTTTCCTGTACGTCCAAAGCCTGTCGCGACCTCGTCAAAAATAAGCAGAACGCCGTATTTGTCACAAAGCTCGCGCGCGCGTTTTAGAAATGAAACATCATACATTCGCATTCCTCCTGCGCCTTGAAGCAGAGGCTCAACGATAAAACAGTTCAGCTTGTCGTGATACTTAATAAAGGCCCGCTCTAAAGCATCGATTTCGGTTGGGATATGAACCACATATTTACTGGGTCCGTATGCTTTTAATACAAAGTGATAATCCTCATCATCGCCAACCTCCATAGTTTTAAATGTATCGCCGTGGTAAGCATGTTCAAGCGCGAGGACCATTGTGCGCTGTTCGTCGCCTTTGTTCATATAATACTGAAGCGCCATCTTAAGCGCAACTTCTACCGCTACACTTCCTGAATCTGAAAAGAAGCAGTAGTCCAAATCACCGGGCAGCCAGCTTTGCAGCTTCTCAGAGAGCTTTATAACAGGTTCATGTGTAAGTCCGCCGAGCATTACATGGGCAAATTTTTCTGTTTGTGAAATAATTGCCTTGTTTAATTCCGGATGCTTATATCCATGAATCACGCTCCACCATGAGGAAACGGAATCGATAAGCTTCTGATCGCTTGTATACAGATAAACTCCGTTTGCGTCCTCGATTTTATAAGGCAGTTTCATTGTTTTCATTTGTTCATAGGGATACCAGATCATAACATCAATCCTCCGCTTATTCGTATAATGATTTCAAAAATTCCGGGGAAATATCCAAGTCCTCATCGCCGTCCTTTACGCATGCGACAACCTTTGTTCCGGTAATATATTCGCACATCTTTAGATTATCCTCATGCATGATATCACCGGGACGGAAATGATTAAAGATTATTCCCTTTAAAGGAATATTATTGGCTTTCATATAAGCAGCCGTTAGACCAACGTTATTGATTGTGCCCAGACCTGCGTCTGCAATCATCAGACATGATAGATTGCAGGCTTTAATAATATCGGAAAGCTGAATTTTTTCCTCATCAAAGCAAATCGGACAAAGAATACCGCCGGAGCCTTCCATTGTCACATAATCGTATTTTTTGCATACGGAATGAAAATTCTCAAGCACACGGTTCATTTGAACCGGATTTCCCTCTATTCTTGAGGCAAGATGCGGAGAAACTGCGTTTTCGTAGATATAAGGGCACATATCATCTAAGGGCTGAGCGATTCCGGAAATGGTCTTGACATACAGCGCGTCACCGGGGATAAGAGTTCCGTCGTCTCTGCGCTCATTTCCACTCATTGCAGCCTTGTAGTAAGCGGCACTTTCGCCGCATTCTCTTAATTTTTTCAAAATCAGAGCCGTAACAAAGGTTTTGCCGACGTCCGTTCCTGTTCCTGTTATAAATATATTTTTACTCATTGCAGTATTTCACCTCGTAGCCAAGTTTTGTCAAAAGCTCCATATCGGTTTTGACGGTAATTCCGGCAGTGGTAAGCATATCTCCGGAAATAGCGGCATTAGCTCCGGATAAAAAACAGCCCTTTCCTTTATCCTCCAGCAAACCGCGTCCGCCTGCAAGACGGATAGACGCGTCCGGGAGTATAAAACGGTAAACTGCCACAATACGGCGCATGTCATCTGACGTCAGCTTTTTGTTCTGCTCCATCGGAGTGCCGGGGATAGGATTGAGCATATTTACGGGAACGCTCTTTATTCCAAGCTCCCTCAATGTCAAAGCCATATCGATCCTGTCCTCCGGAGTTTCTCCGAGTCCCATTATTCCGCCGCTGCATACCGACAGTCCCGCTGCCTGAGCCGCTCGTATTGCGTTTAATTTATCGTCAAAAGTATGCGTTGTACATATATTTGGAAAATTTCTGCGGGAGGTCTCTAAATTATTATGTACTCTTGATACTCCCGCATCCTTTAGCTTTCTGTACTGTTCTTTATTTAAAAGACCAAAAGAAATGCAGACGGATATTCCGGTCTGCTTTTTTATTTCACGGACTGCTTCGCACATCTTGTTAACTTCCGCATCCGGAAGGCGTTTTCCGGAGGTTACAATTGAATAGCGCAATACTCCCTGCTCATCGTTTATTTTTGCCTGTTCAACAATTTCTTCCGTTGACAGAAGCGGATATTCCGCAGCATCTGTATGGTTATGCGCCGACTGGGCACAGAAGCGGCAGTTTTCCGAACAGTGTCCGCTTTTTCCGTTGATAATAGTGCATATGTCAAAGCCGTTCGAGCAGAAGTGCCTGCGTATTTCATCTGCATTGCGGCACAGCTCTGCAAGAGGCTGCTCATACAGTTCTATTGCTTCTTGTTTTGTGATTTGTTCTCCATCAAAAATCTTTTGTTTTAAAAGCTCAGAATAGTTCATCTTTAATTATATCCTTTCCGTTTTACTTAGATATTAACAATGAGATACCGGCCTAATCGGATACACAGATACTATTCTTTATATCCTCAAACTTTTTTTCACCTATTCCGGAAACATCCATTATGTTTTCTATAGAAGCAAATCCTCCGTTTTCTTGGCGGTATTCTATAATTCGCTGTGCCGTCTTTTCGCCGATCCCATCGATCGTGGCGAGCGTCTGCACATCGGCGGCATTGATATTGACCTTGCCGTCGATCACTTCTTTAACGGTATTTTCTTCGATGGCTTCTTCCTGAGACGCCTGTATATAATCCGTATCTCCATCCACCGCGACTGTCTCTACCTCAACCTTGTCATTAGCGTAACGTTCAAAGAAAACCCCAATAGAAAAGGCTGCCGCAAATAAAATTATTCCGGCGGCAAATTTTTTGAAATTTTTTCTCATAACACATTTCCTTAAAATTTATTTTCAAGATTAATTATAACTTTAATAAGAAAAGAAGTCAAGGACATTTTAGAAAAAATTAGAATAAAAGTATAATGAAAAAGGAGGGCAACCCCTCCTCAATCTCTCTTTTTCTTTATTTCCTTTGCGCGTGTTATCAAATAATCACGCCTATTGAGTGCAGACTTATGAACCACCTCGTCAAGTAAGATGCGGATCGTTTCGGTTATTTCCTTACCGGGGCGGAAGCCTATTCTCATAAGGTCCTTTGCGTTTACTCCCAGCTGAGCGGCACAATACGGCTCGCCGTTTTCGATTATAGCCTTTGCAGTATTTCTTGCAGCGTTTATACGCCTGTATTTTTCGGGAAATAAACGCGGATTTTTAGCCATGTTATCTGCCGTCTGCAAAAGCATGAGCTTGTCAAAAAGCTCTTCTCCTGTTTTTGCCATCATTTTTTTTACATGTACAGGCGAAGGATCTACTCTTACATCATGGTTTTCAATAAGTATAAGTATATCCCGTATATATTCCGGCTTCATGCCGTAGCGGTGAAGAATATCGTCTGCGATATAGCGGCTTTCCCGGTGATGACCGTAAAAATGGATTGTACCGTTGGAGTCTGTACTTGCGCACAGCGGCTTGCCGATGTCATGAAGAAGAGCCGCCCACCGGAGCACATAGTCCTTGGACGTGTTTTTAACGGCGTTCATTATGTGCTCGCCGACGTCATATATATGATATTTATTTTTCTGCTTTTGACCAAAGCAGCACTCAAGCTCCGGCATTATGTATCTTAAAAGTCCAAGTTTGTGAAGTTCGCGGAAATCATCGGGACGGGGAGAAAGCAAAAGCTTTGTCATTTCTGACATTACCGCATATCTGTCGGCGTACTTTATAAACACGGCGCAGCGGTTTATAAGCTCAAGACTATCCTCAGCAATCGAATATCCAAGCTCAGCGGCAAATCTTACCGCACGCAGCATTATAACAGGATTTTCACGCAGGTTATCCTCGCAGTCTTGTGTAAATCTGATGATTTTATTTTTTACGTCATCAGCTCCGCCGAAGTCGTCTATTATACCGGTTTCGGGAGAATATGCAAGTGAATTTACGGTGAAATCAGAATGGGCGCATAAATTATTTATATTATCATGCAGCGATATTATACGGCAGTCAGTATTGCAGATGGTTGCCCTTAGTGCGCCGCGTAAAAAGGAGCTTTTTGAAAAGAGACTCTGAAGCTCGGAAAGAGGCGCATTAACTGCTATCTTGCACCGCATGGGAACATGTCCCGACAGCATATCACGCACAGCGCCTCCATAGATATAAGCTTTGACGCTATGAAGCGTATCGGTTATCTCTTTTATGTTATCCGGTATTTTCATATTCTCCCTCCTTCCGTAAAAAATATCTATAATATTATATTATAAATCATAGTATTGTCGGTGTCAAGTGTAAATAAATGCTTTTTGAATTTTGATAAAATGTGTAATTATCTGGTATATTACAAGCTGAGAGGATAAGGATCAGAGCGCTATGAAAGGTTAAAAAAGTATAAGACTTAACATAAGCTGTTCATGTTAATTTTGTATAAATAAAGGCTGATAAAATAAGGCAGATTATTTATTATATTTTCATTGACTTTTCTTGAAAAATAGTGTATATTTATAGTATGTGAGGCAGACGTGCCGAAATTTATTTTGATAAAAAATTAACAGGGGGTTGTATCCATGCAAAGAGATGATACAAGAAGAGAACTTAAGTATGAAGTTCTCCGTGAGGTGGCCGATAATCTTTTGAGAGGAACTCTGACGCAGGAAGCTATAGAGAATATACCGTTCAAGATTATCCCGGGAGCTACGGCAAGATTCCGCTGCTGTGTATATAAGGAAAGAGAGATTATACGTCAGCGAGTAAGAATCGCGCTCGGACAGCCGCCGATACCGGTACATAATGTGGAAAATTTCAAGATAAATGATAATATAATCCAGGTTATTCCCGCTGCCTGCGAGGGATGTCCGATTAATCGTTTCCAGGTTACAGAAAACTGTCAGAAATGTATGGCTAAATCATGTCAGAAAGCTTGTGCATTCGGAGCTATTTCAATAACCGGACGCGGCGCATATATTGACCAGACAAAATGCCGCGAGTGCGGAAAGTGCGCGGAGGCTTGTCCTTATCATGCTATTGCCGATCTTATGCGTCCGTGTAAGAGAAGCTGTGATGTAGGAGCTATTTCCATAGGTGCGGACAAACTTGCAAATATTGACGAGGAGAAGTGTATAAACTGCGGACATTGTGCTGCTGCCTGCCCATTTGGCGCTATAAGCGATACATCAAGCATAAAGCCTATAATAGAGGCTATAAAATCAGACAGAAAAACAGTCGCTATTCCTGCTCCGGCAGTAGAGGGACAGTTCGGACCTAACGCTACAGTCGGAAAGGTTATAACAGCATTAAAGAAGCTTGGCTTTGATGAGGTTTATGAGGTTGCATTGGGCGGAGATGCAGTTTCGTATTATGAGGCGGAGGAGCTTATAGAGAATAAGGAAAAGGGCGAAAAGATGACCACTTCGTGTTGTCCTGCCTTTGTTAATCTTATAAGAAAGCACTATCCGGAAATTGCTGACAAGATGTCAACTACAGTATCGCCGATGCTTGCGGTATACAGATGGATAAAGAAAAATGATCCTGACGCATATGTAGTATTTATAGGACCATGTATGGCTAAAAAGAGCGAAGCCCGCACAATGGGAGAGCCTGACGCTGTAATGACATTTGAAGAGCTTAACGCAATACTTGACGCAAAGCATATTGACCCAAATGAGTGTGAGGAAGAAGTGAGCATGGCGACATCCTACGGAAGAAGATTCAGCGGAAGCGGCGGTGTTGCAGCATCTGTACAGAAAGCGGTCAAGGAGCTTGGTTTTGAAGAGCCGATAAAGGCAAGAGCATGCAACGGAGTTAAGGAATGTAAGGTAGGCTTGGCAATGCTTAGGGTCGGAAAGCTTCCTGAGGACATTATAGAAGGTATGGTATGTGAAAACGGCTGTATCGGAGGTCCGGGAGCTATAGGAGTTTTGCAGCAGCTTAAGATGGCAAGAATGAAGAAGATCAAGGGTAAGGACAATGATAATATTACTCAAATGCTCAAGGATGTAAACTTTGAAGGAATAGATATGAAGCGCGGTGATAAATAATAATTTGAAAAACGCCGTATTATATAGGACCGCTTTTGCGGTCCTTTTTCTTAAGAGAAAATCATTGTTTTGAGGAGTACTTTATACATGCGGATCTTCGTGCGGTATAAGGAGTTTTATGATCATGACAAATAAAGATATATTAAATATTGCAATGAAGCAGTCGGCGATAGATTTAAACTGCGGTGCTGAGGATTTTTTATCAGAAGAAAATAAAGTCGTATATTCAAAGCCCAATAGCGGGGCAAGAAAGTATCTGGAATTGCCTTTTGACTGCAATCTTGTATCATACGGAAATAATATTGTGGCGTCTGTTAGAGCCGGATTAGAGAATGTTGTAAAAAACTATATTGACAAATATCCGGTTGAGCATTGTTTTGAAACTCCAAACATGAATGTTTTAAATGATGCTATATTTGGATTTGGGCTGAGAATCTGTTTTATGGCAGAATATTTTTTGCCGGATTTATCTGTTCTGCAAAAAATTCCGTGCAGGTATGAGACCAGACTGCTTTATAAAGATGACTTTGCGGGATTATACAGTTCTCAATGGAGCAACGCTTTGTGTAAAAAACGCAGTGAACTTGACATTCTTGGAGTGGGTGCCTATGACAATGGTAAATTAGTGGGTCTGGCAGGATGCAGCGCGGATTGCAATGATATGTGGCAGATAGGAATAGATGTTTTACCTGAATATCGCCGTCAGGGTATTGCCTCTTCACTGACTTCATTGCTTGCTGCGGAAATTGTTGAACGCGGAAAAGTACCCTTTTATTGCGCCGCATGGTCAAATATTAAATCGGTACGTAATGCAATAAAGAGCGGATTTCGTCCGGCGTGGGTGGAGATGACGGCAAAGAATGCAGATTTTGTCGACAGGATGAATAGGACGGAGCAGAATGAAGATATTGATGATTGAAGATGATTTAAGCTTAATTAACGGGCTGTCCTTTGCTGTAAAAAAGCATGGATATGAATTGGATATTGCGAGGACCTGTCTTGAAGCTGATGCGATATGGTCTGACGGAAAATATGATTTGGTGATTTTAGACGTATCTCTTCCGGATGGCTCGGGCTTTGATATATGCAAAAAAATAAGAGATACATCTAAGGTCCCGATTATTTTTCTTACCGCCGCTGATGAGGAAACAGATATAATAATGGGATTAGATATTGGCGGTGATGATTATATTACAAAGCCGTTTAAGCTGGCGGTTCTCATGTCAAGGATAAATGCGCTGCTTCGTAGAAGCAATAATTTCAGTCAAGCAGATACGGAACTAAATTCTAACGGCATAAAGGTGCAGCTGTTAAAGGGAATGGTTTATAAAAATGGTAAGCAGATAGACTTGACGGCAAGCGAATATAAATTGCTTTGCTTATTTATGCAGAACCCGGATATTGTGCTTTCTCCTGAACAGATTTTAAGCAAATTATGGGATTGCAGTGAAAATTATGTGGACAATAATACTCTTACCGTATATATACGCAGGCTGCGTACTAAAATCGAGGACGATCCGAGCAAGCCAAAAATGGTATTGACTGTACGGCGTATGGGATATAAGTGGAATACTGTTGATTGAGGTGCATTATGAAAATAATGACGGATAAAATAACAAAGGCTCTGTTTATCGCAATATTAAGCCTTATATCGGTGTTTGTCGTAATCTCTGCGGTTTTAATATGCTTTGAATTTGAAAATGCAGATATTTATATTTTTATATGCTCTTTGTGTATGGGGCTGTTAATACTAATGGCTTGTTATATATATTTAAAGGTGCAGAACAAAATTATTGCAGATGCGTCAGCGAAAATTACGCAATATATTTCCGGCAATCAAAACGTCCGAATTGAGTGTGATGAGGAGGGCGAGCTTAATAAGCTGTTTCACAAAATAAATTCTTTAGCGTCAACCTTGAATGCTCATGCGGAAAATGAATTGAAGTCAAAAGAATTTTTAAAGGACACAATATCTGATATTTCTCATCAGCTAAAGACACCGCTTACAGCTCTTAATATTTATAACGGTATTTTGCAGGATGAGTCAGAGAATTTTCCTGCGATTCAGGAGTTTGCACAGCTTTCCGAACAAGAGCTTGACAGAATAGAAACGCTTGTGCAAAATCTTTTGAAAATTACCAAGCTTGATGCGGGGACGATAGTTATAGATAAAAAAATGGAGAATATTTCTGAAATTATGGAAAGTGTGAAAAGACATTTTTCATTTCGTGCCGAGAAGGAAGGAAAGAAAATCAGTTTATCGGGCAATAGAAACGTAGATTTATTGTGTGACAGAAACTGGCTGATTGAAGCGATAGACAATATTGTTAAAAATGCTCTTGACCATACTGAAAAAGGAGATTGTATAAGTATTAAATGGGAGTGTTTTGCATCGGTGGTTCAGATAATAATAAAAGATAATGGAAGCGGCATCCATCCCGAGGATCTATACCATATTTTTAAAAGATTTTACCGCAGCCGTTATTCAAAGGATACTCAGGGGATAGGACTTGGTCTGCCGCTTGCAAAAGCAATTATTGAAGCGCATAACGGAACTATTGAGGTTAACAGTGAACTGGGGAGGGGGGACATCGTTTATCATAAATTTTTTGATTCCTACAAAATTGTAGGCTGAAATTCATCTTAATGTAGGGTATATATGATATTCTTTCTATACAGAAAGAGGTGTTTATACTATGAATTTATTAGAAGTAAAACAAGTAAGCAAGACCTACGGCAAAGGTGAGGCAGCCGTGCGTGCGTTAAAGAATGTCAGCTTTTCGGTGCCGAAGGGAGAATTTGTTGCGGTGGTCGGTGAATCCGGCTCAGGAAAATCAACGCTCCTGAATATGATAGGTGCGCTCGATACGCCTACCTCCGGCAAGGTATTTATTGACGGCAAAGATATTTTTTCAATGAAGGACAGCAAACTGACAATTTTTAGGCGCAGAAATATAGGCTTCGTTTTTCAGGCGTTTAATTTGATTCCGGAGCTGAATGTTGAGCAGAATATAGTATTTCCGGTACTGCTTGATTATCAAAAGCCGGATAAAGCACATTTGGAGGAAATTTTAACAGTATTGAATCTGCAGGATCGGCGAAGACATTTGCCGCGTGAGCTTAGCGGCGGACAGCAGCAGAGAGTGGCAATAGGTCGGGCATTGATAACGCGCCCTTCACTGATACTTGCAGATGAACCGACAGGAAATCTGGATACGAAAAACAGCAGCGAGGTAATAGCTCTGCTGAGAGAGGCGTCAAAAAAATATGAGCAGACAATCATAATGATCACGCATAACCGCTCTATAGCGGGGACTGCCGACAGGGTACTGCAAATATCGGACGGTATATTGACTGATTTTGGGAGGTGCCGTGAATGAAAAGCTATCTTAGCCTTATTCCTATTTCCGCGCATGTTCACAGACGTCAAAATCGAATGACGCTTTTTTGTATTATAATATCGGTGTTTCTTGTAACGGCAATTTTCAGTATGGCTGATATGGGCATCAGAATGGAAGGAAACCGCCTGATAAAAGAACATGGAAATTGGCATATCATGCTGAAAAATATACCTAAAAGCGATACAGAGCTTATAGGTTCGCGCTCAGATGTGGCTGCGGCGTCATGGTATGATGTGATAAATTATAAAATCAACGAGGACTATTACATCGGCGGAAAAAAGGCGGCTTTATGCGGGGTCGAAGAGCCTTTGGTAACAGATATGATGAACTGTCTTACAGAGGGAAATTTTCCGCGAAATGATAGGGAAATAGTACTTACTGACAATGTAAAAAATGTTATCAGCATAAATATTGGAGATGCTGTTACCGTAAATACACCGTCCGGCAGCTTTGACTATACGGTATCCGGATTTGCAGAGGATACTTCGTCTATGCTGCAGTATGACGCGGTAGGCGTATTTATGGATTTGGAGGCATTTAATAAGGTATGCTCGCTCAATGGCAATACGGATTCTGAACCCGTATATTATGTTCAATTTAAGGAGCATACAAATATGAGAAAAACAATCGCCGATATGAAGCAGCAATACGGCTGGACTGATGACAATATATCTGAAAATGCCGCTGTTTTGGGAATAAAAGGCTTCAGCAGCAATTCATATATAATGGGATTTTATCTTATTGCGGCGGTACTGTGTGTACTTATACTTGCTGCAGGAGCGCTTATGATTGCGGGAAGCATAAACAGTAATGTTGCCGAAAGGTCACAGTTTTTCGGAATGCTGAGATGTATAGGTGCAAGCAGGCAGCAGATTATTCGTTTTGTAAGGCTGGAGGCTTTGAATTGGTGCAAAACTGCCGTTCCTGCAGGAGTTGCTCTGGGAATTTTAATAACATGGGGATTATGCGCTGTACTGCGGTTCGGCATTGGCGGAGAGTTTGAGGATATACCTCTTTTCGGAGTAAGCTTGGTTGGTATTATCTGCGGAATTGTTATGGGGATGCTTACTGTATTGCTTGCGGCTCAGTCTCCGGCAAAGCATGCCGCCAAAACATCTCCTATGGCGGCAGTATCCGGGAATGCGGGAAATTCAACGAATATACGTCATGCGGCAAATACGCGCTTTTTTAAAATTGAAACCTCACTCGGAGTGCATCATGCAGTATCGGCAAAGAAAAACCTTATATTTATGACAGGCTCGTTTGCACTCAGTATTATTTTGTTCCTTGGCTTTTCTGCACTTTTGGACTGGACGCACCATGCAATAAATCCGCTCAGACCATATGCTCCGGATCTTTCAATTATGAGCAGTGACCGTGCTTGTTCCGTAGACAGGGATATGGTGACGGAAATTAACGGAGAAACAGGCGTAAAGCGTGTTTTCGGCAGAATGTTCAGCGGAAGCATTCCGGCGGTGTCAGATAAAAATATAGATAAAATCGATTTGATTTCATATGAAGAATATCAGTTTAACTGGGCAGAGGAGGATGTTGTAAGCGGCGATTTATCAAAGGTTACGGGAGACAGTGATTATGTTATGACAGTGTATGACAAAAGCAATCCCTTGGAGGTTGGTGACATAATAAAGCTCGATTCGGCGCAGCTTGAGGTCGCATGCGTATTATCGGACAGTCCTTTCAGCAGTACAGATACTCCTACTGTGATTTGCTCCGAGGAAACATTTACACGTCTGACGGGAGAGCGGGACTATGCGGTTATAGACATACAGCTTACAGGTAATGCGTCAGACACAGACGTAAATGAAATCCGTGATTTGGCGGGCGCTGAATATTTATTCTCCGACAGACGAGAAACAAATCGTGAAACTACAGGCACGTACTGGGCATTCAGTCTGCTTGTATATGGATTTTTGGCGATTATCGCTTTGATAGCTGTGTTTAATATTATAAACAGTATTTCGATGAGTGTATCTGCGAGAATAAAACAATACGGCGCAATGAGAGCTGTTGGTATGGACGTCCGTCAGATTATAAAAATGATAGCAGCTGAGACGGTAACCTACGCATTGTCAGGCTGTATTGTAGGCTGTGGTTTGGGTCTGCCGCTTAACAGGTTTTTGTTTGAAAAGCTTGTAACAGATTATTGGGGAGACACATGGACAGTGCCGGTTATAACGGTAGCGGTAATATTATTAATTATGATTTTATCATCTGCCGCAGCTGTATATAATCCTTCAAAGCGGATCAGAAATACAGCTATAACAGATACTATAAATGAATTATAATATATTAAAGAATAGAATATATAAGATTAAATTTGAGTAAATAGATATTTTGAATAGGTTTATCCTTCCTGATATTGATAACATATTTTTGAGGCTCCGGACGGAGAAAATATTTTTGTCCGGAGCCTTCTGTTTTGCCAGAGTTTACATATTAAGAAAGTATTCAAATATTTTTGTATCATCGCACAGCTCAGGATGAAATGATACCGCAAGCTGATTTTTATACCGTACTCCGGTTATATTGCCATCGGTAACAGACATAATCTCAACCTCATCAGATACGCTTTCGATATATGGTGCGCGTATAAATTCCATAGGTATAACCCCAAGCCCTTTAAACTCGCCTTCTGTATAAAAGCTTCCGAGCTGTCTGCCATAGGCATTGCGTTTTACATTTGCCGGAATTGTGCGGAATGCGCAGCCGTCTTCACCGCTGCTTTTGTCACACAGAAGTATAAGTCCGGCGCATGTAGCAAATACCGGGATGCCTGACTCTATGCTCGCCTTAAGTTTATCGAACATGCCAAGCTCTTTAATGAGCTTTGACTGCACAGTACTTTCACCGCCGGGCAATATAAGGCGGTCAAAGCTTTTTTCAAGGTCCTGTGCTTTTCTTATTTCAAAATATTCCTCGCCAAGTGCGGCAAGCGCTTTTTCATGTTCAGCAAAATCACCCTGAACAGCAAGAATTCCTGTCATAATCATATACCTCTTTGTGACATGAGCAGTTCAATTTCCTGCTCGTTAATTCCAACCATAGCTTCGCCCAGATCCTCGGAAAGCTCTGCAAGAAGCTTATGGTCGTTGAAGTTTGCAACAGCCTTAACAATAGCCTGAGCACGCTTTTCGGGATTACCGGATTTAAAAATACCGGAACCTACAAATACACCCTCAGCTCCGAGCTGCATCATAAGAGCAGCGTCTGCCGGAGTAGCAATACCTCCGGCGGCAAAATTTACAACCGGGAGCTTTCCGTTTTCGTGAACATATTTAACAAGCTCAAAAGGTACTTCAAGTTCTTTTGCCGCATTAAAAAGCTCATCTTCGCGAAGTGAAACAAGTCGGCGTATCTCACTGTTCATCATACGCATATGCCTTACTGCCTGAACAACGTCTCCTGTGCCGGGCTCGCCTTTGGTTCTTATCATTGAAGCGCCCTCGGCAATTCTTCTCAGAGCTTCTCCGAGATCCTTTGCGCCGCAGACAAATGGAACCTTAAAATCATGCTTGTTGATGTGATAAACATCATCAGCGGGAGAAAGGACCTCGCTTTCGTCAATATAGTCTATCTCAATTGCTTCGAGAATTTGAGCTTCTGCAAAATGTCCTATACGGCATTTAGCCATAACAGGAATCGAGACTGCATTCTGTATACCCCTGATCATCTTAGGATCACTCATTCTCGAGACACCGCCCGCAGCTCTTATATCGGCGGGAATCTTTTCTAGCGCCATAACCGCGCACGCACCGGCAGATTCGGCGATTTTTGCCTGTTCAGGCGTTGTAACGTCCATGATAACTCCGCCTTTGAGCATCTGAGCAAGCTCTTTATTTAATTGGTACTGTTTTTCTGCATTCATAATCTTTTACTCCTTAAAAAATTTTGATTTACAATTTAATTTAAATGTAGTATAATACAAATGTGGCCATATTTCAATTGCCATTTCAAATATATTCAATATGGTCAGATTAAGGAGTGAACATATAAAATGCTTACGTATTCATTCTCAGATTTAGGGTCAGAGAGTCTTTATGAACATCTTTACGGATGTATAAAAAACGACATATTATCGGGAAAACTATGCCCCGGATACAGGCTGCCGTCAAAGCGTACCTTTGCAAAAAATTTGGGTATAAGCACTATAACGATTGAAAATGCTTATGCTTTACTTATTTCTGACGGTTATGTTTATTCGATCCCTAAAAAGGGATATTTTGTTTCGGATATAGATATAACAGCTCCGTCGGCGGCGGAATATACAGAACCGTCCATCAAGGATGGAAAGAATGGATTTGAGGTTGACTTTGCCGGAAACAGTACTCCGCATACCTTGTTTCCGTTTGCAACATGGGCGAAGCTGGTACGAAGCGTTCTTTCGGAAAAACAGCATGAGCTTATGGTCAAATCACCGGGAGGAGGGATTTCCGAGCTGCGTTTCGCGATTGCCGAGCATTTGTATCAGTTTCGCGGTATGCGCGTTCATCCTTCGCAGATTATAATTGGTTCGGGAACTGAATATCTTTACGGGCTTATAATTCAGCTTCTCGGTCATGACAAAATATTTGCTGTTGAAGATCCCGGGTATAAGAAGATCGCAAAGGTATACGGAGCAAACGGTGTTGACTATAGATATGTACCTCTTGATGAAAGCGGTGCGGATATAGGGGTGCTGAAGGAAAGCGGAGCGGATATAGTTCATATTTCGCCGTCGCATCATTTTCCTACCGGTATCGTGACCACGATGAGCCGGAGGTATGAGCTTTTAAGCTGGGCGGCAGAGAGTCCTGCTCGTTTTATAATAGAGGATGATTATGACTCTGAGTTTCGCCTTAACGGACGCCCGATACCCTCATTGAGAAGTATCGATGCAATGGATAAGGTAATATATATGAACACATTCTCCAAGAGCCTTGCGTCAACAATACGAATAAGCTATATGGTGCTTCCACGTACTTTAGCCGATAGGTTTTATAAGGAATTAGGGTTTTATTCCTGCACTGTTTCAACGTTTGAGCAGTACACTCTTGCAGAATTTATAAACGGCGGATATTTTGGAAACCATATTAACCGAATGCGAAGATATTATCGTGAAGAAAGGGATGAGCTGTTAAGGCTTATTGCTGCAAACAGAGCGTTTAAAGGAACGGAAATACTTGAAAAGGATTCAGGGCTGCATTTTCTTTTAAGGCTCGATACGGAGCTGTCGGATAATGAGCTTGTTAAAAGTGCTCAAAGACTGGGGATAAATATATCGTGTCTGTCCGAATATTATCATAATAAGAATGGTGCGGAGGAGCATACTATTGTGATTAACTATTCAGGCATAGAAAAGGAAAAAATAGAGGCGGCAGTGTCGCTCCTGGGAAAAGCAATCAAAGTAAATAGTTGACAATACAATCCTTTTATGCTATACTAAAAAATGAAATAGAATATTTAGTGAGCCGGTGAGGGGAAGACGGGTGCAAGTCCCGCACAGTTCCGCTACGGTAACGGTCATGACCGAAGTCCGAATGCCAACCCGGTTTGAATCGGCATTTATATTTCTGCGAGAACGGAAACGCTGAGTATTGCCTGTCTAAAAGACATTATGCGGACAGGTCTTATTGTTGTACAATAATTCAGTAAGGTTAAAGCGCCTGTGTTCCGAGCGGAGGGATGCGGGCGTTTTATTTTGGAGGTAAACGGTATATGAAGAATGGTATATTGTATGGCGTGGGAGTAGGTCCCGGAGATAAGGAGCTTATCACGCTTAAGGCAGTCAGGGTGCTAAAGGAAGCTGATATAATAGCGGTTCCGGTGACAAAGGGCGGAGCAATGACGGCGTATGAAATTGTTGAGGATCATATAAAAGATAAGGAAATACATAAATATTATATGCCGATGACCAAGGATTTTGAAGAGCTTGAAAGAAATTACGAGGAAATTTCCGATTCGGTCGAGGAATATCTTAATAGCGGGAAGAATGTTGCTTTTATAACCTTAGGAGATCCATCGGTGTATTCTACATATATGAGAATAAACAGAATCGTTCAAAAAAGAGGATATGATACCGAATTGATAGCGGGTGTTCCGTCATTCTGCGCCGCCGCGGCGAGATTGAATATTGCGCTTTGCGACAGGGACGAGCCGCTTATAATCCTTCCGGCAAGTTATGATATTGATGATGGACTTAAGCTGGAGGGCACAAAGGTACTGATGAAGGCAAACAGAGCTGTGCTTGAAGTGCGTGATAAATTAAAGGAATATGGATTGTCGGACAGAGCGTATTTAGTAGAAAAGTGCGGCATGCAGGGTGAAAGAGTATACAGGGATATCAATGAGCTTGAGGATAAAACAAGCTATTTTTCGGTGATTATAGTAAAGGACAGTAAGGAAGGTATATAATGGTCAATTTTGTTGGAGCGGGTCCCGGAGCGGCGGATTTGATAACGGTGAGAGGCAGAAACCTTGTGGAAAAGGCGGATGTGATCATATATGCCGGCTCATTGGTAAACCCGGAAATATTAAGGTGTGCTAAAAAGGACTGTGAACTATACAACAGCGCCAAAATGACGCTTGAAGAGGTTATAGAAGTGATGAAGCGCACGGAATCGGAGAATAAAGACACCGTAAGGCTGCATACCGGAGATCCCTCGATTTACGGAGCTATAAGAGAGCAGATGGACGAGCTTGATAAGGCGGGAATTAAATATGAGGTGTGCCCGGGAGTAAGCTCAATGTTCGGAGCAGCGGCGGCTTTAAAGGCGGAATACACTCTTCCGGGAGTGAGTCAGACGGTTATAGTTACAAGAATGGCAGGCAGAACGCCTGTTCCGAAGCTTGAGGATATAGCTTTGCTTGCACAGCATAAGGCGACGATGGTAATATTTTTATCGGCGGGGATGCTTAAAGAGCTTTCGAAAAAGCTTATGGACGGCGGACTTGAGGCGGATACTCCGGCGGCTATTGTGTATAAAGCAACCTGGGAGGATGAAAAGACGGTCATAACCACGGTTTCAAGGCTTGCCGAAGCGGCGGAAGAAAATAATATAAGAAAAACGGCGCTTATAACAGTTGGAGATTTTCTTTCGGATAAATATGACAGATCGGAGCTTTACAATCCGTCATTTACGCATGGATTCAGACAGGGGACACAAAAGTGAAAGTATCGGTGATTTCATTTACTCCAAACGGAGACTTGCTCAATAAGCGCCTTATGGGATTGTTTGTCCGGGATGAATCTGAACATTACGGAAACAGTGAGGGACTTATAAAAAGAACATATTCTTTAAAGCAATGGACAGGGAAACGGTTCGGGACTTCCGATGCTTTGGTGTTTATAGGAGCGGCAGGAATTGCCGTAAGAGCGGCAACACCTTTTATAAAAGGAAAGGACCGTGACAGTGCGGTAGTTGTTGTTGATGAGCTTGGACGTTTTGTTATTCCTGTACTGTCCGGACATATGGGCGGTGCGAATGAAATTGCGCTTAAGATAGCGGAATATATTGGAGCGGTTCCCGTTATAACGACAGCGACGGACATAAACGGCGTCTGGGCAGCAGATACATGGGCTATAAAGCACGGCTGTACGGTCGCAAATATAGAAAATATAAAATTTATTTCCGGAGCATTGTTAAGGGGACAGAAAATAGGATTCAAATGTGATTTCCCTATAAAAGGGAAGCTGCCTTCAAATGTATGCTTAGATGAAATATATGAGTGCGGCATAGTTGTTTCTTTAAGAGAGGACATAAAACCATTTAAAAAGACGCTTAATATAATACCTAAATGTATCCATATAGGTATAGGGAGCAGGAAAGGGGCAGAGGCTAACGCTATAGTTGACCTCTATAAGGAAATACAAAAAAAATACAGCTTTTCAGACAAGGCGGTAAAGAGTATTGCAACTATAAATATAAAGAAAGATGAAAAAGCTGTGAAAGAGTTTGCCAAGTATTTGGGAATAGGATTAAAAATATTTGACGCTGAAGAGCTGAATAATGCAGAGGGAGAATTTTTATCATCCGATTTTGTAAAGAAAATTACGGGGACGGATAACGTTTGTGAAAGAGCTGCTGCATTAAGCGGCGGGAAGAAATTTATCGTTAGAAAAACAAAGGGCTGCGGCGTGACAATTGCTGCAGCGGCAGAGGATTGGAGTGCTGATTTTGAGGATAGCATCGGCGGGAATAGATTATAAAAATACACCTATAGAGCTTAGAGAAAAACTGTCGTTCACTGATAAAAGACTGCTTGAAATTATGGAAGTAATATGCGAAAACGAAGGGATTGGCGGTTGTGTCATAATTTCAACTTGCAACCGTACAGAAATTTATCTGTCGTTTGATGGAAGCTTCGAAGAACCTGATGCGGGGGAGCTTCTATGTATGGCGGCAAATGTGGAGTTCAGTCTTTTTAAAAATAAATTTATTTACCGATATGATGATGAGGCGGTACAATATCTTATGGAGGTCGCATGCGGATTACATTCTGCAATTTTATGCGAAGAGCAGATTTCAGGACAAATAAACAGCGCCGCACAGCTTAGCCGTGAGGGTGGTTTTTCGGATGCTTTATTGAATACGCTTTTCAGAAACGCCGTTACGGCGGGAAAACGTGCGCTTACTGAGGTGAGTGTGCAGAATGTCCCGCTTTCAACAGCATACGGTGCGGTTAAAATGGCAGAAGGGCTTTACGGCACTCTGAGGAATAAGGAGTGTTTGGTAATAGGGAACGGAAAAATGGGCAGAGCCGCCGCCCAATATCTTTTAAGGCATGGATGCAGAGTAACAATGACGCTGAGGACATACCGTCACGGAGAAAATATAATTCCCGATGGCTGCGGTAAAATAGGATATGACAGAAGATTTGAACAGGCAGAAAAATCGGATTTTGTCATCAGTGCGACAAGGAGTCCGCATTATACATTAAGGGCTGAGGATATAATTAATATGAGCAAGAAGCCTGATTATATATTTGATTTGGCAGTTCCGAGAGATATTGAACCGGAAATTTATAATATTGTAAAGTGCTATACGATTGACGACATATGTGTTGACAACAGCGCTCAAAAAGAGCAGCTTATGAAAATATACAGTATAATAGATGAATTTAAGGAGCGTTTTGAGCAATGGAAAAAATATAAGGAGCAATCCGTATGTGCATTACAGGGAGGGACAGCAGATTGAAAAAAATATACGTTGTGGGGATAGGTCCGGGGGACAGGAATCAAATGACACAGAGAGCTTTAAATGCAATTTCAGAAAGCGAGGTCATTGTTGGATATGATTGTTATGTGTCCCTTATCGGAGATTTGGCAGATAATAAAGAAATATATTCCTCTGGAATGAAGCGTGAAAAGGAAAGATGCGCAAAGGCGATCGAATATGCTCTTTTAGGAAAAACAACTGCTGTTATTTCAAGCGGAGACGCGGGAGTATACGGAATGGCAGGAATAGTCTATGAATTGGCGGCAAAGCATCCTGAGCTTGAAATAGAGGTTGTTCCGGGAATAACGGCAGCCTGCAGCGGAGCGGCTGTAGCAGGGGCGCCGCTGGTGCATGATTTTGCGGTGATAAGCCTTTCGGATCTGCTTACACCTTGGGACAAAATAGAAAAACGCATAAGGCTCGCGGCACAGGCGGATTTTGTTATATGTATTTACAATCCTTCAAGTAAAAAAAGGGCGGATCATCTTAGCAAAGCCTGCGGATATATGCTTGAGTACAAGGACAAGTCTACACCTTGCGCATATATCGAAAATATAGGAAGAGACGGAGAAAGATGTACCGTATGTACGTTGGAAGAGCTTGCTCATGCCAAAACCAATATGTTTACGACCGTTATAGTGGGAAATAGTGAAACAAAGGTTATAAACGGCAAGCTTGTTACACCAAGGGGGTATAAGGACATATGAGAGCGGCTGTATTTTCAGGGACAACAGAGGGACGGGAAATATGCCGGTATCTGTCTGAAAGAAGAATACCGTCGACCGCATACGTAGCGACCGAATACGGACGCTGTGTTATGGGGGACATGAAATATATAAGCGTACATACCGGACGCATGAATGAGTCAGAAATGGAAGAGGCAGTGCGCGGATATGACCTTGTAATAGATGCAACTCATCCGTATGCTGAGGAGGCAACTGTAAATATACGTACCGCTTGCAGCAATTCAGGGATAAAATGTGTGAGACTTAAAAGAAAATCCGTACCGATGGAAGGTGCGGTTGTTGTTAATGACACAGAGGAGGCGGTCAGATATCTGTCAGGTCTTGAGGGAAGTGTATTTATAAGCACCGGAAGCAAAGAAATTGAAAAATTTATTTCTCTTGGCGACAGAGTGTACGCTCGTGTTCTTGACACAGAAAGTGTCAGGAAAAAGTGCGAAAAGCTGAAAATTAAAAATATTATATATAAAGCTCCTCCGTTTTCCTATGAGGATAATATAAATGATTTTTCCGGATGCTGTTATTTAGTTACGAAGGATTCGGGTACTGAAGGCGGAGCGGAAAATAAATTACGCGCAGCTCGTGAGCTTGGGATGGAGATTGTGCTTATAAAGCGTCCGGAGGAACAGGGCGGGATGTACATTGATGAGCTTAAGGAATGGATAGATAAAATAAAATATCCCAGATTTCCTCTGTTTATGGATTTAAGCGGTAAAAAGGCGCTTATTGTCGGAGGAGGAAAAATTGCCTTGAGACGTATAAATACGTTTTTGCAGTTCGGAGCGGATATACATGTTGTAGCCGAAAGACTTACGGATAAATCGGTTCTTAAATATGTCGAATATGAGGAAAGAAGATTTAAGGATAATGATATTGACGGAGCATTTTTAGCGGTTGCGGCAACAGATGACCGGAAGGTAAATCATAGGATATATGAATTGTGCAGAGAAAAAGGAATACCTGTAAGCGTTGCGGACAGGAGTGAAGAATCGACGTTCTTCTTTCCGGCGGTGTGTTTGGGAGAAGGACTTTCGGCAGGGATAGTTTCCGGCGGAAATGATCATTTTGCAGTCAGCGCTATGGCAGAAAAAATAAGGAGCTTGCTTAATGAAAATAAAGGTAGGAAGCCGCGAGAGCAGATTAGCGGTAATACAGAGTGAAATAATCATAAAATCAATACGTGAAAGTAATCCGGAAATGGATACAGAGCTTATAACAATGAAAACGACCGGCGATAAAATCCTTGACCGTACGCTTGACAAAATAGGCGGTAAGGGGCTTTTTGTAAAGGAGCTTGACAGGGCTTTATTGACTGGAAAGGTGGATATAACGGTTCACAGTCTTAAGGATATGCCTGTTGAGGATAATGAAAGGCTTCCAATCATGGCGTATTCCAAAAGGGAAAATCCGTTTGACGCGCTTGTCCTTCCAAAAGGAGAAAGCGAAATACATGGAGCTATAGGCTGTGCGAGCAGCAGACGCGCGGTACAGCTAAAAAAGCTTTATCCGGATATCGAGGTACGTCCGGTGAGGGGAAATGTTCTGACAAGACTTAATAAGCTTGATTCGGGTGAATACGGAGCGCTTGTGCTTGCATGCGCAGGTCTTGAAAGATTGGGAATGTCGGACAGGATAAGCAGGGTATTTAATGAGGATGAAATGCTTCCGGCGGCGGGACAGGGCATAATAGCGGTCCAAGGCAGAGCAGGAGAAGATTTTTCATATCTTGACGGTGTGGATTGCTATGAATCGAGATTATGCGCGATCGCTGAACGTGCTTTTATACGTGAGCTTGACGGAGGCTGCTCGTCACCTGTTGCGGCTTTTGCTAAGATACAGAATGAAGTGCTTGTGCTTAAGGGCATGAACGTCAAAAATGATGAACCGCTCTTTGGCAGTATATGCGGCAGCTTTGAAGAAGCAAAGGAAATCGGAAAAATTCTTGCGGGGAGGCTTAAATAATGAATGGAAAGGTGACTCTTGTCGGAGCAGGACCGGGAGATTGCGGATTGCTCACGCTTAAAGGGAAGCATGCGATAGAGCAAGCACAGGCAGTAGTTTATGACAGACTTGTGGGAGAGGATATCTTAAAGCTTATTCCGGAAAATGCGGAAAAAATCAATGCAGGGAAAAAAAGTGCCTGCCACTTGATACCGCAGGAAGAAATAAATAAAATACTGGTGGAGAAGGCTAAGGAAGGGAAGAGGGTAGTTCGCTTAAAGGGAGGAGATTGCTTTGTGTTCGGCCGCGGCGGCGAGGAGCTTGAAGCGCTTGCTGCAAATGATATAGAATTTGAGGTAGTGCCCGGAATAACTTCAGCATTGGCAGTTCCGGCATATGCGGGAATTCCGGTTACGCATCGTGATTTTGTGTCATCGGTACATATCTTCACAGCTCATGCCAGAGCCGGAAAGGAAATAAAAATCGATTTTGAATCATGCGTCAAAATGGGCGGTACATTGGTATTTCTTATGGGGACGGCAAATCTCGGATATATTGCTGACGGACTGATTAATGCGGGAATGCGCCGTGATATGCCGTGCGCAGTCATAGAAAACGGAAGCTTACCGAAGCAGAAAAAATATCTTGGCTGTCTTTGTGAGATAAAGGAGAAGGCGGCTTGTGCGAAAAGTCCGGCGGTGATCGTTGTCGGAGAGGTATGCGCTCTTTCCGATAAGCTGGATTGGTTCGAAAAGCTCCCGTTAAATGGAGTCACTGCGGCTGTTACACGACCTAAAAACAGAGCAGGAGCTTTAAGCGAAAAATTAAAGCTTATGGGAGCAGAGGTTTTGGAGTGCCCGTGTATAAAAGCAGTGACGCTTATGGACGAAGAAAGAACGAAATTGCTTATACAGGAGCTTAAGGGACATGATTGGGCGGTATTTACGAGTCCGACAGGAGTGGAGCTGTTTTTTAAGGCGATAGAAGAGTGCGGTTTTGACGCAAGAATTCTTGGGGACACTAAAATTGCCGCGGTTGGAAGTGCGACGGCGGCGGAGCTTAAAAAGCATGGGATAAGGGCGGATCTATCTCCCAAGAAATATGACGGCGAAAACCTTGGGACAGAGCTTGCAGAAAAAACAGCCGATGAAAGGGCGCTTCTTATAAGAGCTGATAAATGCGGTACTGGACTTACGGACAAGCTGATAAATGCCGGAGTGGAATATACGGATTTTGCAATATATCATACAGAGTATGAGTGTGCAGGTAACATAACTGAAATGATTAATTCAGGCAAAGTAGATTTTGTCACTTTTACAAGTGCGTCAACTGTAAGGGCATTTATGGCGTCACATTCCGATGCGGATTTAAGCAGATTTACCGGAGTTTGTATAGGAGAGCAGACAGCAGCCGAGGCAAAAAGTATGGGAATAAAATATATTGTGTCGGATAAGGCAACGGTGGAGTCAATGATTGAAAGCATGGTAGATTTTGTTTGCGGCAGAAATAAAAGGAGTAAGTAATGGATATTGAATTTGTAAAGCCGATGGACATTGAAAGGCGCAGCTTTGAAATTATTGAAAGAGAACTTGGGGACAGAAAATTTCCGGAGGATCAATATGATATTATAAGGAGAGTTATTCATACTTCGGCGGATTTTGATTATGCCGACAATTTAAAATTTTCGGATAATGCAGTTGAAACTGCTTTAAAGGCTTTGCAAAGCGGAGCTGATATTGTTACCGATACCAATATGGCATTTTCGGGGATAAATAAAAAAATACTGAATGAACTCGGTGGAGAAGCGCACTGCTTTATGGCAGATGAAGATGTTTTTTATGAGGCGAAAAAAAGAGGAATCACACGAGCAATGGTCTGTATGGAAAAGGCATGTAAATTAGATAAAAAATTAATATTTGCAATAGGAAATGCGCCTACTGCTCTTATTAGGCTTAATGAGCTTATATGTGAAGGGACACTAAATCCGGAGCTTATTATCGGTGTTCCGGTTGGATTTGTAAATGTTGTGGAATCAAAGGAGCTTATTATGAACAGCTCTGCTCCGTATATAGTGGCTGAAGGAAACAAGGGCGGAAGCAATATTGCGGCGGCGATATGCAATGCGCTTTTATATAAAATAAAAAGGTAAAAGCGAGTGAAGGGCATGGAAATGAATGCTGTTGAAAAAAGACTGCGTGAAAACAGGATTAGATATTTTGCCGCAGGCGCGGTTATGACAGCGGGGATAGCGGCAGTATTTCTTCTTGGAATAAATTTAGGGGACATGAAAATAAGCCTTAAAGAGGTATGGCAGGTTATTATAGGAAAGCTGATGAATAACAGCGACATGCTTGCGGAGGTGAAAAAAAACACAGCGGCAGTTGTATGGGAAATAAGAATCCCAAGAATCATATGCGGCATATTTGCCGGAGCGGGACTGGGCATAGCAGGAGTTATATTCCAGGGTATTCTTCAAAATCCGCTTGCCGACCCATATACTTTAGGCATATCGACCGGCGCGTCATTTGGCGCGGCTTTGGCAATATATATAAATATTTCTCTTGGAATATATTTTCCGGTTTCTGCGGCGGCACTTATTTCATCACTTATAACACTTGCGGCGGTGATTTTTATTACAAAGCGCGGCGGAGGAATGGAAAGTGCTAATCTAATTATTGCCGGGATTATAGTAAGCTCGATTCTGTCTTCCGGAGTAAGTCTTATAAAAATGCTTGCGGGAGAGGATGTAGGAGCGATTGTGTTCTGGCTTATGGGAAGTCTTGCGGCTAAATCATGGAATGACGCTATGCTGCTTATGGGCAGTGTTATTGTATTCGGGACGGCATCTGTAATTTTTGCAAAAGAACTTGATATAATGTCGCTGGGAGATGATACTGCTCATTCATTGGGGATAAATACCGAAAAAATGCGGACTTTTTATTTGATAGTCGGCGCAGCATTAAGCGCGGTATGTGTTTCGGTATGCGGAGTTATAGGATTTGTAGGGCTTATTGTTCCGCATTTGCTGCGATTCTGGCTGACATCTTCAAATCGTGTGCTTATACCATTATCGGCGCTAACGGGAGCAATATTGCTTTCGCTTGCAGATAATGCAGCAAGAATTATTGCATCGGGAGAGATCCCTGTCGGAGTTATAACCACACTTATAGGCGGACCGTTTTTTATTTATATATTTACAAGGAGGAGGCATTGATGGATGCTCTTATGCGCGCGGAAAACATTGCATACTCCTATGCGAATGCGCCGTTTATGGAAATAGCGGAGCTTGAGATATATGAGGGCGAGTTCATGTCTGTGGTTGGAGAAAACGGCAGCGGAAAATCTACGTTGTTAGGGATTTTAAACGGTAAATTAAAATCCGAACACGGAAGTATTTTTTATCGCGGAAAACGTTTTGATAAAATAAAGCCGAATATAAGAGCAAAGGAAATTGCGGTAATATATCAGAATCAGGAATACAAATTTCCGTTTAAGTGCTTTGAAATTGTGGAGATGGGACTATATCCTCATAAGAGCCGCTTTTCATCTATAAGCTCAAATGATATAGAATTTATATTGGATATTATGGAACGGACAGATACACTTAAATTTGCGGATAAAAATATAACCGAATTATCCGGAGGTGAGGTTCAGCGGGTTCTAATAGCAAGAGCGCTTGCGCAAAAGCCAAGACTGCTTTTTTTGGATGAGGCAATGTCAGGATTGGATATAGCGTCAAGAATAAAAATGACAAAGCTTTTGAAAGAATATGTCAGAGATACGGGAATGAGCGTTGTATCGGTTCAGCATGATTTACAGCTTGCATTTTCATATAGCGATAAAATAACGGCGATGAAGGGCGGTAAAGCAAGAAAATACGGGCGTCCTAAAGAGCTTTTAAACGAGAGATTTTTTAAGGATATTTTTAATGTAAAGGCAAAAATAAGCCATGGCGGTTTTTACATTTTAGATATAATATAATTTTTTGGAGGTACATAATGAAATTAAAAAGATTTATATCGCTTTTAGCGATAGGAGTATGCGCGTTGGGTTTATGCGCATGTGGGACGACGGAGGCTGATCAAACCTTGAGCAAGTCAAATGCGGAGTCAAAACCGGCAGTTCTTGTGGTAAGCTTCGGAACGAGCTATAACGATACAAGAGAGGCTACGATCGGAGCAGTTGAAAAGAAAATAGAGGAGAAGTTTCCTGATTACGATGTAAGACGTGCATTCACAAGTCAGACTATCATTGACAAGCTCAAGGAAAGAGATAATATTGAGATTGACAATGTCGATACGGCTATGCAGAAATTAGTAGGCGATAATGTTAAAGAGCTTATCGTACAGCCTACTCATGTAATGAACGGCTTTGAATATGAGGAAATGCTCAATGCTGTAAAACCGTATGAGGATAAGTTTACAAAGCTGTCTATAGGACAGCCTCTGCTCACCTCAGATGAGGATTATAATAAGGTAGTCGAAGCCTTGGCGGCAGAAACTCTGCAGCTGGCCGATAATAGCAGCGCGGTAATTTTTGTAGGCCATGGAACGGAGCATTATGCTAACGCTACATATGCGGCGCTTGATTACCGATTTAAAGCGCTTGGATACAAAAATGCGTTTATCGGAACGGTAGAGGGTTATCCGGATTTGGAGAAGGTAAAGGCTGACGTGAATGCCCTTGGAGTAAATAAGGTTGTTTTGGCTCCGCTTATGATCGTTGCGGGAGATCATGCTACAAATGATATCTGCGGAGAAGAGGAAGGCTCATGGGCTACAGAGTTTAAGAAAGAAGGCTACAGTGTTGAATGCCTGAAGAAAGGACTCGGTGAATATGAGGGTATAAGAGAGCTTTTTGCCGAGCACGTTCAGCAGGCGGCTGACGAGGGTCAAGAGGAGGAGTAAATGAAACGTCTTATAAGCGTTATAACTGCGGCGGCGCTCATGTTCGGTATGTGTGGCTGCAATGTAAATAGGGACACGAAAGAGGAAAGTGATGCACTTATTTCATTCACCGATGACGACGGCAGAAAAATAGAGCTTGATAAGCCGGCTGAAAGGATAATTTCGCTTTATTCGGCTCATACTGAAAATTTGTATTATCTTGATGCACAGAGTACACTTATAGGCGGTTATAAAACATGTATATATCCGCCGGAAGCGGCATTTTTGGATATGTATGATTATTCGGCAGACCCGGAAGCTGTGATAGCCGCAGACCCGGATGTTGTTCTTATACGTCCGTTTATAAGCAGGAAAGCGCCGGATTTTGTAAATGCTATTGAAAAAGCAGGGATCACGGTTGTGTCGCTTTATCCTGACAGCTTGGATGAGTTTGATGATTATATAGAAAAGCTGGCGATGTTGGTGGACAGGCAGTGGAAAGCGGACGAGCTGCTTGATGAATTTGATGAAGAGCTTGCCGAAATTTCACAGAAAACCTCGGCGGTGGAGAATAAGAAAAAAGTATTTTTTGAGTCAACCGAAACCAATATAAGAACTGTTACAGCGGATTCAATGGCGGGACGGGCAATAGAGCTTGCAGGAGGAATAAATATTGCCGCGGATGAAGCTCCTATTGAGTACGGAAGCTCCATAGCAGCTTTTGGTGCGGAAAAGGTACTTGAAAATGCAGATAACATAGATGTATATATTTCACAGAGGGGTTCTATGAATTCGGGAGGAAATCTTGAATCAATTTCACAAAGAGCAGGCTTTGATACAATAAAAGCAGTCAAGGATGGAAATGTGCATCTCATAAATGAAAAAATAATTTCATCGCCGACTTTTCGATATGTGAAGGGAGTGCGAGAGCTGGCGAGATTCTTCTATCCTGAAATAATGGATGATTACAGCGCATATGCGAATGATAATCCGGCTACGAGACGTTCTTTGGCAAATTTTGTTGTACTTATGCGTCATATGCCGATATATCTTCCGGCTTCGTCGTCATATTATCAGACAGAGCACAAAGGGCACACCTTTGGAATATTCGAGGACGTAAAGTGGAATGATCCGGATTTTGACTATATTGAAACAGCGGTTGAAAGCGGATGTATGGAATGGGACAACAGGGACGGCAAAGAGCTGTTTTATCCAGACAGTCCGGTGACAAGAGAGGAGCTTGCACAGACAGTGTTTATTCTTGGCAGCTTTACTCAGCCCCAAAATAAGTCGGAAATAGCTGATATAGACAAGTGTGAGAATGCAAAAATCGTTCAGTCTCTTGTAGATAACGGAGTATTTGCGCTTGAGGATGGGAATTTTAATCCCTCAAGAGCGGTTACAAATAATGAAATTATATCGGCACTTTCATGTATTTGAGGAAATAGCTGTATGTATAAAGAATTAAAGAAGGGATTTACCACCGGAACATGCGCTGCTCTTGCGTCAAGGGCGGCTGCACGGGCCGTGATTACGGGCAGCTTTCCCGATAAAATATCGGTTATGACTCCGGCGGGAATAGAGATCACCGCACAGGTGAGGGACATGAAACTTGAAGCAAAGACGGCATCATGCGCAATTAAAAAATATGCCGGAGATGATCCGGATATTACAGATGGAATAATGGTGTACTCCTGCGTAAGGCTTACAGATGAGCAGGGGATAAAAATTGACGGCGGAAAAGGGGTAGGCCGTGTTACAAAGCCGGGCTTAAGGCAGAAAATAGGTGAGGCGGCAATAAACAGAGTGCCGCTTATAATGATAGAGGACGCCGTAAGAGAGGAACTCGAGAGCGCGGGTTGTGATAAGGGTGCAGAAGTTATTATTTCCGTGCCGGAAGGAGAGGCTGCGGCAAAAAAGACATTCAATCCCAGACTTGGGATAGAGGGCGGAATTTCAATTTTAGGAACAAGCGGAATAGTAGAGCCTATGAGCGAAAAGGCTTTGATTGATACTATAGATGCGGAGCTAAGGTATAAGCGCGCCAACGGTGAGGAATATGCGCTTATTGTGCCGGGGAATTACGGCATTGATTTTATAAGGGAAAATACCGGGCTTGATATTGATAGGGCTGTAAAATGCAGCAATTTTATAGGTGATGCAATAGATTTGAGTATACGGCATGGTTATAATGGTGTACTGCTGATAGGTCATGCCGGAAAGCTTATAAAATTAGCGGCAGGGATCATGAATACGCATTCAAAAAATGCGGATGCAAGAAGTGAGATTATGGTTGCTAATGCAGCATTATGCGGAGCAAAGCCTGAAACGCTTGAGAAAATATCTCAGTGTGTTTCAACGGACGAGATGGCGCAGATCATGCGAAAAAACGGTATTTATGATAGAGTAATGGAGAGAATTACACGGCGGATTGATTTTTATATGAAAAACAGATGCCGTGATGAGATAAAATACGGGGTAATAATGTTTTCCAACGTGCATGGAATTATGGTAAAAACTTCGGAGGCAGATGAGCTGTTACGGCTGATTAAGGGGTGACAGGATTGAAAATTTATCTTATAGGAATAGGGACAGGAAATAAACACATGCTCACTGAGCAGGCAGTACAGGCAATGAATGAATGTGAAATATTTATAGGCGCGAAGCGTATGCTTGGACTTGTTGACGATATGAGGCAGCCGGTATATGATGCGTACAAGACAGAAGAAATATGTGGGTATATAGATGCTCATTCCGAGATAAAGACGGTGGGAATTTTATTGTCGGGTGACTGCGGCTTTTACAGCGGCGCAAAAAGACTTGTAAAAGCTCTTGAGGGACACGAAACAGAAATAATCCCCGGAATATCATCACTGGTATATTTATGTGCAAAGCTCAAGATGACGTGGGATGATATGATGATAACAAGTCTGCATGGTCAAAAGAAAAATATCGTAGGCTATGTAAGAGACAGTAAAAAAGTATTTACGTTGCTGAGCGGAGAAAAGGATTTGCGGGAGCTATGCCAAAAGCTTATATATTACGGATTCAGCGATGTGAGAATGCATATCGGTCAGAATTTATCTTATGAGAACGAGATGATCATACATACAACACCTGCGGAGCTTGAGGATTACTCATATGGAAGGCTTGCAGCGGTGGTCATAGAAAATGACAATCCTGTTAAATATGTAGGACGTGCGCTGAAAGATGAGGAATTTATTCGTTCAAATGTCCCTATGACAAAAGAAGAGGTTCGGACGGTCAGCCTGTCAAAGCTGGGACTTAAGAATGATTCGGTGCTTTATGATATAGGCGCCGGAACCGGATCGGTATCCATTGCGGCAGCGCTGCAGTCGCCGGATATACGGGTATATGCTATAGAACGAAACAGTGCAGCAGCGGAGCTTATAGAGGAAAATAAAAGAAAATTTGCGGCAGATAATATAGAAATTATTCGCGGCAGCGCGCCGGAAGCTATGAAGGGGCTTGAAGCACCATCGCATATATTCATAGGCGGCAGCGGAGGAAATATGGAGGATATTATAAATGCGGCATGGGCTTTGGAGCTCCGTGCTAAAATTGTAATCAACACCGTTTCTCTTGAGTCATTGGCGCAGGTAACAGGAATATTAAATAAACTGGAGGATATAAGCTCTGATGTAACGCTTATGTGTGTTTCGAAATCAAGGGCAATTGGCAAATATAATTTGATGACCGCACAAAATCCTGTTTATATTATTTCTCTTGAAAGGAAAGAAAAAGATGAAAAATAGTATCAGGCTGCCAAGGGTGATGCTGGCCGCACCGTCGAGCGGAGGAGGCAAAACAACGGCAATATGCGCTTTGCTAAAAGCTCTTGAGATGCGCGGAGTAAAAGCCTCCGCATGCAAATGCGGACCGGACTATATAGACCCGATGTTTCACAGGAAAGTTATGGGTGTGCCATCGGTAAATCTGGACCTGTTTTTCTCGGATGCTGAAACGGTAAAATATCTTATGGCGCAAAACGCCCGAAACAGTGATATTACGGTCATAGAAGGAGTCATGGGATATTATGACGGAATGAGCATGTCGGGAGCAGAGGCAAGCTCATATGATATTGCAAGACAAACGGACACTCCGGTCATACTGGTCATGCCGTGCAGAGGAGCGGCATACACATTAGCAGCGATTATCCGGGGGATAGCGGAATTTAAAAGTGACAGCAATATACAGGGTATTATTTTAAATAATATTTCCGAAATGACCTATAAGGCGCTGAAGGGGATAATCGAGAAAGAAACGGGGATAAGAGTCGCAGGATTTCTTCCACGGCTGGATAACTTGGAATTTAAAAGCAGGCATCTGGGGCTTGTCACTCCTCAGGATGCAGAAGGTGTGGATAAAATTCTTGAGCACCTCGGAAAAACAGCAATTAAAACTCTTGATTTGGATATGATCTTTAAAATCGTAGCAGAAGCACCTGATATTGAAGTCATAAGACCTGAAATAAAAGAAATAGCTCATGGAATAAAAATAGGCATAGCATATGACAAGGCGTTCTGTTTTTATTATAGTGAAAACATAGAGCTGCTTGAAGAAATGGGGTGCGAAATAAAATATTTCAGCCCTATAAATGATGCTGAGCTTCCTGAAGAAGTAGACGGGTTGATACTTGGCGGCGGATATCCGGAGCTTTATGCCAAGGAGCTGTCGGAAAATATATCTATGCTTGACTCGGTGCGAAAAGCGATAAGAAACGGTATCCCGTGTATTGCTGAGTGCGGAGGATTTATGTATCTGCATGAATATTTTGAGGATGACGATAAAAACGAATATAAAGGTGTCGGAGTCATAGAGGGAAAAGCGTTTAAGACCGATAAATTAGTGAGGTTTGGATATATCGATATAACGGAAAATGAAAACAGTGTTCTTTTAAACAAGGGTGAGAGTATACGGGGACATGAATTTCATTATTGGGATAGTACAAATAACGGCTGTTCATGTACTGCGGCAAAGCCGTCGGGGACACGAAAATGGGAATGCGTGCATTCGGGAGAAAACCTATTTGCAGGCTTTCCTCATGTGTATTTTTATTCAAATCAAAAGGCGGCGGTAAATTTTATAAACGCTTGTATGAGATACTCCGGTAAAAAACATGAAAGGATTCATAAAAATGATTGAGCTTGTAACGGGCGGCAGCGGTAGCGGTAAGTCTGAATATGCTGAAAGCAGGGCGGTGAGCATTCATAGAAAATACGGCGGAAGACTTATTTATATAGCTACAATGATGGCTTATGATGATGAGGCTGTACAAAAAATAGAACGACATCGAATGATGAGAGCCGGAAAAGGTTTTGAAACTATAGAATGCTTTACAGGTCTTTCAGAAGCAGCGCTTCCGGATAAGAGCGTGGTACTGATCGACTGTCTTTCAAATCTTGCAGCGAATGAGATGTTTTTAGAAAACGGCTCGGGAATGGATTGCGTAAGAAATATAGAAATGGGATTAAGAAGGATCGGTAAAGTCTGCACCGGGTTGGTTATAGTTACGAATGAGATATTTTCAGACGGCATTAAATATGCAACTGAAACACAGAAATATATACATAATCTTGCAATTATAAACAGGATTGCCGCTGATATGTCGGATACGGTAAGCGAGGTAGTATGCGGTATACCAATCATAATCAAGGGGGACATGAAAAATGCTTAAATCAATGCTTATTGCTTTTTCTATGTATTCAAAAATACCGGTTCCTAAAACCGAATGGAATGAGAAAAGCATGAGATATACGATGTGTTTCTTCCCTTTGGTTGGAGTTGTCATAGGCGCTTTAATGTATGCTGCGGGAACGCTTATTCTTATGGCAGATATAAAACCGGTTTTAAAAGCGGCGGTCATGACGGTAATACCGGTCATGCTCACAGGAGGGATTCATCTTGACGGCTTTCTTGATACCATGGATGCGATTGGCTCTTGGGCGCCGAAGGAAAAGCGGCTTGAGATATTGAAGGATTCAAATTCCGGAGCGTTTGCGGTCATAGGCGGGTGCGTGTACTTTGTGCTGAGCCTTGGGATATGGAGTGAGATGAGTCTTGATATGCTTAAATCAGCAGTGCCGGTGTTTGTTTTATCGAGAGCGTTAAGCGGCTTATCGGTGGTGAGCTTCCCGATGGCAAAGAATACCGGATTTGCGGCGATGTTTTCAAATGCCGCGCATAAAAGGCGTGTAAGAATAGTTATGCTTTTGTGGATTGCATTGACGGCGGCATGTATGGTCGCAATAAATCCGCTTACCGGAGCAGCAGCGGTATTATGCGCAGCGGCAGTGTTTGCATATTACTATTTTATGAGCAAGAAAAATTTCGGCGGGATCACGGGAGATTTGGCGGGATATTTTTTGCAGGTATGCGAGCTTGTGTATATTGCTGCGTGTATGATAATGTGCTGAATTTTATATGGAATGAGGATTAGTATGATATTGATTATAGGAGGGGCGTATCAGGGTAAATATGATTTTGCGCTGAATACGCTTGGATTAAAGGAAGAAAATATATTAAACGGTTTTCATATGTTGACTAAGCGTATGCTTGAAGACGGAAAAAGCATAGAAAAAGAGACCGAGAAAATTATAGAGGATAAGGATATACAAGCCGTTATAAGCGATGAGATCGGATGCGGAGTTGTTCCGCTGGATAAGGCGGATAGGGAATGGCGCGAGCAGACAGGCAGAGCGCTTTGCAAAATAGCGGCGGCGTCTTATGAGGTTTACAGAATACAATGCGGAGTGCCGCTGAAGATTAAGGGGTGAGAAGATGCTTATATATCAGACAGCCGCTATAGCTATCGGGGTATGTCTTGATTTTATCATAGGAGACCCGCAATGGATTTATCATCCGATAAGGCTTATAGGATGGCTTATTATGCACATGGAGAGAATTTTAAGGAGGGTGTTCCCCAAAAACAGTTCCGGTGAGCTTTGCGCAGGAGTTGTACTGGCTTTGTCAGTAACAGTGGTTACGGGCCTATGTGCATTTTCTCTTTGTTTTGCAGCATATAAGATAAATTGGGTTTTATATGTATGTACGGAAGCAGTCTTATGTTATTTTTTGCTTGCTGCAAAGTCCCTTAAAACAGAGAGCATGAAGGTTTATAGCAAGTTGGAGAAAAACGACATTGAAGGAGCGAGATATGCGGTTTCAATGATCGTGGGAAGAGATACTAAAACGCTTGACAAGACAGGAATCATAAAGGCGGCAGTAGAAACCGTTGCTGAGAATACTTCAGACGGAGTCATTGCGCCTTTGTTTTATATGGCATTGGGAGGTTCTGTACTGGGCTTTATGTATAAGGCTATAAATACTCTTGATTCAATGGTAGGCTACAAGAATGAAAATTATTTGTATTTCGGCAGATTTTCCGCAAAGCTCGATGATATTGTGAATTACATACCTGCAAGGCTGTCGGCATGGCTGATGATATTCGCGGCTTTTGTATGCCGCTTTGACGCAAAAAATGCGCTGAAAATATACTGTCGTGACCAATACAATCATGCAAGCCCAAATTCTGCGCATACGGAGGCAGTATGTGCGGGTGCGCTTGATGTAAGGCTGGCTGGAGATGCGTATTATTTCGGAAAACTATATAAGAAGAAATTTATAGGAGACGATATAAGACCGATTGAAAATGAAGATATAAAACGGGCAAACCGGCTTATGTATGTATGTGCGGCAGCGGCTCTTGTGATTGCAATGCTTATTCGCGCGGCGTTTATATTGGGAGGGATTTTGTCATGAAATACATACACGGCGGAGATATATACAGTTACAGTGACATTCTTGATTTCTCTGCCAATATAAATCCATTGGGTCTGGATAGCAGTATAGCCGATGCTATTTGCAGGTCGGTGAGTGAAGCGGTCAATTATCCGGATGCGCAATGCAGAAGGCTGAGAAAAAAAATAGCCCGGTATGAGGGCGTTTTTGAGGACGCAGTTGTATGCGGCAACGGAGCGGCGGAGCTTATTTTCAATATTGCATTTGCGATTAAACCGCAAATGACGTTTCTTGCAGCGCCGTCATTTGCGGAATATGAAAGAGCGGCGAGGGCTGCCGGCTCTGAGATAAAATATTATTATACAAATGAAAGTACAGGATACAAGATCGGTTTTGACTATCTTGATAGTATAACTGACGATACCGATATACTGTTTTTGTGTAATCCGGAAAATCCTACGGGTACAATTATTGAACCGGAACTTTTGGAAGGGATTATACAAAAGACAGCAGATATGAATATTACAGCTGTTATTGACGAGTGTTTTTTGAATTTTACGGACAGCTTTCATAAGGGGTCGATGATAAAAAATCTCGGCAGGTATAAAAATTTAATTGTACTAAAGGCATTTACAAAGATGTATGCTCTTCCCGGGATAAGGATAGGTTATGCGCTTACATATAGCAAAGAGGTTATAGATAAAATATATTCCGTGCGTCAGCCTTGGAGCGTATCGGTGATGGCGCAGGCGGCAGGTGAAGCGGCTCTTGACAAAACAGATATCGAAGCAGCGGCAAGAAAATATATAAAGCAGGAACGGGATTTTCTGTGCCGTGAGTTTGACAGGCTAGGTATAGATTATATAAAACCGGAAGCCAATTATATATTTTTTTCAAATAAGACAGGACTTAAGGAAAGTCTTATAAAGGAAAATATTTTGATACGTGATTGTTCGGATTATGTGGGGCTTACGGAGGGAAAATACAGAATAGCGGTAAAAAGACATCAGGATAATATAAGACTTATTGCCGCTTTGGAAAAAATAATGGGAGAATAGGATATGGCGAAGGCAATAATGATACAGGGAACTATGTCCAATGCGGGAAAGAGCCTTATAGCAGGTGGTTTATGCAGGATTTTTAGGCAGGACGGCTACAGGGTCGCACCGTTTAAGGCTCAGAATATGGCGCTTAATTCATTTATAACCTCCGACGGCTTTGAAATGGGACGTGCTCAGGCGATGCAGGCTGAGGCGGCTATGATATACCCCGATGTGCGTATGAATCCGATACTTCTGAAGCCGTCAAGCGACACCGGTTCACAGGTCATAGTAAACGGAGAGGTTATAGGAAATATGTCGGCAAGGGAATATTACAGAAATAAGCTGAAATATATCCCGAATATTATGGAAGCATATAATTCGCTTGCGGCGGAAAACGATATAATAGTGATCGAAGGGGCGGGGAGTCCGGCTGAGATAAATCTCAAAAAAGATGATATTGTAAATATGGGAATGGCAAAGCTTGCAAAATCTCCGGTCATTCTTGCCGGAGATATAGACAGGGGCGGTGTTTTTGCTCAGCTTATAGGAACGGTGATGCTTCTGGATAAGGACGAGAGGGAATATATAAAAGGGCTTATAGTAAATAAATTCAGAGGAGATAAGAGCATTTTACAAAGCGGTCTGGATATAATAGAAGAAAAATCAGGAAAGCCTGTTATAGGAGTTATACCGTATGTAAATGTGGATATTGACGAGGAGGATAGTCTGAGTGAGAGATTTTCCAAAACAAATGCTCCGGGGATCGTGGATATTGCGGTTATACGCACTCCCAGAATTTCTAATTTTACAGATTTTGCTCCGCTTGAATGTGTTGACGGGGTAAGCCTGCGGTATGTTTCTTCGGCGGCGGCTCTGGGTGAGCCGGATCTGATAATAATTCCCGGTACAAAAAATACGATAGAGGATTTATTATGGATAAGGTCAAACGGGATAGAAATGAAGATACTTCGTCATGCCGCAAAAAATAAGCCGGTCATAGGCATATGCGGAGGATATCAGATGCTTGGCGAACGCCTTACTGACCCATACGGTACGGAGCATATGGGAAGCGTGAGAGGGCTGGGACTTCTTCCGGTCGAAACGGTTTTTGAACATGAAAAGACAAGAACACGGGTCAAAGGAACTGTTTACGGTGCACAGGGAATATTTTCATCTCTTAACGGAGCTTCCTTTGAGGGATATGAAATACATATGGGCAGATCTGAAATTACGGATGACTCAAAACCGTTTTCTGAGCTTTATGACAGTGTAAGCGGTATAAAGAAAAGCGATGGGATATGCCGTGACAATATTTACGGAACTTATGTGCATGGAATATTTGACAGCCGTGATATAATAAATAATATAGTGTCGGCGCTGCTAAAGGAAAAGGGGCTTGACGAGGCGGAAATATCTGTACCGGATATGCATGTATATAAGGAAGAGCAGTATAATAAGCTTGCTGACGCTGTAAGAAAAAATATTGATATGGAAAAAATATATCAGATATTAGAAGAAGGAGTTATCTGAAAATGAAGGACAGACCAAGAAGATTAAGAAATTCACCTACAATAAGAGCTATGGTAAGAGAAACAAGAATATCTGCCGATACGCTTGTATATCCTATGTTCGTAATTGAGGGAGAGAATATAAAAGAAGAAATACCGACCATGCCGGGACAGTACCGCTACAGTATCGACCGTATGGGAGAAGTGCTCGAGGAAATGCAGGACGCCGGAGTAAGAAGCGTGATGTTTTTTGGAATACCGGCCTATAAGGATGAGTGCGGAAGCGGGGCATGGGATGAAAACGGAATAGTGCAAAAGGCTCTGCGGTATGCAAAGAAAAATTATCCGGCGCTTTTTTACATAACAGATGTATGTATGTGCGAATACACCTCACACGGACACTGCGGAATACTTGACGGAGCTAACGTAGATAATGATAAGACGCTTGAGGTGCTTGCAAAGACTGCTCTTTCGCATGTAAAAGCCGGCGCGGATATGGTTGCACCGTCTGATATGATGGACGGACGTGTCGGAATGATAAGGAAGGTTCTCGATGAGAATGGTTTTGAAAATATTCCTATCATGTCATATTCGGTGAAATATGCATCAGCCTTTTACGGACCGTTCCGTGACGCCGCCGGTTCCGCTCCGATGTTCGGTGACAGAAAGAGCTATCAGATGGATTTTCATAATTCAAGGGAGGCTCTTCTTGAGGCTAAGCTTGACATAGACGAGGGTGCGGATATTCTGATGGTAAAGCCCGGGATGGCGTATTTGGATATACTTTGTAAGCTTAAACAGGCATATAACAAGCCGGTGGCGCTGTATTCGGTGAGCGGAGAATATTCAATGATAAAGGCGGCGGCAAAGCTGGGATATGTAGATGAAGAAAAAATGATATGCGAATCAGCGGTATGTATGTACAGGGCAGGAGCGGATATTCTTATAACCTATTTTGCAAAGGAAATAGCGCAGTATATTAAGAAGGGATTGATTGGCTGATGAAAAACGATGTTTCAAGCTTACTTTTTAAAAGAGCATGCAGAGTTCTGCCGGGCGGAGTGAATTCGCCGGTGAGAGCCTTCGGAGCAGTGGGCGGAGCGCCGAGATTTATTGACCATGCAAAGGGACAATATATGTATGATGCTGACGATAACAAATATATTGATTATATAGGCTCATGGGGTCCGATGATTTTAGGACATAATGATGAGAGGGTCATTGAGGCTGTAAAAAAACAGATAGAAAAGGGGCTCAGCTACGGAGCGGCGACTGAAATAGAGGTAGAGATGGCGGAGCTTATGTGCGAGATGGTGCCGTGTCTTGAAATGGTCAGAATGGTCAATTCCGGAACCGAGGCTGTTATGAGCGCAATAAGAGCAGCGCGCGGTTTTACCGGAAGAGATATGGTCGTTAAATTTGAGGGCTGTTATCACGGTCATGCGGATGCGATGCTTGTAAAGGCAGGCTCCGGAGTTATGACGTCGGGTGTTCCGGATTCATCGGGAGTACCGGAGGGCTGCGCAAAGGACACGCTGACAGCTGTTTATAATAATGCGGACAGTGTAAGAAGGCTTTTTGAGGAAAACAAGGATAAAATAGCTTGTGTTATAGTTGAACCGGTGGCGGCAAATATGGGTATTGTAGTGCCGGAGGACGGCTTTTTACAGGAGCTTAGGGATATATGTACAGAAAACGGAGCGCTTTTGATATTTGACGAGGTCATAACAGGATTCAGACTCCAAACAGACGGAGCCTGCGGATATTTTGGCATAAAGCCTGATCTGGTTACCTTCGGAAAAATTATAGGCGGAGGAATGCCTGTGGGCGCATACGGAGGAAGGCGCGATATAATGAGTATGGTATCACCTTTGGGTAAGGTGTATCAGGCGGGTACATTGAGCGGAAATCCGATAGCGATGCGCGCAGGCATTACACAGCTCAGTATATTAAAAAATGATTCCGGAATATATAAGAAGATAAATTCTCTTGGTGAACGCTTCAGGAACGGTATTTGTGAGCTTATATGGAAATATAATCTGCCATGTACGGTGAACGGAATAGGCTCGCTTTCCTGTTTGTATTTTTCGCCGGATAAGGTGTATGATTATGAGAGCGCCAAAAAAGCCGATACCAGAGCATACGGAAATTGGTTTAATTATATGCTTGACAGCGGAAGTTATTTTGGTCCGAGTCAGTTTGAGGCTGTATTTATATCGGCGGCGCATACAGCGGAGGATATAGATAAGACTCTTTATGATATGGAGGAGTATTTCAGAAAGAGGTGAACTAATGAGGATAGGAATGGTTCATGTTTACTGCGGCGATGGTAAGGGAAAAACTACCGCCGCGACGGGACTTGCGCTGAGATGTGCCGGAAACGGAGGCAAGGTATATATATATCAGTTCTTGAAAAACGGTAGCTCCGGAGAATGCTCTGTTTTAAATGGAATTGAAGGAGTAACTATGGCAGAGGGTTTTCAGTCCGCTAAATTTGTATGGAATATGAATGAGGAGGAAAAGGAGGAAGCTGCCGCTTATTATAAGAAGAAATTCAGAGAAATTACCGCACTTGTACGTGACGGATATGATATGCTTATACTGGATGAGCTTATGGCGGCTGTCGGATATGATTTTGTGCCGATCGGGGAGGTTTTGTCATTTCTTGAAAGCAAGCCGGACGGACTTGAGGTGGTCATGACCGGAAGAAATCCGGATGAGAGGCTTATTGAGGCGGCGGATTATGTTTCTGAGATCCGTAAAATAAAGCATCCGTATGATAAGGGCATTCAGGCGAGAAAGGGTATAGAATTTTGAGGTGATGCAGATGAATTATGAGGAGGCTCTTAAAGAGGCGGGAGAATTGGATATTAAGTCCATGGATATGTCCCGTAAAAGATGGCTCTCTGTTGCAAAGCCGCTGTTCAGTCTCGGTACTCTTGAAAGAGCCGTGACAAAAATGGCGGGTATATTCGGTTCGGAGCTTTTTTCAATAGAGAAAAAAGCGCTTGTTATAATGTGTGCCGATAACGGAGTGGTTGAAGAAGGCGTGACTCAGTGCGGACAGGAGATCACAGCAGCAGTCACAGAAAATTTTCATAAGGGGATGGCAAGCTCATGTATCATGGCGCAGATCGCCGGAGCGGACGTTGTGCCTATCGATGTGGGTGTGGCTGTTGATGTTGACGGAGTAAGCGTGCCGGAAAGAAAAATCATGTACGGTACCGATAATATGACAAAAGCTCCCGCAATGTCGAGAGAACAGGCGATAAGAGCTGTGGAAGTCGGAATAAATATCGTGGGTGAGCTTAAGGAGAAGGGCTATGGACTGCTTGCGACAGGAGAAATGGGAATAGGCAATACCACGACTTCAAGCGCCGTTGCGTCGGTGCTGCTTGAAAGAGAGGTAAGAGATGTAACCGGACGCGGAGCAGGTCTTTCAAGCGAAGGACTTGAAAAAAAGATCGATGCGATAGAAAGGGCGATCAGGCTTAACAAGCCGGATAAAAATGACGCACTTGATGTTTTGTCAAAGGTGGGCGGATTAGATATAGCGGCTATAGCGGGAATGTTTATAGGCGGCGCGGCATATCGCATTCCTATTATGATAGACGGATTTATTTCGGCGGCGTCGGCTCTTGCGGCGGTGAGATTATGTCCAAATGCGCATGATTTTATGATAGCGTCTCATATATCAAAGGAACCGGCAGGAAAAATGGTTCTTGAGGCTTTGGATTTGGAGCATTACATAGACTGCGGTATGTTTCTGGGTGAGGGAACAGGTGCTGTTGCAGCAATGCCGCTATTGGATATGGCGTATGCCGTTTACAGTAAAATGAGTAATTTTGATGAATTCGGACATGAATCATATAAGATTTTGAAATAAAAAATAACGGTAAAATCAAATCGATTTTACCGTTATTTTTATGCGGATGACAGGACTTGAACCTGCACGCCGAGGGCACCGGCTCCTAAGGCCGGCGCGTCTGCCAATTCCGCCACATCCGCACGCACATATTATTATACCATGATATACAATGTTTGTCAAGGCTAAATTTTAAAACATTATAAAAAAATTTTAAAAGAATTTGTGAAAAAGTGCTGTACAAATTTAAACTTTTGTAGTATAATATATATAGGGAACCTCTAAAAATTGATTCCCAATCATAATATTTTTCTATTTCGATTATT
>CAJMRL010000009.1 GCA_905215805.1 uncultured bacterium | reverse complement strand
AAAAAGAGCCGTGAACAAAATGATTTAAAAAATCATTTTGTCACAGCCCCTTTTTTTGTTATTAATTTTGTGAATGCGGAGCATATTTGCTTGTGCCGAGATTATCTGTAGAAATAAGCTGTCCGTTAGAGTATACCTCTCTTTTTGATGTTACGATTGTGTTTCCGTCAGAATAGGAGGTTGAATGCTTAAGCTTAACCTCTCTTGCCGGCTCCCATTGAGTGCCGAGTATTGAAACGGTAATCTTTCCGCCGCTTGTGTAGGCTGAAATTTTTATCGGATAATCGCTTGTATTTTTAAATTTAAAGTCAACACTGTCGTATGCGACAGTAGCATCTTGACCAAGAGGCAGATAGCCTACGCTCATCATATGATTTTCTCTGTGCACGATTCCCATATCAGCATAAAGTACTGCTGAATACAGTGTTGAGCTGACCTGACAGGTCCCTCCGCCTATTCCGTCAACAGACTGACCGTTTACATATTCCTTGGCTGTATAGAAGCCGTTTTCCACTGTTCTGTTCCCCACTGTATCATTGTATGAGAATACTTCTCCCGGTGCAAGGACCTTGCCGTTTATGAGGCTTGCTGATCTTGCAACATTAGCGGCACGATTTGAATCCGATGATGAGTAATCGGTGGAATATGAGCCAAGAGAAACCTCAAATAGCTTATCCTTAAGTGACTGTGCACCTATATTTGGGTATGATACCGAATAAGGGACAGTTACAGGTTCTCCGCCTTCGTGAACTTGAGTGATAAGTGAAGCAACTTCTTCACGATTGCAATAACGCCCGTTTTGCTCCGGTACGATTTCCACGTTATTATTCTCTATTTTATAGTAGGCATCGGTCGGATCTTTATATATTGCGGCATCTACATAATCCACTGTAATGTCATCCGGCGGACATGAAGTTAGTGTTACAGAGATATTTTCAAAATGCTCATTATGGATAGCGTCTAAAACTTCCTCTCTGGCTATATCGGTATTATAATCAAAGCCTGTTTTTCCGGGGGTTATAACAGCGCCAGCATCTGTTATATCTATCTGATGCTGTGTGAGCATTCCGTAAATCTGAAGCCCGAATTTACCCAATTCTTCGTTAAGGTTATCATAATTAAGCTCCGCAACCGGAACAATCACTTTTTTTGATATCAGCTGTTTCATGGAAGTTAAAGCGTCAATAAATTTATTTCCGCTTTTGCCGTAGCTGAAGGCTTTGTCTGCCGTAGCCTCGGGACTGGCGGTAAGATTTATTTTTCTTCCATCTATGGTGTATGATTGTCCTTGACATGTTACCGTAATATCCTGTGATTCAAATATATAAGTAGCTTTTATAGAAGCAAGAGCTTCATCATAAGTAAGACCGCTTACATCCAATTTTTCAACCATAACATTATTTGCAACTGTGTCTTCGGGCAGTGTTGCCAAACAGAATACATATAAAATCACAGCAACCGCACAAATGGCGCTGAGAATGATCAATATAGTTTTTCTGGCTGCTTTTAATGTTGTTTTCAATTTATTATAGCGTTTATTTTTGTTTGAAGTGTTTTTTTCGTCATTATTATCGCCCCAAACAGGGACAGAAGTATTAATTTTTTCGCGTATCTTATTGTCTTCTTTTATTGTTACCGAAAAGTTATCGGCAGATGTAAAATCGTCTTCCAAATCATCGCTGTCCATAACCGTGCTGCTAAAAGTTTTGCTGTCTTTGCCGTTATCCGATTCCTTGTCCAAAAGGTCTGATTTATTATTTAATTCTTCCTTGTTTTCGGCCATTTGTACAAATCTTCCTTCCGTTATTATTTATTAAAAAACCTAAGATATTCATCTATGTATGCGCTGTATTCTTTCATAAAAGCAGAAAAATGTCGGCTGTGCATTAAAAGTGAAAAACAGCGCTTGACATTACGCACAAATGCGGGATCAAAATCTTCCATATAAAGCCTTGTGAGCGGACATATTTTCTTTGCTCTTGGGTCTATAATTATCTCCATTTTACCCTCGTTGTTAAGATGCGGAGTAAGCGGAAATATTCTGCATGCGAGCGGACGTGAATACCTGTCGCATTCACCGCTGCAAAGTGCTATCGGAACATTATATGTTTTTCCTTCATATTCATAACTAAAATCAGAGCGTTCGATTTTTGCCCATGAAGGCTTGAGAAGCTTTAATACCTCTTTTTCGCCGGGAAAAAGATACATTCCGTTATCGCCGTCATCATCATCCTTGCAGCACGCACTGCCGCAAAGCTGTCCGCAGTCTACGGCAACAGGTGTCGTATCGTCAAACAATCTGTATAATTGTAAATATATATACGCAGCATTCATTTTTTTACTCCTATAAAGTTTAATACTTATTATCAATATTATCATAATATTATGTTATTTGCAAGGCATTTTTTGCGATTTCATTAGATTGTACAATTTTATTAATATTTTTGGATTAAAAAACAAATACTTGACAAATATATGTTCAGAGTGATATAATTAAATAGGAAAATAATGTGCTATTGCAGATATAAAATATTAGAAAAATATATTTTATTGAGTCGGACAAGAATAATAGATAGTTCGCGGAAGCATTTTAATATTATCTGGAGGAAGAAATGGCGAGAAAAAAACAGGATTACGGAAACGACAGCATCACAAGCCTGAAGGGAGCGGATAGAGTCCGCAAGCGTCCAGCGGTAATTTTTGGTTCGGACGGACTGGAAGGATGTGAGCATTCTTTTTTTGAAATACTTTCAAATTCAATAGACGAAGCGCGTGAAGGTTACGGAAGCCTTATCGAAATTACCCGTTTTGCCGATGGTTCAATAGAAGTTAAGGATCATGGAAGGGGTATTCCTCTTGATTATAATGAGAAGGAAGAACGATATAACTGGGAGCTGGTGTACTGTGAGCTGTATGCCGGCGGAAAATATAATAATAATAAGGGCGGAATGTATGAATACAGCTTGGGTCTTAATGGACTCGGAGCTTGTGCTACACAATATTCGTCCGAGTTTTTTGATGTAAAGGTAATCAGGGATAAAACAGAATACACATTGCATTTTGAAAAGGGCGAGGCTGTCGGAGGGCTTGAAAAAAAGCCGTCAAGAAGTGTTCAGACCGGAACAGTCCAGCGCTGGAAACCGGACAAGGAGGTATTTACGGATATAGATATACCTCTTGAATTTTTTCAGGACGTGTTAAATAAGCAGGCTATGGTAAATGCCGGACTGAAATTTGTTTTGTATAATGAAACAGCCCAGGGCATGGAAATGTATGAGTATTTCTACGAAAAGGGAATATCTGATTATGTGGCGCAGACTGTGGGTGACAAGGGATTTACAACCATCGAAACTTGGGAGTGTGAAAGAGTGGGGCGCGACCGTGAGGATAAGGAAGATTATAAAATGAAAATGCAGATCGCATTTTGTTTTTCAAACACGGTCAATATGCTGGAATATTACCACAATTCAAGCTTCCTTGAGCATGGAGGTTCTCCGGATAAGGCAGTAAGGAATGCTTTTGTTTATGCTGTTGACAGATATTTAAAGAGCAATAATAAATATAATAAGAATGAGTCGAAAATCAATTTCAGCGATGTGGCGGATTGTCTTGTGCTTGTTATAAGCTCGTTTTCGACTCAAACAAGCTATGAGAATCAGACTAAAAAGGCTATAAATAATAAATTTATACAGGAGGCGATGACAGAATTTCTCCGTCATCAGCTTGAGGTTTATTTTATAGAAAATAAGACGGATGCGGAAAAGATAGCCAATCAGGTTTTGGTAAATAAGCGCAGCCGTGAAAATGCTGAAAAGGCGCGTATAGATATCAAGAAAAAGCTTACGGGTTCCATGGATGTTACAAACAGGGTGGAGAAGTTTGTGGATTGCCGAAGCAAGGACGTATCAAAGCGTGAAGTATATATTGTTGAGGGTGATTCGGCGCTCGGGTCGTGCAAGCTTGCAAGAGACGCATCGTTTCAGGCTATAATGCCTATTCGAGGAAAAATATTGAACTGTCTTAAAGCGGATTATCCCAGGATTTTTAAAAGTGATATTATAGTAGACCTGATGAAGGTGCTTGGATGCGGTGTGGAAATAAAATCTAAGCATAATCAAGGCTTGGATTCATTCAGTCTGGATAACCTAAGGTGGAATAAGGTTATAATATGCACCGATGCGGATTTCGATGGCTATCAGATAAGAACGCTTGTTTTAACAATGATTTATCGTCTTACTCCGACTCTTATTGAAGCGGGCAAGGTTTATATAGCGGAATCGCCGCTTTTTGAAATAACTATTACAAAAACAAAAAGGCGCGGAGAAAAGTTTTTCGCTTATACAGATGCGGAAAGAGATGCTATAGTAAAGCGTTTAAATGAAGAAGGCTTGTCAAAAAAACGTGACGAATACGATATAAAGCGTTCAAAGGGTCTCGGAGAAAACGAGCCGGAAATGATGAGTCTTACGACTATGCATCCGGCAACGCGGCGTCTTATACGCGTAACGCCGGAAAGCGTAGAGCGCACTGCCGAGATGTTTGACGTGCTTTTGGGAGATAACATAAAAGCGAGAAAGGAATATATTGCGGACAAAGGAAATCTTTATATGGAGATGGTGGATGTATCTTGATTTTATGGATATTCTTCCCGTATAAGCAGGCTGAAACAAAGGCCCGCTTTAGTAAATTTTAGTTTTCATCTTGCAATAAAGCCGATTTTGTGATATAATATATCTGATGTTTTGTATCGAATCGGCTGATAGGGTGTAAAACGGAAATAATGTTTTCACCCTTTTTTATTAATTACAGACCGGAATGTCTGAACAATACCAGGAGAGTGTTATGCCAAGAAAAAAGAAGATAAATGAAGCTGAAGAATATATAGAAGCTCCGATAGAGGATCAGCCGATCACGGAAACACTGGAAAAAAATTATATGCCTTACGCTATGAGCGTAATAATATCGAGAGCAATTCCGGAGATAGACGGACTCAAACCGGCGCACAGAAAGCTTTTGTATACGATGTATAAAATGGGGCTTTTGGGCGGAAAGATGACTAAATCAGCAAATGTAGTCGGACAAACAATGAAGCTTAATCCGCATGGCGATGCGACGATATATGAAACAATGGTCCGCCTTACGCGCGGAAACGAGGCATTGCTGCATCCGCTTGTTGAATCGCAGGGAAATTTCGGAAAGCAGTATTCCAGAGACATGGCGTATGCTGCGTCAAGATATACGGAGGTAAGGCTTGAGCCGATCTGCGCGGAGCTTTTTGGTGATATAAATAAAAATACAGTCAAATTTGTGGATAACTATGACGGTGAAATGCAGGAGCCAACACTGCTGCCTACGGCGTTTCCGAATATTTTGGTGAATCCTAATTCAGGTATAGCTGTAGGTATGGCAAGCAGCATTTGTTCTTTTAATCTTGAGGAAGTATGTAAGGCTGCGATTGCCTGTATGAAAAATCCGGAGGCTGATTTGCTTGATATAATGCCTGCGCCGGATTTTTCGCTTGGAGCGCAGCTTGTTTATTCCAAGGAAGAAATGCGCCGTATCTATAAAACCGGACGCGGAAGCTTTAAGCTTAGGGCGACATACAATTATGATAAAAAAAATAATTGTATAGAAATTCTTGAAATTCCATATACAACAACATGTGAGGCGATTATAGGCAAAATAATGGAGCTTATAAAAGCGAATAAGCTAAAGGAAATCTCCGACGCAAGAGATGAAACCGGTCTTGACGGCTTTAAGCTTACGATCGACTTAAAAAGAGGCGTTGATCCTGATGAGCTTATGCTTAAGCTGTATAAGCTCACTCCTCTTGAGGACAGCTTTTCGTGTAATTTCAATGTGCTTATTCATAATCGTCCGTATGTTCTGGGAGTAAACGGGATACTTAATGAATGGATAAAATTCCGTATGGAATGTGTGAAAAATGCGATACGGTTTGATATAGATAAAAAGAGCAAACAGCTGCATTTGTTAAACGGCTTGAAAAAGATATTGCTGGATATAGATAAGGCAATATCGATAATTAGGCATACTGAAAGAGACGAGGATGTTATCCCGAATTTGATGGAAGGTTTTTCAATCGATGAGCTTCAGGCAGAGTATATAGCTGAGATAAAGCTTAGAAATCTTAATAAGGAATATATTTTAAGGCGTACAGATGAGATAGAAAAGCTTATTGAGGATCTTTCAGAGTTAAACTCGGTTCTCGGTGATGATAAAAAGGTGCAGAAAATAATAGCTGACCAGCTTAGAACTATAGCTAAGAAGTATGGTCAGCCCAGAAAAACGGTTCTGGTGGATATGGATTCATTGGAGCAGTACAAGGAAGATGATCATATAGATGACTATCCGCTTACTCTGTTCTTTACAAGAGAAAATTATTTGAAAAAAGTTCCGGCTGTGTCTCTGCGCTCAACGACGTCAGAGCATAAGCTCAAAGAAGATGATGAAATAATACAGACTATAGAAGCGACGAATGTTTCGGAACTGCTGTTCTTTACCGATAGGTCGGCTGTTTATAAAATAAAAACCTATGATGTTCCGGACAGCAAGGTCAGCCTTATGGGTGAATATCTGCCGGGGCTGCTCGGAATGGAAGAAGGAGAAAGAGCGCTGTATATGGTTGCAACTTCTGATTATAAGGGAATGATGCTTTTCACTTTTGAAAACGGTAAGGCGGCAAAGGTTGAACTGAAAAATTATGAAACAAAAACTAACAGAAGAAGACTTGTGGGTGCGTATTCGGATAAATCACCTGTGGTCGATATACGTTTTCTTGATAATGATAAAGAGCTTATAATGATGACTGATAATAATAAGGTTCTTTGCGTGAATACGGAAAAAATACCGCTAAAGGCTACAAAGAGCACACAGGGAGTTCAGGTCATGACAATGCGTAAAAAAGGCGCGGTCGTCAACAAGGTTTGTGAGGCTGAAGGATGCGGTATAGAAAATTTAAAATATTATACAACTAAAAATATTCCGGCTGCGGGTAATTACCTTAAAAAGGAAGATTCACAATTTAGCTTGGTTTGATTTGTTAGATTAGGAGATGTTTGGATAAAACAGAAAGGATGATGATAAATGCTTACATTAGAGGAGAAAAATGCTCTTGCCGCTAAGTTTCAGCATATGGCGGAAGATGTTTATGTTCCTTTTTCAAAGGAGGAATTTAAGCGTTTCGGTGTAAAAAGAGGCCTGAGAAATGACGATGGAACAGGTGTTATGGCAGGTCTTACATCTGTAGGTCAGGTCGTTGGATATTATATAAGCGACGGTGAAAAAATTCCTGCGGAAGGCGAGCTTAAGTATAGAGGATATGAAATAAATGACCTTGTCAGACACTGTGAAGAGGAAAAGAGATATGGTTTTGAAGAAGTAACGTATTTGCTTCTTTTCGGAACTCTTCCGGATAAAAAGACTCTTAAGGAATTTACAAGATTAATAGGAAATATGCGCACATTGCCGGACGGCTTTACGGAGGATATGATCTTAAAGGCTCCGTCAAAGAATATAATGAATAAAATTGCCCGTTCGGTGCTTGCGGCTTATTCCTATGACCCGAATCCGGACGAAATAAGCGCCGGAAATATACTTCGTCAATCCATTGAGCTTATAGCAAGGCTTCCTGTAATGGCGGCATACGGATATCAGGCAAAAAGCCATTATCATGACGGAAACAGTCTCTATCTCCATTCTCCGCAGGTCAAACTTTCTACAGCCGAAAATCTTTTGTATATGCTTAGAAATGATAATCAGTACACCAGAGAGGAAGCAGAAATGCTTGATGTGCTGCTTATGATACATGCCGAGCATGGCGGCGGAAACAATTCGACTTTTACTACACGTGTTGTATCATCATCTGATACGGATACTTACAGTGCTATTGCGGCGGCAATAGGATCGTTAAAGGGTCCGAAGCACGGCGGAGCAAATGCGAAGGTTATGGGCATGATGGAGGATATAGAGAGCAATGTTTCAAATTGGGAGGATGAGCAGGAGGTTGCCGAATATCTGGCGAAGATCATCCGCAAGGAAGCGTATGACGGCGCCGGACTTATATATGGAATGGGACATGCGATTTATACCTACAGTGATCCGAGATGTATTTTGCTCAAGGAAAGAGCAGAAAGACTTGTCAGACATAATGAAGAGCATGAGAAGGAGTTTAATTTGTATAAGCTCGTTGAAAAGCTCACTCCTGATGTTTTTGCCAAAGTCAAAGGCAGCGACAAGGTAATGTGTGCGAATGTTGATATGTACAGCGGCTTTGTATATAAAATTCTTGGGATACCGGCAGACATGTATACGCCTCTTTTTGCTATGTCACGTACGGTAGGCTGGTGCGCGCACAGATTGGAGGAAACGATCGGCTGCAACAGAATTATTCGTCCGGCATATAAATCGCTTGTACATACAAAGCAATATATTCCGATAGATGAAAGATAATACGACAGATGATTATATGATATTTGTTAAGCAATTGCAATATTGAAATTTGCAATTGCTTAATGCTGTTTTTAAAAAGGAGAATTCTGAAATGGAAAAGGTCAATGTTTTAGGCGTTAAGGTAGATATGGTAACTATATCCGAAGCGGCTGATATTATAAATTCTTTTTTGGATGAGGATAAGCTTCATACGGTTTTTACGCCTAACTCAGAAATAATAATGGCGGCGTATCGCGACAGCTCTTTTGCGGATATATTAAACAGTTCAGACTTATTGACAGCGGACGGAATAGGAGTGGTTTATGCTTCGAGAATACTAAAAAAGCCGATAAAGGAGAGAGCGGCGGGATATGACATCGCTTGTGAGGTTCTTAAAAAGCTTAGCAATACAGACCATAGCATATTCTTGTTCGGAGGAAAGCCGGGAGTTGCCGAAAAGGCGGCTGAAAATTTGAAAAAGAATTATCCGGGAATTAAAATAGCGGGAATGAGAAACGGATATTTTAAGCCGGAGGAAGAGCCGGAAATCGTAAAGGAAATAAATTCTTCCGGAGCGGATGTAGTTTTTGTTTGTCTTGGTGCGCCAAAGCAGGAGATGTGGATAAATGCTCATAAGGATGAGCTTAGGGCAAAAGTCGCAATGGGAATCGGAGGAAGCCTGGACGTATTTGCCGGAACTGCGGAACGGGCTCCTGATTTTTTCTGCAAAACGGGGCTTGAGTGGCTTTACAGATTATACAAGGAGCCGTGGAGAGCAAAGCGCATGATGGACCTGCCTAAATTTGCTTTGACTGTATTAGCAAAAGGCGGAAAATATAAACAAGATTAAAAAAATAATGTGTACAGACTATTTAAAGTATCTGTACACATTATTTTTATTTGGTGAAGCTTAGATATTTAACTTGATTACATAATCGGAGCGTAAGGCTCTTCGCCGTGTTCGCTGTCATTAAGACCGGTATTCTCGTCTTCAGTAGAAACACGAAGCGGTGTAAATATTCTTACGATTCCCGCACATATGAGCGTTCCTACAACTGCAAGAGCAACCGTGATAACAATGCTTATAAGCTGTGAGCCGAGTAAGTGCCAGTCGCCAAATACAAGACCAACTTTTCCGTTTATATTTGGATCTGCAAATATACCTGTAAGGATACATCCAACAGTACCGCCTACGCCATGGCATCCAAATGCGTCAAGGGCATCGTCATAGCCGAACTTTGACTTGCATACAGAAATTGCGAAGTAGCAGATCGGGCTTACAAGAGCGCCGAAAATGAACGATGACCATACCGGAACAAATCCGGCAGCCGGTGTGATACATACTAAGCCTGCAACAGCGCCTGTACAAGCTCCTACTATAGTCGGACGACCGTCTTTTATAATATCGCAAATCATCCATGAAAGCATAGCGGTTGCCGCTGCTGTGTTGGTTGTAAGACAAGCGTGAACAGCAAGACCGTCAGCCTTAAGTGCGCTTCCGCCGTTGAAGCCGAACCATCCGAACCAGAGGAGTGCGGCTCCGAGGACAACAAACGGAATGTTGTGAGGAAGAATACTTTTTTTCTTGAAATCCTTTCTTGGTCCAAGTATAAGGGCAAGAACGAGCGCGCTTATACCGGAGCTGATATGTACAACATTTCCGCCTGCAAAGTCAACAGCGCCGAGCTGGTCGATAAGACCCTTGCCCCATACCATGTGAGCCATTGGGAAGTATACTACGATCAGCCATAAACCTACGAACGGGAATATTGCTTTGAATTTCATACGTCCTGCAACCGCACCGGTAAGCAGCGCCGGAGTGATAAGGGCAAACATCATTTGGAAGATAGCAAAGCATGACGCCGGAATAGTATCCGCATATGGTCCGGGCTCTGCGCCTATACCCTTGAAGCCGAACGCTTTAAGGTCTCCGATAAATCCTCCGACGTCTCCGGAGAACGAAAGTGAATAACCGATCAAGACCCACAATACTGATGCAAGACCCATAATGGCCACTGACATCATCATCGTGTTTAAAACATTTTTCTTCTGTGACAGACCGCCGTAGAAAAATGCAAGTCCGGGGGTCATAAGGAACACATAGGTTGCCGCAAGAATCAAGAAAGCGGTATCGCCGGTGTTAATCATAATAATTCCTTCTTTCTGTAATATATTAACAAAAAAAGGTGCCTGAAGTTTCCTTCAAGCACCTTTGCTTTATGCTAAGATTATATCACTGTAATTTTTGTTTGTCAATGTCAAAGTTTTACTATAAATTTTTAGTTATCGGTGAAAAAAATTAACAATTTGACCAAATGATTAATTTTTATTCCTTATATAATATAAATTGGCCTATATGCTAAATTTAAGCTATTATATTAAAAATATCCTAATAAGCGATTAAAATCTTAAGCTTTTTAAGAAAATTTTTATTACCGCTTGCATTTCAGCACAAAATATAGTATAATAAAAAAGAGTAAATTTAGGAATGTATAACAATAGGCATTTATCTGCTGACAAATATATTTTCAAGGAGGAAACAAGATGAAAGCAAAGTATAAAAGAGTACTTCTTAAAGTAAGCGGAGAGGCGCTTGCCGGCTCCGGCGGATTTGGTCTGGACGAGCCTACTATTGCGGAAATTTCTAAGAATATAAAGAAAATTGTTGATATGGGAGTACAGGTAGCTATAGTTGTAGGAGGAGGAAATATCTGGCGCGGAAGAAGCAGCGAAAATATGGATAGAACAAGAGCGGATCATATGGGCATGCTTGCAACGGCGATAAATGCGCTTGGTCTTTGCAGTGCGCTTGAAGCAATCGATGTGCCGACAAGAGTGCAGACTGCTATTGAAATGCGTCAGGTTGCAGAGCCTTATATAAGAGGCAAGGCGGAAAGACATCTTGATAAGGGAAGAGTTGTGATTTTTGGATGCGGAACGGGAAATCCATTTATGTCGACAGATACGGCTGCGGCCCTGAGAGCTGTTGAGATGGAGGTTGATGTTATTCTTCTCGCCAAGAAGGTTGACGCTGTTTATGACAGTGATCCAAATGTTAATCCTAACGCTAAAAAGTTTGACAGATTGTCATTTAGTGATATTTTATCAAAAAATCTTGGCGTTATGGATTCAACTGCGGCGTCTCTTTGTCGTGATAATAATATGCCGATACTTGTTTTCGGACTCAATGATCCGGAAAATATAGTAAGAGCTGTAAAAGGCGATCAGATAGGAACGCTTGTAAACAAGGATGGAAAATAATTTGAACACTTATATGCTTGTGTTTCAATAAAAGTAAATCTTATTGATTCTTTTTATATTGTGAGTAACGCTTAAAGCGGCATATTAGGAAATAAATATAAAATAATACCAGGAGGGAAAGATTATGGGAAAATATCCGGAAGTGGAAGCAAAAATGGAAAAAAGAATACAGGGATATGCTTCTGAGTTAAAAACAATAAGAGCAGGACGCGCAAACGCGTCAGTGCTTGATAAGGTATATGTAGAGTATTACGGCACAAATACGCCTATTCAGCAGGTGGGATCGATATCTTCACCGGAGCCGAGATTGCTTGTTATCCAGCCTTGGGACGCCACAATTTTGAAGGATATAGAAAAGGCTATAAACAAATCAGATATAGGAATAACTCCGCAGAATGACGGAAAGGTTATACGTCTTTCATTCCCGCCGCTTACGGAGGAAAGAAGAAAAGAGCTTGTGAAACAGGTTAAAAAGTACACCGAAGAAGCAAAGGTTCAGATCCGTAATGCAAGACGTGACGCTATGGATAAATTTAAAGCTCAAAAGAAGAATAACGAGATCACCGAGGATGATTTAAAAGAAATTGAAAAGGATATTCAAAAGCTTACAGACAAGTACATCAAGGAGATTGATGATATAAGCGCGGATAAAGAGAAAGAAATTCTTGATATATAAAGGTTGAGGGCTGCATATATTCGTAATTGAACATTAAGAAATTACGTCAGATTTGTAGGGGTCGGATTGTATTATATACATAAACCCCTACATTTTATTTAATAAGCAGCCTGTTGCGGGGAGCTGTATTTATGTTTTTTAATAAAAAAAAGCTGCATCAGGAAATAGATTACAGTAATCTTCCGAAGCATATCGGAATAATTATGGATGGTAATGGAAGATGGGCGAAAAAAAGAGGACTTCCGAGAAGCGCCGGTCATAAGGCGGGAGCGGAATCTCTTAAAAAAATAATTACCGAAGCTAATAATATGGGCGTAAAATATGTAACCGTATACGCTTTTTCAACTGAAAATTGGAAACGTCCTAAGGCTGAGGTAGATTACCTTATGGATTTGCTTATGGACTATCTTGTAAATGCGGAAAAAACATTGTCGGGAGAGAATGTTGTTATAAGAGCGATAGGTTCAAGAAAAGAGCTTTCCGAGGAAATGCGCCGTCAGATTGTGAAGACGGAGGAATTTACAAAAAATAATACGGGAATAGTTATGAATATCGCGCTTAATTACGGCGGCAGAGAAGAAATAGTAAATGCTGTTAAAAATATTTGTAATGATGTTAGTAACGGCAGAAAAAAAATTGAAGATATATGTGAAAATGATATACAAAATCATCTTTATACTGCCAATCAGCCGGATGTTGATCTATTGATACGTACAAGCGGGGAAATGCGACTTTCTAATTTCATGCTGTGGCAGGTCAGCTATGCGGAAATGTGGTTTACACATAAGCTTTGGCCTGATTTTAAGCCGTCCGATCTGCGCCGTGCAATATTGGATTTTCAAAATAGAGGACGGCGCTTCGGCGGCGTCTGAATAGAGGTGTAGTTTATGTTGACAAGAGTTATTACTTCCGTAGTTGCGCTGGCAGTATTTGCGGCGGTAATCGCTGCTCCGCCTATGGTTTTTCAATGTGCTGTCGGAATAATCATAATTGCGATGCTTTATGAATGTGTGCATATAATGACAAAGTCTGTTCTCGTAAAGGCAGCGGGAATTATATGCGGAGGATTGATTGCGGCGGGAGCGGTGATGAGCGATGTTCTTCCGTTTGCAGCGTTTACTGTAACGATTTTCATGATTATAACAGTATTTATGCACAGACGCACAGATTATAAGGAGATTTTTTCTGTAGGGTTCATGACGCTTTACATAAGCATATTTATGTCATGCGCATCGCTCATGTGCAAAGATTTTGGTATTGTGCCTACGCTTATTATTTTTATATGTGCATGGTCAACAGATACGGGGGCGTATTTTGCAGGCTCGCTTTTTGGAAAGCATAAGCTTATACCGCATGTAAGCCCTAAAAAGACGGTTGAAGGCGCGATAGGCGGTATATTTTCAGCTATGCTTTGCTGCATGATCTATATGTTTATAATAACGCTTATGGGAATGGATATTGTCGGACTGTCAGGATTTGCGGGCTATGCGGTTATAGGCGGAGTGGGAATTATAGCATCGGCAATTTCACAGCTCGGCGATTTGGTAGCATCGGCAGTAAAGCGTGACTGCGGAGTAAAGGATTACGGAAAAATATTTCCGGGTCACGGCGGATTCATGGATAGATTTGACAGTGTAATAATTATTGCTCCGCTGATATATTATATAATAAGAATGTTTGCGGCATGAGGAAAATAAAATGGTAAAAAATATATCTATACTCGGTTCCACAGGCTCTATAGGAACACAGACTCTTGAAGTCGTAAGGGCATATCCTGAAATCAAGGTCTCGGCTATAACAGCTAATTCAAATATAGATTTGCTCGAAAGTCAGGCGAGAGAATTTAAGCCTGAGCTTGTATGTGTAATGAATGAAAAAAGAGCGCAGGAGCTTAGGATAAAGCTTGCCGATACGGATATAAAGGTATTGGGCGGCAGAGATTCGCTTGACGAGGCTGCGGCTGTAAAGAGCGCAGATACTGTTGTTACGGCGGTTGTAGGAATAAGCGGTCTGCGTCCGACTATAGCGGCGATAAAGTCGGGGAAGAATATAGCGCTTGCAAATAAGGAGACGCTTGTCACCGGAGGTCATATAGTGACAAGGCTTGCCGGGGAATATGGTGTAAAGATTCTTCCCGTCGACAGCGAGCACAGCGCTATTTTTCAGTCGCTTCAGGGAAGCCGTAAGGAGATAAAGAATATTATTCTTACAGCATCGGGAGGAACATTTTTTGGAAAAAAGCGCGATGAGCTTATGAATGTAACTCCTGAAATGGCAATGAAAAATCCAAACTGGGATATGGGCGCAAAGGTGACGATAGACTCTTCTACCCTTGTAAATAAAGGGCTTGAGGTCATAGAAGCAAAATGGCTTTTCGGAGTTGATGTTGACAGAATAAAGGTCGTTGTTCACCGGCAAAGCGTTCTGCACAGTGCGGTCGAATTTGTGGATAATGCGGTCATAGCTCAGCTTGGAGTGCCGGATATGCGGCTGCCTATCCAGTATGCGCTGACCTATCCTGAAAGGCTGCCGATGAAGGACAATGAGCTTGATTTACTCAAGTATGGTTCTCTTACTTTCGAAGAGCCGGATACGGAAACATTTTTTGCATTGGAGCTTGCTAAAAGAGCAGGGCGCGAGGGCGGTCTTTTGCCGACTGTATTTAACAGCGCGGACGAGGCTGCCGTAGAGCGGTTTATGAAAGGCGAGCTTTCATATCTCGGCATAGCCGAGTTTATAGCGGAAGCTATGGATAAATTTAAAAATATTCAAAATCCTACGCTTGAGCAAATACTGGAAACGGATGCTCAGGTAAGGAGTATGTAGCAAGGGGCGATTTTTTGGTAACGGCTATTGTAACAATTTTAATGTTTCTTGTAATGGTTTCATTGCATGAATTCGGTCATTTCATTGTGGGACGACTTTTGAAATTTAATATACTTGAATATTCAATAGGCTTCGGTCCTGCCATACTAAAGAGCAAGAAAACAAAGACACAGTATTCATTAAGAGTTATACCGTTTGGAGGCTACTGCAAATTTGACGGTGAGGACGGAGGCAGCGATGATCCGGGAGCATTTTACAAGCAGGCGGTGTGGAAACGGTTTCTTGTGGTTATGGCGGGCGGAGTGTTCAATGTAATATTGGGATTTGTACTGTTTCTTATTATAGTACCGATGAATTCGCCTGTAGCCACAAATGTTGTGGAGAGTGTTGTAGAGCACAGTTATTTGGAGCAGTCGGGCGTTTTGCCGGGTGACAAAATAGTAGAAATAAATGGTCACAATATAAGCTTCTATGATGATATAACGCTTTATAAGCAGGATTTCAGCAAGGGCAGCGAGGTTGAGCTTAAGGTAAAACGTGACGGAGAAACGCTTACCTTTAACACAAAGGCAACGGAACAGGTAATTGTTCAGAGTATAACCGAAAACGGTATTGATATAGCGACGTCTATAAACGGCTATGACAGTGTAGAGCATTATGACTATACTGAAGATATGCCCAAGGATGAATCAACGATCGGTCAGGTAAGCACGTATACTAATTATCTTATAGGATTTAAGCCTGTTATGGAGGATATAAATTTCGGCAATGTCTGGAGAGAGGCATGGAATGAAACGCGCTTTGTTGTAAAGCTTGTATATCAATCGCTATGGCAGATGATAACAGGGAAAATAGGCGTGGATCAAATGGCGGGACCTGTTGGGATAGTAAGCGAGGTCAATACGGCGGTAAACTCGGGAGAGGATTCGTTTATGTATGTTCTTAATCTCATAGCTCTGCTTACGATAAATTTAGGTGTGTTCAATCTTTTGCCGATACCGGCTCTTGACGGAGGAAGACTGTTCTTTATGCTTATAGAAATGATAAGAAGAAAGCCTATTCCGCCGGAAAAAGAAGGTATGGTCCATGCTATAGGCATGATGCTGTTATTTGGTCTTATCATATTTGTTTCGTTTAACGATATTATGAGATTATTTGGAAGATAATTTTAGTTACAGGGACGAATAATTAGGAGAACAATATGAAACGAGAGGTAAATATAGGCGGAGTAAAAATAGGAGGAAATAATCCGGTTGCGATACAGTCCATGTGCAACACGGATACACGTGATGTAAAAGCTACGGTAAATCAGATTTTAAAGCTTGAAGAGGCGGGATGCGAGATAATCCGTGTGGCTGTTCCGGATATGGAGGCGGCAGAGGCTATAAAAAAAATAAAAGAGCAGATTCATATTCCGCTGGTCGTTGATATTCATTTTGATTATAAGCTTGCATTGGAAAGCATGAAGAACGGCGCTGATAAGGTAAGAATAAATCCCGGTAATATAGGCAGCAAGGAGCGTGTAAAGGCGGTTGTCGATATGGCAAAGGCGGGAGGAATACCGATAAGAATAGGCGTAAACGGCGGCTCTCTTGAAAAGAATTTGCTTGAAAAATATGGTTCGGTGACTGCTGATGCATTGGTTGAAAGTGCGCTGGGGCATATTGCAATACTTGACGAGCTGAATTTTAACGATATTGTCGTGTCGATTAAGGTATCGAATGTTCCGAAAATGCTTGAGGCATACAGGAAATTCAATGCCATTTCTGATATTCCTCTGCATGTAGGAGTTACGGAGGCGGGAACAGTCAGAAGTGGTACGATAAAGTCAGCTGTCGGCATAGGCGCACTGCTTTCGGAGGGAATAGGCGATACAATAAGGGTTTCATTGAGCGCTGATCCTGTTGAGGAGGTATATGCGGCATACGATATACTGCGTATTCTTGAGCTGAGAAAATCAGGAGTTGAGTTCGTTTCATGCCCGACCTGCGGACGTACACAGATTGACCTTATTTCAATTGCTTCCGAGGTTGAAAAGCGTGTTGCAAAGCTTGATAAACATATTAAGGTAGCTGTAATGGGATGCGCAGTAAACGGACCGGGAGAAGCAAGGGATGCTGATATAGGTCTTGCCGGAGGAAAAGGAGAGTGTCTTATTTTCAGTCATGGAAAGATACTCAGAAAGGTACCGGAAGCTGTTGCGGTGGAAGAATTGATGAAGGAAGTTGAAAAATTATGAAATATCTGGTGATTAACGGTGTAAATCTGAATATGCTCGGTATAAGGGAGCCGGGCATATACGGAAAAAGCACACTTGCGGATCTTGAAAAATATGTAAGTGAAAGAGCGCATGAGCTGGGTGTTGAGGTGGATTTTTATCAAAGCAATTACGAGGGCGATATATGCACAAAGATACAGCAGGCTCTGGGCGTCTATGATGGGATAATCATGAATCCCGGTGCGTTTACGCATTATTCTTACGCTATACGCGATGCGCTCGGTTCGGTAAAGCTGCCGGCTATAGAGGTTCATATTTCCAATATACATAAACGGGAAGAGTTCAGACATCATTCTGTGACTGTTCCCGAATGTATAGGTCAAATATGCGGTTTGGGATTTAAGGGATATGTTTTGGCATTGGAGGCGCTTGTTGATGAAACAAAGAATAGATAAGCTGAGGAGTACTCTGCATGATAATGAATCGGCGCTTATTTCGAGCTATCCGAATATTTTTTATTACAGCGGTTTTACATCCGGTGACGCGTATTTGCTTATATCTCATGACAGACAGCTTTTAATAACCGATTCGCGCTATACAATTCAGGCGCATGAGCAGGCACCGGATTTTGAAGTCGTGGATATAACCACAGGCTTTGACGAGATTTTTAAAATGATACACACAAGCTATATCGGCTATGAAGAAAATGTTATGTCGGTAAAGCAGTACCGAAGCTTAAGAAATAAAACGGGCGACCGTCAGGAGCTTGTTGAAATGAGCAAGCAGATTAATTGGTTAAGGCGCATAAAGGACGAGGATGAAATAAAGACGATAGCGGAGGCAGAGAAAATAGGGGATATGGCATTTAGCTATATTTTGGATAAGCTTCATGTTGGAATGAGCGAGAGAAAAGTTGCACTTATGCTTGAGAGCTTTATGAAGGAGCAGGGAGCATCGGCGCTGTCTTTTGATACCATAGCCGCGTCCGGAAAAAGAAGCGCAATGCCGCATGGTATGGCAAGTGAAAAGCTTATAGAAAAAGGAGATTTTCTGACGCTTGATTTTGGATGTATATATAAAGGATATTGCTCGGATATGACGAGGACGGTTGTATTCGGAAATCCGGATGAAAAGCAGAAGGAAATATATGATACGGTACTTAAGGCACAGAAAGCAGCATTGGAAATAATACGTCCGGGTATAAAATGCTCGGAGGTTGACGCTGCGGCAAGGAAGGTAATACATGATGCCGGTTACGGAAGAAATTTTGGTCATGGACTTGGTCACAGCGTTGGAATAGAAATTCATGAAATGCCCTCGTTTTCACCTAAGTGTGAAGATATAGTGGAAAAAGGTCATGTAATCACGGTCGAACCGGGGATATATGTGGAGAATTTCGGCGGAGTGCGTATAGAGGATTTAGTAGCAGTTACTGATGATGGGATAAATGATCTTACGCATTCACCAAAGGAGCTTATAATTATATGAAAAATGCGCCTGCACTGGTTATTAAGTGCAGACGCATTTTTTTAAATAAATCCGCATTGCGGATAACGGCATGTTTCGCAGCCCTCGCATTGACCGCCTATGGAAAGCTTGACTATATCATTACGGGATATTCTTTCCCCGGTTATTATTCTCGGAATAATGAGGTCGTATATTGTGCGCTTTGCATACATGACGCAGCTTGGAAGTCCGACTACAGGCTTACCGTTTACGTATGAAAGCATAAACATTGCTCCGGGCAGGACCGGCGCGCCATAGGTTATTACTTCACCGCCGCAGTCGCGTATTGCACCCGGCGTGACATCATCCGGATCAACGGACATTCCTCCGGTGACATATACCATATCCGCATCTGAATTTAAAAGCTCGTTTATAGATTGAGTGATAAATGTGCGGTCATCACCGGCAAAAATCTGCTTTGTAATTACCGAGCCGGTTTCTGCAGCTTTGTTTTTAAGAACATCGCCGAAAGCATCCTTTATTCTTCCGGAGCGTATTTCCTCGCCGGTTGTAACAACTCCTATACGGAAAGGCTTGAACGGTCGAACCTCCATAATGCTGCCGCCGAATTTTGCGGCGGTATTTTCAAAGTGTTCGATAACGTCTTTTTCTACGGCAAGCGGTATAACACGACAGCCGCCAAGCAGAGAACCAGATTTAACCGCTCTGTCCGGATTTATAACGGCAAGGCATATTTCCGGCTGCGAATTAAGCTCAAGAACTGCCTCGCGTTTTATTTTAAGAACTCCATCATATTCGGCTTTAAAGCTTATTTTTCCCTCAGATACATCTGTAAGCTTGATTCCGCCGCCGCGTACGGCGGCAGCCATATGATTTGCAGCATCGTTTTCGTGTATATAACCGTCATTAAGGTCATATACATATACATGATGCTTGCCTATGTCAAGTAAAGTAGGTATATCTGCTTCTGTAATGATGTGTCCCTTTTTAAATATAGATCCCTTCATAACACCGGGGATTATTTGTGTGACATCATGGCAAAGGGCGGTTCCTATAGCGTTTTCTGTTTTTATTTTTTTCACGGAGAAATCCCTCCAATCTGCTCATTTATCGATAATATCTATTTTATCTCCGGAATGTATAATGTCTCCTTTAATTACCTTAGCAAATACACCCTTTTTCGGCATTATACATACGCCCATTTTTTTAAATATTTCGCAATGAGAATGACATTCTTTTCCTATCTGCGTAATTTCAAGAACAGCATCAGCGCATGAAAGCCTTACTCCGGGTGAGAGTTTATCCCAGTCTATCCCCTCGACAATAATATTTTCACCGAATGAGCCGTCATGCACATCCGCTCCGTCTGCTTTAAATGCCTCGATTGCCTCGTAGCTTAAAAGGCTTACTTGACGATGCCAGTTTCCGGCATGGGCATCGCCGCAGATTCCGAAATTTTCTATAAGCTCAGCAGAGGAAATAGGCTTTTTTTCAGTTCCTCGCCGCTCGCTTATACATATTGCTTTAATACAACCCATCACATTACCTCTGAAAGCTTTTGAGCGGCTACCATAATACCGAGCTTAGCTGATTCATAAGTAAGTCCGCCCTGCATGTATGCAATATAAGGAGCTTTCATCGGTGCGTCAGCAGAAAGCTCTATTGACGCTCCCTGAACAAAAGCGCCTGCCGCCATTATGACCTGATCCTGATACCCCGGCATGTCCCAAGGTTCAGGAACGACAAAGCTGTCAACCGGAGCTCCCTTTTGTATTCCCTGACAGAAAGCAATTACCTTTTCGGGACTTTCAAATTTTATCGACTGTATTATATCATGTCTTATTTCATCCGGACGCGGATCTACCTCACAGCCCATTTTATCAAGGACTGCTGAACATAATACCGCCGCCTTTAATGCCTGAGCCGTTATATGCGGGGCCATAAAGAAGCCTTGGTACATATTGCGGTTCATGCCTACAGAAGCTCCGCATTCCTTGCCTATGCCGACACAGGTAAGCCTGTAGGCACACAATTCTATCAGGTCATGTCTTCCGGCAATATAGCCGCCGGTAAGCGCAAGACCTCCGCCAGGATTCTTTATAAGAGAACCGGCAATAAGGTCTGCGCCGTAATAGGTGGGTTCATGAGCGTCAACAAACTCGCCGTAGCAGTTGTCTACTATACAAATTGTATCAGGAGAAATATCTTTAACGAATTTTACGATTTCTCCGATATATTCTGCCGAGTATGTCGGACGCCAGCCATAGCCTTTTGAACGCTGTATTTCAACGGCGCGGATTTTTTTTGAAGTGAGAACCTTTCGGATTTCATCAAAATCGGGGAGCCCGTTACTTGTCAGCTCTGCCTCGCAGTATTCGATCCCGAAATCTTTTAATGAGCCGTGTCCGGGAGTTCCGCTGATACCGATAGCTTCCTCAAGTGTGTCGTAGGGCTTTCCGGTGATGGCAAAGAGTGTATCTCCGGGACGGAGCACCGCATAAAGAGCTGTTGTTATGGTATGAGTTCCGTTTACAAAGGTGTGGCGTACAAGAGCGTCCTCAGCCTCAAACGCTTGTGCAAATACCTTATCAAGCGTATCCCGTCCTAAATCATCATAGCCGTAGCCGGTAGTGGGGAGGAGGTGAGTTTCAGATACCCTATTATCGGAAAATGCCTTCATGACCTTGTATTGATTGATCTCAGCAATTTCGTCTATATGTTGCAAATAAGGTCGTATATCATTTTCGGCGCGGTCTATAAGATCTAATACACTGTCAGAAATATTAAAATTCTTTTGTATATATTGATTTTTATTCACAATGATTCCTCCAAATAAACTCATTATCTTGATAAATCTAATTCAAACGGTTTATCTCTGTCGCAGATAAGCGTGTGCCCGTCGGTTTCAAGCATTGCCGCTTGGATGCAGGTTCTGTGCTCCCGCTCACCCATGATAAAATTCTTATTTGACCTGTCCTCGTTTTTAAAGAATGGATGAGTAAAATAGAATATGTACGCATTATCGCCGCAGACAAGTACATCGGCATGGTTTCCCATCGTTCCGTCGCAGCATCTGTTTCCGCCTTTTTGAAGTATTACTCCGGTGCGAGTCCAGTTTGTAAAATCCTCGCTTTTATAAACACCTAAGCCGTTCCATTCATCGGTTATCATCCATTTGCCGCCGCCGAATTCAAACACATTAGGTCCTTCGTGAGAATTAAACGCGATTTCCTCACCGCATACTGTCCAGTTATATAAATCACTGCTGACAGCGCTCCATGTATGGGAATCATGCTTTTCGTCTTTATACCACATTTTATATGTGTTATCATTTATTTTGTACACACAGGCATCAATTACCTTGTCAGATGACAGATTAAGTATACTTTCAAATTTCCAGTCCCATAAATTCTGCGCACTGTAATGCACGATAAACCTCTGCCAATTCCAGTCTGTAGGTATTCCTCTTACATAAGTAACGTATATATGGTATTTCCCATCGGCGAATATAACCTCAGGAGCCCAGAAGGTATTATGTCCGGGTTCAAATTCAATATTCGGTACGGTTCCGCGGTAAAGCCAGCGATTCCCGTCGGCGGACGAAGCTATTCCAATCGATGTACCGTGTATGTTCGATACTCCAACACAATTATGTCCGCTGCGTCGCTGTGTATAAAGCATCCACCAGCAGTTTTCCTCATTGTTCCATATGACTGTCGGGTCTGTAGGAGCGTCATAAATCGGATCGCGGAAAAGCGGAGCATTTACTTTAGTCATAATATTTCCCTTTCTTTTTTTAAACTTAGTTATGAATCATTATTTTATAAAGTCTTACACCATGAGGCGGAATTTCGGATATTATTTCTCCCTTGTCAGTAGGAACTTCAATTCCGTTCCAAAGATCTTTTGCCGTTGAGGGCGATTCTATTCCGGCGAAGGCAAGCTTTAAAGACGAGCGGAGCATACTTTCTCCTAAATTAAATTGAGCCAAATAATATTCGCCGTTATCTCCGTTTGCCGCCCATACTATTTCATTGCCTTTTCTGTAAAGCTCTCTGCCGGCATGTGAGTGCTGATTGATATTCAAAAGCTCTTCATTTTGCATTAATGAAAGCGTGAATTCATCATTATACACCATATCTCCGCCGAACATAAGCGGGGAACGGAAAATGCACCAAAGCGACATAAGCAGCTTCTGCTCGTCAGAAGTAAAGCGTGTTTTCCTGTCACCTCCGTGCGAGCGTATTCCTATGCGCCCGAGCGGAAGCATGTCACAGTCCGGCCAGCTTCCTTCCTCTACATAAGGAAACCAATCGCGGCAATAGTCAAACATTTTCTTTAGCTGCTCCCAGCCGTCCCAGAAATCATCTGTCATGCGCCACATATTTGCGTATTCGGATAAATGCTTTGCCTCATTTAATGGAGCTTCACCCGGGGAAAGAGAAAGGATAATTTCTCTGCCGGTTTTCTGTATGGCTTTTTGTATAGCTTCAATTTCCGCTTTATGGTACGGTCTTGCAATGTCATCTACCTTTATAAAATCAACGCCCCAATCGGCATACATAGAAATTATTGAATCATAATATTCCTGAGCGCCGCTGCGCGACATATCTATTCCGCACATATCGCCGTTCCATTCGCATATGCTGCCTAAATCTGCAATTTCAGCGGCCCTATGACTGCTGCCAAGAATTTTTGTATTCATTCTTACAGCCTGCTTTGGGATTCCCCTTAGAATATGTATTCCGAATTTAAGTCCAAGACTGTGTATATAATCTGCGAGAGACTTGAATCCATTGCCGTCTTTGGCGGACGGAAATCTGTTTTGAGCCGGCATAAGTCTTGAATACTCATCCATTACAAGCGCGGCGTTTTCGTTGTAATCCGCGCTCATGGCTTTTGGCTCAAACCATTGTATGTCAACAACGATGTATTCCCAGCCGTATTTTTTTAAATTCTGTGCCATGTACTGCGCATTTGCTCTGACCTCTTTTTCGGTTACGCTTGCGCCGTAACAATCCCAACTGTTCCAGCCCATCGGCGGTGTTTTTGATTTTGCTTTTATCATATCATATCTCCTTGTTTCTTTTTAAGAAGTTATTGTCCGTAATTAATTATAATACAAAAGATATAAAAAGTAAATAAAAAATTTATAAAAAATACCGGCAGCATACATTTTGCATACTGCCGGTATTTTTTACTTAACCTGTAAACATAAAAGTTTAGAGGCAGAAGTAGGTGTGGTTATTTTTTAGGGGTATGGCAAACACTTGACATGGAACAGTTCTTGCAGCCGCAGCCGCAGGCTGACGCTCCGTTTTTGTGTTTTTTTATCATATTTGCAATTATTGCGCCGACTATGCAAGCAAGCACAAGACATATAATAATTGTAGCTAACATAATGTAAGCCTCCTTTTATGTTCACAAAATCATCTGAACCCTTATTAAGCGGTAAGTGAACGCTTAGCAGTTCTTATATTTTTCTGTGGTCTTGCAAGGAGATATATAAATACCGCGATCAATGCTATTGCAACGATTGTTCCGAATCCGAAGCCTCCGCCAGTAAATAGCTTTCCTATCTGGAATATGACCATCGATACGGCATAAGCAAATACGCACTGATATCCTATTGCAAACCATGTCCATTTAGCGTTGTTCATTTCTCTCTTTATAGCTCCGATAGCCGCGAAGCACGGTGCGCACAAGAGATTGAATACGAGGAATGAATATGCTGAAAGAGGGGTAAATTCAGCCTGCATATTGGTCCATACTTGCCATCCGTTTTCGGCAACCTCGTCGAATCCGCCGAAGAGAACACCAAATGTTCCAACAACATTTTCCTTAGCGATAAGTCCTGTAATAGCGGCAACAGCACCCTGCCAGTGTCCCCATCCGAGAGGAGCAAATATAGGAGCAATGATTCCGCCGATTTTAGCCAGGATACTTTCATTCATATCAACCATTCCGAATCCGTCTTCACCCCAGCCGAAGCTTGAAGTGAACCATACAAAGATTGTGGCTAAGAGAATAATAGTACCAGCTTTCTTTATAAATGACCAGCCTCGTTCCCACATGCTGCGAAGTACATTACCAAGAGTCGGCATATGATATGCAGGAAGCTCCATAACGAACGGAGCGGGATCACCTGCAAACATTTTAGTCTTTTTAAGCATTATTCCTGATGTTATTATTGCAAGTATACCTACAAAGTAAGCACTTGGTGCGACCCACCATGCGCCATCGAAAAGCGCTCCGGCAATAAGTGCTATTATCGGAAGCTTAGCTCCGCATGGAATAAAGGTCGTTGTCATTATTGTCATTCGTCTGTCGCGCTCGTTTTCTATGGTTCTTGAAGCCATTACTCCCGGAACACCGCAGCCTGTGCCGATAAGCATAGGTATAAAGGATTTACCGGAAAGACCAAATTTTCTAAAAATTCTATCCAGAATAAATGCAATTCTTGCCATATATCCGCATGCTTCGAGGAATGCGAGAAGGAAGAACAAAACGAGCATCTGGGGAACAAATCCGAGTACTGCTCCTACACCGGCAACAATACCGTCGAGGATAAGTCCGGAAAGCCATTCGGCACAGCCTATTTTTTCAAGCAGCGATGAGATCAAAGTAGGTATGCCGGGAACCCATACGCCATATTCGGCAGGGTCAGGCTCTTCCAATTCGGCAGCCTCCTGATAAGCGGCAAAATCTACAGGGATTTCTTCTTCAATATTTCCTTCATCATCATACATAACTGCTGTGGCAGTAAGGTCAACAGCTGTTTCCGGTTCAACTCCGGCTTCTGCGGCAGCTGCTTCAAACGCTTCTATCTCAGCCGCAGGGAGTGCATAATCTTCAGCGGCTTGTTCATATTGTGATGAACCTATACCGAATAGATGCCAGCCGTCACCGAAAAGCCCATCGTTAGCCCAGTCTGTTGCAATAGTTCCTATTGTAGAAACAGAAATATAATAAATAAGGAACATTATAACAGCAAATATAGGGAGCGCAAGCCATCGGTTTGTAACAACACGGTCGATTTTATCGGTAGTTGTTGAGGCATTTTTGCTCTTTTTTGTAAAGCAGCTTCCTATAATTGAGGCAATCCATACATAGCGTTCATTGGTGATTATGCTTTCGGAATCATCATCATATTCCTTTTCGCAAGCTTCAATATCCTTTTCTATATGGTCAAGCTTGCTCTTTTCAATGCCGAGCATTTCAACTATTTTTTCATCACGTTCAAATAGTTTTATAGCATAAAACCTTTGTTGTTCCTCAGGCATGGTATGGAGAGCAGCTTCTTCTATGTGAGCAAGAGTATGCTCGACGCTGCCGGTAAAGGTGTGCAGAGGGATTGTATTGGTTTTATTTTTTGCAGCCTTTACAGCTTCCTCAGCAGCCTGCTTTATGCCCGTACCTTTAAGTGCGGATATTTCTACGACCTTACAGCCTAAAGCCTTTGAAAGCTCGGAAACATTAAGCTTATCTCCGTTTTTTGCGACAATATCCATCATATTTGCAGCTATTACTACCGGTATACCCATTTCGGTAAGCTGCGTTGTGAGATATAGGTTTCTTTCAAGGTTTGTGGTATCAATAATATTAAGTATAACATCCGGACGCTCGTTTATTATGTAATTTCTTGCGACCACTTCCTCGAGAGTATACGGTGAAAGCGAGTATATTCCGGGAAGGTCTGTTATGATAACATCATTATATCCCTTGAGCTTTCCTTCTTTCTTTTCGACTGTAACGCCGGGCCAGTTTCCAACAAACTGGTTTGAACCTGTAAGGGCATTGAACAATGTAGTTTTACCGCTGTTCGGATTGCCCGCCAAAGCTATTTTTATAGCCATTTAGTTTATCCTCCTTTCGGTTAGAAAACCTAACCTACCAATAAAATTATTCTATTTCAATTGTTTCTGCATCCTGCTTTCTCAATGAAAGCTCATATCCCCGTACAGTGACCTCTATAGGGTCTCCCAGCGGAGCAACCTTACGGATAAAAACTTCTGTACCCTTGGTAATCCCCATATCCATGATTCTTCTTTTTACAGCTCCCTCGCCATGGAGTTTTTTTACCTTTACGGATGTACCTATTGCAGCATCTCTTAAATTTTTCATTATCGTCAACCCCTTATACTATAATTTTACATGCCATTTCCTTGCTTATGGCAACGCGTGAACCTTTTACATTCACAATAAGATTACCCATATTTTCAGAAATGATCTCGATCTCTCCGCCCTCTACAAAACCTAAGCTTCCAAGAAAGCGTCTTGCTTCGTCATTTCCGCGCACCTTTTTTATCACAGCGGTCTCACCTACGTTTGTAAATGTTAAAGGCATCATAATTCTCACTTCCTTTTATAAAATCATACTGTAGATAATATAAACCGTCTACAACATTAGATTTATCTTGCTTATATATATTAGCATATACTAACTGAAATGTCAATATAATTATATTCATTTCAGCTTTTTAACTAAAAATGAACAAAATGTAAACAAAAAAGTGGTTAGAATGAACTAACCACTATTGTATTCAAATAATCAACATAAAATAGAAGTAATTTTTATAAAGATCAACTAAAATTAATTGCAGAGAGATTTGAAGTGTTCAAAAAATTCCGGATATGATACAGTGACGCAATTGCTGTCGTCAAGGGTTGAATCTCCGTCCGCAAGCTGAGCAAGAACGGTAAGGCTCATTGCCATGCGGTGGTCTCCGTAGGTTTTGAAATCAGCCCCGTGAACAGGCTTGCCGCCATGTATAATCATGCCGTCAGCGGTTTCGGTTATATCAATGCCGCATTTTGTAAATTCATCTACGACTGCGCGTATTCTGTCGGTCTCCTTTACCTTAAGCTCCTGTGCGTCTTTGATAACTGTTTCTCCCTCGGCGAATACAGCGGCAACGGCAATAATCGGCAGCTCATCTATAAGGCGTGGAATTATATCTCCTCCAATGACCGTGCCGTTGAGATTTGAGGTTTTTACTGTTATATCGGCAACGCTTTCACCGGTGACGATCCTTTTATTTGTGATTTCTATATCGGCGCCCATATCAAGCATAACATCTATGATTCCTGTTCTTGATGGATTTATGCCCACGTTTTTTATGGTTATACAGGAGTTTGGCATAATTGCGCCAAGCACCATAAAGAATGCAGCGGAGGATATATCTCCCGGAACCTCTATATCCTGAGCTTGAAGCTCCCTTCCGGGGCGAACTGTAATATCAAGTCCATTAACGTCTATGTCTGCTCCCATTGCCTTTAGCATAAGCTCCGTATGGTCGCGTGATTTTTGTATTTCGTGGATTACCGTTTGACCATCGGCATACAGCCCCGCTAATATAAGCGCGGTCTTTACCTGGGCAGAGGCTACATTCATATGATAATCTATGCCGTGCAGCTTTGTACCGGAAATATGTATCGGGCAGTAATCTCCGGAAAGCTGTGCGCCCATAAGAGAGAGCGGTTCGCGTACTCTTTTCATAGGACGCTTGCATATTGAAGCGTCTCCTGTAATATCGGTATCAAAATCCTGTCCGGAAAGGATGCCGCATAAAAGTCTTGTTGTAGTTCCGCTGTTGCCGGTATATAAAATATCATCAGGCTTTGAAAGACCATATAATCCTTTGCCGTGAACGGTTATGCGTTCTCCTTCGTCATCTATTTTGATTCCCATTGCCCTAAAACAATCGATCGTAGAGAGACAATCGGCTCCTCTGAGAAAGCCTTTTATATGTGTATCGCCGCAGGCAAGTGAACCGAACATAACCGCGCGATGAGATATGGATTTATCACCCGGAACGGTAATAGTTCCGTTTGCGGATGGGATTTTATTTATTTTATAGCTCATAATTAATACCTCGTGCTTGTCTTTATGTACTTGTTTTTATAAAACAATCATATTATAACACAGGATGAATAATATTGCAAGCAGTAAAAACGGAGGTAAAAATGAAAAAACAAAGCTTTTTTGCGGGAGCGGTAATACTAATGACCGCCAATGCAGTATCAAAGATATTAGGCGCGGTATTTAAAATTCCGCTTACTTATATTCTGAGTGAAGAGGGGATGGCGGTATACAATACTGCATTTTCGGTTTACATAATGTTTTTGTCTTTTGTAATTTCGGGAATACCTACGGCTGTATCCAAAAATGTTGCACAGCTTGAAGAAAAGGAGGCCTACAACATAACGGGAGTGGCGACATCGATTCTTTTGGTAATAGGTGCTTTGGCAAGTGCGGCGATATATATCGGAGCGGATTTTTTTGCGGCGGCGATGAAAGAACCGTCTGCTGCTCAGGCGATAAGGATAATAGCGCCGTCCATATTTTTTGTCGCAGCAGGAGCGGCGTATAAAAGCTTTTTTCATGGAGCGTCGGATATGATACCTCCGGCGGTATCACAGGTGGTCGAGGCATTTGTGAAGCTTGCGGCGGGGTATTATCTTGCTGTCGTATTTTCGCAAATGGGGAAAAGCATGGGCGCGGCAGGAGCTATAGGAGGCGTAACGGCAGGAGAATTTATCGCTACGGCTATTCTTATGGCGGGATATTATATAAGGAAACGAAATATAAAGGTAAAATGCACAATGGAGGAAAAAAGACAGGCAGCTAAGGAAATTATAGGCGTTGCTTTGCCGATACTTATAACAGCTGTAGTTTCAAATGTAATTTCTGTAACGGATACATCGGTTTTGAGGAATAGGCTTCTTGCAAGCGGACTATCAGAGGAAGAAGCACGTTTTTTATATGGTGCGTATACAGGCTATGCAATGACAGTATTTAACCTGCCGGTGGGAATACTTGGTACTATAGGAGTAAGTATGCTTTCTGCAACTGCGTCCGCGGTAGCGTCAGGAGACTTAAAAAAAGCTCAGCGTCCCGTACATTCAGGATTAGAGCTTACTTTATTTATAAGCGTTCCATGCGCTGTTATAATGTACATCATGCCGGAAGAAATTTTAAATATTCTATTTAAGAACACGTCATCGGCATTTATGCTGAAAATGCTTGCTCCGTGCGTAGTTTGTTTAAGTGTGATACAAATGATGTCTTCGGCACTTCAGGCGTGCGGAAGAATAATACTTCCTAACGTTGTGATGATATTCGGAGGGATTTTAAAGCTGGGATTGGTATGGTATTTTGTTGGCAAGCCTCAATACAATATATACGGAGCGGCGATAAGCTCTAACATTGTATTTGCTCTTGTGATGGGAGCTGACATTATTATGCTTAAGAAAATCGCCGGGATAAAAACCGGAATAATATCGGCGGTGGCAAAACCTCTTGCTGCCGGAGGAGTCATGGCGGCAGCGGTAAGCTTTGCAAAGGGATATTCGGATGGCAGCTTTATTTCAACGGCAGCGGTTTGTATGATAGGCGGAACGCTGTATTTGTTGATTATGTATATATTTAATAACAGAACAAAAACATACTTGACAAAATAATGAAATAATGATATTATAATTAATAACTAATGAGGGGGATTTGCTTAGGGGAAATCCCTTTTTATAATTTTTAGGAGGAATGAAAATGGCTGAAAAAATTAAGATGAAAACGCCGCTTGTCGAGATGGACGGCGATGAAATGACAAGAGTTATCTGGCAGTGGATAAAGGATATACTTATTACGCCTTATGTTGATTTGAAGTCAGAATACTATGACTTGGGTCTTGTGCACAGAAATGAAACAGACGATAAGGTTACATTTGAAAGCGCAGAGGCAACAAAAAAGTACGGTGTTGCGGTAAAATGCGCTACAATTACTCCAAATGCGGCAAGAATGCCGGAGTATAATCTTAAGGAAATGTGGAAATCGCCAAATGGTACAATACGTGCGCTTCTTGATGGTACAGTATTCAGAACTCCGATTCTTGTTAAGGGAATCACACCATACATTCCTACATGGACAAAGCCTATAACCATCGCGCGTCATGCTTATGGAGATGTTTATAAAAATGTTGAGATGCAGGTTCCTGCCGGAGGAAAAGCAGAGCTTGTTTATACCGATAAGGACGGAAATGAAACAAGAGAAACTATACATGAATTTAAAGAGAGCAGCGGAATAATTCAGGGGTTGCATAACCGGGACGACTCTATTTCAAGCTTTGCAAGAGCATGCTTTAATTATGCGCTTGACCAGAAAAAGGATGTATGGTTTGCAACAAAGGATACAATTTCAAAGAAGTATGACCATAGATTTAAGGATATATTTGCGGAAATTTTTGAGAATGAATATAAGGATAAGTTTGATGCGGCGGGAATAGAGTATTTCTATACTCTTATCGATGATGCAGTGGCAAGAGTTATCCGCTCAGAGGGCGGATATATCTGGGCATGCAAGAACTACGACGGAGATGTTATGAGCGATATGGTAGCTACGGCATATGGCTCGCTTGCAATGATGACATCTGTTCTTGTATCTCCGGACGGAAATTATGAATATGAGGCTGCACACGGAACAGTACAGCGTCATTATTATAAGTATCTTAAGGGTGAAGAAACATCGACAAATTCTGTTGCAACGATATTTGCATGGTCGGGCGCTTTCAGAAAGAGAGGAGAGCTTGACAATCTTCCGGAGCTTGTGAGATACGCTGATAATCTTGAAAAGGCAACGATAGAAACAATAGAGGACGGAGTTATGACAGGCGATTTGTATTTGCTTTCAAAGCTTGAAAACAAGAAAAAGGTAAATACAAAGGAATTCCTTGAGGCTGTAAACGAGCGTCTTTCAAAGCTTATGTAATAAGCTGCTGTGTATAATCCAAGAGCTGCCCTGTGGGCGGCTCTTTTTTTGCAAGGCCTATTTTATTGCGGCTTAAATTTATGCTTTGCAAATGAAAAAAAACCGCCGTTGGCTAGTCGGCGGTTCTTTTTATATGAATGTAACATTGTAACAAACAATGTTAATTATATTATACAACAACTTTATTAATTTTTCAAGAGGTATTTTGTGTTATTTATAAAATTTATCAAAAATTTATGTAAAAGTTAAAAAAATAATAAAAATCAAGTATCAAATTAACGATATTTAACAGTCGGCATATAATACTATACGGATATTATAATAGCAGTGTAGAAATTTTTATAAAATTTATTCGATTTTTTTTCAAAAATATAGTGACAAACGAAAAAAAATATGTTATAATATACAGGTGTTTAATAATATTAAAAAGGAAGCGAGATTTGATGAAGAAATTTATTGCAATATCATCAGCCGCGGTAATTGTTTCCGGAATTGCTGTAAGCGCGTATGCGGCTTCTGAGTCAAATGTAACGGTAACAAATTCTTCGGGAAAAAATGTTACATATCAGTATAGCAGCGGTGACGAGACTTCAAAAAGTATTTCCGGTTTGATGACTGAGCTTGATTCACTTACGGTAAAGAAGAGAACGGTAAGCCAAGTTATTACTATAAAGAGTGACAATGAAGACGATATGAAGGTTGATATGTATTTAAGATTGTCGGCCGATTCAAATGTGCGCTCGACCCCGACTCCAAGCGTTAATCCGTCCTCCAGTCCGGAACCGGTAAAGAGTATAGAAGGAACAATACTGGACAAGTATGATATAAAAATTACAGACGCGTCTAATGATATCGTTTATTCTACAGAGCTTGACGGAAGATATGTGTATTTGAACAACAATAAATATACAGAGGATCTATATATAGGACGTATGAATACACAGTCGGACAGCGAGACTAAGGTATATACTGTAACTGTAACAGTTCCGTCAGGAATAACAGCGTCAGAGCTTTCAAAGCTTGAGGATATTGATTGGAGTATAGTTTCAAGACCGACAGAGGAAACAGCAACTCCAACACCTATAGCTACTCGTCGCCCGACAGCCACACCTTACATAGCAGCAACTCCGGCTGTGGCAGTTTCAGCTGAAACTCCTCTCCCGTTAAAGACTATTCCGCCTGTATCAACGGCAGTGCCTGAAGATACTCCGGAACCTGAGCCTACAGCATCGCCGGTTGTGCTGAAGAGCGGCGGCGTAAAGAGAGTAGGAAAATCGGATGATATTCAGCCTGGAAGATATACTGCTACGGGAAGCGGAATGGTAAGAGTATATGATTCCAATGGTGAGCTTAAAACAAGTATAAGACTTAAGGATGATAATGATACAAGTGATAACAGCGGCGTGTCAAGTTATGTTTTGAATCTTCTCGAAGGTGAAACACTTGAGTATGAAGACAGAGTAAATCTTAAGCCTTACAGTACAGCGTCAGCAAAAGCTACAACAAGGCCTACATCGACTACGCGAGCAAGAGCCACAACAAGACCTGCATCGACTCCGCGAGCAAGAGCCACAACAAGGCCGACATCCACCCCAAGAGCAACTGCGGCAAAGACAAATCCTAAAACAGGAGATACAACACCCATCGCAGGATTATCTGTTGTCGGAGTTTTTGGACTCGGATTGTTTGCTTTTACCGAGATAGACAGACGCAAAAATAAAAAGAACGATTAATATATTTTAAGAGAAAGGAAGCATCGAGTGAAAAATAAGCGCTTGATTATAGAGATCCTTTCTCTTTTGATTTTTCTGGGCTGCGCTGCGTATATCGGTATGTATTATTATAACTCTCATACTGCTCAAAATGATATTTCTCAGCTTAGGGAAAAGGTAGAGGAGCAGACAAAAGCGGATACAGTGCAGTCACAGGACGGTCAGGAGAAAGAGATAATAACTTATATGGACAACGGGATGATGAGCAAATATTATCCTCTTTATGAACAGAATAACGATATGGTAGGCTGGCTTAAAGTGGATGGTACGGATATTGATTATCCTGTTATGTATACCAATACAGGAAATGATTTTTATATGCACCATAATTTTGAAAAGGAGAAGCAGTATAGCGGTCTGCCGTTTTTGGATTATGAATGCGACATGGTCAGGAGTACAAATCTTATTATATACGGACATAATATGAAGGACGGAACAATGTTTTCCGCACTGCTTAAATACGATGATAAGGCTTTTTTTGAACAGTATGGAGATATCCAATTCGATACGTTGTATGAGCAGGGGAAATACCGTGTGATAGGAGCTTTTTATGCGAAGCATGATTCCGATTTTAGGTATTATGAATTTACAAATGCAGCAGATGAAGAAGAGTTTGAGGAATACATAGAAAATGTAAAGGATAATTCTTTGTATGATACCGGCGAAAGTGTAAGGTACGGAGATAAGCTGCTTACTTTATCTACTTGCTCATATAATACAAATGATGAAAGGTTTGTAGTGGTGGCAAAAAGAGTTTATGAATAAAAAGAAACGCTTTCGGTATGTGCCGGAGGCGTTTTTTATATAAACAAAAACCCTCCCCAATCGGGGAGGGAATATTTTTAATATACACGTTTTGCGCCAAGATAACGCGATGTGTAATAATCTGAATTTATTGATGTGTACATGATATTCTTTCCTGTTGAAGGAGCGTGTATCATAGTACCATTTCCGACATACATACCGACATGAGTTGCATAACCGCCGGACCCAAAGAATACGAGATCTCCCGGCTGCAACTGACTCTTGGAAACTGAAGTCCCGGGACCGTGATACTGGTCATCAGCTACTCTTGGAATAGTAATTCCGTTTTGCTTGCATACATACTGTACAAAGCCTGAGCAGTCAAAACCGCTCGGAGATGAGCCTCCCCAAACATACGGAACGCCCAAATACTGTGCTGCAGTATCTATAAGTGCCTGAGCTTTAGGATTTGACGCGACATATTCGGATTCTGTTTTTGAAGAATTAGCGCTTGCCTTATATTTAAAATCAACAGGCACGCTGAAACATTCAGAATTATCAGGAAGAGTAGCTCCTACGATAATTGAATAATTTTTATTCGTCTCCATCCACGCAGCGTCAATTGTGATTGATGTATCGGTGGTGTCTGTCCATATAACAGCCTCACCTTCGTCATTTTTTATGATAACAGTGTAGTTTTGAGCATTTGGAGTTTGTGTCCACTCAATGTCAAAAGGACCTGCTTCAATTGTCGCATCATCCGAAGGAAGTGTGATTTGCGGAAGCTCGAGTGTATAGTCATTACTTCCGAACTGATTATATGAACGATTGATGCTTGCTATAGCCTGCTCGCGGGTTGTAGCTCCCGAAGGTTTAAAATATGTATCAGTTACACCGTTCATAAGCGAGTAGTTGAGCATTGTAATAACCGAAGACTTAGCCCATGAGCTTACTTCTGAACCGTCGGCGAAGCTGTCGAGTACGTCTGAGTCAGATCCGTCAGAAAGATTGAATGACGCATCGCCGGCGGTAAGAGTGCTTACGAGCATCTTCGCCATCTCCTCCCTTGTGACCAAACGATCAGGTGTAAACTTATTTTCATCTGTTCCGGAAACTATACCATAGCAATATGCCTGCTTGACCGCTAAATTATCAGTGTCAACAAAAGGTGAATTTTCGGGTACTATCAAGTCATAATCGTTAGTAAGTTTCTTATAAAGATTAACTGTAAGTTCGCAGAACTCCTGTCTCGTAATATTTTCTGTCATATTGCTTGAAACAACAGCATATGAACAAAGACCGGCTTCATTTGCCGCCTGATATTCCGAAACTGCCCAGCCGCTTAAATCAGCTGCAAAAGCTGTAGTGCCAAAAGATGCGGCTGCAGAAAGAACAGATAAGATAATACTCTTTTTGATTTTATTCAAGACTGAATCTCTCCTTTTATTCTAATATTCTAAAGATTTTTATGCTTATCTTTTTGTATCTGTAAAATATTTTAACAGAAAAAAGGCTTAATGTCAAGGGTTTTTTAAAAAAGTTTTAAGCCGTTTAAAGATTTCGTTAATTTTTTTTAAAAAATGAGAAATATAAAAGTAAATTAAAAGAAATAATATTGTAATATAAATGCAAGTAAAAAGAAATATTAACAGCAGTATGGCAGCATTATGAAAAAAAAATTAAAATGTATTTATACAAGTTCATTAAAAATAAGATCGAAAAAGAAAAAAATGTAAATTGCCTGTCGAAATTTATTCAAATGTTAAAAAAATATTACAAAGAATTTAAAGTGAATGATAATATGAATTTAGCTTAAAATATGCACAAAAAAATGTCACAAAATATAGTGATTTTGTGACATTTGCATTTATTGAGCATTATGCAGTTTAAGGTATTTTTCACGGGTTGCCTCACCGCCTCGGATATGGCGTTCGGCTTTGTTTGTTTCGAGCACTTTTTGGGCATCACGGTAAAGAGCCGGATTAAGACGTTTTAGACGTTCATGCACATCTTTATGGACCGTAGATTTGCTGATATTGAATACGCGCGCCGTATGACGTACTGTTGCCTTGTTCTCAATTATGTACTGCGCCAATTCAACTGCGCGGCGTTCAATGTAATCCTTCATATTATTCCTCCCACTCACTGACTTTGAAAGCATAATGTTTTGCTTTCAGAAAATATTTGTACCATTCTATGCCGAAAAAACCAAAACTATTCTGAAATATCATAGTAAAAGATTGCAAATTTCGAGGTGTTATGATATAATATATATTAGGTAGAAAATTTTATGGAGGGAGAAATATGCCATCTAAAAAAGGAACGGCGGCGGTAGTTATAAGTGTGGTTATTGCTGCAGGTGCGGCGGGATTTGCGGGATACGAGTACATGAAATTTAGAAAGTCCGCTGTGCTTGAACAGAGCGGAGAAGTAAGCAATATTGTAAAAGAGATCAATGCAAATATGATATATAAGACCTATGGAGGTGATACTAAGATATATCAAACACCCAACAGCGTTTCAGCGGTTCTTTTGACCTGTCAGGGCAATACAGAGGTTACCTTTATATCTCTTGCTCCGAACGGGTTTTATAAGGTAGCGGTAAACGGAACAGAAGGGTATGTGAAATCATCACGTATATATGATCCAACGCTGCCAGCTCCATCGCCTACGGCATTGCCGGAAGTGACAATGTACATTGCAAATGTGCAGGAAAGTGCTATGCTGAGAGAAAAGCCTGACAGCGGGAGTGAAGTGCTTGCGGAGATACCTCTTGCGGAAACAGTTGTATGTATTAGTGCGGTTGATGAGGAGTTTAGTTATGTTAGGTATGAGGATATGGAGGGGTATGTTTATTCAAAATATTTAACGAATGATGCTACTCTGGCATATAAGCAGCTAAGGGAACAGGGAGGAAGCATAGATGGAGAAGATGAGCCGGATATTCAGGTATCTGGAGCAATGTACGTTACCGGAGTTGAAAACGCTATATATATGAGAGCAATGCCTGATGATGATGCAGAGGTTATAGGCACAATAGCGCTTGGAGAGAAAGTGGAAGTTATACAGAATGGGAAAAATGGTTATTACAAGGTAGAGTATAAGGGACAAACAGGATATTCAAAGGCAAAATATCTTACCAAAAATGCACCGAAAGCAACGGCATCCGCTGTTGAAAGTACAAAGACTCCGACTTCAGGCAGTGATTCCTCAAGAACAATGACTGTTTACGGTGTTCAATCAGCCATTTATCTAAGATCAGCCCCCGATGAAACAGCGCAGATTTTGTGCGAAATCCCTGTCGGAGCGCAGGTCGTATTCAGCGGAAGGACGTCCGGCGGATTCAGTCAAATTACATATGACGGCAAGACGGGATATGCAAAATCAATGTATCTTAGATAATAGGGGGTATACTTATGGAGGAAAGAAAAACCAAAAAGAAAAGCAAAGCGTCAAGCGTAGGCGTTGTTATAGCAGTTGTTGTTTGTATGATAGTGGTTTTTGCAAGCGCGGCATTTTTGGGCTTTTATTTTATGAATGAGGCGAGCCGTACGGATATTGTGGCAAAGCCGGAAAATCCGGTTTCAAGTTCTCAGCCGGCTGCATCATCGGTCATGCTTGCTAACGGGGCGATACCTGATATGTATCAAATAGATATGAACAGGGTATTTTCGGATAATCCTCAGACGGAAGCGGCTGTGATAGAGCGGCTGTATAAAAATACCGATAATTATATCTCGAAAATGAAAAGCGAGGGAGGAGAAGGCGGAAGTACATATTATACTCTTGGGGAGGAGATAATGAAGATAGAGATTCCAAGCGGCTGTAACGGATTTAATTATAACAGAAGCTATTATTTTAATAACGGCATATTATATTATGCACATATATATTATGGAAATAACAGTAATGAGCTGTATTTTAACAATAATTCGATGTTCAGATATACCGGTGAAGACGGAGGAACCGTTGATAACGCATTTGGCGGTATCTATTATGATGCGATAGGAAAATTTGCATATAACGAGGCTTACGCGTTTTATGATTATAAGATCGGTATAAAGGAAATCAGATAGCGGACGGTCGCTTAAAATTAATATAGTCAAAGGAGATAGTGATGGAAGGTCAGATATATAAGGCATTATTCAAGGGAAAGTATACCGAGTCGGAAATAGAGTATTTTTATTCGGACAGTATCTTTGGGGATGCAGATAAAAAATATATTCAGGAATTAGCGGAGCTGAGCGCGGCGGAAATGATTTTATACAATTACGGAGAGCCGGAGGATTTTTGCAGCGCTACAGGCTTTGGCGGACTAAGACAGTATACACATGATGAAGATGATATACATAAATCCAATTTTATGATAACGTCTAAAAAATTTAAAGATTTTACTGTTGTAAATGTTGCGATACACGGCACTAAAGGCAAGGAATGGTTCAGCAATTTTGATATTTATGAAGCGCCGAATAAGCCGTCTGAGGTGCATTTTGGATTTCAGTGCTCGGCAGACTATGTATATGAGAGCTTATGCAGATATATAGAAGAAGAGGGCATAATGGATAATATTTTCTTCTGGCTTACCGGTCACAGCAGAGGGGCGGCTGCGGCAAATCTCCTTGCGAACAGGATTGAATCAGAGGGGATAAGAGTTGCGGCATATACTATAGCAACTCCGAATGTTACGACAAAGCCGTGCCGGAGCAGAAATATATATAATTTTCTTTCTGAATGGGATCTTGCCACGATCATGCCTTTAGGTGAAAACGGCTGGGGGTACGGAAGGAACGGAAAGGATATATTTGTGAGTGCGGTATCCGAGGAGGAGTTCAGAAAGTACACGGGAAAAGCTTTTGCTAAAATGAATAAGGATGACATGAGCGCATTGATAAAGGGATCTGAAGCTATGGCTCTGAACGTTGATGAGTATTATAACAGGAAGAACAATGGACTTACGAGCTATGAGTTTTTCTATAAAGGACTTGGAGGTATATTAACGGGAAAACAGCCTGAGGAAGTAAGCGAGCTTCATAATGAGGCATACGGCGGTATAACAAAATTTTTCGCAAATGTTGATGCAATTAAAAACGAGCATTGTCTTGAAGCGTATTGGGTAAGAATACTCAGTCTTAGGAATAAGGATAATATTAATCGTCGGTAAATAAAAACGGATACGGCAAAATTCATTTGAAATTGCTGTATCCGTTTTGTGCTTTAAAAGCAGATTATTAGGTGGTCATATAAATAGGTAGGAATCTATCAAATTCTTGCAACGCCTGTATCTCTCGCAGCCTTTGCCACTGCCTTTGAAACGTATTCGGCAACTCTCTTATCGAATGCATCTGGAATAATATATTCCTCGTTAAGCTCGTCATCCTTTATGATGGAGGCTATAGCTTCAGCTGCGGCAATTTTCATTTCATCATTTATATCGCTTGCCCGAACGTCAAGGGTACCTCTGAAAATTCCGGGGAAAGCGAGAACATTATTTATCTGATTCGGGAAGTCAGAACGTCCTGTTCCTATAACTCTTACTCCGGCAGCTTTTGCCTTGTCCGGCATTATTTCCGGAACCGGGTTTGCCATTGCAAAAACAATTGGATCTTTTGCCATTGAGGCAATCATTTCTTCTGTAAGGACTCCCGGCGCGCTTACTCCTATGAAGAGGTCTGCATCTTTTACGGCTTCTTTTAACTGACCCTTGAAGTTATCAGGGTTGGTTATTTCAGCAAGCTTTTCTTGTTCTGGATTCATTTCATCATTTCCTCTGTAAAGAGCACCGAATTTATCGCACATTATTACGTTTTTAAGCCCTCTCGAAACAAGCAGACGAGTAATTGCCATTCCGGCAGAGCCTGCACCGTTTACTACAGCTTTTATTTGTGTTATATCCTTGTTCACTACCTTAAGCGCATTTAAGACAGATGCCAAAACAACAACGGCGGTGCCGTGCTGATCATCGTGGAATACAGGAATATCGCATTCTTCTTTCAGTCTTCTCTCTATCTCAATACATCTTGGTGCACTTATATCCTCGAGGTTTATACCTCCAAATGAACCTGCTATAAGCTTTACGCAGTTTACGATCTCATCAACATCCTTTGAACGCACACATATAGGAAATGCATCCACATCGGCAAAGGTCTTAAATAAAGCGCATTTGCCTTCCATTACTGGCATACCTGCTTCAGGACCTATGTCTCCAAGTCCGAGAACTGCCGTTCCGTCGGTAATTACCGCAACAAGGTTGGAACGTCTCGTGTATTCGTATGACAGGTCCGTATTTTTTGAAATTTCTATACATGGCTCCGCCACTCCGGGTGTATAAGCTACAGAAAGCTCATCGCGGTTGGTCACCGGAGCTCTTGAGATAACTTCTATTTTTCCATGCCATTTTTTATGCTGGCTGAGTGCAAATTCTTTTTTATCCATTGCGTATCTTGTCCTTTCATTATATCTACATATATTATAAATCGCTCTATACTTTTAGTCAATAGGAATTTTAAATAAAAATTGCCGCACAAAAAAATGCTCCCCGGTGGAAACGGGGAGCGCAGGCGTATTGTTTAGTTGCACATACATGTAACAATAACGATTATAATAAGTACCCAAAGTACCATATCAAGATCGAAATTGCAGCCGCCGCAGCTGTTGTTATTGTTTGAACCACAATTACACATTCTCAAGCCCTCCTTTCCGTCGGTTTGTAATATATACTATGTTTTTTTTATTTTTTTGTGATTATTTACTTGAAGTTTTTAGTAAAGTGTGGTATAATCCCGTATCTGACAGTGAGCAGTAAAAAAGTCTAAGGTTAAGATTGAACTGAATATAAAAGAGGCTGAAAAATTTTTTTTGAGGATATAAACGCTCTTTACGTAAAGATTACTTGTAATTGTAATTTTTTTCTTTTACCTCTTGATTATTTCAGTTAAATATGAGATAATATATAATGGAAAATTTTAAAGAGGTTAAATATATGAGAAAAGCAGATACAACAATAGCATATGTTGAACCGTTTTCACCCGCTGCAAGAGTCGGTATTGTTGAGGGAGATACCCTTCTTACAATTAATGGCAATGATTTCCATGATATACTGGAATACCGTTATCTGACTGCTGAATATGAGGTAGAGCTGGAAATACGGAAAATAAACGGAGAAACGGAAAAAATTATAATAACAAATGATTATGAGGATCTTGGGATAGAATTTAAGGAGAGTCTCATAGATGAGGCGCAGTCATGCCGTAATAAGTGTATATTTTGCTTTATAGATCAGCTTCCTAAGGGAATGCGTGATACGGTATATTTTAAGGATGATGATACTCGATTGTCATTTCTTCAGGGAAATTATGTGACGCTTACCAATATGTCGGATGAAGAGATAGACAGGCTGATAAAAATGAGAGTATCTCCGATAAATATAAGTGTCCATGCAACGGACCCGGAGCTTAGATGCCGAATGTTAAATAACCGTTTTGCCGGAAAATGCTATGATATAATGAAAAAATTTGCCGAAAATAATATAACAATGAATTGTCAGATAGTTCTTTGCCCGGAGATCAATGACGGTGATCAGCTGGATAAATCTCTTTTTGATATGGCGGCATTGTTTCCGCATGTAAACAGTATATCGGTTGTTCCGGTGGGACTTACGTGCTACCGTGACGGGTTGTATCCGTTAAAGCCGTATACGAAGGAAACAGCAGCTCAAGTGATCAGGCAGGTTGAAAAACATCAGGAACGTCTTTTGGAAAGTATAGGAACAAGGCTCGTTTATCTTTCTGACGAATTTTATATAAAGGCAAAGCTTCCAATCCCTGAAGCGGACAGCTATGAGGGATTTCCTCAGATTGAGAACGGAGTCGGACTTATAGCAAGTATGCAGGAGGAATTTGACGCTGCAATAAAGCTTGTCAAGCCTAAAAAATATGACCGGCATGTTATGATTGCAACAGGAGAAATTACAGAAGAATTTATATCGAAGCTGGCTGACAGGATCGAAGCAGCGGCAAAAGGGATTAAAATAGATGTATACTCAATAAAGAATGAATTTTTTGGAGGAGAGGTAAATGTATCCGGACTGGTTGTAGGACGGGATATAATAAATCAGCTCAAAGACAAGCCTAAGGCGGAAATTTTATGTATACCACACAGTATGCTCAGAGATGAAGATGAAATATTCTTGGATGATACAAGTATAGCGGATGTAGAAAAGGCGCTTGGAATGGAGATAGTGCCGATTATAAATGACGGTTATGAATTTATAGAAAAGATAATAGGAGAGGAGTTAGAGTTTTAATATGAAACCTACTGTAGCAATAGTGGGCAGACCGAATGTAGGAAAGTCCACGCTTTTTAATAAAATAACGGGACAGAGAATAAGCATTGTGGAGGATACTCCCGGAGTAACACGTGACAGGATTTATGCGGATGCGTCATGGCTCGATAAGCATTTTACGCTTATCGATACGGGCGGTATAGAGCCGACATCAAAAGATGAGATATTAAGCCAGATGCGGAGGCAGGCTCAGCTTGCGATAGAAATGGCGGACGTTGTTGTTCTTATGACTAACGTACATGACGGAGTTACGGCGAACGACCAGGATGTAGCTTCGATGCTTTTAAAGGCAAAAAAGAAAATAGTGCTTGCTGTAAATAAAGTGGATAACATAGGAGATCCGCCATTTGAATTCTATGAGTTTTATAATCTTGGACTTGGAGATCCGATCGCTATTTCTTCAACACACGGCTTGGGTGTCGGTGATCTTTTGGATGAGGTAACAAAGAAATTTCCGGAGGATGCAGATACATCAGAGGATGAGGATGAGATAAAGGTAGCGGTAATAGGAAAACCGAATGCCGGAAAGTCATCGCTTATAAATAAAATTTTAGGCGAGGAAAGAGTTATAGTTTCAAATGTGGCGGGAACAACACGTGATGCTATAGACTCGCATTATGAGCGTGACGGGGATAAATTCCTGTTCATAGATACTGCCGGAATGAGGAAACGCGGAAAAATTGATGAAAATGTAGAGAGATACAGCGTTATACGTTCGCTTGCGGCTGTGGACAGAAGTGATGTGTGCGTTATAATGATAGACGCCTATGAGGGTATAACGGAGCAGGACACAAAAATTGCGGGATATGCGCATGAACAAGGAAAGGCTTGTATTTTTGCTGTTAATAAGTGGGATATTATAGTTAAGAACGACAAGACTATGAATTTGTTTCGTGACAGGGTGCGCGAAACCTTTGCGTTTATGTCATATGCGGAGATCGTATTTATAAGCGCGAAGACCGGCTTAAGAATAAATAAGCTGCTTGAAATGATAAAGGAAGTAAATGAACAGCACAAGAGGAGAATTACGACCGGTATGCTTAATGATGTGCTTAATGAGGCTCAGGCAAAGCAGCAGCCGCCGTCAGATAAGGGAAGAAGGCTTAAGCTTTACTACGGTACTCAGGCAAGCATTGCTCCGCCGACGTTTATATTATTTGTAAATTCAAAGGATCTGTTCCATTATTCATATCTTAGATTTATAGAAAACCAAATAAGGGACAATTTTGGATTTAAGGGAACGCCGATAAACTTTATAATAAGAGAAAGAAACGAAAAGAAAAAATAAGGAATGGTGATCAATATGGACAATACTATTTTATGGGCGGTGATAACCGCCGTTATATGTTATCTGTTAGGCTCGGTAAATTCATCCATTATTTTGTCAAAGGCGCTTTCCGGCGAGGATATAAGAAAGTCCGGATCAGGAAATGCGGGCGCAACAAATATGCTGCGTACACACGGCAAAAAAATGGGCGTTATCACTCTTATACTTGATGTGCTCAAGGGTGTGATAGCGGTACTTATTGCGAGAGCCTTTGAGTCGCTGTTTTTCATAGACGGAACTGTGGTTGAATATGCGGCGGCAACGGCTGTGGTTTTGGGACATGATTTTCCTTTATTTTTTGGATTTAAAGGAGGAAAAGGAGTTGCGACTTCTCTGGGAGTTGTAATGATGCTTGATTGGAAGATCGGATTGATTATTCTTGTATGCGCTTTGGCAGTTATGGCGCTTACACGTTATGTTTCGCTCGGCTCCGTGCTTGGAGGAGCTGCGTTTATCGTGGGCGAGATAGTTAAAATGGCGGTTTCTCAGAATGTAAATGCGGTACAGCTTGTATGCGCCTTTATTATAGGCGGATTGCTTATAGCAAGGCATCATGCAAATATAGTGCGGCTTTGGAATGGTACGGAAAATAAACTCGGAGCAAAGAAAAACGAAACAGCGAAATAATATCGGTTTTCGGAAAGGAGATTTTATTATGAATATTTCCGTTATAGGAAGCGGCGGCTGGGGAACAGCCGTGGCGGTAATGCTTGCAAAAAAAGGATATAATATAAAGCTTTGGTCGTGGATCCAGGAGGAGACGGATAGGCTTAACAGTGACAGGGAAAATAAAGAATTTCTTCCGGGGATAGCTTTTCCGGATAATATTTTATGTACTCATGATGTAAAGCTTTGCTGTGAGGATGCTGATCTTATTATAACGGCTGCGCCGTCACCGGCAACGAGATCAACGGCTAAAACTCTTGCTCCATACATAAGATCGGGACAGAGAATGGTTAATATTTCAAAGGGACTTGAGCATGATACCTTAAAGCGCTTAAGCGAAGTTTATGAGGAGGAAATACCTCAGGCAGATATATCGGTAATGAGCGGACCTTCACATGCGGAAGAGGTAGCGCGCGCTTTGCCGACAACAAATGTTGTTGCGTCTAAGGATGTTAAAACAGCGGAGTATATCCAGGATATACTGATGGGAGAAAATTTCAGAATATACACATCTACAGATATAAAGGGTGTGGAGCTTGGCGGTGCACTTAAAAATGTTATAGCGTTATGTGCCGGAATATCGGACGGGCTTGGTTACGGTGATAATACAAAGGCGGCTCTTATGACAAGGGGATTGGCGGAAATCGCCAGATTGGGAGCTGCGATGGGAGCCAATCCAGCTACATTTATGGGACTGAGCGGAGTTGGAGATCTTATAGTAACATGTACAAGCATGCACTCAAGAAACAGACGTGCCGGAATTCTTCTCGGACAGGGAAAAAGCCTTGAAGAAACTCTTAAAGAGGTCCACATGGTTGTGGAAGGAGTAAATACCGCAAGAGCGGCATATGATCTTAGCAAAAAATATCATATCGAAATGCCCATAGTGGAAGAAGCAAATAAGATCCTTTTTGAGGGAAAGAATGCAAGGGAAGCAGTTCTTTCACTTATGACAAGAGAAAAAAAGGGAGAATAAAATGGACATTATGGTTATAGGCGGCGGAAAAATAGGAAGAAAGCTTATTGATGAGTTTGACCGTGAGGGACATAGTGTTGTTTTTGTGGATATTAATCAGGAAATAGTAGAGAAAATCCAAAATGATTATGACGTTATGGGAATATGCGGAAGTGCAACTGATGTAGAGGTCCTTACTGAGGCGGGAATGAAAAACTGCGATTTGGCTTTGTGCGTGACTAATCAGGACGAAATAAATGCCCTTTGCGGAATAATGTCAAAGAAACTTGGAGCTAAGGTATGTATTGCGCGAATAAGAAACAGACAATATTTTAAACAGACTGAATTTATGCGCGATGAATTGGGATTAAACCTTATAGTAAATCCGGAATTTTATGCGGCAGACGAGATAGCAAGAATAATTCGTTTCCCGGCGGCGATAAAAACAGAAACCTTTGCAAAGGGAAGGATAGAGCTTGCTGAATTTAATGTTCCTGAGATACTTATAGACAAGCCAATATATAATATATATAAAAAGCATAAGCTTAAAATTCTTATTTGTGCCGTTGCGCGTGGGTCGGAGGTTATAATTCCTAGCGGTGATTTTGTTCTTTGCGAAGGAAACAGAATTCATGTGACCGCATCTCATGCCGACATGGCTAAATTCATGAAAATAGCCGGACTTGATAATCAAAGACTAAAAACTGCAATGATCATAGGCGGAGGACGTATTTCGTATTATCTTGCAACACAGCTTATAGAAAGCGGAACAAGAGTAAAAATAATAGAGCAAGATAGAAATAAGTGTATAGAGCTTTCAGAATATGTGCCCAAAGCATCCGTTATATGCGGTGATGGAACGGATATGGAGCTGCTTGATGATGAGGGTATAGATAATGTTGACGCATTTGTTGCTCTTACCGGCATTGATGAGGAAAATATAGTTATTTCTATGTATGCGAAAACGAAGAAGGTTGATAAGGTAATAACGAAGGTCAACCGTCTTTCTTATGCGCAGATGTTCAATTCAACGGGAGTAGACAGCATAGTTACACCGAAGGATATGACGGCAAATGTGATTGTAGGTTATGTTAGGGCTATGAACGAGGCGGGAAATCATTCGGAAATGGTCTCTCTTTACCGTATAGTAAATAATAAAGCCGAGGCAGTTGAGTTTAGAGTTTCAAGAGAATCAAAGTTTACATCAAAGCCGCTTAAGGATATAACTTTTAAGAAGAATGTTTTGATTGCGGCAATTGTAAGAAACGGAAAAAGCTTTCTTCCTGACGGAAATTCAACAATTGAGGTGGGAGATAATGTTGTGGTAGTGACAATGCAGAAATTACAGCATTTTGAGGATATACTGGATTAAGGGGGAGCTTATGAATTACAGAATGGTGATGAACCTTTGCGGCAAGATAATGCTTGTAAACGCTGCTATACTTATGATTCCTCTGGCAGTGTCTTTTATATATTCTGACGGGCAGGCGCTGCCGTTTATTTATACTATTTTAATATCTCTGGCTTTTGGCGGTGTCTGCATGGTGGTACGTCCGAAAAAAAGAGAAATTTATGCCCGTGAGGGATTGGTGATCGTAGCTTTAGCATGGATACTATATTCAATAGTAGGAGGTCTGCCGTTTTTCTTTTCGGGACAGGTGCCGAACTTTGCTGACTGTATATTTGAAACGGCGTCAGGTTTTACAACAACTGGTTCAAGTATATTGACGGATGTGGAAAGTATGAGCAAAAGTCTTTTGTTTTGGCGAAGCTTTACACATTGGATAGGCGGAATGGGCGTGCTTGTATTTTTAACGGCTTTGGTATCGAATAAAGATGAGCGTACTACTTATATAATGAGAGCCGAAATGCCGGGAGTAAAGGTTGGAAAGCTGGCGGCAAAATGGCAGTTTTCTGTAAGGATACTTTATGCAATATATATAGTTCTTACAATTATCGAATTTGTATTGCTGCTGTTTGGAGGTATGAATGTATTTGACAGCCTTCTGCATACATTTGGTACAGCCGGTACGGGTGGCTTTGGAATAAAGGCGGCTTCGGTGGGATATTATAACAGCGCGTACATAGATTATGTTATCGGTATATTTATGATGCTTTTCGGAGTGAATTTCAGCGTTTATTATTTACTCTTAATAAGACAGTTTATGCCGGCATATAAAAACAGTGAATTAAGGCTGTATATAGGAATTATAGCAGCGTCAAGTATTTTGATAGCCATCAACATTCTTGATATATACGGAACACCTTTAAAAGCGTTCAGATATGCTTTTTTTCAAGTGTCATCAATTATAACTACTACAGGCTATGCTACCGCTAATTTTTGCCAATGGCCGATATTTAGTCAAATTATCTTGCTGATACTTATGTTTATAGGCGGCTGTGCGGGTTCTACAAGCGGAGGATTAAAGGTTATAAGAATAGGCGTTATGTTTAAAAGCATGATTAACGAAATAAAAAAATCCTTTAGTCCAAGAAGCGTGCTGACAGTAAAAAATGACGGAAGACCTCTTGAAAATGATGTTGTTCACGGTGTTGCGGCATATTTTGCAGTTTATATGATAATAATGGCAATCTCTGTTGTTATTGTAAGTATTGATAATTTTGATATAACGACCACAATAACTGCTGTTGTCACGGCATTGAATAATGTTGGCCCCGGATTGGGAGATGTTGGACCGGCGGGGAATTTTTCGGGCTTTTCAGTATTGTCCAAGCTTGTGCTGTCGTTTGATATGCTTGCGGGGCGTCTGGAGCTTTTTCCGATGCTGGCGCTGTTTTCACCGTATTTGTGGAGAAAATAAAAATATTGCAAAAGTCAATATAGGCTATTGACTTAATTGGGATCAAGGTGTAAAATACTAATAGAGGGAGTTTTTTAGTTATTAAAAACAGAGGAGGATATATTTATGGCTGAATTACGTTGGAATCCGCTTGTGAAGGATTGGGTTATGATTGCATCTCATCGTCAGAACAGACCGCAGATGCCGAAGGATTGGTGTCCGTTTTGTCCCGGACCTGATAACGATAAGGTGCCGAAGCATTTTGATGTGCTGAAATATGATAATGATTTCCCGGCGCTTTCTCAGAACCCGCCTGAACCGGACGACGTTGAAACGAAAATTTATAAAACAAAGCCGGCTTATGGAAAATGCGAGGTTATACTTTATTCACCGGAACATACAGTTACATTGCCTGAGCTTCCTGAGGATCATATAAGAAAACTGGTAGACCTTTGGACGGAGCGTTTTGAGGAGCTTTCCAAGGATGAGAAAATAAAATATGTATTTATTTTTGAAAACAGAGGAGCGGCTGTGGGCGTAACAATGCCGCATCCTCACGGACAGATATATGGATATTCTGTTGTTCCCAAAAAGCTTGAGCTTGAAATGCAGTCCTGTAAGGAGCATAAAGAGGAAACCGGAAATTGTCTTATATGCGATATGATGAACGATGAAGTGAAGGATGGAAGGAGAGTTATATTTGAGAATGAAGATTTTATAACCTTCCTGCCATTTTATTCAGAGTATCCTTACGGCGTGTACATAGGCGCTAAGCGTCATATACAGAATCTTACGCAAATGACCGACAGAGAAAAAACAAATCTTGCAAAAATTCTTAAAGAAACAGCAGGTACTCTTGACAGTCTTTTTGATTATGCTTTCCCGTATATGATGTGTATGTATCAGAATCCGGTAAACGGTGAGGATGTTTCGGAATATTATCATTTCCATATTGCATTTTATCCGCCGATGAGAAGTGCGGACAAGATAAAATACAACGCTTCAAGCGAAACAGGAGCATGGGCGCACTGCAATCCTACAGCACCCGAGGAAAAGGCAAAGGAGCTGCGCGCAGCGCATGAAAAATTTCTTAAGAAAATAGGCAGATAAATATTAATAAATAACCCCGTCGCATTATACAGAAGCGAAGGGGTTATTTGTTTAATTGAACTCTACAGTGTATTCTGCACGGAATATTTCTCCGGCGCGCAGCGTATTTGAATATTCACGCTCGGACAGCTCTCCGGTAAATCCATCGGCATCGCAGCGGCCATACCATGGTTCAATGCAGATAAACGGCGCGTTCTTTTTTGCCGGAGACCAAATTCCAAACAGCGGCGCCGATGTTTTCACTGTAACATACTCATTTCCATCAGGATAACATAAGCTTATCTCACTCGCTTGCCCGTCCTCGATAATAAGTGCGTCATTATCGAACATTCCCGGTATAATATCAGAATATCCGTTATTGAGTGAAAGGGTATATTTTTTTGATTTATCAAGAAGACCATTTTTGAGCAGGAAGTATTCTATATCGTTGTCTGAGTTGAATTTAAGCTTATAATCACATTGATTTCCATCTTTTATAGGGCAGTTGAACGCCGGATGAGCGCCTATAGAAAAATACATCGGCGCTTCAGAAGGATTTTCAACCATCCATGAGACAATAAGAGTGTTTTCTTCGATTGTATATGTGATTTTAAGTACAAAATCAAAAGGATACTTTCTTAGTGTTTCTTCATTTGATGACAATGAAAAAACGAGAGATTTGCTGCTTTGAGAGGAGAGCGTAAATTCCATATCGCGGGCAAAACCGTGCTGTCCCATCGGATATTCAGTGTCGCCTATTCTGTAAATTCCGTTGCTTACGCTGCCTACAAAAGGGAACAGGACCGGAGATGTTCTTCCCCAGTATTTGGGGTCACCGCTCCACATGTATTCTGTATTATTTTTTTGAATCGATTTAATTTCTGCTCCATGACTGTCTATTTCTACAGAAATACAGCCGTTTTTTAATTCGTAACGCATATATACCTCCGTATTGATACACTGGTTTTATTATTTACAATTTTATTATATATGAAAATACAATTGTTGTCAAGCGCGAATGGAGTTACTTTTTAAACAGCATGAAAATAAATATTTCATAAATAATCAAAAATCATATTGTAAAATGATAAATAATATGTTATAATTATATAAAATATTTATGTAAAGGTGAAAGACAATGAAAAAGATAAAAATTATTCTGGTTGCAGTAATAACAGCGGTCATAATTCTTGCGGCTGCCGGAGTGGGAATATATAAATTTTATTTGGTGCCAAATTACATAGAGCCTGCGCTTGTTAAGGTCACAGAGGTCATGGAGGATGATGAATTCAGTACCGGAATTACAAAGCAGATAAAAAGGTTATATGATCAGGGAAAGCTGACAGGAGCACAGATCGAGGAGTATCTTGCAAAACATTCATCGGAACTTAAAAGTGATAATGCAGAAGAGGATATATCCTTGCAGAATGAAAATGAAGAAGACTCGGAAGCATTTGCTCAGGATGAAAATGGGGTCGAGCAGCAAAATGAAAATGATGTTAATTCGCAGCTTGGGATAGAAAGCGTAAAAATTAAGGATGAAAATGATGAGTCGTCTAACGATTCCAGGACACATTATTATAAGGACGATGATGACAGCAATAATAATTTATCTTCCGAAAGTTCAGCTTCAGATAAAACAGTGTCCAAAAGTGAGCTCAGAACTATGAGCGCGGATGAGTTGTATGAGAAGGCAAAAAGTATTATGAGCGCGTCAGATTTCAGCAGAGCTATGGCTATAAAAAATAAGATTGATATTTCCACTGCTGTCAGTATGAAGAATCAGGGAATGGATGCTTTAAACAGTTATTTACAGTCTGCATTAACAGAAAATGAATATCTTGATGCATTGGATCTTTATGTTAAATATGAGAGCTGCTTAACAGAATAAAGAAAAATAATAAGGCGATATGTTTCGCCTTATTTGCACGTATGGGAGGAATATCGGAAATGAAAAAGCTTTTGACAAATCCTGTGTATGTTGTAATATTTGCAATAATATGCAATGTGCTTTGGGGAAGCGCTTATCCGGGAATAAAGTCGGGATATGCTTTGTTTAATATTACGGACAGTCTTTTTACAAAAATTTTATTTGCAGGGATACGTTTCAGTGCTGCCGGCTTTATAGTTCTTGTATACAGCGCTGTTGTGAACAGAAAGATTCCCGTTATAAAGAAAAAGGATTTAAGCAGTGTGCTGCTGGTTTCTTTGGTATATACAGTGTGCCAATATATGTTTTTTTATGTTGGTCTTTCAAATACATCGGGAACGAACGGTTCTATCGTGAATTCTACCTCGACATTCATGGCTGTAATAATAGCACATTTTGTATATCCAGATGATAAGCTTAATTTACGTAAGGTTTTGGGATTTATACTTGGATTTAGCGGAGTGTTGTTTGTTACTGTAGGCGGAGGACACGGCTCTTTTACATTTTTTGGAGAAGGGTTTGTAATGATAGCTGCGCTTTGTTTTGTTATAGGGTCGGTATTGATAAAGAAGTTTGCATCGGAGGTTGAGGCTGCCGCAATGACGGGATATAATATGCTTATAGGAGGAATTGTGCTTATTGCTATAGGAGTGATTGGCGGCGGAAGATTTGAGGTCGTTACAGGAAAAGGAATAGCCGTTCTTACATATCTTTCGTTTTTGAGTGCGGCCGCATATACGTTGTGGTCGGCTCTTTTGGCATATAACCCGGTCGGAAAAATAAGCGTGTATAATTTCATTATACCTATTTCGGGGACTATATTAAGTGCGGTTTTTCTCAAAGAAAATATTTTTGACTGGCGTTATCTTGTGTCTTTGGCAATGGTATGTACGGGAATAATTATCGTAAATAAATCCGGAAGAAAGGCGGTAGGATGAAATGACAAAAAAAGAACGTGCTGAGAAATTGAGAATCCTTTTGGATAAAGCATATCCGGATGTGAAATGTTCACTTAATTATTCAACTCCGGTTGAGATGCTTATAGCTACACAATTAAGTGCACAGTGCACCGACGCGAGAGTAAATATAGTAACAGAGAAGCTTTTTAAGAGGTATAGGTCTGCCGAAGATTTTGCAAATGCTGATATAGAAGAGCTTCAGGAATATATACGTTCGGCGGGATTTTATAAAACAAAATCAAAAAATATAATAGAATGCTGTAAGCGTCTTGTAGAGGTGTACGGAGGAGAAGTCCCCGATACAATGGAAGATCTGCTTACGCTTCCCGGAACAGGAAGAAAGACGGCAAACCTTGTTTTGGGAGATATTTTTCATAAACCGGCAGTAGTTGTCGATACGCATTGCATAAGGCTTACAAACAGGATAGGGCTTGTGAAAGAGGATGATCCTAAAAAGATAGAGATGGAGCTAAAGAAGATTCTTCCTCCTGATTATCAGCTCAGATTCTGTCACCAGCTTGTATATCATGGACGAGCTTGCTGTACGGCAAGAAAACCGGATTGTGATAATTGTCCGATTGCGGAGGTATGCAAAAAGGTAGGAGTTACAAATAATAAGAAGAAATAACTTGAAATTATATAGAGTCTGTGCTATAATAATTATAGCAAGAGATATATGAGCAGGCGGAACCGCTTGCGGCAGGAAGAATAAAATAGGGAGGGTTATACCAATGATTTATAAGAGTTTTAAAATGAAGCTTTATGACGGCATGGCTGAGGAATATGAAAAGAGACATAATGAGCTTTGGCCGGAAATGAAGGATATGATTCATGAGCATGGAGGAAAGAACTATTCTATTTTCCTTGACAAGGAGACAATGGTTCTTTACGGATATATAGAGATTGAAGATGAAGAGCTTTGGGCAAAGGGAGCAGATACTGCTATAAACAGAAAATGGTGGGATTTTATGGCTCCGATCATGGCAACAAATCCTGATAACAGCCCTGTTTCAACAGATCTTGATCTTGTTTTCCATCTGGATTGATAAATTTATATGTAATACGGATACACATAGGTGTGTCCGTATTTTTCTTGGGGTTATGTATTGACTAAAGTGCTCAAATGTGATAAAATATAGTATCAGTACAAGGGAGGTATAATTATAAGCTCCTATGTATAATAGCTCTTAAGGAGGTAAGCTATGATAAATATAGCTGCAAATGTAAGGGCAATCGACACTATTAAAAGTGAGATTTTATCAGAGGTGTCAAATCTCTATAGGACATTGGCGCTTTATGACAGCGATGCCGTATATGACGAGGTGTCCGGAGAGATTGCTACTATAATCGCGATGGATTATATTTTGGCGCGCAGGCTGGGACTGAGCTATGAAGCCATTGATGATAAAATTTCACAGTTCCTGGCAATGGCAGTTGAAAACGGGCATGAGCTGGAGGAAGAGTTCGGTGATATGTCGGAACTGAGCAAATATGTCAGAGGCCGTTAGGCGGTGATTGCCGCTCGGCGGTGCGGAGGTAGAAATGAACAAGCGTTACGGAATAATGGTGCGGCATTGGATTTTCTTTGCCATATTTTCGGGGGTAATGCTTATAGCTGCGGGGGCGGCTGTTTACAATAAGCATATTCCTTACATTCATTTAATACTTATGGCTGCCGGAGTGGTAGTTATAGCGTTGTCTTTGCTGCTTAAGCTGAAAAGAAGACGGGTAATGGAAAAGTATTTGGATGATGTTGCGGATATAGCGGGAGGAGTCACCTCAAATATTATAAGCGCGTTCCCTCTTCCTATGTCGGTTATAAATATAGACGGCTCGATAAGATGGTATAATGATTTATTTTTACAGCTGTTTTCCGGCAAGGATCTTTTTGGGATGCAGATAGAAGATTTGATCAAGGATATAAAATGGGGAGACGTCCTTAAATCAGCATCTTTGATAGAGAAGCATGTCAGCATAAATACAGGATATTATAAGGTCATGGCGAGAATGGTGAAGGAAAGGGGACTTTCCGATAAAACCGAGATTTATTCTGTATATCTTTATCTGCTTGATGAGACACGCCAAAAAGAAATTCTAAAAATGTATGAGGATGAAAAAACAGATGTTGCTTCAATAAGCATTGACAACTATGATGAGGCAATGCAGAGAATAGATGATAATGTACAGGAGCAAATTGCATCCAAAATCAGACATATTATAAATATATGGGCGCAGGATGGCAAGGCTGTTATAAAAAAGATTGACCGGGACCGGTATTTTATGGTATTTGACCATAAATATCTGAGTCAATACATTGAAGACAAGTTTGAAATACTTAACAGTGTGAGAAAATTGGGCGAAGATGTCGGAGCGGCGGTTTCTATAAGTATAGGAATAGGCTCCGGCGGTTCGCTGCTCGAGAATGAAGCGTATGCAAGAAGCGCACTTGAAATGACTCAGGGCAGAGGCGGAGATCAGGTGTGTATAAAAACGCTGGATACTTATAAATTTTACGGAGGAAAAGCAAAAGAATACGAAAAGAGCAACCGTGTAAAGACAAGAGCTGTTGCCGGAGCAATAAAGGAATTCATAAAAAATTCGGAGAATGTGTTCTTTATGGGACATTCTGCGGCAGATTACGATTGCTTTGGCGCGGCAATGGGACTGCAAAGAGCAGTACGTTTTTTTAAGAAGCAGCCATATATAATATATGATAACAATTCTCCGGCGATCGCTCCTCTATATAATAAGGTGAAGGATATAGAGGATTATGATGGTATGTTTATAAACGGTTCGGAAGCACGTGAGCTTATCGGAGAGAATTCGCTTCTTATTATTCTTGATACACATCGTCCGTCAATGCTGCCATGTCCGGAGCTTTTGAAAATGACGAATAAGATTATTGTTATAGACCACCATAGACGTTCTACAGAGTTCATTAATCCATGCTCTTTAGTATATCATGAGCCGTATGCGTCTTCAACCTGTGAGATGGCTACGGAGCTTATCGAATATATGGATATAGGCTCGGCTTTGACACGTGAGGAAGCGGACAGCCTGTATACGGGAATATTGATGGACACAAAGAACTTCATTGTGAAAACAGGAGTCAGGACCTTTGAGGCAGCGTCATATCTGCGCCGGCTTGGACTCAATCCTATGGCAGTCAAGAAGCTGTTTAATGTGAACAAGGCTGATTACGACCATAAGGTTGATATTGTAAAAACAGCGGTAATAATAGAGCCGCATGTTGCACTTGCCATATGTGCGGAGCAGTATTCCAATATAAGAGTAATAGCTTCTCAGGCATCGGATGAGATGCTTAATATCGGAGATATAAGCGCTTCTATTGTAATATATAAAATGGATGGCGGCTTTGGATTGTGTGCACGTTCCATAGGTGACATAAATGTTCAGCTTATCATGGAGCAGCTTGGCGGCGGAGGTCATGCAACGGTCGCAGGCGCTCAAATACGCGGAAAAGATCTGGATGAGGTCGTTAATATGGTTAAAAAAGCCGTAAAGAAATGTCTGAATTGATTAGGATCTGAGGAAATTGCGAAAGTAACTATAAATGATGCGGTAATAATGAAACTCAAAGGGTTTTATTATTACTTTACATAAATAAGGAGGAAATATAAATGCAGGTAATTTTAACACAGGATGTAAAAGGTAAGGGAAAAAAAGGACAGATGGTAAACGTATCTGACGGATATGCAAGGAATTATCTTATCCCGAGAGGTCTTGCTACGGAGGCTACAAAGAGCAATATAAATGTTTTAAAAGGAAAGCAGGAATCGCTTGAATATAAGATAAAGACGGAAACGGAAGAAGCAAAGGCGATTGTTGAAAAGATGAAAGAAATAAAGGTCGTTATAAACGCTAAAGCCGGTGCTAACGGAAAGCTGTTTGGTTCTGTGACCTCAAAAGAGGTGGCAGAGGAGCTTACAAAGCAGCATCATATAAAGCTTGATAAAAAGAAGTTTGTGCTTCCGGACGGAGGAATAAAAACGCTTGGAGTTACAGAGATTGATGTAAAGGTATATACCGGTATAACAGGTAAGCTCAGGGTTGAGGTTCTTGAAGCAAAATAATATATATTAAGCTCATTTTTAAACGGGAGGTTGGTTATAATGGCAGATTCACAGCTGGAAAATCTCGGCAGAGAACTGCCGTACAGCCGTGAGGCGGAGATGGCGGTTATAGGAAGTATTCTTGCGGATTCTGAAAGTGTTGCGGAAGCTGCGGAAATTATAATGGCGGATGATTTTTATTTTGCTAATAACCGTGAAATTTTTGCTGTAGTAATGGAGCTGTTTAATGAAAACAGCCCCATAGATTTTGTAACGGTTACTGACCGACTGAAACAGAAGGATAAACTTGAGGCGGTAGGCGGTTCGGAGTATCTTAAGAATGCGGTGCTTACGCTGTCTACCACTCATCATGTAACTTATTATTCAGAGATAATAAGAGAAAAAGCTACGTTAAGGGAGCTTATAAAAAATACTTCGGAAATAGCTAATTTAGCATACGATGAAGCGGACAAGACCGACAGGATTCTTGACAGAGCGGAACAGCTTATACTTGATGTTTCAGCCTCAAGAGAAGCAAATGATATTCAGCATATAGGCAGCGTGCTGGTAGATACTTATCAGCAGCTTGTAGAAAATTCGCAGATGGACGGCGGAATAACGGGGCTTGACACCGGATTTGATCTTCTGAATAAGCGCACAGGCGGTTTTCATGGAGGAGAGCTTATACTTATTGCCGGACGTCCCGGTATGGGTAAGTCATCATTTGCGGTAAACATAGCGGAGCATGTGAGCATTAATAATAATCAGACGGTAGCGATATTTAATCTTGAAATGCCGCGGGAGCAGATTGTAAACAGAATACTCTGTTCTCAAGCTATGATAGATTCAATAAAAATGAGAACCGGAGAGCTTGACGGCGATGACTGGATGAAGCTTGGCGAGTGTATACCTCGTGTATCCAATGCACCGATATATATTGATGATACGGCTACGATCACCGTTGCACAGATAAGGGCAAAATGCCGCAGGTTAAAGCAAACAAAAGATCTTTCCATGGTGGTTATAGACTACTTGCAGCTTATGCAGTCGGGCGGAAGTATAGAAAGCCGTCAGCAAGAAATCGCCGCTATATCAAGATCGTTAAAAATTCTTGCAAAAGAGCTTAATATTCCGGTCGTGGCATTGTCACAGCTTTCACGTGCGAGTGAAAAGCGTCCGGATAAGCGTCCTATGCTTTCGGATTTGAGAGAATCGGGAGCGATAGAGCAGGATGCGGATATGGTAATGTTTTTATATCGTGATGAGTATTATAATGAGGATAGTGAGGATAAAAACCTTGCGGAATGCATTATAGCAAAAAATCGAAGCGGCGAAACAGGAATGTTCAAGCTTGGCTGGAAGGGACAATATACGAAGTTCTCAAATTTGGAATTTGCACTGAAGGAATCATGATGAACAAGGTTATAGAAAAAATAAAGAAAAGCTCTCTTTTGGAGTGCGGAGACAGAATACTCGTGGGTCTTTCGGGAGGAGCGGATTCAATGTGCCTTACCCATGCTTTGAATATTATAGGCAAGGAAATGGGATTTGAAGTTTTTACGGCGCATATGAATCACAATATCCGAGGGGAAGAAGCGGCGAATGATGAAAAAGCTGCCGCCGAATTTGCCGCGAGCTTGGGGATAAAGCATTTTTCCAGAAGTGAACGGGTGATTGAATACGCTGAAAAAAACAGCATATCAGAGGAGCTTGCGGGCAGAGAACTCAGATATGCTTTTTTTGCTGAGCTGCAGAAAAAATATGGATTTAACAAGGTCGCAACCGCACATAATAAAAATGATAATGCCGAAACAATTCTTATGAATTTTATGAGGGGCAGCGGAGTTTCGGGACTTTGCGGAATACCTCGAAGGCGCGGAGATATAATCCGCCCGCTGCTTGATGCAGACCGTGCAGAGATAGAGGAATATTGCAGAGAAAATAAGCTTCCGTATGTTACGGATAAAACAAATTTTGAGCATATTTATACGAGAAACAAGGTGAGGCTGGAGCTTATTCCGGCTATTATTTCAGGATTTAATGCAAATTTTATAAATACGGTGACAAGAAATGCCGATATTATAAGCGATGATTGTGCTTTCCTTGATGAGCAGGCTATGATGATATATAAAAATTCAGTGCAAAATAATACAATATCTGCTGATATTATTGCATCGGCTCATCCGTCTATGAGCAGGAGAGTAATAATGGAAATGCTTGCTAATGTTATGGAGAATCTTTATGATATATCTTCAGATTGCATTCAGAGAATAGTGGATTTGTGTATATGCGGGAAAACAGGCAAAAGCTTAAATCTTCCTGATAATGTTATCGCAAAGATAGAATACGGCAAGCTTATCATAAGTAAGCAAAACGAAGCATTAGGCGAATTTGAATATATATTGCCTGAGGGAAAGGATATATATATATCCGAGCTGAATAAAACTTTTCTTATGGAAAGGACGGACTTCCGTAAAAACGACGGAGCCATATATTTATCCGGAGGGAATGATATAAGAATAAGGAACAGAAGAGCCGGAGATGTGTTTTATCCTATTGGTATGAAGGGGAAAAAGAAGCTTAAAGAATTTTTTATAGATGAAAAAATTCCCCGTGATGAGCGTATGCGCACAGGAATTGTGACGTCTGACGGAGAAATTGCATGTATAATAGGGAAAAGAGCAGACAGGAGATTTTATGTGTCTAAATTGAACAAACCTAAGATAAAAATAATCATAAAATAATATCAGAAAATTCATAGAAAACCGGTTGAAATTTTACTGGGAATGTGTTAAAATATAGCATAAGTACGCTGTTAACGCAAATATGCGTATTTAGATTAATGAAAGTGCTTGAAAACGGTTTTGCGAACGCTTTCGGCTAAAAGGAGGAATGGGATTGGACAAAAAACCGTTCAGAGGAATCGGTATGTGGCTTAGCATTCTGCTTATTGCTTACGTTATCTATTCAGTTATCAGCAGCACAATGATACAAACAAACCGTATGGTTTATTCAGACCTTGTAAACGCTATAAAGTCGGAGCAGGTTACAAATATGAATGTTAACGGTAATACTGTCACTGTAACTCTTGCGGATAATAAGGGTGTTGCGAAGGTAACGGTGCCTTCACTTGAAACGCTGCATAATGACTGCGGAGAAGAGATAGAGCAGCAGATGGCTCAGGGAAAGCTTAAGCAAGAGGCTACCGAGTCTAAAATATCATGGTCGGCGGTTATAAATATAGTGATGCTCGTGTTGATTTTTCTCATGTTTTTCGGGCTCATGCGCAAGAGCGGAGTAGGCGGAGGAAATACGTTTACAAAGAGTCATGCGAAGATGAATGCGGAAAAGACGGTGAAATTCAGCGACGTCGCGGGAGCTGATGAGGAAAAGGCAGAGCTTCAGGAGTTGGTCGAGTTTCTTAAAAATCCGAATAAATTTATCAAGCTTGGCGCAAGAATACCGAAGGGTGTGCTTTTGGTAGGACGCCCGGGAACAGGTAAAACTCTTCTTGCCAAAGCAGTGGCAGGCGAGGCAGGTGTACCGTTCTTTTCGATAAGCGGTTCTGATTTTGTGGAGCTGTATGTCGGTGTCGGAGCGTCAAGAGTACGTGATTTATTTGAGCAGGCAAAAAAGAACAGACCGTGTATAGTTTTTATAGATGAAATAGATGCGGTAGGAAGAAAAAGAGGAGCCGGAATGGGCGGCGGTCATGATGAGAGAGAGCAGACGCTTAATCAGCTGCTTGTTGAAATGGACGGCTTCGGAAAAAATGACGGAGTTATTATGATTGCTGCAACAAACCGTCCCGATATTCTTGATCCGGCGCTTTTAAGACCCGGACGTTTTGACAGGCAGGTAGTAGTTGATCTTCCTGATGCGCGGGGCAGAGAAGCTATATTACAGGTACATTCTCGTAAGAAACCGCTTGCGCCGGATGTTGATTTTAAGAGTATTGCCAAAAATACAGTAGGATATTCGGGTGCTGATTTGGAGAATCTTATGAATGAAGCCGCAATCATGGCGGCTAAAAGAAATCACAGTATGATAGATTTGAGTGATATTGAAGACGCGAACCTGAAGGTAATGATGGGAGCGGAAAAGAAATCCAGAATCATTACTGAAAATGAGCGCAGGCTTACGGCATATCATGAAGCAGGTCATGCTGTTCTTACAAAGCTTGTCGGCAAAAATTCAACGGTGCATAAGGTTTCCATAATCCCGCGCGGAAGAGCGGGCGGATTTACGATGTCAACTCCGGATGAGGATAATATGTACGCGTCAAAGAATGAGATGCTCGATCAGATAATAATTATGCTTGCCGGACGTGCGGCTGAAGAGCTTACAATGGACGACATAAGTACAGGAGCGTCGAATGACATAGAGCGTGCGACGAATATAGCGCGTCAGATGGTAAAGAAATACGGAATGAGCGATATAATAGGTCCTGTTTCGTATGATGAGGGCGGTGAGGTATTTATCGGAAGAGATTTTGGTCATTCAAAGAATTATTCCGAAAAAACTGCCGCTGAAATTGATGATGAGGTAAGAAATATCCTGATAAAGCAGTATAATAGAACTAAGGAACTGCTTGAGGGTCATATGGATATTCTTAAAAAGCTTGCGGAGCTGCTGCTTGAAAAAGAAACAGTAAACGGAAGCGAATTTGAAAGTCTGTTTGAAACAGAGAAAGAAATAAAGGAGGAAATATAAATGGCACAGGTAACAAAGGATACTCTTATAGGTGAGGCTTTGCAGATAAATCTTGAAAAGATCGCACCGATTCTTATGGATATGGGAATGCACTGCCTCGGCTGCCCTGCTTCACAGGGTGAAAGCATTGAGCAGGCCTGCGAGGTTCATGGAGTGAATGCAGACGAGATCGTTGAAAAGATAAATAATGCTATTGCGTAATCGCTTATGCTGAAACTTTTATGAGCTATATCGGACTTCATGTTATATCGAAGTCCGTTTTTATTATAAAAAATTTATATAACTTTCGGATTTAATATTGAAAAATTTTCATTGATATGATACACTATAATCAATATCAATATAAATTCCGGAGGTAGTTATGAAGAAATTTATTTTAATGTTAAGCACGGCTTTATTGTCCGTTATATTATGCTCTTGCGGCGGGGGAGGATTGTTTGCGGATCCTACGCCGGCTCCCATACCTCAGGTAGATCCAACACAGGTTATAAGCCTTCAGGATGCTATGGACGCAATAGGAAATGCTTACACGCTTGTCCAGGACTCAGAAACGGCGGACAGGGAAGGAAACAAAGCTACAATAGCATACCGTGCAGATCCGACAGGAGCCGGAGATCCGGTTATAGTTACTGTAAAGCAGATGACAGATACTGTATCAGCGGACGCAGTATGGAATGAGTATGACTTGGAAAGAATAAAGAGAAGCTCTGCTGAAATTTTAGAGGGTATAGGAGACGATGCGTATATAGCGTTCCCGACAATACATGTTTACTCAAAGGGATGCGAAATTGCGATCACCGCTGGAAGCGGAAGCGATGACGGACAAAAGGATTTGCTGGAGAGATTAGCACGAAAGGCTGTAGAAAACCTTTCTGTAATTATGCCGTAAAATTAAATAGCAAATAAAAATGCGTTTTGATGTTTTATACATTGAAAACGCATTTTTTATTTTATCGGAATATTTACGGACAAACCATAATATTATAGGATATACCAAAACGAAAGGACATGATAATGTGATGTACATAACAAATACTTCGGCGGTGCAGGGAGCAGTAGGGATTATAAATTATATGCCGCATGCTCTGAGAAAATATTTTTACAGCATTGATTTGAACGGAGCAAATGAAATACATCTTTCACCCGGCAAGCCTGTATCGATTTATTTCCCTGACGGAAGATGTTTTATATCCGGACGCGGGATTCTGACTCCTTCTCCGGCAGGAGCTGTCAGAGCTACGACTGCAAATATAAACGAGGCTCTGGAGCTTGCGTCAAAGTCATCGGTATATTCAGTAGACAGCGACATTATAAACGGCTTTATAACTATAGAGGGCGGACACCGTATAGGCATATGCGGCAGCGCTGTTATACGTGAGGGTAAAATCGCGTTCGTAAAGGATATTTCAGCTTTGAATTATAGAATCGCAAAGGAAGTAAGAGGAGCGGCAGACCCGGTTATAAATGATGTGTTGCAGGGAAGAAATGTAAGAAATACTCTTATTATTTCTCCGCCCGGAGCAGGAAAAACCACTATGCTCAGAGATATAGTGCGTCAAATTTCAAACGAGGGAATACGCGTATGCGTTGTGGACGAGCGCAGAGAAATTGCCGCGGTACATGAAGGAAGGATGTTTTTTGATTTGGGTAGCTCTACAGATGTATTTTCCGGAGCACCAAAGGCGGCGGGAATGCTGATGATGCTGAGAGCTATGTCGCCGGAGGTCATGGTAACGGATGAAATGGGCGGCGGAAATGATATAAGAGCGGCGGAGAGGATCATAAACAGCGGTGCAAAGCTCATTACCTCCGTTCACGGATATGGTTTGGAGCAGCTGCAAAAACGCAGAGATTTGAGAAGGATGCTCCCGTTTTTTGAAACCTTTATTACGCTGTCAAAGAGGAATGGAGCAGGAACAATAGAGGCGGTGACAAAGCTTTGAAAATGGCAGGCGCATTGCTTATAATATCCGTATGTACCGGGATAGGATTATTAATGGCACAACGCTCTAAGAATGTATACAGGCTGCTTGAGGAAATATGTTCGGCACTGGAAATATTAAAGTCGGAGATAGGTTTTTCGGGGACTGATTTAGCATCCGCATTTAAAAGAGTGGACAAAATGACGGATACCGAGGGGATATTTGGGCGTGCGGCGATGAAGATAGAGGATAATGGTATAAGCCGTGCATGGCAGGAATCGGTTGATGAAAGCAGCTTAAGTGCAGAGAATAAGTCAATGCTTAAGCTGCTTTGTACAAAGCTTGGTAAAACGGATACTCAGGGACAGCTCAGACATATAGAATATGTGGAGGAGCTTATAAAGGGACGGGCTGAAAAAGCAAGAGCGGTATATGAAAAGAACGGAAGGATATACAGAGGAGCCGGTTTTCTTGTCGGAGCAGCGGCGGTTCTGCTTCTTATATGAGGTAATAGTATGAATGTGGATTTGGTGTTTCAGATTGCGGGAATAGGTATAATAATAGCGGTGTTAAATCAGCTGCTTTCAAGGGCGGGCAGGGATGATATAGCACTTTTGGTGACGATTGCCGGATTGGTAGGGGTATTATATATAGTGGCTCAGGAGATAAGCGGATTATTTGACGCTGTAAAGGGGATATTCGGGCTATGACGGATTTATTTAAAATTGTAGCTTTTGCTATAACCGGCGGAATACTTGCCCTGACGGTAAGGCATTATAACGCTTCATTCGGAACGCTTACAGCAATTATTGTGGGAATATTCGTATTCTTTATGGGATGCGACAAGCTGTCGGCGGTCGTGTCTGAACTTAATACTATTATAGAACAAAGCGGTCTGGACAAGGAATATATAACGGTGGTGATAAAGGTAATAGGCGCGGCATACATAACTCAATTCGGCTCTGAAATATTAAGGGACAGCGGAGAAAATGCTATAGCCTTAAAAACAGAGCTTGCGGGCAAAATAATAATTTTATATTTAATTATGCCGATTGTGGCGGATTTTTTGAAAATATGTATAGAGGCGGCACAAAAAATATGAAGAGAGCTGTTTTTATCATAATTATATTTATGGCCCTTTTTACTGCTCCGGTATTTGCGGAATATGTTCCGGAGCTTGACGGAGAACCGGAATTTAACGGGAATGTAGTGTCGCTGATGTCGGGGGAAAATATATTAAGCCCTCAAAAGATTTTATCGGGTCTGTGGGAAGATATAGGTAGGGAAATAAGAGAAAGCATGGGGTATATGCTGCTGATACTTGTAACGGCGGCAATGTCAGGGACTATAAGTATACTTTCTGATTCTTTAGGAAAACGAGCCGGAAGCGAAGCTGCATTTTTTGCTTGTTTTGTGCTTATGAGTACGGCGGCATTAAAATGCTTTGGAGTAGCGCTGGACTACGGAGCTGAGGTTATAGAGGCTATAAGCGCGTTTGTTACAAAGCTTTCGCCGCTTTTGATGATGCTTTTGATAACTTGCGGGGATGCGGCAAGCGCGGCTGTATTTCATCCGGTGCTTTCGGCGGCTGTTTTTGTGATGACTATGCTTGTACAAAAGATACTTATTCCGCTTAATGTTTTCGGAGCAGTGCTTTCTGTATCGGGTAATATAGGAAGCATAAACAGAATATCGGGCTTTTGCAATATAGTAAAATCAATAAATAAATGGCTCATGTCCGCCATAATAACAGTCTTTACCGGCATAAGCGCTATATATGGGTTCAGCGCTCCTTCAATTGATGCTTTAAGTATGAAAATGGTGAAATTCGCTGCCGGCAGTCTTGTGCCTGTGGTGGGGGGATTTTTATCAGATACGGTTGAAACCGTCATGAGCGGCTCAAGGCTGATGAAAAACGCAGTGGGCGGAGCGGGAATAATTGCGCTGTGCTCGATCTGTATCATACCGGTAATAAAAATAGGAGTAATACATTTTATGCTAAAGCTGTCGGCGGCAGTGTCTGAAGCTTTGGCAGATAAGCGTATAAGCTCAATGATGTGGGATATGTCTGAGGCGGTGGGAGGGATATTTGGGATAGTTGTCATGTCGTTGGTGCTTTTTATAATAAATCTATGTATCATATTGGCGGCAACCAATTTCAGTTAGGCGGGTGCGTTATGAAGGGATATATAATATCTGTAATAGGAGCAGCCCTGCTTGCATCGGCGGCTTCAATGCTTGCTCCTGAAAAGTGGAGCAAATATATCAACATTATTACGGGATTGGTGGTAATATGCACGATTATTTCACCGGTCGCAAAAATTTCTCCCGAGGATATATTTTCCTCATTTACCTCAGAGCCGGAGCTTGTTCAAGATGGAGAAGAGCTTAGACAGACGCTTATAGAGGAAGAGCTTGAAAAAAGAATAAATGAGGATATAGAACAAAGACTGGAACAGGAATTTAATATAAAATGCAGAGCTCAATGCAAGATAAGCGCTGACGCGGAGGGGAAAATAGAAGGTGTGGAAAAAATAACTATATATGACGCGGAGCTGCCGCCGAAAGCCGCAGCAAGACTTTGTGAGGTGTACGGGATTGACAAAATTGAAAATGAATGACGCGGTAAAATTTTTGACAAATAAGAATAATTTGCCGTTGGTTATAATATTAATAATTGGAATCGTATTTATGACAGTGTTGTCAGACAAACCCCAGCAAAAGAGCAGCAGCGTTAATGATAATGTACAGCTCCAGGAAGAAAAGCTGGAGAGCATACTTTCGGAAATATCAGGCGCCGGAAAGGTGGAGGTCATGATTACATATTACGGCAGCTCCGAAAAGGATATAGCGTATGAAACCAAAACAAGTACCTCCGGAAGCGATAAAAATTCTTCCGGAAGCGAGGATAAAAAAGCGGTTATCTCAGGAGGAGAGCCGGTTGTGGTACAGGAAAAATATCCAAGAGTGAAAGGGGTAATTGTTGTGGCTCAGGGGGCGGACAGCATTGAGGTTAAACGCGCGCTTACAGATGCGGTAACGGCAGCAACGGGAGCTGCCGCATGCAATGTATGCGTATATAAGGCGGCGCAAAACTAAACAATAATGAAAGGATTGGGAAGGCGTAATGAAGATTTTCAGAAAAAAGGAAATAATAGCGGCGGTTCTGGTGGTATTGATAGGCTGTGCGGGATACTTGAATTGGTCGTATCAGGATACAATAAATGTTACAGATAATGAGAGCTATGTTGAAACAGGGAAAAAGCTCGGGGAGGCGCAGTATGTAAATTCTGATATTGAGGTTGAAGATTCTTCGGCGAGTATGGCTCCTCAGGCAACAGCTATGGCGGATAGCGAAATGTCCGAAGCGGAAAAAAATGAGGACGAAGCGGAGCAAACAGCATCAGATGGAGCAGCTTCAGAAATAATGGAGGATACTAACGGTACATATTTTGAAACAGCAAAATATGAAAGAGAAAATTCCAGGTCAAAATCAATGGAAATTTTAAATCAAACCGCATCAAATGAAAGCTTTGACAGTGAGACAAGAAAGAAGGCGGGAGATAAAATAATTGCGGAAGCGGAAAATATAGAAAAGGAACAGGAAATAGAGAGCATAGCCCAATCTAAGGGATACAGCGAGGTATGTGCATATGTAAACGGAGAAAAAATTAATATTATGGTAAGAAAAGAGAACTTTGGACAGGACGATGTTATAAAGCTTACGGAAATAGCGACAGATCATTTAGGTATTCCGGCAAGTAATGTAAAAATAATAGAGGTAAAATAAAAGTGCAAAATTTACTGAAAATTCACAAAAGAAGGTTGAAATGGACTCTTGTTTCTGTTATAATATGACTATAAAATATTGAGATACGGGAGTGATAGTAATGTCTGAGGAAATTAATAAAAATGAAGCGGAAAAGGAAGAAGCAGCGGTTAATACTGAAGAAAGTACAGCATCAGTAAAAAAAAGTGATGATGAAGAGATAGGCAATATAAAGATTTCGGTTGACGTTGTTTCTACTATTGCCGGTATAGCTGCGTCGGAAATAAAAGGCGTTGCGGGAATGTACAGCACTTTTGCAGGCGGAATAGCTGAAAGGTTCGGAGCAAAAAAGAACCAATCAAAGGGCGTTAAGGTTGAAATGTCTGAAACATCTGTTCTTATTGACCTTTATTTGGTTGTGGAGTACGGAGTCAGAATTCCGGAGCTGGCATGGGAGATTCAGGACAGTGTAAAAAATAATGTTGAAACTATGACCGGACTTGAGGTTCAAAAGGTTAATATCCATATAGAAGGAGTAAGCTTTGCAAAGGCAGAGGAAGCTGCCGCTCAAATACCTCAGGATGAGGTTATTGAAATTGAGGAGGAGTCCGGCACTGAGCAAAAGGAGGAGAGTGAGGATATTAACGATTAATGATAGTTTAAAAATGACCGCTCGTATTGTATGCAGAGCGGTCATTTTTTATTATTCGTATTGATTTATAACGAGTTTATCGCCTGATTCAAGAACCGTACTTCCATTTGGAATTACTATCCCATCTCCGCGCTGGATCATAATTACGAGCTTACCGGGATCAAGGTCTATAGAAGACATATTCTGTCCAACCCAGCGGTTTGAATTGTCGAGAACTATTTCTGTAAGATTTACTCCGTCTGAAACATGAGAAGCCTTTGCCGTCAGAATGAGAGTATCTCCTGCTTCAAGAACGGTGTTTCCGTCGGGGGTAATTCTGGATTTTCCCCGGCGCAGCTGTACAAAAAGCGTTTCCGGAGGGAGGAGTATATCATGTACAGGTTTTCCTGCCCATGGATGATTTTCTTTTATGGTAAACTGTATAAATTGTACAGGGACTTCATCTGTATAGTCGTTAAAGGTTTTCATTACATTGCCGGATTCGTCTATCATATTTAATTTTTTAGACGCATACGGAAGCAGTGTTCCTTGAATGAGTATTGAAAAAAGCACTATGATAAATACGATATGGAAAATATCCATACTTGTATTTGCCGAGCTGGTCACAGTCATTATCGCAAAAACGATCGAGGCGGCGCCTCTTAGTCCGGCGACCGATATTAGCAGCTGCTGATTGACACGGCATTTAAACGGCGTAAGCAGAGCGAATATTGAAACAGGACGCGCGATAAATGTAAGGAACAGCGCAATCAGCAATGCCGGTATCACAATTTTAGGCATCTGCGACGGAAATGCCAAAAGCCCGAGCAGGAAAAACAGAAGCATCTGCATAAGTCCTGTAATGCCGTCGAAGAAGTGTACGAGTGATTTTTTGTTTTTCAACGGATAGTTTCCAAGCAATATACCGAATATGTATGTACTGAGGTAGCCGTTGCCGCCTATTGCTGAAGGGATTGCGTATGATAATACAACCATAGCAAAAACAAATATTGTTTCATAACTGCCATCGGAAATATTGGTTTTCTTCAATACGAGTATAGAAAGCTTTGCTATAATAAAACCGCATCCTATTCCGTATACAAGCTGTGCGAATGTCATGTATGCTATATTTGTTGAAGAGCCGTTCATAATGGAAAGCAGGATTACTGTCATCATATATGAGCAGGGGTCATTGCTTCCGCTTTCTACCTCAAGGAGTGAAGCCGTGTTATATTTAAGGTTGAGCCGCTTGGAGCGCAGTATTGAGAATACGGAAGCGGCATCGGTAGAGCTTATAACGGCTCCTATAAGCAGGCTTTCAAGAAGCTCAGTTTTAAGAACAAAATAACAGAATATTCCAACAATTCCGGCGGTAAGAATTACTCCTAAGCTTGAGAGCAGAACGGCCTTTACTGCAACAGGCTTTGCCTCGCTCCATTTTGTGCCGAATCCGCCGTAGAACATAATGAAAATAAGAGCGATGGAGCATATTTGTTCCGCAAAATTAAAATTATCAAATTGTATTTTTATTATTCCGTCTGTTCCGAAAAACATACCGAGAAGTATGAATATCAATAAGGCAGGTATGCCGAAACGCGAGAAAACCTTATTGCAGAACAGGCAGGCAAGAATAATTACAGATGCAATGAGCAGGGCATTAACCATAAGCTAAATTCCTCCTTTGTTAATTTTATTGTTTATAAATTCTGTGATATGGGCGCGTATTTGAGAAAATTGTTCGCGGGTCTGAGGATTATCTGATTCAAATGACATCATTTTTTCAAGAAATCCCTGTTCATGCACAAGGCGCGTGCTTATAGGATATACAAGCTCATATACAAGAGATATATGACCCACGAGATTATCGATAGGAGTCTTTTTCAAACTTCTTAAAGTAGCGTGTTCTTCATAAAAGCTTTGCATAACTTCCGGAGTTATGGGGCTGTTCATCAGATCTTTAGAAGAAACATTATATATTTCTTCAAGTGGTGTTTCAACATTTACTCTCATTATGTCGATTTTATCAGCATCTCTTATGATATCACAAAACATTTTTGTGTGCTCATCAAGATTATCGGGAAGTTTATAAAGACTATGAGTTTCAATTGCTGTACGAATAAGTGAATCAATAGATGAATCTAAAATATAATCTCTTATTTTTCCATCGTCAAATAAAATCTGAGCGCCGTATACAGCGTGGTCAATAGACTGCGCATCGGAAAATGTACCGTATTTGCGCACCTGTTCAAAACGTCCTATATCATGAAGAAGCCCGATAAGCCAGGCAATATCAATCTCCTCATCGCTAAGACCTATATCTTTTGCTATAATTTCGCAAAGACCGCATACCTTATATGTATGCTCTATTTTTAGCCTTATTTTTTCATCCGAGGTGTTATAATTGCGCACGTACTGCGCAAAGGCATTTTTTGCTTTCTGTTTGTCTACGTTCATATAAAACATCAACTCCCTATTTTTTGGATTAGAATAATTATATCATATATCATGATTTAATGCAAGAAATAAATTTAAAGAAGAATGGCAAATATAAATATTGTTGATTTTTGCGATGTTATATGATAGAATATAGATATAGAAAATGACTTTTGAAAAAGGAGGGGACGGGATGTTCAGCGCAAAAAATTTTATTAAGCCTGCATCGCTTGAAGAGGCGTATGAACTGAATCAAAAACGTGCAAATAGGATAATAGGCGGGATGTGCTGGGTCAGATTATCTGATTCAAATTTTCAGAATATTATTGATTTGGCAGGGTTGGGACTTGATAAAATTGAAGAGGATGAAAGAGGCTTTCGAATAGGCGCTATGGCAACTCTTCGTATGACGGAAAAGCATGAAGAGATTAATAGAGCGTTTTGCTCGATTCCGAAGAAATGCGTAAAAAATATAGTTGGAGTGCAGTTTAGAAATCTTGCAACCATTGGAGGAAGCATATGGAGTAGATTTGGATTTTCAGATTTATTAACGGCATATATGGCATTGGATGCAGATGTAGAGCTTTATAAGGGCGGGAGAGTCAAGCTATGCGATTTTGCCAAAATGAAACCGGATAATGATATTCTTACAGGAATATATGTACCCAAAAAGAAGGTCAAGGCGGCATATCAGACTATAAGAAATACTAAGACCGATATACCGGTTATTACCTGCTGTGTCTGTCTTAACGATGACGGAATAAATGTTGCAGTGGGAGCACGTCCGAAAAAAGCAGAGCTTTTGCATTTTGAGAATGGTGTATCGGCTGATACGATTGCGGACATGTGTATGAAAGAGCTTTCGTTCGGAGCAAATATGCGTGCCGGAGAAGAGTATAGAAGACATACGACGGGAGTTTTGATAAGGCGTTGTCTTGCGGAGGTAGAATATGCGTATTAATTTGAAATTGAACGGACTTAAGATAAGCGATGAGGTCAGTGCAGATACAACTTTATATAGCTTTTTGCGAAAAAGGGGATGTTACAGCGTGAAATGCGGATGTGAGACAACAAACTGCGGATTATGTACGGTTATAATGAATAATAAGCCGGTGCTGTCATGCGCTGTTTTGGCGGTGCGCGCTGACGGGGCGGAGATTGAAACGCTTGAGGGACTGCGCGATGAGGCGGAGGAGTTTGGATTGTGCCTTGCCGATGAGGGAGCAGAGCAGTGCGGATTTTGTAATCCGGGGCTTATTGTAAATGTTGTAGCTATGATGCGGGAGCTTGATGAATTTACAGCTCGGAGCGTAAAGGAATATCTGGCTGGAAATCTTTGCAGATGCACGGGTTATCAGGGACAGATGAGGGCATTGGAGAAATTTATTGAAAATAAAAAGGGGGTAAAAATATAATGAAAGAGAAATTTGTAAATAAACCCCTAAGAAAGAAGGATGCCATGCAGCTTGTAACAGGGCAGCCAGTCTATACGGATGATCTTGCTCCGAACGATTGCCTGATAGTAAAGCTGTTGAAGAGTCCTTACGCTCATGCTGTTATTGAAGAAATAAATATCGATGCGGCAATGAAGGTGCCCGGAGTTGTATGTATTATTACATATAAAGATGTACCGCAGAAGCGTTTTACGCTGGCCGGTCAGTCATATCCCGAACCAAGCCCCTATGACAGACTTATACTGGATAAGAGGGTGCGTTTTGTGGGAGATCCGGCGGCAATTATAGCGGCGGAAACAGAGGAAGCGGCTATAAAAGCGATGCGCCTTATAAAGGTAAAATACAAAGTACTTGAACCGGTTCTGGATTTTACAAAGGCGAAGGATAATAAGATACTTGTCCATCCGGAAGATAATTGGAAGTCAAATGTACCGGTTGGAGCAGATAACAGACGGAACTTATGCGCAAGCGGAGTCTGCGGCGAAGGCGATATTGATAAGGTTATGGGAGAATGCGATGTTGTGATTGAGCGTACATACCATACCCGCGCTAATCAGCAGACTATGATGGAGACCTTCAGAACATATACAAAGCTTGATAATTACGGTCGTTTGCTTATTGTATCATCAACGCAAATTCCTTTCCATGTGCGACGGATCATAGGTCATGCGCTTGATATTCCAAAAAGCAGGATACGAGTCGTAAAACCAAGAATAGGCGGCGGCTTCGGTGCTAAGCAGACGGCAGTATCGGAGATGTATCCGGCTGTTGTCACATATAAAACAGGTCGTCCCGCAAAGCTGATATTTACAAGAGAAGAAGCTATGACAATGTCAAGCCCGCGTCATGAAATGCAGCTGAAAATTAAGATAGGAGCAATGAATGACGGAACCATAAGGGCGGTGGATTTGTATACGCTGTCTAATACGGGAGCATTCGGAGAGCATGGACCGACAACTGTTGGTTTGAGCGGACATAAAAGTATACCGCTTTATGCGCCGGAATCATTTCGCTTCTCATATGATGTCGTTTATACAGATGTGCAGGCAGCGGGAGCTTATAGAGGATATGGAGCTACACAGGGAATATTTGCGATTGAGTCGACAATAAACGAGCTTGCTGATATGCTTGATATAGATCCGTTTGAGATACGCTTGAAAAATATTCCAAGAGAAGGCGAAAGGATGCCGGCATATTATAATGAGCCGTGCAACAGCAGCGCTCTTGACAGATGCTTGAAGCGTGTTAGGGAAATGAGTCATTGGGATGAGTATTATCCTAAAAAGGATATGGGAAACGGAAAGGTACGCTCGTGCGGATTGGCAATAGCTATGCAGGGAAGCTCGATTTCATCGGTTGATGTGGGCGGATGTACGCTTAAGGTAAATGATGACGGATTTTATACTATGACGCTCGGATGTTCGGATATGGGTACAGGCTGCGATACGATTCTTGCACAGATGGCAGCCGATGTGCTTGAATGCGATGTGGACAATATACAGACATTTGGGGTTGATACCGATGTCTCGCCGTATGATTCGGGATCTTATGCATCTTCTACGACATATCTGACAGGTATGGCGGTAGTAAAAGCAGCTCAGAAGCTTAAAGGTATAATTATAGGCGAGGGAGCGGCAGAATTGGGTATAGACGCTTCATCAGCGGATTTTGACGGCATATGCGTATATGAAAGTGAAAAACCGGAAAATAGAATCAGTCTTTCAGATATTGTAACATCGGTTCAGTCAAACGGAAATATATCGCTTAGCGCTACAGAAGCGCATCAGTCCGAGATCTCACCTCCTCCTTTTATGGCGGGGCTTTGTGAAATTGAGCTTGATACGGAAACCGGAGAGATAGAGATGTTGGATTATTATGCCTGTGTTGACTGCGGTACGGTAATAAATCCGAATCTTGCAAGAGTGCAGACAGAGGGCGGAATTGTTCAGGGAATAGGAATGACCTTGTATGAAGATGTGCAGTATACTGATAAGGGAATGTGCAGGGCAAATTCATTTTTACAATATAAAATACCGACAAGGCTGGATATGGGAACTATTCATGTGGAATTTGAATCGAGCTATGAGCCTACCGGACCGTTCGGAGCAAAATCAATAGGAGAAATTGTTATCAACACTCCGGCTCCGGCCATTATTCATGCTGTAGCAAACGCATCGGGAATGAGATTTTATGAGCTTCCTGTAAAAAAAGATTTGATTTTGAAGACTTTAGGTAAAATTAAATAAATATTTATTAAATTTTTGTGAACTTTTTTTGTTGATTTTTTAAATGATTTAAGGTATAATAGTTCTGTTGCTGAAACATTTATATTTTGTTTCTGCGCATATGTATATAGGCATACTTCTGAATGTGCCGTATAAATCGGATAATGAGGGCGCAAGTAAGGCGTGCGGGCTGTACATTATGGGTCGGTTCGGGCACTTGAAAGTGCCCTCTGTTTTTAACTTTAAAATACGGTGATAAGCGGTGGAAAGGAATTTGTAATGTTAAATTTAAGAAATAAGTTAAAAGAGAATATTAGAGCAGGTAAAATAGCTGCCGGCAGTATATATGAGCTTGACGGAGTTGTACCGCTGAAAAAGGCGATACCGCTTGGAATTCAGCATGTGCTTGCTATGTTTATCGGAAATCTTACTCCTTTAATGATTGTAAGTGCGGTTGCTGTAAATTTTGATAACAGTATAATGACTGTTCTTATTCAAAATTCAATGTTTGTAGCTGGACTTATAACGCTTCTTCAGCTTTATCCTATATTAAAGGTCGGCGCAAAGCTTCCTATAGTAATGGGTACAAGTTCAGGATTTATAGCTGTATGTAAAAATATAGCTATGACTGGAGGCTATGGAGCGGTTATAGGCGCTTCTATTGTAGGAGGAATTTTTGAAATGATTTTGGGCTTTTTTATAAAGCCGTTGAGAAAGTTGTTTCCTCCTGTTGTAACAAGCAGCGTAATTTTGAGCATAGGTCTCTCTTTGCTCCCAATAGGAGCTAAATATTTTGCCGGCGGAGAGGGAAGCGAGCTTTATGGTACATGGCAGAGCTTTCTTGTCGGAACGATCGTTCTTGTTACTGTGGTGATTTTAAAGCAGTTTACTAAAGGGTTTCTCAATGTTTCTTCTATATTAATAGGTATTATAGTGGGATATATAGCAGCTGTATGTCTTGGAATGGTAGATTTTGAAGTCATAACTTCGGCAGCGTGGTTTTCTGCCCCGCGTATTTTGCCTGTTAAGCCTGTTTTTGAAATAGGGTCTATACTTAGTATTTTGATTATGTATGTAGCTACTGCGGTAGAAACGATAGGAGACACATCAGGCATAACCGTTGGAGGTCTGGGAAGAGAGGCTACGGACCAGGAGCTTGCAGGTTCGGTCAAAGCAGACGGCTTCGGTTCAGCATTTGCGGCACTGTTTGGATGTTTGCCTAACACTTCATTTTCACAGAATGTAGGTCTTGTGGCAGTTACTAAGGTAGTAAACAGATTCGTAATTGCAACAGGAGCGGTATTTCTTATAATAATGTCGTTTTGCCCGAAGCTTGCGGCTGTATTTACGGCAATGCCTCAGTCGGTATTAGGCGGCGCGGCGGTTATTATGTTTGCGAGTATAGTATTGAGCGGTTTGCAGAGTCTTGCAAAGATTGATCTTAATGGCAGAAACGGAATGATCATTATACTTGCTCTTGGAGTAGGAATGGGTATGAGTCAGGTTGATGGAATATTCGACAATCTGCCTGCAAGTATGCACTGGCTTTCGACTATGTTTGCACAGAGCGGAATTATTATGACATTCCTTCTTGCTACTATTGCTAATCTTGTTCTTCCTAAAGACAAGAACAACTAAAAAATAATCGGCTGTCCGAATAAGAACGGACAGCCGATTTTGATATTAACTTGTAATTTCCCTTAAAATTTGATCCCTTACAAGAGAAACATCGGTGTTTAAAACCTTTTGTCTTATGGGCAGAATTGAACTTGGGGTCACAGAAAGTTCATCTACCCCTATGGAGAGGAAGGTTTCCGTCAGCTCCAGATCAGCTCCCAGCTCACCGCATATTCCAACCCATGTATTGTTCTTGTGTGCATTTTGAACAACCATGTTTATAAGTCTAAGAATAGCCTTATGATGCGTATCGCAGAAATCCCCTATATTCGGATTTTGTCTGTCAGCCGCAAGCGTATACTGAGTCAGGTCGTTTGTGCCTATTGAGAAGAAATCCAGATGCTTTGCAAGTATATCAGAAATAACAGCGGCAGCCGGAGTTTCGATCATACATCCGAGCTCCACATTTTTTGAATAAGCTATTCCTTCAGATTCAAGCTCTTTCTTTACTTCATCGACAATCTCTAAAACTTTAATAATTTCCCATTCGGAAGCTATCATTGGGAACATGATCGCAAGCTTACCGAATATGGATGCGCGGTATAATGCGCGCAGCTGAGTTTTAAATATTTCCGGTCTTTGCAGACATATTCTTATAGCCCTTATTCCCATTGCCGGATTTTCTTCTTTGGGCATATTGAAATAATCGACCTGCTTATCGGCGCCTATATCCAGGGTTCGTATAATAACTCTTTTATTGACCATTTTTGAAAGGACTTCTTTGTATGCGCCAAACTGTGTATCCTCGTCGGGGTAGTTCTTTGCTTCAAGATATAGGAACTCACTTCTGAACAAACCAATCCCTTCGGCGTCATTGCTTAACACCGAACCGATATCAAGAACATTACCTATGTTTGCGCAAAGCTCAATTTTTTGTCCGTCCTTAGTTACGCTTTTAACGCCGCGCAACTTCAATAAAAGCTCCTTCTGCCTTTCTGCCTCTTCGGCACGGGCTTTCATACGCGCCGTTGTTGCTTCGTCGGGATCTATATAAAGAATTCCCTTAAAGCCGTCTACTATCGCTTCCTTTCCGTCATAATCTTTATTAAGCACACCCGATGCTCCTATCATCGCCGGAATATTCATCATTCGTGCAAGTATAGATGTATGAGAGCTTGACGAGCCGCCTTCTGTTACGAATGCAAGAATTTTAGATTTGTCAAACTGTACAGTCTCGCTCGGAGCAAGATCATCGGCTACTATAATAACCGGTTCATCAGAGGCTATGCCTCCGCTTGCTGCTCCGGAAAGTATTCTTATAACTCTTTCGGACACATCCTTTACATCGGCGCTGCGTTCACGCATATAGCTGTCATCCATCGACTCAAACATCTGTACAAAATTATCACAGGTCTGAGCAACCGCCGTTTCGGCATTTATTGACTGGTCAGCAATAATATTTTTTATGGATTCAAGATAATCGTCATCTTCAAGCATCATCTGATGAATCTGAAAAATCATAGCATTTTCTTCGCCCACTTCATCAAGAGCCTTTGTATAAAGGTCTCCAAGCTCTTCACTAGCCTGTAGTCTGGCTTGTTCAAAACGCTCTATTTCTTTATCAGAATTATCTACATGATGTCTTTTTATAGTACTCTCTTCTCTTGAAAATACATAGACCTTGCCAAAAGCGACCCCGCCGCAAACGGTTTTGCCAGTAAGTGTAATCATTATGGGTCTCCTCCTGTTAAGTAATTATATTATCTATTCTACATATTAATTATACTATATTTTTAACAAAAAATAAAGTGTTTTTTGTAAATTTATTATGAAAATTTTTAAAGAGAAAATTTGTTTAAAATGACATTTTTTTATGAAAATATATGAAAAAGGACAGAATAAATAATTGAAACAATATTAGTGAAAGATAAAAGAACAGAGCTTCCTTAAAGAAGCCCTGCTTTTTTGGTAGACATAATATGGATGTGGAGATAGTAACATGAAAAGCACTGTTTATCCGAATAAAATCCGGCAGCTGCTTATTCAAGGTGCGCTGTCATACAGCAAATCCGGATTTTGGAATAAACCGATCACCGTGAGAACACGGAGGGGGATATCGGCTTTTTCAAAATTACAGATTATAAAACCATACCAAAGCCGGCTGGAATGCAATGGCATTAGATTTTATGTACCTGTACGGATCGCTGAGTGAACAGATAAGTTAATTATCTCTTCCATGCTTAGCATTATACAGCAGAAAGCTTAAATGAACCTTAAAAAATAATTTATTTTTTTTAATAATGTTCTGCAAGACAATAAATTTTATTTGTCTTAACACAGAAATACAAAATATATAGACCGTACAATGAAATTTTTGTCAAAATTAAAAATAGTACTTGCAAAATGAGGAAAATGGTATTATAATATATCGTAGATAGTAACCGGTTGAACCGGTAATATATACATAAAGGAGTTTATACAATGAGCGAGTTTGTTGACAGCCTTAAAGAAAGGGCAAAACAGAACATTAAAACAATAGTACTTGCTGAGGGCGAGGAGCTTAGAACAATTCAGGCGGCAGCTATTGTAAAGAAGGAAGGATATGCAAAAAATATTCTTCTCGGCAATCCGGATAAGATAAAGGCAATTGCTGAGAAAGAGGGCCTTGATATTGCAGATATACCTATTATAGATCCGGCAAACGGAAACGAGGCTTATGCTGAAAAGTTTGCAGAGCTTAGAAAGAAAAAGGGCGTTACAATTGAACAGGCAAGAGAAACGGTCAAGGATCCGCTCTATTATGGAAATATGATGGTTAAAATGGGTGATGCTGACGGTATGGTTGCAGGTGCGATCAATTCATCGGCAAATGTTATTCGTCCGGCTTTGCAGATACTTAAGACAGCTCCCGGAACAAAGCTTGTTTCGGCATTCTTTATTATGGTTGTTCCTAACTGCGAATACGGCAATAACGGTACTTTTATTTTTGCGGACTGCGGACTTAATCAGGATCCGAATGCTGATGAAGTAAGTGAGATCGCGATTTCTTCGGCTGCATCATATAGACAGCTTATATGTGATGAGCCTAAGGTTGCTATGCTTTCATATTCTACATATGGTTCGGCAAAGAGCGATCTTGTAACAAAGATGCAGGAGGCTACAAAGCTTGCAAAAGAAAAGGCTCCGGAGCTTGCCATAGACGGAGAGCTCCAGCTTGATGCAGCTATAGTTGATACTGTTGCTAAGCAGAAGGCTCCGGCTTCAACGGTTGCCGGTAAGGCAAATGTATTGGTATTCCCGAATCTCGACGCCGGAAATATCGGATATAAGCTTACACAAAGACTTGCAAAAGCAGAGGCGTATGGTCCTATTCTTCAGGGTATCGCCGCTCCTGTAAACGATCTTTCAAGAGGCTGTGTTGCTGAGGATATAGCAGGAGTTGTCGCTATTACGGCTTTGCAGGCTTGCAAATAAATTTTATAAATTATCGAAAGGAAATATATATATGAAAGTTTTGGTTATTAATGCCGGAAGCTCATCGCTTAAATACCAGCTTATAGATATGGACAGCCATGAGGTTATGGCAAAGGGTCTGTGCGAGAGGATAGGAATTGAAGGTTCAAATCTTCAGCATACAAATGTTGCTAAAAGCGAAAAGACAAAAATCGAGAAGCCTATGAAGGATCACGGCGATGCTATACAGATGGTTATAGATGCGCTTATTGATGAAAATATAGGTGTTATAAAGTCTATGGATGAAATAGGCGCAGTGGGACACAGAGTTGTTCACGGCGCAGAAGAATTTGCAGATTCATGCCTTATAACAGATGCGGTTATGAAGGCACTTGAAAAGTGTACTCCGCTTGCTCCGCTTCATAATCCTCCGAATATCATAGGTATAAGAGCTTGCGCAAAGATCATGCCGGGTGTTCCGCAGGTTGCCGTATTCGATACAGCATTCCATCAGACAATGCCGGCTAAGGCATATATGTATGCTCTTCCTTATGAATATTATGAAAAATATAGAATAAGAAAGTACGGCTTCCATGGAACATCACATAAGTATGTTTCACAGCAGGCTGCAAAATTTATGGGCAAAGATCCTAAAGATCTAAAGGTAATAACCTGCCATCTCGGAAACGGATCTTCAATCAGTGCTGTTGACGGCGGAAAGTGTGTTGATACTTCAATGGGCTTTACTCCTCTTGACGGTGTTCCGATGGGTACAAGAACGGGTTCTATGGATCCGGCTGTAGTTACATACCTTATCAATCAGGGTATGACAGCTGCCGAGGTCGATACTCTTATGAACAAAAAATCAGGTGTAGCGGGTGTATCGGGAGTATCATCCGATTTCCGTGACCTTACTGCCGCTTCAAAAGAAGGCAATACAAGAGCTCAGCTTGCATTGGATATGTTTACATATCAGGTAAAGAAGTATATAGGCGCATATGCCGCTGCCATGGGCGGAGTTGATGTTATTGTATTTACCGCAGGCGTTGGTGAAAATGATGCAGCTACACGTAAGGCTATTACTGATGGTCTTGAATATATGGGAGTTAAGGTCGATAATGCCAAGAATGAATTCAGAGGTACTGTTGACATTTCTGCTGATGATGCAAAGGTAAAGACTCTCGTTATTCCGACAAATGAAGAGCTTATGATAGCTATAGATACAAGAAAGATTGTTGAAGGCTAAAAAGTATTACGGGTCCGGATTTCCGGACCCGTTTTTTATTGGATTTGCGACGATATGTTAAGCATATTTTCGGCCAGGATTCCATAACCCTTTGAAGGATCATTTACAAAAACATGCGTAACAGCTCCGGCAAGAAGTCCATCCTGCATTATAGGAGCGCCGCTCATGCCGCGTACGATTCCTCCAGTTGAGGAAAGCAAGCGTTCATCTGTTATTTTAACAACAAGTCCTTTTGAATCAGTGCTGTTTTCATCTACTTTAACTATTTGAGCTGTATAAGCTTCTGTCTTAGAAGATGCCGCATCAGTAAGAATATAAGCCTCTCCTTCATGGACCTCAGAGCGTGATGCTGCTCTTACAGGCTTGGCTTCCGGCATTTCGTTTTCACATACTTTTCCGTAAATCCCTGACGGAGTATTTAAGGAAATATCGGCAACTTCCGGATATTCAAAGGTTCCGTCGAGCTCTCCGGGAAACCCTTTTTCGCTTTTTTGTATAGTCATAAGCGAACAATGAAGAATATTCCCCGATTTTACGGTTAAAATATTACCGGTATCAACATCGCATATACCGTGTCCGAGAGCGGCAAAAGAATTATTATTCGGGTCAAAGTATGTGACTGTACCTATTCCGGCAGTGCTGTCACGTACCCATAAACCGATTTTCTTTCCGGCGTCGGAAGTTTGTACCGGCGTTATTGACAGTGTAAGATTTTGATTCCCGCGGACAATATCAAGCGATACAGCGTCGCTGCTGCTGTTTATTTGCTCAGAGAGCATTTCGATATTATCAAGAACAACACCGTCTGCACTTTTTATAATATCACCCTTTTTAATACCGCTGTCCTGTGCGGGATTGATTTCCTTTCCATTCTCATTTAATACCGGCGCAGTGCCGGCAACGGTCAATCCATCGCTGTAAAGCTTTACTCCGGCGCACATACCGGATGGGATGACATAGGCGTCAGTAAGAGCCGCGTCCGTCGGAAGCGCGCATGCGGTAATCAAGGCTGATAAAAAGGCGATTTTCTTTAGCTGCAAATTTTCATCTCCTTTCGTCATGGTCTGCTTTTAATTTTTCTTTTTTCGACATGATTTATACCCAAATGATTATTGAAGAAATGGTGAAAAAAAGTATAGCCAAACAAGATAAAATATGCTATAATATAAAGTAATGAATATATTTTTGTGAAAAGGACAAAACAAATATGGCAAATAAATTAAATGACAGACAGTTAGAAGCAGTGCAGACTGTTGAAGGACCTCTGCTTATCATAGCCGGTGCAGGAAGCGGAAAAACTACGGTTATTGTTAACCGAATTGCATACATGATAAGTCATTGCGGTATAAATCCATGGAATATATTAGCGATAACATTTACAAATAAAGCCGCAAATGAAATGAAAGAAAGAATAGAAGGAATACTGGGTGAAATTCCGAGGGGAATGTGGGTAGGAACGTTTCATGCAGTGTGTGTTAAAATATTGAGAACGTGCATAGACAGGCTTGGATATGGGAATGATTTTGTGATTTATGATACAGGCGACATCAAGACTTTGATAAAGGATTGCATAAAGGAGCTTGGTTATAATGAAAAGGAAATAGATCCGAGGTTTGCTATGTCGCAAATAAGCGATGCGAAGAATAAGATGCTTGAGCCGGCTACGATGGTATATACCTGCGGCAATGATCTTAAGCTTCAGGCAGTTGCAAAGATATATGCGCTTTATCAGAAAAAGCTTATGAAAAATAATGCGCTTGATTTTGATGATATAATATTTAATACAGTCAAAATTTTCAGCTCGGAGCCGGATGTGCTCGAAAGGTATCAGGAGAGATTTAGATACATAATGATAGACGAGTATCAGGATACGGATAATTCACAGTACCTTCTTGTAAAAATGTTGGCTGATAAGTACAGAAATCTTGCGGTTGTAGGAGATGATGATCAAAGTATCTACAGATTCCGAGGGGCTAATGTAGAAAATATATTGGGCTTTGAGGAGGATTATCCTGAAGCGAGGAAGATAGTGCTTGACAGGAATTACCGTTCTACTGAAAATATCCTTAACGCAGCAAATGCGGTCATAGCAAATAATTCGCACCGTATGGAAAAAAAGCTTTGGTCAGATAAAGGGGACGGAGAGAAGCTTACCGCATATACAGCTCAGGACGAAAAAGATGAGGGAAGATTTATTGCCCGAGAAATAATAAAGAGGAAAAAAAGCGGAGGACGCTTTTCAGATTGCGCTGTTCTGTACAGAACAAATGCCCAGTCAAGAGCGATAGAAACGGAGCTTATGTCGGCAAATATACCTTATAAGGTCTTATCCGGACTGAGATTCTATGACAGAAAGGAAATAAAGGATATTATTGCGTATTTGCGTCTTATCCATAATCCAAATGACGATATGAGCCTTATTAGGGTAATAAATGAGCCTAAAAGGAAAATTGGAGCGACTTCCGTAGCAAAGCTGAATATAATTGCGCTTGAAAATGATATAAGTATGTTTGAGGCGGCAAGTAGGGCGGATGAATTCCCCGAGCTTAAGTCGGCGGCTGCAAAAATGAAGGGATTTGTAAAGCTTATCGATGAACTTGCACAAATGAAGGAGGATACTCCGGTATCGGAGCTTTTGAGTGAAACGGAGAAGCGTAGTGGATATATTGAAATGCTTGTCAATGAGAATACGGTGGAAAGCAGAACTCGACTTGAAAACCTTGGTGAATTTATGACAGTAGCGAAGGATTTTGAGGCAAACGAGGACTATGAGGGAAAGCTTTCGGAATTCCTTGAGAATGTAACTCTTGCGTCAAGTACGGATGAGCTTTCCGAGGAGGATGACGCGGCGGTGCTTATGACAATACACAGCGCTAAGGGGCTTGAATTTCCGGTTGTGTTTATAGCCGGAATGGAGGAGAGAATATTCCCGAGTATGCGTTCGGTTTCAGATCCCGAAAGCTTAAGCGAAGAAAGACGGCTGTGTTATGTAGCCATGACAAGAGCAAAAGAAAAGCTTTATATTACAAAAACCGAGAAGCGGTTTATGTATGGAAAAACTGAGCATTCTATGGAGTCGAGATTCTGGGGAGAGATCCCGGGTGCTTATAAGGAGGAAATTCCGGAAAAGAAGAAGTTTTATGAGTATGTGCATGACAAGGCTTCTCCCGAAAAGAAAATTCACGAACGCTCCGGATTGATGTTTTCTTTGGGGAAGGACTCTTCTGAAACACGCGGTGACAGCTATAAAGTCGGCGACAGGGTAGAGCATAAGGTTTTCGGCAAGGGAACTGTAACGGCAGTGCAGCCGTATAAGACGGGAGCTGTTTTACAAATACAGTTTGATACGGCGGGACATAAAGTAATATTGGCTGATTATGACAAGCTGAAAAAAATTTAAGAATTTTGCACAAATCTATGGAAAAATAAATTGATATGTGGTATAATACTATCAATCGGAATGGTTTCGGGCAGCTTCTGATTCGTTGCAGAGGTGATTTCCATATACATTCCTAAATAACAGTTGGATTTGTGCATAAGGCAAAAGCCTAAAATAGAAGGTGAAAGGAGATAAATAATATGGATGAGTTTTTTGAGAGATTAAAGGAGCAGGCTTATAAAGCAAAGGATGAGGCTGCAAAGCTCGGAAAGCAGGTTTATGCAAAAACAAATAATGTAATAAGCCAGACAAAGCTTTCATTCGCAATAAATGAAACAGACAGCAAAATCAAGGATGTATATTCAGAAATGGGAAAAAAGCTGTATGAAGCATATCTGATTTCGGGTAACTGTATTGATGAGCTTAAAGAGGAGTGCGAGCAGCTTGACGCGCTCTTTAAGGAAAAAGAAGCATTGAGAGAAAAGATGTCGGAGCTTAAGGAAAGCGTTAAATGCCCGGAATGCGGAAAATATAACAAGTCTGATGCTTCGTATTGCAGCAGATGCGGAGCGAAGCTTTCTGACTCAGTTGACGAGTATGCTCAAAAGCAGACTGAAGAAGCATATTATGGCGAAGAGGAAAATACTGTTACAGAAACTGTAAAAGAAGCGGCCCGAAACGCAAAAGAAGCCGTTAAGGAAGCTGCGGAAAGCGCTAAGGACGCTGTTAAGGACGCCGGAGAGGATATAAAGGATGCAGCTCATTATGCGAAGGAAGAGATAGAAGACGCCGCTGAAGACGTGAAAAAGAGCGTTAAGAAGGTTATTACGATTAAGGCAAAAAAGCCTTCGGATAATCAATAAATTGATAAGGATACGGATAGATGAAAAATGGTAAAATAGATGAATCAATAAGCGGATATTATAATTCTTCAAACGAGGATTATGAGGATTTTCTTGACAGTATTAACGGCGGAAATGATCATGAAGACGAATCGGGAGGAGATACGATAAATATTAAAGGCGTTCTTGATAAATTCAGAAAGAAAGCGGCAGAAATGAGCGGAGTATCCAAAAGAAATGCTTCAGATATAAAAGAGGATATAAAGCAAGCTAAGGATATACCGCCGGAAGATACTGACATAGAAGAGATAGCGGTAGATATCGAGGATTTGAAAAAAGAAATCGCTGATATTGTGAAGTTGTCTTTAAACGAGGCGGATATAGAGGGATGTATAAAGAGAGGCATTAACGTTGCGGACGGAGGACAGGACATTGCCAATCGCATGACGGAGGTCAAGGAAAAATTCCTTGAGACCGAAAATAAGCTTTCGTCGGTGTCTGACGGGCTGGAAAGCGTGAAACGCCGTTTGCAGGCTATGCAGCAGGCAACGGAGAGCGGTATGCACGACAACGTTAAGAAAATAGATGGCATAGGAAGAAATATTGACAGCCTGAAGACACAGACAGGTGAGGTTATTCAAACACTGTCAGGAGTGGCAAAGCTGTCCGACAGTGTATTTGACCTCAAAAATTCTCAGATGAATACAAAAAATACAATAGAGGAACTGAATTTGTCGGTAAGAGCTTTAAAGAAAAAAATGACTGCTGCTGTAACGGTTATGAGTATTATTGCTGTTGTCATCGTTATATTGCAGATAATAAATCTTTTGTCGTAATAGATTAATATTGTCAATAAATTTTTTGGGCAGAAACTACAGTTTCTGCCTAAATTTTTGCACAAAATTAACAAAAAATGATAAAGTTCTTTACAATTCGCCGCGCTTTGTGTATAATAGAATTTGTAGTATTTGTAGTGTAGCAGTTAATAAAAGCTTTACAAAAGTAAAATGTAAAACGGAAGGACGGTTTTTATGGAAAACAATCTTGCACAGACACAATCTGTCACAGTGGTTGCGCTCGCGATTTTTGCGCTTCTTATGGTCATTATAGGAATAGTGAGCGCGCGCAAAGCAAAAACAATTGACGGCTTCTTATTGGGAGGCAGAAATATCGGGGCATGGGTCTCGGCCTTTGCTTACGGTACATCATATTTTTCAGCGGTTATTTTTGTGGGTTACGCCGGTCAGCATGGATGGAATATTGGATTAGGCTCCATCTGGATAGGCGTGGGAAACGCGGTTCTGGGATGCTTTTTGGCTTGGCAGCTGTTAGCTAAAAGAACCCGTACTATGACTCATAATCTTTCTTCAAAGACAATGCCGGAATTTTTTGAGAGCAGGTATGATTCATCTGCAATAAAAATTTTTTCGGCGATAATTATTTTTGTGTTCCTTGTTCCATACAGCGCTGCTGTATATAAGGGACTCGGTTCTATGTTTACAGCGATTTTTCCGAATGTTTCAACAAATGTATGGATGCTTGTAATAGCGGTGCTTACAGCAGTATATCTTGCTTTGGGCGGTTATGTGGCAACTGCTTATACCGATTTTGTACAGGGCATAATTATGATAGTCGGTGTATTTGCAATGGTTATCGCCATCGTAAATAACGATGCGGTCGGCGGATTTGGAAGCTTTATGGAGAATCTCCGCAATATTCCGGATAACGGCGACGGCATTACAGGCGCACAAATAACAAGCTTCTTCGGCGGAAGCAGCTTCAAATTCCTTTGTGTAAATATTATGCTTACCTCATTTGGAACATGGGGTCTTCCTCAGATGGTATCAAAGTATTATGCCATAAAGGATATTAAGTCAATAAAGCAGGCTAAGTATATATCAACTGCTTTTGCATTGGTTATTGGATGCGGAGCTTACTTTATAGGCTCATTATCAAGATTGGTACTTAACAACAAGCTTCCGGAGGGCGGAGTTGACTCTGTTATTCCTGCTACGCTTTTAACGGCTTTGGGAGATGCAAATATAGTTACTACAATAATTCTTGCTGTAATCCTTATATTGCTGTTATCGGCATCGATGTCAACACTTTCATCTATAGTTCTTTCATCATCATCGGCAATAAGCGTGGATCTTATACCTATGGTCAAGAAAAACTATAAGGAAGAAAACCAGGTTACGATTACAAGAGTATTATGTCTTGTATTTGTAGGACTTTCATACATATTTGCAACTACAAATATAACCATTATAGTAAATATCATGTCATTTAGCTGGGGAATAGTATCAGGATGCTTTATAGGCCCGTACATATGGGGAATATATTCTAAAAAGGTCACAAAGGCCGGAGCGTGGGCAGGAATGCTGTGCGGATTCTTTACAGTTGTGATAGCAACTATCATACTTACCTGCATTAATATGGATGCGGGAAATGTAGGCGAGGCATTTAAGCTTGCGGCGGCAAAGGCGCCGGAAATGGGCTGCGGGGCTATGGTGGTATCACTTATAGTAGTTCCGGTGGTATCAGCTTTTACAAGTAAATTTGATGATAAGTTTATAAAAAAAGTTTTTAAAGAAAGCAACTAAAAATAGGCTGCACTATAAATATCAGAAAATGAAAGGAATGAAATAAATGCCGATTACGGAATTGTTGGATAGAAATGCAAAACTATACGGAGATGAGACAGCGCTTGTTGAGATCAATCCTAAGGTCATGGAGCATACGAGAATGACATGGAAGGAATATTCTCTTATCGAAACAAATCCGATGCTTTGCGGAAGAACAGAAATAACGTGGAGGGACTTCGATAAAAGAGCAAATCGTTTTGCAAATCTTCTTCTTTCAAGAGGAATAAAAAAAGGAGATAAGGTTGCTATTCTGCTTATGAATTGCCTTGAATGGCTGCCGATATATTTTGGAATACTGAAGGCGGGAGCTATTGCCGTACCTCTTAATTACAGGTATACCGCGGAAGAGATCAGATATTGCGTTGACCTTTCTGATTCCGATGTGCTTGTTTTCGGCCCGGAATTTATAGGAAGAGTGGAAGAGATCTGTGATAAAATGCCGAAGGTCAAGCAGGTATTTTATGTGGGAGAAAATTGTCCTACATTTGCGGAGAGCTATAACTATCTTGTAAAATTTGCGAGGAGCATTGCGCCGGACGTGGAGCTGACCGACGATGACTATGCGGCAATTTATTTTTCATCGGGAACAACCGGTTTTCCGAAGGCTATTTTACATGCACACAAAAGCCTGAGCCATTCAGCCGTTGTTGAACAGAAGCACCATGGTCAGACAAGGGAGGATACCTTCCTATGTATACCTCCGCTTTATCATACCGGAGCAAAGATGCATTGGTTTGGAAGTCTTATTTCAGGTTCAAGGGCTGTACTGCTCAAGGGCGTAAATCCTGAGTGGATACTTAGAGCCGTAAGCGAGGAGCATTGTACTATAGTTTGGCTGCTTGTTCCGTGGGCGCAGGATATATTGGATGCGATAGAGCGCGGTGATATTGATTTAAGCAGATATCAGCTTGACCAGTGGAGACTTATGCACATAGGAGCTCAGCCGGTGCCGCCGTCGCTTATAAAAAGATGGAAGAAATATTTCCCTAATCATAAATATGATACAAATTATGGATTGAGCGAGTCGATAGGACCGGGATGTGTACATCTTGGATTGGAAAATATAAATAAAGTAGGAGCTATAGGCGTACCCGGTTACGGCTGGGAGGTAAAGATCGTTGACAGCGATGGAAATGTTGTTAAGCGTGGAGAAGTCGGCGAGCTTGCGGTAAAAGGTCCCGGAGTTATGCTTTGCTATTACAATGATAAAAAGTCTACAGATGAGGTATTAAAGGATGGCTGGCTCATGACAGGAGATATGGCGCAGGAGGATGAGGACGGATTTATATATCTGGTTGACAGAGCAAAAGACGTTATAATTTCCGGCGGAGAAAATTTGTATCCTGTCCAGATAGAGGATTACCTTAGAAAGAACGAACATATAAATGACGTCGCGGTTATAGGTCTTCCTGATGCGAGATTAGGAGAAATTGCGGCGGCGATTATTCAGCTTAAGGAAGGACATGTCTGTACAGAGGAAGAAATAATGGAATTTTGCCATGAACTTCCAAGATATAAGCGTCCCAAGAAGATTATTTTTGCCGAAGTGCCGAGAAATCCAACAGGTAAAATTGAAAAGCCGAAGCTTAGACAAATTTATTGCGGGGAAAGCGTTGTAAAACGCCAGATAGAAAACTGAGAAAACGGGACTGCTGCATAAAAAGCGGCAGTCCTTATATTTTTTTGCAATAAAAAAACCACGGATATACCGTGGCTTTAAATAGCGGTAACTAGATTCGAACTAGTGACACTGCGGGTATGAACCGCATGCTCTAGCCAACTGAGCTATACCGCCATATAGCGGTAACTAGATTCGAACTAGTGACACTGCGGGTATGAACCGCATGCTCTA
>CAJMRL010000008.1 GCA_905215805.1 uncultured bacterium | reverse complement strand
TCGATGATACTTGGCGGGTGACTGCCTGGGAAAGTAGATAGCTGCCGGAACTGATTCTGCCTAAGAATGAAAATTCTTAGGCGGTTATCAGAAAATACTTGACAAACATTTTGGTTTGTGATATAATTAAATATATGATATTCCTCAATAGCTCAGTTGGCAGAGCATGCGGCTGTTAACCGCAGGGTCGTTGGTTCGAGCCCAACTTGAGGAGCCAGATAAAACAGTATCCGAACATTCGGATGCTGTTTTTATTATGTAAAAGGATAAACACAGTTAATCACTGTTGTTTATTTCCTTTATTATATTATCCGGCAGATCTTCAATAGGGACTGCAAGTTTTGAGACATAATTATCTTCAGAAATATACCTTCCGGTGTATGGTGCAACAATAGCTAATGCACGCGGAAATCCTGTGGGCTTAAGATTAAGCTCACGTATTTTTTTACCAAATTCATTATATATTTTTTCTAAATTTTTATAATTTCCATAGTATAAGCATGAGAATGCTTTGCAGCTCGGATAAACCTCTGCATCCTTAGGAGCATAGTCCGGCTCAAGCGGGATACAGCACACGAAATCTACATCGGTATCAGTATATTCTCCCTTTAGAAAATCAGTGCGTTCATTTATAATGAACAAAGCTTCCGAGGCAAGCGGTCTGTATCCCCTTTCGACAGCCTCGTGAAAAAGATTATACATATTTCGGTATCGGTCATCAGTTGTAGAACCCGTATATCTTCTTGTAAAACAGATATACTCCGGCAGATCGATAATTTCAAATTTGAGATAGCTCTTTCTGTCAATACGAAGCTTTATTTCTTCATAGGCACGCTTTATATTGTATAATTTTTCTTCAATAATTTGAAGAAGCTCGACAGAGGTACCGTTAGAGTTGTAATAAAGAAGAATATTATCATAGCTCATACCTATATCTAAAAATTTCTTTATTTGCAGAATTTGAGTTACATTAAAATTATCGTAATATCGGTAGCCTGTTTTTTCATCAATGAAAGCTGGAGTAAGAAGTCCCTTGTTTTCAAGACGCAGTATAGTTGCTCTTGAAATACCGCAGCATTTGGCTACTCGGCTTATTGTAAATAAATTTTTCAAAAAAAACACCTCAAAAGTATTGACTTGTCCATACATGAACATGATATAATTATAGCGTGTTAAATGCAAAAAGTCAATATATAAAAATATTTACATAAAAAAGCAGATTTTTATATTATTTTAAATACACAAGGTCAAATAGAAGTATATTAACTGATAAATAATTCTTATTTGATCGGCAAAAAATTTACATTTAAGTCCGGCTTAAAAATTATTTTCAGCTGGGATTTAAATAAATATTTGCGGACAACAATATGGTTTTGTTTTGCTCCGCAGCGCACCAAACCAAAATATGAGCCTGATGTCAATATAGCTTAATTAAATAAGCATTTGATGTCAGGCTCTTTTTTTCAAGGTTTGCGGTATAATTTTGAGGGATAAGCAAACAGGAAAATCAGCATAGGCGGCAGACAAAAAACAAGGTAAAGATTCACAAAAAATAACTTGATTAAAGCAAAAAATTATGGTAAAATATAAATAATGAATTTTATGAGAAAAAGAGAGGGATTAATTTATGGCAATCAATGTAATCAATGAAGCAAAGCGGTGTCTCAACTGTAAAAAGCCCATGTGCCGCACAGGATGTCCGATAAATACCGATATTCCGAACGTAATACAGATGTTCCTGAATGGAAAAATCACCGAGGCGGGAAAAACGCTTTTTAACAATAATCCGCTTTCGGTTATATGCTCGCTTATATGCAATCATGAGAATCAGTGCGAAGGTCACTGTGTGCTCAACCGCAAAGGAGCTCCGGTTCAGTTTTCAAGTATAGAAAATTATATATCCTCAAATTATTTTGATAAGCTTAAGCTTGAGTGCGAGCAGAAGAACGGCAAAAAGGTAGGAATTATCGGAGCCGGTCCCGCCGGAATAACTATTGCTATCATGCTTGCTCAGAAGGGCTATGACATAACGATATTTGAGTCAAAGGAAAAAATCGGCGGCGTTTTGCGCTATGGAATACCCGAATTCAGACTGCCAAAGAGCATACTTGACAAATATCGTGACAAGCTGCTTGATTTGGATATAAAAATACGCCCAAATACCGCTATAGGTACGACTATAACTGTTGATGATATGTTCCGTGACGGCTATAAAGCAATATTTGTCGGTACCGGCGTATGGAAGCCGAATATGCTGCATATAAAGGGAGAGACCTTGGGAAATGTACATTTTGCCATAAATTATCTTGTGAATCCGGATGCGTATACGCTTGGAAAGAGCTTGAATATCATTGGTGCGGGCAACTCTGCCATGGACGTTGCAAGAACAGCTCTGCGCCACGGCTGTGAGAAGGTAACGGTCTTTTCGAGAAACGATCATCTTGCCGCATCACCGCGTGAGGTCGAATATGCTAAGATTGACGGCGTTGATTTTGTGGTGCATGTTGAGCCTATAGAGATAGTGGATAAGGGCGTTGTTATGATTGAGCTTGAATGTGACGGATATGGTCATCTTGAACCGATCATAGGAACAGAAAAGCTGTATCCGGCTGATTCCACAATTATAGCTATAAGCCAAGGCCCCAACTCACGTATAGTTTCAAATACAACAGGTCTCGAGGTAAATGAAAGAGGTCTGCTTGTTACGAATACCTACGGCGAAACTACAAGAGAAGGAATATTTGCGGCAGGCGATGTTGTGCGCGGAGCAAAAACCGTTGTTGAGGCGGTAAATTATTCAAAGCATGTTGCCGAAGCTATGGACGAGTACATAAAGGGATTGGAAGATTAAGAAAGGCGCCGATTTGATACCGGCAGCCGGCGGGAGGGTGAATACCCTCCTGTTTTGGTTAGAAAGATATTTTATGAAAGGACTTTAAATGAGTGATCTTATAGAAAAAGCGGATGCGTTCGCCAAAAAAATGCACTCCGGGCAGAAGGATAAAGCAGGTAAGCCGTATATTCTGCATCCGAGGGCTGTTGCAAAAGCGGTAAAGGGAGAGGAATATAAAATTGCGGCGCTTCTTCATGATGTATGCGAGGATACGAGCGCTACTCCGGAGCAGCTTGAAGAAATGGGTTTTCCAAAGGCGTCGGTTGATGCGGTCAGGCTTTTGACGCATAAAAATAATGTTGATTACATTGAATATATAAAAAAGCTTGGCGCAAATCCAATCGCAAGAACAGTAAAATTGGCGGACCTGTGTCATAATATGGACTTAAGCAGGATAAAAAATCCGTCTTATGAGGATTTTAAAAGAATAGATAAATATAAGAAAGCCTACAAAATATTGAAGGCTATGAATTAGTTCTGCCGGTATTTTGCCGGAAAGATCGGGAGGGAAGTATATGGGTGAAAAAACGCTTAGGATTTTACGCGGAACGCTCAGGTCATCTAAGCATGAGAGGTGCATAGAGGAAATTGCGGCGGCTCATGAGTCGGACGGGAATATCAAGTGTATAATGCTCGTGCCGGAGCATTATTCTTTTGAGACTGAAAGAGAGCTTGTGCACCGCTTCGGGATAATAGGACTTAACGGAATAAATGTAATGACGCCGAGAAAAATGGCGGTGAATATATTAAACACGACGGTAAGCAAATATCTGCGCCCCGCCGGAAAGCAGATGCTCGTTGCAAAGGCGGTGCGCCGCTACTGCGATTCACATGAAGAAACAAGGCTCACATCGGCTATGCGAATGAGAGGCTTTGCGGACAGCATGGCGTCGCTTATATCCGAGATGAAGCGCTACAGAATAGATGCCGAAGCTCTTATGAAGGCAGGCGCGGCAGCGTCAAGCGAAAGACTGCGCGAAAAAACCGATGCGGCGGCAAAGATATACATGGAGTATGAAAGGCTGCTTTTTGAGGGAAATTTTACTGACAGTGACGATGATATAAACCGGCTTGCGGATGCGATATACTCCAATAAAGATATAAATAAAAATACGATGATATGGATAGACAGCTTTGACGAGTTTTCCCCGGCTCAGCTGCGTCTTATAGACGCGCTCGTTATGAGCTGCGGCAGGGTTACGGTATGCCTTAACTGTCCTGATGTGTCAGGCATTGAGGACGATGAGGAAAGAAATTCTATTTATGCTTCATATGCTCCTGTGATGACGGCGCTCAGGCGCTTTCGTGAAATGTTTAAGACCGAGGAGATATGCTTTGACGATTTGACCTCTGAGCAGACAACGCCTGAAATCTCGCATCTCATGCGATTTTTTGAAAGCACAAGGGAGTTTCCGGACAAGGCGGAAAACATAAAAATATACGAATGCCGCGACCCGCATTCCGAGGCTGAATATATAGCCTCCGAAATACTTGCTCTTGTGCGGGGAGGTATGCGCTTCCGCGATATAGGAGTGCTTTTCGGCGGAGCTGTGGATTATGAATATATAATCAACTCGGTATTTGCTGAGCATGACATACCGTTTTTTGCCGATGAAAAGATAGTGCTTTCAGACCATCCGATCGCAATGCAGATATTGTCGGTGTTTGATATAATAGAAAACGACTGGAATTATGAGTCTGTGTTTAACTATCTTCATGCCGGATATATTTACGTAAGAGAAAACGGAAAAACGGTTCATATCAGCTCTGATGATGTGGCGGTGCTTGAGAATTATGTAAACCGGTACGGAGTGAGGGGACGTTCAAAATGGCTCGGTAAGCTAAATGACAAGGGAGAATTTACTCCGGAGCCTTGGAGGATGGAAAAAGAGGTTTTTGAGGCTGTATGGGATGAGGACGAGCCAAAAGAAGAGGAGAGCGAAGAGCTTGAAAGAGTGAATGCAGTCAGAATGACGGTAATAAAGCCGTTTTTGAAGCTTGCGTCAGCCTTGAGGGGTAAAAAGCACACAGATGCTTCAGACGCTGCATTTTATGCCCGTATACTTACCGAATTTTTAGAGGAGATAGGACTTTACGAGGGACTCAGGGAGGATATAAAAAAGCTCGAGAGCTATGAGCCGGATATAGAGAATCCGCATACCGCCGCCCGCCGTCTTGCGCAGATATGGACGGAGATTCTTGATGTTGCAAATCAGGTCGTTGTGACTGCCGCAGATGAAGAAATGAGCTTTAAGGAGTTCGGCGACAGCATAGCGGCGGGACTATCAAAATGCGAGATACGCATAATACCTACCTCTCTTGACGCTGTGTATACCGGAACACCGGAGCGCAGCACGTCATCAAGAGTAAAGGCTTTGTTTATAGCCGGGGCAGTCAGCGGAACATATCCCGATGATATAAAATATGAAGGATTTTTGTCAAACAGCGACCGCGAGCAGCTTTCGGAAATGGGGATAAGCTTTGCTCCTACTACAAAAAATCAGATGGACATGCAGTATTTTAAGGTATACCGCGCTCTGTGCGCCGCTGATGAAAAACTGTATTTTTGCTATCCTGTGCAGAACGGAGAGGGAGCGGCATACCGTCCGGCAAGAATCATAACTGATGTTTCGGCTATGTTCCCCAAGGCTGTCCGCGGGGATAATCTTGTATATGAGCCGTCCGACCCGGAAAATATCACCTCAAAAGCGGCTGCTTTGCGGAGTCTGCTTATAAACTGTGCAGATCCGCTCAAAAGGCTTCCTCCGGTATGGAGAAATGTTTATAAATTTTTTGAAAGCCGGCGAGAATTTGAAAATCTGCGTCTTATAGATGAGGCTTCTGTATTCGGAAGACGGCAAATAAGAATCAGCCGTGAAAGCGCGAAGCGTCTTTATGACGGACGCGTACCGGGCAGGGAGACAGGCAGGCTTTACAGCGCTACCAATATAGACACATACGCCAGATGCCCGATGATGTATTTTATACGCTACGGAATACGTGCTAAGGCTGATGAGGAAATGGAGATAGGCGCGGCGCATGTCGGCACATATGCCCATATGCTGATACAAACGCTTTGCAAACGTATAGAAGACGGTGCGGAAAGCTTTGAGGAAAAGCGTGAAAAATGGCTCGAATGGGCCAATAAAACTCCGGAGGATTTTGAGAAGGATTTTTCGGAGCTGATAAGCTCGATAGTCGCTCAGACAGCAAAGGAGCTTGAAAAGATAGCGCCTTACGATATTGAGCCGAGAAAGCGGACACTGCGGCGCATAGGAAAAACAGTCGCTTCAAGCGCGCATAATGTGTACAGAAGCATTACCGAGGGTAAATTTGTGCCGCTCGGATATGAGCAGGATTTCGGAATCTGCCCTCTTAATGACGAGGTATTTATAAGAGGAAAAATAGACAGAGTAGATGAGGGGATAAGAGCCGACGGACGCAAGGTTTTCAGAGTCATAGATTACAAGACAGGCTCGACTCAATTCAGTCTGAGCGATATAAGAAACGGAATAAACATGCAGCTTTTTATATACGCTCTTGCGGCGATGAAGTTTTACGGAGAGGATATGGAGCTTACGGGCGTGTATTACCAGCCGGTGCATGACAAGATGAGAAGGCTCAGGATAGGAGAGCAGAAGGATATTGAAAGACTGCACTCGGAAGATATTCTTCTTGACGGGATAACCTTTGCCGATAAGGAGGATACGGAGCTGGCGGAATTGTACAGCAGCTCTATAACCGAGGAGGGTCACAGCGCCGACGCCGGATACCTGAAGCTTAGGCTTGTCAAGAAACGTGATAAATTCAATTCACATACCATACACTCCACGGAGGAGCGGAAGAGTATTTTCGGCAAGGTAGAGGAAAATATAATAGGGATTGACCGTGAAATTATGGACGGAAATATAAAACAGCGGCCGTATTTGGGCAAAAACAAGCAGAGCGCCTGCGTATACTGCGATTTCAGGGACATCTGCATGTTTGATATGGACGGAGCGCTTTCGCGTATGCCGGACAATGACGGAGCACGCTTCGGCGCTGAAGGTAAGGAGGACAAGTGATGGCTGAGGTAAAATGGACCGGCGACCAGCAGAGTGCGATAGAGCACGGCGGTCATAATATAATAGTAAGCGCCGCTGCCGGTTCGGGAAAAACAGCGGTGCTTGTGGAGAGAATAAAGAGAAAAATTTATGCCGGAGTTGATATTGACTCCATGCTTGTGGTTACGTTTACAAATGCAGCAGCGGCGGAAATGAAGGAAAAAATAATAAAAAGCCTTAGGGAAAGCGATATGGATTACGCTGCACGTCAAAGGCAGCTCAGGCTTATTTCCGGAGCGGATATATGCACGATAGATGCGTTTTGCCTGCAGTGTGTGAAAAATCATACGCATGATCTTAATATTTCTCCGGATTTCAAGCTCTGCGAGCCGGCGGAGGATTCGCTTATCTGCGCAGAGGCGGCGGACATACTTATTGACGGACTTTACAACAGGCGTTATGAGGATAAAATAAGCTATGACGAATTCATAAGGCTCACCGAAAAATATTCGAGCATAAACAGCGATGACAGGCTGAAATCTCTCATACTCGAGATATATTCATTTATACAGCCGTTCGCAGAGCCTATGGAGTGGCTTGATGAAGCGGCGGCGGAGTATGAGGAAGAGGTATTTGGCGGAAAATGGGCGGCTCACGCACTTAAATGTATGAGGGAAGCGGCGGCGTATGCCTTGAATTCGCTTTACGCCCTGACGGAGGAAATGTATGCCGAATGCGGATTTGAGATCGAAGATATGTCTGCGGCGCTAAAAGCGGCGGCGGAGTGTGAGGATGAGGAAAATGATGCGCTGTATCTTATGTGGGGAGTGCTTATAAAGGAGATATGCGGCTTTGAAAGTCTCCTGAAGAAGGCGGCGGACGGCGGAGTATCGGGCAGGGAAGCATGGGACAGAGCCTATGCGCTCTATAATGACGCTTTAAACAGAGCCTACTGCCCGTATAAGCTGGACAAGGACAGAAAGGCTAAAACTCTGCATGAGGATTGGACAGCGTACCGTGACGAATACAGAGACAATATTTACGGCGCATTTATAAAGGACTGTGAAAGAGCAGGTCTTTCACAGAGCTCTGCTGAAACCGAAGAGCAAATCAGGGACGCCGCACATGATATGCGTGCCATATCGGAGTGTGTAAGGCTTCTTTCGGAAATAATCGGCGAGATAAAGAAAAAGCGTGCCGTATACAGCTTTTCCGATATAGAGCATATGGCGCACACGCTTTTTAAGGATAAGGAGACGGCTCAGGAGTACCGCTCACGCTACAGTGAGATACTTATAGACGAGTATCAGGACACGAACGGCTTGCAGGATGATATTTTCAGGCGAGTTGCAGAGGGTGACGGCAGCAAAGAGCCTGTACCGATATTTATGGTCGGGGACTTGAAGCAGAGCATTTACGCATTCCGCGGCGGCGACCCGAATATATTTAAACAAAAAAGCGCCGCATACGATACCGGCAAGGACGGAGAAAGAATTGTTCTTTCAAAAAATTTCCGAAGCAGTCCGAAGATACTCGAGGCGGTGAATGAAATATTTGAAAACGTAATGTCCGATGTTAACGGAGACGTTGAGTATAAGGGGCGCGAGATGCTCTATGCCGGACGTGAGGACTTTGACGAGGAGCTGCCGAAGCCGGAAACGGTTCTTCTCCCGGTGTTTAAAAATACCTCGCCCGATTCCGGAGAGGATATGGAAAGGGAGAGGATAGAAGCAAAATATGTTGCCCGCCGTATACGGGAAATGGTGGATAACGGCGAGATCGTGGGCAGTTCGGGCGGCAGCGGCGGTCATCCCGTGCGCTACAGCGATATAACAGTGTTGTCTTCGGCGGTATCATCGATATCGGATATATATAAAGAGGAATTCGCGAGGATGGAGATACCCTTGAGCGTTCAGGGCGAGGGATATTTTTCTCTTCGTGAGATTCGTACCATGCTTTCGCTTATAAAGGTGCTTATAAATCGCCGCCGCGATGTAGCGCTTATTTCGGTCATGCGCTCTCCTATCGGCGGATTCAGCGATGATGATATTGCGCGGCTCCATCTTATGCTTCCAAGGGATAATATGTCGGCCGCATTGGAAAGGGCGGCGGAGCGTGAGAGCGGAGGGCTCGGCGAAAAGGCGAGGCTGTTTGTAAGCAGGCTTGACAGATGGGAAGGATATATGCGTTACAAGCCGGTGGCGTCGCTGATTCTGGACATATATTCGGAGACCGGATTTTATAATTTCCTGGGCGCTCTTGACGGAGCGGAGCAGGCGCAGGCGAATTTAAGACTGTTTTATGAAAGAGCGAAAAAGTATGAGGAAAGCGGCTTTAAGGGCTTGTTTAAATTCGTGAATTATATAGAGAAGCTCGAGGCGGCGGAGGCTAAATCGGACGGAGCAAGCCTTATAAGCGAAAATCATAATGTAGTGCGCATGATGACAATCCATAAAAGCAAGGGACTTGAATTTCCGGTGGTATTTTTGGTATCGGCGGGAAAGCAGTTCGGCGGCTCGAGAGGAGCGGACTGGGCGTTTAACAAGAACGCCGGGATAGGACTGAGGTATATAAACGGCGAAGAAAAATATTCGCTGCCGACTATCGCTCTTCGCTATATCGAGGACGAAAACAGCCGCGAACAGCACAGCGAGGATCTGCGAAAGCTGTATGTCGGACTTACTCGTCCAAAGGAGCGGCTTATCATTACGGCGGTCAAGAATTATGCCGATGAAAAGAAGCTTGACGGCGAAAAGGCAAAATGGAAAAGGGATTTTGAATTTGCGAAGGATAATCCGGAGCTGTATTCGGCTGCAAGGGGATTTTCCGATTGGATAATGCCGGTCATGTATTCATGCGCCCAAAAATGGGATTTCCATGAGGAGGATACAGCGTCCCTGCGCGATGCGGATATATATTCGGTGCTTTCGTATGAGTATCCGTATGCGGCGCTCAGCGCACTGCCCTCAAAGACCACGGTAACAGCCATAAAGAGCGCGCGTATGAGCACGGAGCAGATAAGCGAAAGCGACAGCTATGACGAGGAGCGGGAAATAAACTCCGGAGCGCAGGGGTATATGCCTGTTATTCTTTCGATGAAGCCGGAGCCGGAATGCCTGCGTCCGTCGGAAAGAGCGGCTAATTTGATAGGAACGGCGTATCATCAGGTCATGGCATTTATAGAGCCGGCAGAGGATATGGACGACGACTATGTAAAGGAGCAGGTATCGAGGATACGCGCAATGGGTGAGATAAGCGCGGAGGATGAGAAGGATATTGACCCGAAGGTCATACTGGGGTTTTTTGAGGATGAAAGCGGTATAGGCCGTGAATTTATAAAAGCGTATCAGAATGGAAGGATGCATAGGGAAGCTCCGTTTGAAATAGCGATAGAGCCGGATATTTACTCTCCGGAGCTATGCCGCGGGGACGATACCGAATGGGAGCAGGATGACATGATGCTTTTGCAGGGAACGATAGACTGCTATTTCGAGGATGAAAACGGCGATATCACCATTATAGACTACAAAACAGACAGGATGCGCGCCGGAGAGGATACGGAGCAGTTTATAAAAAGAAAAAAGCAGGAATACGGCGTGCAGCTTGAGCTGTATGCAAGAGCAGTAAAAATGCTCGGAAAAAATATAAAAAATAAATTTTTGTATTTATTTTCCGTTAAAAGTGTGGTACAATTAGAGGAGAACTCAGACGGCTGATATATGCTTTTGCGGCCGTCTGCCGGAGGAGATGTGATTTGATGGATTATAATGTTTATAAGGATAAGGGTTTGAGGAAAAGACCGATTTTACTGACTGTTATTCTGATAATAGCCGTTATTTTTGCCGCTATCTGCATAATAGGCGTTACGCTTGGCTCGGACAGCGAAAAAAGACAGAGCGTTTCACAGGCGGTCAAGGAAAATGTAGAGCTTAAGCAGCAGATGAGCGAGAAGGATGCGCGGATTTCGGAGCTTGAAAAAGAGAATGAGGAGCTAAGAGCACAGATAGACGCAATGCCTACCGCAGCGCCGACGCCGCAGCCGGCAGAGCAGTCCCCCACGCCCGCCCCGACAGCTCAGGTAAGCTCGCCGAGAGGATGATATGCTTAGCTTTTTGACGGCACATTCTTAATTTCGTATATTGACCTTTTGGTAAAAAAGTGATATAATATCTAATCTAACCAACAGGGCGGCAAAGCTTTTGTTATATGGAGTGATTTAATGATAAGAAAATTAATGTATGCGCTGTCTGTTGCAGCAATGCTTGCGGTAATGGCGCTGATATTCGGATTTTCCGCCCAGGAGCGCGATGTATCCAATAATGTCAGCCGCGGAGTTACGGCGTTTATCGTGGATATACTGCCCATGACCGCAAACCATACTCCCGAGCAGAAGCGGCAGGACATTACAGAACTCAACAATTATATAAGGAAATGCGCTCATTTTACGATTTATGCGGCTTTAGGCTTTTGCGCATCGGCGGTATTTTATTTTTCAAAAAGATTTAAAAGAAGGAAGCTGATATATTTTTTTGCGGCGGCTTTATGCTGTATATATGCCGTTACGGACGAGATCCATCAGGGGTTTGTCGCTGGACGCGGGCCGCTGGTGAAGGATGTTGTTATAGATACATGCGGTTCGGTTGTCGGAGGGGGCTTGTTCGCGCTCTTGTATGCCGTTTTGCATAAAAGAGATGTTTTGCCGCCGGATTTGTTTTAATGCTTTATTGGGAGGGTAGATCATGATAGATATCCATTCGCATATACTTCCGAATTTTGATGACGGAGCTAAGGATGCGGGCGTTTCTCTCGAAATGCTTAAGGAAAGCTTCAGGCAGGGAGTCGATACGGTCGTTTCCACGTCTCACTGCTATCCAAAGGAACAGAAGGGAATCGACAGTTTTATAAAAAAACGCGCCGACAGACTCAGCGAGCTTGAACAAATAACGGCTCAGTCGGATACGCCGCTGCCCAAAATCGTACCGGGCTGCGAGCTTCATCTTATGAGCGATATATCAGAGTATGAGGGACTGGAGAAGCTCTGCATAGGCGATACAAAATATATCCTCCTTGAAATGCCCTATACACCTTGGAATGAGGGAATTTTTGATATTATATATAAAACGGAGCTCCGCGGCTTTATACCTGTGATAGCGCATATAGACAGGTTCTTGTATCAGGACAAGGCTCTTTTAAATTCTCTTTTTGAGCTTGATGTGCTTTATCAGGTGAATGCCGATACTATTATTGACAAGAGGCAGCGCAGGGATGTGGATATGCTTTTTGAGACCGGAAAGATCCATTTTATAGGCTCCGATATGCATAATATGACGAAGCGTCCGCCATGCCTTGAAGCGGCAAAAGCGGCGGTGATAAAGCATTACGGAGAAAATCATTGGCGGTATCTGGAAGAAAATAACGCTATTTTGCTAAAAGGCGGAGAAATAGATATAAATGGGTACAAAAATTTAAAGAAAAAATCGTTTTTTATAAATTTTTTTAATAGATATTCATAAATAATAAATTAAATTGTATTAAATATTGTGAAAAGGTCTTGACACTTGGTGGCAATTGTTGTATAATGAAATAAATGATTATTTAGGATAATGGAGGTAAGTAATTATGAAAAAGATACTCAAGAGCTTTGTATCTGTTTCCATAAGCGCAGCTATGCTTTCCGCAATGGCGGCTGTTCCTGCTTTTGCTGACGGAGAAACACCCGTTGCGGGCGGTTTGCAGGATGTTATCGCAAAGCATATAAACGCGCTCGGAGAAGATATATTAGCTGCGGATTACAATACAACTGACAGATCTGTAAGCGTTAAGGTAGACGCCGACACAAAAATCAAAGAGGCCGGCACAAGCAACGATTACAGCGACGGAGTTTTGAGAAAATCCGAAACTGTCGGAACGGCTTTGAACGATACTTTCGATTATCAGGCATATTTGTATATGGATAATGTAAAGGAAACGTTTAAGGCATATCAGGCTGCCGCTGAGGAATACGGACAGGTAAGCCCTGTTGTTGGACAGGCGCTCAACAATGTCCCTGTTTCGGGCGAGTTCACTATAGACGTTTACTATCCGAATACTTTCGAGATAGCTGATATGGACAGCTTCACAAACGCCGACGGTTCAATGTACGGCTTTAATGAAGAGGCAAAAAATGTATTCTTTGATACAGAGAGAACAATAGAAGAAAATGCGCTTACCGATACTATTACAGTAAATTCTGTTGATTATGATGTTACATACAACAAGCTTACAGTAAAGGTTCATGTAAAGGGTTATGGAGCAGATGCAAGCGCCGGATCGCTTACATATAAGGAAATGGCGGATAATCTCGACGCATGCTTTGCAAACATGACATTTACGGTTCCGTCCGCAACACAGACCTTGTCTGAGGATACACCGGTGGGATATTACTATTATTCCGTTGGTATCGATATGACCGGTTATGTTGATATAGGTATAGGAAGAGACGGACAGGGCGTTAGATATTCAAGAGTAAACTTTGATACTGTTCAGCAGGCAGGTTCAGAAAATGCGGCTGAGGATCAGTATATAGGCGAGAATCTTTTGAGTAAGTCTGATATTACATCTACTTTCTATTATAATATAAGAAACAGAAGCACAGGAGGCGGCGGCTACAGCGGCCGCGTAACTACTCCGAGACCGACAGCAACAACAGAGCCCGGCGCAACAGCAGAGCCGGGTGCTACGGCAGATCCTAATGCAACTCAGGAACCGGGCGGCACACCGGGCGGCCAGTCAACACCGGCTCCGCAGGTTTATCCGAATATCGATCCGCCGTCAGCGCTTAATTCAGAGGATCACTTTGTATATGTAATAGGCTATCCGGAGGGAGACGTAAGACCGCTTAACTCTATCTCAAGAGAAGAGGTTGCTACTATCTTCTACAGACTGCTTAACGCGGATGTGAGAGATAATATCTTCACAAAGGAAAGCGACTTTACTGACGTGGCTAAGTCGAGATGGTCGAATAAGGCTATCGCTTCAATGGCAAACGGTGAGTATGTACAGGGCGACGCCGGAACAACATTATTCAGACCTGCAGACGCTATAACAAGAGCTGAGTTTATTACAATAGCTACAAGATTCCTTGACGATACAGATGTAGAGGGCTATGACAATAACTTCAGCGATATAAGCGGACACTGGGCAGAGGATTCAATAAAGCTCGGCGTATCGGTAGGCTGGCTTGCAGGCTATGAGGACGGTACATTCAGACCGGACAGACAGATTACACGTGCTGAGGCTATGACTATTATCAACCGTGTTCTTAACCGTTTCGTAGATGCTGAGGGTCTGAGCGAATCGTCAGTTGCGGCTGAATACGTTAAGTGGCCGGATAACCCGACAAGTGAGTGGTATTACTACAACGTAGTCGAGGCTACAAACTCGCATGATTATACACGCAGAGCTGACGGACATCTTGAGAACTGGACAGAGATAACAACTAACCAGGTATGGGTAGACAAGGCTCAGTATGAGGATCCGGATCCCGAGGACGTTCAGTAATGGATATATAAGCTTGCAATAAGCTGCAATAAAAGGGCTGTCTTTTGGCAGCCCTTTTTGGGGTATAAGCATTTAATTTTGCAGACGCTTGATATTAACAGCATAAGAGCGCTGCTTTTAATAAGGAGTAGACATGGAAAATATATTCAGAGAAATAATTTCCGGTTCACCGGATAAAATAATATTTTCAAAGCCGCGTTCCAAATCGGGCCGGTACCGCAAAACTGTTATAAGCGCCAAAAACGGCTATTACCAGGCAGAGCGTTTTACGGATAAGCAGGTATTCCATGAAAATATAGATTCATCATCTCTTTTGGAGCTTTGTATTCGTATGGCACAGGAGGAGTATTTGCAGTGCAACGCTTTCGGAGGCGGAAATGAGTATATGGTGATGATATCTTCAAAAGGAAAGGTCAGCTATAAAAAGAAAACGGCTAAATCTGCTCCTAAAACGAATACCGAGCATAACCGCCGTAAAAATTATATTATACCTCAGGATGCAGAAATAGCGCCTTTGGTAGATATGGGAATATTTACAAAAGAGGGTAAAATAGTTAATTCTATGTATGATAAATACAAGCAGATCAACCGTTTTATTGAGATAATAAATGATGAGATGTGCAATATAAAAAAAGACGAGCTCAATATTATTGATTTCGGGTGCGGAAAATCATATTTGACTTTTATCGTATATTACTATTTTACTGAAATATTGCATAAAAAAGTGCATATAACCGGGCTTGACCTTAAGGCGGACGTTATAGAAAAATGCAATGCGGCGGCTGAACGCTACGGATATGATAATCTTAAATTTGAGCTGGGCGATATAAACGGATATAAGACCGATAAAAAGATAGATATGGTCATAACCCTTCACGCTTGTGATACTGCTACTGATTATGCGCTATATAATGCGGTGAGCTGGGGAGCGGATTATATATTTTCGGTGCCGTGCTGTCAGCATGAGCTTAATTTTCAGGTGAAAACAGATAATTTTCAGGCGCTTACCCGATACGGTATTTTGAAAGAGCGCTTCTGTGCGATTGCAACCGATGCGATAAGAGGGAATGTGCTTGAAATGTGCGGATATAAAACACAGATAATGGAGTTTATAGATATGTCGCATACGCCGAAAAATATACTCATACGCGCCGTGAAGTCAAATATAAGTCAGAACAGCCGGCGCAGGGCTGAGGATGAGATAAACAGGCTGATGAAGGAATTTTCCTTTGAGCCTACACTTGTAAAGCTTATGAGGAGTGGGAACAGATGATACAGGACATTTATCCGAAAAAATATGACAACACATATAAAAATATAGAGCCGTCCAACGGGGATTATGTGCTTATATATGACGGCGGAGAGGCTGTATTTAAAAATGACAGACGTGAATTTTTTACCTATGACGATACCGAAAGGCTGTTTGGGTATTTGCCGTCTTTGTCGTATATTTATTTGTTCAGCATTGATGATGCGCGTTTTTTTCTGCTTTCCGGAGCGGATGTGAGCGGATTCAAGGACAGGATACGCCATATACAGTTTCGTGAATTTGAGCCTCAGTGGCTGGGGTTCGCGGGTATATGCGGAGCTAATCTTGCCAAATGGTACGGAAGCGTCAAATATTGCGGCCGCTGCGGCGAAAGGACCGAGCACAGCAATACGGAAAGAGCAATGGTATGTCCCGAATGCGGGAGTATTTATTATCCGGTGATATGTCCGGCTGTGATAGTTGCGGTGATAAACGGAGATAAAATTCTTATGACCAAGTACGCCTACGGTACGTACAGAAAATACGCGCTTGTGGCAGGATATACGGAAATAGGCGAAACACTCGAAAGAACGGTTGAACGTGAGGTTCTTGAGGAGGTCGGGCTTAAGGTAAGGAATATAAGGTATTATGCAAGCCAGCCCTGGCCGTTTTCCGGTACTGAGCTTATGGGATTTATCGCTGAGGTTGACGGGAGTGATAAGGTGACTTTAGATACAAGCGAGCTTGCAGAGGCAAAATGGTTCGGAAGGGATGAGATAATGGAGGAGGAAAATCCGAAGTCGCTGACTAATACTCTGATACAGGCGTTCCGCCGCGGCGAGATATGAGGGGCGGTGAACATCTATGAATGATTTTTTGGATAAAAATCGTTTTTCAGTATACAGTAATTCCAAGGGAAATTTGCTCAAAACAGAATATCAAAAAGATGGATTGATTCATTTTGTTAAAACAGGCAGAATGCAGCTGAGAGATTTTCCCGGATATTGGGGAATAGAGCCTATAATTGAGGTTATATGCTTTAGACTTGGAAGGCTTATGGGACTTGATATGGCTGAGCAAACGCTTAGTATATTGTCCGGAAAACGATATGATAAGGAGATATTAACATTTATATGTGATTCACCTGATTTCCGACAAGGTAAATCAATTGTATATCTTCAGACATTATATATACAGGACAGAAGATATTTGGATTTTGATTTTTTATGCCGTAATACCGGTGCAACAGATTTGATAAATATGTTGACATTTGATTTAATAATAATGAATGAAGACAGGCATAACGGAAATGTTGCATGGTTGACAAACGATGACGGAAGCCTTAAGATGACTCCTATTTTTGATAATGGGTATTCTCTGCTTTATGACGATATAAGGGGGATGCTTAAGGATTACAAAAAAGCGGCGTCATTTTGTTTGTGCAATTCTCCGCTTTATCAGGAAAACTTTTCATATGCCGAACGCCTGTTATGCAGGCTTTCAAAAATATATGAGCCGACAATAAGGCTTGATATATCAGAACTTGAAATTCATAAAATTATACAGACCACAAGATTGGAATATAAGGAACTTTTGAATTCACAAATCAATAATTTGGCTGTTCCTGAGGAATGGTGGGAACGTACGGAGGATTTTATAAAATGGAGGTTAGACCATGTTAGAGCTTTACGATATAATATGGAGGGATAAGGAAGTTGTTGGCTGTTTGGAATATAACACCCGTACACAAAGATTTCAGGCATATCTCAAGGATGGCGCTCAGGGCAATCCCCGAGGGCTGTTCGGAGTTTTTAAAACGGATTCAGTCGTTGATGACAGGCGTGTAAGGGGGTATTTTGATGACTGCGTCGTTCCGAAAACAAGAGAAAATATAGATGATATCCTTAAACATATCGGATTGCCGTATTATGACCAATGGGAAATATATAAGCATAATTCAGGCAGAAATGTCAGTGATTATGCGTCGATAAGATTTCGGAAAGCAGTTGATGCGGAGGATTTTTTTAAGCCTGATTTTGAATAAATATAATCGTTCGGCAGTATTATATAAATGAGTTTGAAATATAAAATCATTTCTTTATGTATTTAATAATTTCGAGGATTTTAATATGGAGATTTGATGAATTTCTTGACAATGACACGTATATATGCTATAATATAAATATAGATAGAGAGGGCGGTAAAACAGCCGTTTCTATCAGAGTAATTGATTTTTAGGAGAAAGAATGTTCTACCCAATAACCGTCCTACGCCAATAGGGCGGTTATTTCTTTATTATCCATACAATAAGCAAAATTAATACGAGTTGTAAAGTAATTTCGCTCATAGCTTTTCCTTTCCGAAACGACCGCCCGCCGCTCGACTCTATCCAGAATCATGTTATCGATTCTACATATATTATATCATATAATTAACACTGTGTATATGGACAAAATATACAAATATAATGCACCAAAAAAACGGCTCAACGAGCCGTTTTTTTTTATGGAGCTAACGAGCGGAGTCGAACCGCCGACCTCTTCATTACCAATTGTTGGCTTGCCAGTCGGCAATCCAACATAAGGATAATTCCGCATAAACACAATGCTTTTTTTAAATCATGTTTAAATTAATGTTTAAACTGTATTCTTGATTTCGATATTAATATAATACATCCAACCAATCCAAAAGTCAATAGTTTTTTAGTTAAATAAAACCTTATCAGCTATTTTCTTTTTCCATCATCTTGACTAACTTATAAAAACTTGTTCTTTTGGTGCCTGTCCGTTCCATTGCGGTTTTAGCGGTAATATTGCCATTTTTCCAAGCACGGTATATTTCGTTCCAGTTTGCAGGGAATTGGATAGAAGGACGCCCTAATTTTTTTCCGTTCTTTTTTGCCGCCGCTATTCCTTCCGCTTGTCGTTGGCGAATTGTTTCACGTTCCTGCTCTGCTATTGTACCTAATACCTCAATAAGAATATTGTTTACCATTTCAAATATCCATTCTTGTCCAACAGGTAAATCCATCATTGTAGTAGGTAAATCAATAACTTTCAGTCGTATGCCGTTATCCTTGAAAAACTGCAATTCATTTTTTATATCGCTTTTATTCCTGCTTAATCTATCCAAAGATTTTATAACAAGTGTATCTCCGCGGCGGAGCATTGCATTTTTTAAGGCTGAATATCCTGTTCTGTTTAAGTCTTTGCCGCTTTCCTTATCAGTAATTATATCTCTTTCTTCCGCCCCAAGAGCCTTAAAAGCAGCTATCTGTCTTTCAAGGTTTTGATCTTTACTTGATACTCTTGCGTAGTAATATGTTCGCGTATTCATTTTTTCAGCCCCTTTGTATTTGATATGTATATTATATCATGGGTATTCGTAAAAGTCAATTATTTTGCGAATATGTTTGTAAATAAAATTTATGCTTTTATGAACAAGTGTTATAGAGTGTTTTTATATATTTATAAAGGTGTACCTTTACGAACATACAAGAACAAATAAGCTCAAATAATAATAAGTTGATAATATTTAAAACAAATCGGATCAAATCGTTCTAAATCGTAATAAAATAAAAATACTCTGTCTTCCGCCGCAAAAATAAACATATACTGTTTTATAGTGCAAGTTTTATTTGCAAGGATGTTATAATGAATACAGAAAAAGAGTTGAACAACAAATTCTAAACCAAAATTAAAAGGAGGTCATTTTAAAATGGCAAACAATATCAAAATCATAGGTAATACGGTTCTTGTTTCAAAGGCATTTTACAACAAGGCAACAACATACGGAACAACAGAATTCTTTGAATGGATGAAGATACTAAATATTATTCCAAATGCAAAAATGGAAGTAAAAAAGATAAACAGAACAGTACATAAGGTTAATATTTACAGTTATCTTTCGTATGAAAATATGGAAAAATACATAAACGAATTCTCGGATAATAATGAGGAAGATAAAAATGAATACGAAAGAGTGAAAGACAGATCATATTTATACAAAAATCGTCACCGCTATGTGACAAGTTGGTTTATCAAGAAATTTGCAGACTATGAAGGAAAAACGGAATTTTGGGGCGAAATCGCCAAGAGCAAGAAAAAGGCAACAATATCGGAATAAAAAATATAGAATCAAAGAAAGGATAAGTGATAATTTATGGCTAAAAATAACAGGGGATACAATATTGATTATACAGAAAAGAAGTTTATCATGAATTATAAATTTGCGGCGGCAGCCAAAATATACGGTTCAGATGAATACATTATTTACCGAGATTTTTTGAGGGACTTCCCTACATTCGCAACAGTTGTAGAATCCGGGAGAAAACAGAAAACACCAAGATATAACAAGAGACTTACATACAAAAACATGGAGAAGTATATAAGCACTTTTGCCAACAGCAGTGAATTAATGGAGCATTTCAATTGTGTCAAAAGAAAATCTGCGCCGCTTGCAAGCCCTTATAAATATGTGTGCGACTGGTTTAAAGCACAATTTCCTGATTATAAGGAGACAACAACTCTTGAAGTAAATAACATTACCATAAGCATAACAGCCGCGCCGGATGAAACCCAATATAAGCACAAAGAGCCTGTATCAGCGGCTTGAATAAATATAGTTTCCAATCAAAAGAGTCCGTTCTCAAACAGAGCAGGCTCTTTTGATTTTTATAATAATTTTTTATATTATATATACAGAAAATCGTTAAAAAAGGTTTTCAAAAAAACATCGAAAGGAGATTGAGTTATGGTTACATACCCCAATCAAAGAATAGTTAAAATCCACAGAGAAAGAGCCACAAAAGATTTTCTTTGTATCAAGAATGAAAACTGGCAGGCAGCAAGCCGTGACTTAGGCGCACATGCATTACGGCTATACCTTTATCTCGCATCAAATGCGGATGGTTTTAATTTAGCTTTGTCACAAAGAGCCGTTGAAGATGCTATAGGTATGCCGCGATCCACTTATTACGATCAATTCCGTATACTGGAGAATAAAGGATATTTAAAGCGTGTAGGTAACAATAGATACGAATTTTTTGAAACCCCTCTGCCGCGTGACAGAACATCATCACAGAATCTTTCTCATGGAATTGATTTTACGGCTGACAAAAAAGGTATTCCGCCTGTCGAAAATCCTATACTTTCACAGGATAGAGAAATAAATAATATCTATCCTACAAATAATATTATAAATAGCGAAAAAAATCCAGCAGCAGAGAATTCATATCCGAAAGTAAAAGATGCACCAAAGCAAGAAGAATATAATACAACCCCTATAAAATCAAGTAGTTTCTATTTCTAATTTGCAGTTTCCGCAAGTTGATAACCATTTTACTTCTGGATAAAAATCATTTATATATCAATCAAAATATATTATATTATTCATTTCTTTGCTTACACAGCTTTCATATGATAGTATAGAAAGCGCGGCAGCCGACACACGGAACACCCCTTACAAAAAGAAAATTGCCCTATAAACGGCATTTAAACCGTTTATAGGGCATATTCATAACTCAATGTTGATGTTACCGTTAAAACCTTTCAAAAAGTCCTCCAGAGCGTCCTCAACGCAATTACAGACTTTTTCTTCGATTTCCTTTTCAAGCTGCTTTTGCGCTTCAAATTCCTGTTGCTTCTGGCGCTGATATTCTTTTGTAAAATTATAGCATTCTCACTAAAATTTAAAAAATTCTTTTTGACTAAATTTTTCGTGTGGAATTAAAGAGCGCTTTAAATTCCTTACATTTAATTCTAAGAGTTTTTTATAATATTCTTGTTCAGTCATTACGTTTCAATCCTTTCAGTAATTTGTTCCAATTCTGCTATTGGAACAAATGCGATAATGCTTGTTTTATATGTGTTATACTGCTGCCGCGGTTGAATACTCTATTTATTTTTATAATAGTATTCGCGCAAATCTTCTGTACGGATTTTATATAAAACTCTGTTGACCTTATCAACAAAAACAAGATACTATGCAGAAGTAGTATAAAACCAACCGTTATAATTTCTTTCAACATTTGCAATTAGTTCAATGCAGATTTTATTTTCAAAAGTACAATTTTGCGTTTTTACCTCATAGCCTGTTCCGTCAATTAAAAAATCAATATCCTGCTGCTAATATTCCTTATCTTCACTAACATCAATAATATTGCAACCGATACTGCTGTAGTAGTCAAATACTATTTGTTCACCGCATTTTCCTTTTGCCTTATCGCGTAAAAATTTATTTTCAAAAGTCATTTGAAATACCACCTTTCTAAACTGTTTCTTCCAAAAGCAAACGAATATAGTCACCTAATTTACGTCTGCTGTTGGCAGCTAATATTGCATAATGTTCATATGTGCTCTCATCAACACGAAAGCTTATGGTTTTTGTTTTGTTCGCCATAAAATCTCATCTCCTTTAATTTTTTTATTATAGATATGGTATTATTGTTTCTCTCATGAATATTTGAAAAACATTGTTGATGGCTTATAAAACTTTGTCCTCAAAGTTTGCAAAAAATTTTGGATGATTTATTTACCGTATAGACCACATAAAGCGGATATAAATAATAATACTTATATTATCCTAAAATATAGCCGCCCCGCGGCGGTAATCTATAACATATAAGTTTTTATGATCTGTTGTAAAATACAAAAGGCAGCCGTTTAAGCTGCCCATGTTTACAAAATCAATCGTATAAGCCTAAAATCCGTTCCTTCTTTAAGTTAAATTCTTCCTGTGTTATTGCTCCGCTGTCAAGCAGCTCCTTGAATTTCTTTAATTCATCAGCACTGCTTGCAGTTTGAATATTTGAAAGTGTTTTTTCCTGCTGTCTTTCCACAAGTAATTTGCTAAGTACTGAGTGTATTTTGTCATTATTTTCTACAAATTTGAAATGTATCCTGCCTGACGATGTACCTATATCGATACCCCACAACATGCTTGTTCCAATTGCCGAAATTGAATCGATAGGCAGATCAACACGCTTGCCGAATGCAGCTTTTCCATAAATACGCTTATTTGTTACTGTTAATTCAACTCTTATCCAGCAAAGACAGAAAATCACGCCGCAGACAAACAGAAATGCGGCAAGCACATAAAAAATAGGATAGAGGTCACATAATAAATCGTGTAAAAATCTATTACGAGAACGAGTCACTATACCCAAATCCACCGCTATAAGCATACACATTAATCCAATAACTAACGATATAACACTTGCGGCAAAAGAAATCAAGAAGATTTTTTTGGCAGGGATCATTTTTTCCGGTGACTAAAATCTTTTCTTCCATAAAATTTTTCCTTTCTATTTTTATCTGCCTTTAAAGCAGAGTTTGCAATAGCTTATATAATTTTGATGCTTTGATATCGCTTCATCTTCTGTTTTAAATAATTCAAACCCTGTTGATGTTTTTGTTATATTCTTTGAATGACAGCAACCACCAATAATATGTAGTTTACCTGTGTTCTTATTCAGAGCATATTTTTCCATGATCAAATCCCTTTCTTTTCATATTGATAAAAATAGTTTTAGCGGTGCATTGCTATAAGCCATTTTCAGAGCCAAAAGGAAAAGATATTTTTACTGAAAACACAATATCACCACCTTGTATTGAGATATCTTCACGCAATTAAAAAATGCGTGGCATAAATCTACACCACGCATAAAAACGCGGCTTTGATTTCATGTTACCACACATTTATCATTATATAAGAAATGCTACCTCGAAAAGAGTCATTAAATGCAAAAGTATTTCAATATATAAGCCTGCGTTTTTTACTAAACACAAACTTTTGCATTAATGACAAATAAGAATATCCTAAAAAGGATATCCATAAGCCGATATTAAAATAAAGCATTATACGTAATATAATGATAAAGTGTGGTATCATAATTATACCATATTTAAAAAATAAGTCAATAGAATTTGTGAATTTTTCTTTAATATTAAAAATTTTGGCATTATAAAAGGTTGAAATCAGTATTTTATTATCTTCCGCTGCGCACAACTTTAAAATAAGTACAGGCTATTGCAAAATTCCGCAAAGAATGATATTATAGATATAAATAACATTAGAAAAAGGACTGGAAGATATGCCAAGAGCAGAAAACCAAAAACTGAAAATATTATATATAGCAAAATATTTTCTTGAATATTCAGATGAAAACCATGCTGTAAGTGTAAATGATATTTGTGATTATCTTAATAATGAATGCGGCATTACAGCAAAACGCCGCAGTATCTATAGCGATATGAATGTGCTGCGCAATGAATTCGGAATGGATATTGACGGAAAACGGGGCAGCAAATACTATAGATTATTGTCAAGACAATTTGAATTTGATGATCTGAGACTACTGGCTCAATGTGTCTATGCAGCTAAATTCATTTCCGCCGCTCAGGCAAAAGAGCTGATAGATGTTTTATGTGATTTTTGCAGCATATATCAAGCAGAGGAATTACAAGAAGAAGTATTCTTATTTGACAGAGTGAAATCAAACCAAAAGGGGACAATGCAGATCATCAGTGTTATTAATTCGGCTATGGCAAAAAGGAAAGACGGCAAACCGCATACACCCCAAAAGATCACTTTTAAATATCTTACGCACTCTATAAAAGATGTTTATATTCAAACTGAGCGAAAAAGATTATATAAGGTAAGCCCCTATAAGCTGATTATAAACGATGGAAACTATTACTTGTTGGCGTTTGACAGCGAAAAGCAAGATATGCGTACATACCGAATAGACCGTATGAAAGATGTTAAATCAATTAATGAGCCAAGAGACGGAGAAGATATATTTGCGGAAATGGATATAAACGGCTATACGCGCAGAGTATTTGCAATGTACGGAGGCTCAAAGGAACGTGTGACAATGCGCTTTATTAATCCTTTGCTTGATACTGTAATAGACCGGTTCGGAACAGGTTCAGATGTATTTTATATGCCGGACGATAAAGGTCATTTTAAGGTCATTGCGGATGTTGATGTCAGCAGTCAATTTTTTGCGTGGATTTGCGGCTTTGGAAAACGCGCAAAAATAATTAGTCCGGAAAATATTGTTTTCCAGATGAAAGAATACATATCTACTATTGCAAATATGTATGAGGAATAATAAAAAGTAGTCAAAGGCTTTTTCATTGCTTTTGACTACTTTAATCAAATTTGTTCCGTTTTATTCCGTGTTAATCCGTGTTGTCTCGATTTGTCCTTATATGTCTTGATATGAATTTTTTTAGCGTTTTTTAGGCATTTTAATCTTTTTGCTGTTGGATTTAAGCTGTGCTAAAGGTGAAAAGGTATCATAATTTTTTGTTATATCTGCATCGAATAAAGCACAGTAATGCTTTGTCATTTCAAGTGTGGAATGACCTAAAAGCCGTTGTAGCGTAAACGCATTGCCGCCGCAGTCAATAAGATATTTACGCGCAAATGTATGTCTGAAAGCGTGTATGCTTGTTTTCTGTACTCCGCGCCTTTTATTATAACGGCATACACTGCTCCGTAAGGCGTACTCTGTAAGCTGTGTACCATTTTCACTGGGGAACAAATAATCATTGTCTGTTCCGCCGCGGATACGCATATACTCCTTTAAGATAGCGCACAATTCACTGCACAATGGTATAACTTGCGCTTTTTTGTTTTTGGTATGGCGCAGATAAATAACAAGGTTATTTAAATCAACATCTTTGTTTTTTATATTTCGTACCGTAGCAGCTCTGCAACCGTCATTTAACAGCAGGTTTATAATAACCCAAGTCCGATACTCGGAAAATCTGCATTTTTTCATATCCGGCTTTTTAAGCAGCTTTTGAAGTTCATTGTCTGTATAAGTCTCTTTGATGGTTTCTTCGCCTTTATAAGGTTTCATGTTCAGCCTTGTTATATTTTCTTCATTACACCACGATAAAAACACCTTTAAGACTCTTACATAACTGCTTATTGTATTGGCGGCAAGCTCTGAATCACGCATACTTGCGATCATACCGTTCAGCTCAGAACCAGTTATGTTCTCTATTGGTACATCAACATCCAAATGCCTGCCTATTGCCTTAAACTGCGATACGTAGCTTGTAATGGTTTTTTCTGCAAGTCCCTGCGCTTTTTTTGAAACAATAAAATTCTCAAAAATTTCTACCATTGTTTTACTTGATTCCATTGAAATTCTCATGATTTTTACACCTCTTCATTCTTAAAATTTCTATCAAAAATCAAGTACACAGCAAAAACTGTAAAAAGCACCAAAAAAACGGCTCAACCGAGCCGTTTTTTTTATGGAGCTAACGAGCGGAGTCGAACCGCCGACCTCTTCATTACCAATGAAGTGCTCTGCCTACTGAGCTACGTCAGCATAAGAGTCATATACTCAACAAAAATAATTATATCATAAATACAAAGCTTTGTCAAGGTCAATATTTAAAATAAATAAAAATTCCAGTAATTGATGTATATTTTGTGATAATATATAAAAAATTAAAGATTTAAAGAGAAAATTTATTCAAATACACATTTATATTGACAAATACTAACATGATATGATATAATGTTTTTGTGACTTTATGAATGTACATACAAAATAAATTACAGCATTGGAGGATGGGAAATATGACTTATATTGTCTTAAGAAGCAATATTATTGATTGGGGGGAGACGGATAACAAAGAGCAGCTGACGGAACAAATCAAAGATACTTTGAGAGACTTTAATTCAGATATTGAAGAAATGCTTATTTCTCCTTTGGAGTTTGAAGATGGAATAATAGAGGGAGTGTTTAAACAGGGAAAAGGCTTATATGAAATACTAATTGTACTTGAATTTAGACTTAAACCTTTGAATATGCAGTTTGGAATCGGTGTATGCAAGGATACGCATTCGGCCATACCAATGGGCAGGGCACAGAAACGCGCATCTGATATGCTTGAGCAGGTTATAAATTGTGAGCATAGGAATAAATGCGCTCAGACCAATATTATGCTTAAAAGTGACGATGATGATTTTGACAAGATTATAAATTCACTGCTTTTTCTTGCGTTTGATATTAAGAATGGCTGGAGCAGGAGACAGACTGAAATACTGGTAAATTATTTTAAAAGCAATGAAAATCAAGTAAAGGCAGCCGACAGAATGGGCATAAGCCAGTCAAGTGTTCAAAGAAGTCTGAGGTCGGCTAAGTATTATCTGTTTAAAAATACAATTAATGGGATAGATAAGGCTTTTGGATATATTACGGACTAATAAAAAGCGTTCCTTATGCGGAACGCTTTTTATTATATCCGAACCGGCTTAAAAGCCAAGCTCCTCGGCTACCACAATAACGCTTATACGTCCCGGAAATTTATAGCATCCGTCTATTATGCTTATGATATTGCATATTCTGTTTGTGCCTGTGCAGTCCTCACAGACACAGTTCTCTTCACATGGATTTCCGTGGTGTATTCGTTTTGAATTTAGAGGAGCGACGGATTTTGCGCGTTTTATTCCTTCTGCCGCATCAGCCACGATCTTATTTGCTCCCACAACTATTATAACTTTTTTCGGACCGAAGCCTATAGCTCCCACCCTGTTGCCTGTGCAGTCTATATTTACTATTTGACCCTCCATAGTAACAGCGTTTGAGCTTGTTACAAATACATCTGATAAATATCCCAAACGGTATTTTTCAAGCTCCTCCTCCCATGAGGAGTTGTTGAAGCGGTCTATAAAACGGTATCTGCCGCTTTTTATAAGGTCCATTATCCCGGTTTCCTGAAGCGTTACGCTGCCTCCTACGGCGACTTTTGCGTTATCTGGAATAAGGCTTTCCACTATTGCCTTTGCCTGTGCCGCGTCTTCGGCGTAATGAGCGTCAAATTTGCGTCTTCGTAATACTTCTACCGCATTATATGCTTTTTTGCAAAGCTCCCATTTTTTTAGCTCGTGCATGATGTTATTCCTTTCCTTTGGTTATACAAAATCCCGCTCGCCGGTCTGCCGGAGCCGGGGAACGGGATTTTATGTTTTGCTTGTTTTTTAGTTGCCGCTCTTTTCAAGCTCGATAAAGCCGTCTACTGAGCTTCCGAATGCTGCCTGAGCTTTCTCGGAAGCTGTCTGCGGGGTCTGCGGACCGCCGCTTGCGGTGATAACGTTCTCGAGCTGGAATATATGTATGTTAACAGCCGGCATTTCAAATTTTTTCTTCATTTTCATTTACCTCCTGTCTTAATTGAAGCTTGCTTCAAGCTTGCCTTCGCCTACTTCAGCCTCGGTTACATCGTTGATTATTATACCGTAGGAAACCTCTGCTGAACCTTCGAGGGTTATCTTTACATCATTAACAGTACTGCTATCAATATCATATTCTAAAGCAATTTCGTTAAGAGTCCACTTAATGTCAGATGCCTTAAAGCTTGTAGTGTCGCCTGTTGAACTCTTGAATGTGGCTGTATAAGCAGCAGCGGTCGATGGATTTTCTTCTTCATCGCCTGTAAAAAAGCCCTTGTATTTAGCGTTCATTGTGATTGTTTCGGTTGGTGTGGTCGGCTTTTTCACGAAAACGCCGTCTTTTAATTCAATATCTTTATAAGCGTCATTGCTGTTAGAGTAAACTGCTGTACAGTTAGCTACATTGCCAGTAATCAACTCATAATTTTCTGTTATTGTAACTGTTGAATTTCGTGGCTTTATTGTTCCCGTTAATGTCGAAGAAGCATCAAGATTAACTACAGGATTATTGCTGGTACTTTCAAAAAGAATGGAATTAATTTTTGAAGAATTTGTAGCATTCACTGTTCCGGCTATATTGATGGCAGGCTTTGCGTTGCCCTCAGTGCTGCCTATTGTTGCGTTGTCAAGCTTTAAAGTACCGCCTTTTTTTACATTTATGGTATAATTATTTCCGCCTACGACTGTTGCGTCTTTAATAGTGAGATTATAGCCATTTGGAACTTCTATTGCCATTGTGTTATTAGGCGCATTTAAAGTATAGCCGTTTCCGTTAATTGTTATCTCTTTTGCTGATTTATTTACTAATTTATCTAATATAGCACGTTCTGATAAAGTAGAAGTTTTAAGAAGCTCTATTGTCCCTTTATTTTCAACAACCCTTAAGGCATCAATAACGTCTGTGAAGTATCTTCCGTTTACTTCAACTACAGCTTCTTCCGGAGCGACTTGAGCAGTTACCTTAAGATTTGAATAATTTACAGAACCCTTAGCGTTGCGCAGGTAGAGCTGAAGCTCTAATGTACCGTCTGTAGTTGGAGTAAGATCTCCCGTTATCTGACCTGATTTTTCTCCCAGATTTGCGTCATCATCTTTTTTTTGGGTTATAGCAGCTTTCTTTACAGTTGTATTCTTTCCATCCGCATAGCGCGCTATAGCCTGCATATATACTACATCGCTGCTTTTATCGTTTGTATATTCAGTTATGTTGGAAGTATAATCTAACGAAAACGAATATGTAACTCCGGATTTCAGCTCTATAGGAGTTGAAATAACAGGTTTTACCTGTATCGGATTTGTTGAACTTGCAGCTCCTTCAGGCATGTTCAATGTTATGGATGAACCTGTTACAAAGGTTTTCGGAGAATCAGCTCTGTCCTGATTTGTTATTGTGTCAGTTCCGTTTGATAACGTAGCAGATTCTGTGCCTGTTCCTTTAGTGTTGTTTTCCCAGATACGCCACTGTGTTTCTTCACCAGACTGAAAAACAACAGCGTTTTCGTTTTCAATCTCTTCCGCCGAAGCCGTAAATGGTACGGCTAATGCTGTCACTGTCATTGCTGCTGCTGAGAGCAATGCGAGTATCTTTTTTTTCATTAAAAAATCATCCCTTCTTTATTCCCGCATGACCTCCGGCAGATACGGTCTGCGGGAGTATTTTTTGTAAGGGCGTCTGTGGTGGTGAGGGGTTATTTAGTGTGAATTTAAAGACGCCCTTGACGTCTTGTATTATATAAAATTTGCACAAAAATGTCAATAGATTTAAGGTTTGAATAGTAACAAATGACTTTGAATTTTAATAATGATACAAAAATCAGAATATTTATGCTTAATTTCGTCTTTTATTTTCAATTAAATTGATAGAAATAAAACATCTCACTTGACGCTGAAGTAAGGCTGTGATATACTAAACTTGCATAAAATATTACAGAGAGGTAAAGCATATGATCAAACAAAATGGAAATACTATACATCTTATGGGAAAAAGCATGAGCTATGTCATGTACATAGACGATGGAGACCTGCTTAATTTCCATTTCGGAAAAAGGATAGTGGACTGTGACTATTCAAAGCTTGAGCATGAATGCGCCGAAACGCTCGGATATACATCAAACGTCCGCTCGCTTGACGTATATCCGCAGGAGTACCCGGCTTACGGACATTCCGACCTTAGGGACGGAGCTTTTGAGATAGTAAATAAATACGGCAATACGGTCTCGGAGCTGAAGGTGAAAGAGATAAACATAACAGACGGCTGTGCAGAGGTGAAGGGAATGCCGGCGCTGTTCTCGGACGGCTCCGGTCAGACGCTCGAGATGGTATTGTGCGACGATGCGGCTCAGATAGAAATAAAGCTTTATTATACGGTATTCGACGAATACGATATTATAGCCAGAAGCGCGGTGATAACGAACAAAGGCGATAAAAAAATAAAAATTCTGAACGCATGCTCGGCAAGTCTTGACCTGCCGATGGATGATTATGAGATAGTATACTTTACAGGCGCATGGGGAAGAGAGCGCGAAATGTACCGCACTCAGCTTAAACAGGGCATGAAGGCTGTAGTGGAAAACGCGCGCGGCGGAAGCGGTCATCAGATAAATCCGTTTATAATGATAGCGCGGGAAGGCGCGGACGAAGAAAAAGGCGAGGTTTACGGATTGTCGCTTATTTACAGCGGAAACCACTCCTCATCGGCAAAGGTCGACCAGTTCGGTTCATTGCGCGTTCAGCAGGGAATAAATCCGAACGGCTTTTTATGGGAGCTTGAGCCGCGGGAAAGCTTCTATACTCCGCAGACGGTCATAGCCTACAGCGCACAGGGCTTTGGCGGTATTTCTCATGAATATCATGACGTTTACAGAAACCATCTTATGCGCAGCAAATGGACAAAAAAGACGCGTCCGCTCCTGCTCAACAACTGGGAGGGCACATATTTCGATTTTACGGAGGAAAAGCTGCTTGAAATGGCAAAGGCGGCAAAGGATATAGGGCTTGACCTGTTTGTATTGGACGACGGCTGGTTCGGTAAACGAAATGACGATACCTCAAGCCTGGGCGACTGGTTTGTTAATTATGACAAGCTTCCGTCAGGTATCGACGGTCTGGCAAAAAAGATAAACGATATCGGTCTTATGTTTGGATTATGGTTTGAACCGGAGATGGTGAACGCTGATTCACAGCTTTACCGCGCTCATCCGGACTGGGTGGTACGCGTGAATGAGAGAGAGCCTGTCGAGGCAAGAAACCAGCTTATCCTTGATTTGTCAAAGGATGAGGTGTGCGATTACATAATAAGCTCGGTATCGGCTGTTTTGAGCAGCGCAAATGTGGAATATGTAAAATGGGATATGAACCGCCAAATGGCGGATATGCCGTGCCTGGGATATAATCATAAATATACGCTGGGCTTTTATAAGATAATGTCGGCTATAACAGGTGCGTTCCCGAATGTTTTATTCGAGGGCTGCAGCGCCGGAGGGGGACGCTTTGACGCGGGAGTTCTTGCATATATGCCGCAGATATGGACGAGCGATAATTCGGACGCTGTGGCAAGACTCAAGATCCAGTATTCTACGTCAATGTGTTATCCGGCATATTCCATTTCAACTCATGTAACGGCGTCGCCAAACCATCAGAACGGACGTATAACCACGCTTAAGACCCGCGCGGATACGGCGTATATCGGTACATTCGGATACGAGCTGGATATTACGAAAATGAGTGAGCAGGAGATCGGTGAGATAAAAAAACAGATAGAGTTTGACAAGACGATTCAGGAGCTTGTGCGTGACGGTGATTTCTATAGGCTTATGAATCCGTATGAAACGAATTACTGCGGTTGGGAGGTCGTTTCAAAGGACAAAGATCATGCTTTGCTCTTTGCCTGCAGGATACTTTCCTTGGCTCAGTCAAAGGACAAGCGCGTCAAGCTTAAAGGCCTTAATGAGGACACATTGTATATGAATAAGGCTACCGGAGAGCAGTATTACGGAAGCCTGCTTATGAACAGGGGTATAAGGATAGATTATGCTATGCGTGATTTTGCTACTGAAATAATAGAATTTATCAAGATAAAATAAAACAATGCGGCTGAGCCTATATACCGGCTCAGCCGCATTTATATAAAAAGATTTTTACACATATGATAGTATTCCTTCCAGATTGCCCGATAAAGTAAATCCTCCGTCCTGAGCTGGAATGAATATACTGTCGCCCTTGTTTAAGGAAAGCTTTGTTCCGTTCATTTCAAGACTGCCGCTTCCGTCAAGTATAACCAGCGAGCGGAAGCAGCCGCTGTCGGTCGGGAAATTTGCTGTGCCCGAGCATGCGACCTTTTGAGCTGTGAAGTATTTGCAGCTTGCCAAAATATTATCCTGAGCCTTTTTCTGAGGCGGAGCGGGGAAGAGGTTTGATACCTCTACTGCTTTGTCTATATGCAGCTCACGCGGTTTTCCGTCTTTGCCGCGTCTGTCGTAGTCGTATACGCGGTATGTCGTGTTGGAATTCTGCTGTATTTCGTAGATAAGTATACCCGAGCATATAGCATGTATCGTGCCGGACGGTATAAAGAATACGTCGCCCTTATGCACCGGCACTTTATTTAAAATTTCAAGAAGCGTATTGTTTTCTATACGCTCTCTGAATTCTTCCTTTGTTACGGTCGTGTTTAGTCCGTAATACAGGTAAGCGTTCGGTTCGCAGTCTACGATATACCACATTTCAGTTTTTCCGTAGCCGCCCTCGACACGAAGCGCGTACTCATCATCGGGATGTACCTGAATTGAAAGGCTGTCCTTTGCGTCGATGAGCTTTATAAGTACCGGGAAGAAGTCAAACGCCGCCGCCCGGCTGCCGATACATTCGTTTCCGTTTTCGGCTATGTATTGAGTAAGGGTCTTGGAGCAAAATGGTCCTGAAGCAACGATGCTCTCTCCGTCCGGATGAGTGGAAAGCTCCCAGCTCTCAGCCGCCTTATCCAGCTCTGTTTTTTTATTAAAATCGTCTATTAGTCTGCGTCCGCCCCAGATATAGTCCTTTATGGCGGGCTTAAGCTTTATTGGTGTATTATCCATATATATGACCTCCGTAAATATTTGCTTATAATAATTTTAACATGGAGGCATAGCTGCATTAAAGCCTAAATTTTATCAAAAGACTTTGATTTTTAACCCTTTAGTACGCTCATATATTTTTTTCTGTATTGATCCGGAGTATATCCGGTGTATTTTTTAAACGCCGTGTAGAAATAGCTTCCCGAATTCATTCCGACCTTTTGAGCTATTGTTTGGGCAGTAAGGTTTGTTTCGATAAGCATGCGTTTGACCTCGTCGAAGCGCTTGTGAGAAATATATTCGGAGATTGAAATATTCTTGTTTTGCTTAAATATATTTCTGGTGTAATTCGCGCTTTTGTTCACGTATGAAGCGATAAGGTCTATCGAGAGATTCGGGTCTGTATAGTGGTCGTTTATGTATTCCTCAATAGTGTTTGCAATTAAAACATGCTTATCACTTATTTCGATACGGCTTACCGATATAATAGCATCGCTGCATTTTGAGATAAGCATATCCCTAAGCTCATCTATGGTCTCACTGCGCAGTATTTCATCCGATATGATGTCGTTTCGTTCATCGCTCTTTTCGAGAGCTATATGCGCCGCTATAGCCAGCGCAAGGACTGATGAATACACCACGATATATGAATACGGCATCGAAGAAATCGCTTTTATAAAATCATTTACTGCAGCGATCGCTCCGTCCTTGTTTTGCTGATTTATTTCGCGTATAATATTCTTTTCTATTTTATCGGGATATTCACATTTTGAAGAAATTCCCGAAAGCAGATCCTTATAGCATATTATGGAGTTATGCCCCCGAACTATTCTGTACTGCATTGCGTATTTAACATTGCGGTACAGCTGCGATACGGAATCAGTGCTGCTGTCAGAGCTGTCATATGCAACGGATATTGTCGCGCCGAATGCGTTTTGGGCGTATTTCTGCAGCATTGTCAGATATGATATGTCAAGCCTTTCCGATTTATGGTTTACCAAAAATATAATATCGTATTCATCGCTGTAGGTAGTGAAATAAGCCTTCATATCATCATGAGTGAGCAGCTCTGTTCCGGCGTTGGCTATGCCGTATTGGATAAGCCCGATATTTGACGGAGCTATATTTTTTGTATTGTCAAGACGGGCAAGGATCATGGTGTTATAAGGATATGTAAGTATAATATTATAATCCTTAAGCTCGTTTTCATTATAGCTGTAGGCTCCGGTCATAAGCTTGTATACAAGCTCGTTGCGCTTTGTTTCGGAATATAGGTTCTCCGTTTCCTGCATATGGTCGTATTCTTCTTTTATATTTGCGAGGTTTTTGGAAATGAGAGTAAGATCCCTCTCCGTACCCAATTCGTCTGCAAGCTCATCCGGCTTTATACCAAGTATGCTGAATACATCCTGACGCAGCCTCTTAAAGGGTCTGAAAATAGACATGCTCATTTGTATGCTCGATAAGAAATACAAAAAAAGCAGAAGCAGCGCAAATAATATTATAATTGTAAACTGCCATATGTAAGATACCACTACCGATGATGAACGGAAGCTGCATATATAAAGCGAATTAAGAGTATTTGATTTTTTATAGCAGTAAATAGTTCCGAAATTATTGATTGATCCGCTTTGTGAGTTTGAATCATTTATTTTGCGCACTATTTTATTCTCGGAAAGATTTTGACCGAACTGATTCGGATCTGTTGACGAAATAACTGTTCCGTCAGACTGCAAGATCATCATGGACTGATTTTTATTTTCAAAATCGGCGTTTACCATACTGTTGAAAACGTCTGAATCGAGGAATACCGCCATACAGCTCGTGTCGCTGTATTTATATAAGGAAAGAAGAGTGCGCTCTTCCTTAAGCTGCGCGTCTTCCTCATATTTTAATATATGCGGAATATTTATGGCATACCGCTTCTGCAGCGCTATCATGTCAAGCAGCTCCTTATCCGGAAAAGAAGCGCTGTTATATACCGGATTATCCCCCGTATAAATACAGTCGTTGTTAAGATTGAAGAAGTACACCTTATCTATAGCATTTGTTCTGTTTTTCATATCCGATATAAGATTTGAAATATCATATGAGAGCATTGTATTATATGGCTTGGTCATAGCGTCTATGGCGACAGTCTCGTTCTCGAATACATTGTTTGCTGCCGAGTTGATATCGCGCAGTATAAAATCGTTTGTAGTTTCGGACTGAGAAAGCATTTTGAGCTCCGCCGAGGTAAGCTGAGATACCGCTGCATGATATACATTTAAAACCATTACAAGCGCGTATGCCAAAAAGACCATACAGGCAATTATAAAATAGGTTTTCATAGTGGCTTTAAATAATCTGTTTGACTTGAATTGTATATAATAATCATGTATTTTTTCCTTCAAGCGTGACCCTCCAAGCATTTTTTTTGATACAATAGAATTATAGCATGTTGCACAAACAAAGTCAAGAAAAAATTGTGGGAATAGTAAAAACACGTCATAAAGTATATGTATTGGTTATTAAATTTAACTAAAATATTCGTTTTGTGAAAAAACAAATAAAAGTATAAATTTACAAAGTTGCATAAATGAAGTGTTTTTTGTATAATAGTCTTAGCAAAAAGATCCGCGGCGCGGTGCGCGGATAACATAAAAATAATCAGGAGGTGATTTTGCTGTGAGTACATCAACAGCAGAAAAGAAGGCGGCTTTGAAGGTCAAGAAGGCTGCCGAAAAAAAACTCAAACCTACGCTATGGCAGGATATAAAAAGAAATCCTTGGCTTTATGGACTTTGTGTTCCTGCAATTGCGTTTTTTGTGATTTTTTCGTACATACCGATGGCGGGTTTGTATATAGCGTTCGTTGACTACAGACCTATGAAGGGAATATGGGCGAGTGATTTTGTGGGGATTGAAAACTTTAAAGCGTTTTTCGCCACAAATAACTGGATAACCGTAACGGTCAACACGCTTTGGCTCAATGTATTGTTTATCACCTTTACTACCATTACATCGGTAATAATCGCGATAATGCTTTCGGAGATGAAGAACAAATGGGTAAAGAAAATAACCCAGTCTATCGTAATTCTCCCGCACTTTATGTCATGGACGGTCGTTTCCATGCTTTCTGTAGCGATTCTTGCTTCAAACGGAGTTATAAACCAGATACTTCAGAAGTTCGGAAGCAGCGGTATCGAATTCTACAATACTCCTTCGGTATGGCCGGTTGTGCTGGTTATACTGAGAATATGGCAGGGTGCGGGCTTTGGCTCGATAGTATACCTTGCAACCATAACTGGCTTTGATTCGTCTATATATGAGGCTGCCGCAGTTGACGGAGCGAGCCGGTGGCAGTGTATTACTAGGCTGACCTTGCCGATGCTTAAAAATACCATTATCATGCTTACCATAATGAGTGTAGGTAAGATATTTAACGGTGACTTTGGTATGATTTATGCTATGGTAGGCTCGAACTCGGTTCTCTATCCGACCACCGACGTAATAGATACATATCTGTTCAGACAGCTTCTTGAAAACCCGTCGATGGGACAGACTGCCGCTGTCGGACTTGTTCAGTCAATGCTTGGATTCCTGTTCGTTGTTTTATGTAATAAGGTTGCGAACAAATGGAGTCCGGAATCGGCTTTATTCTAAGGAGGTAAACGATGAAAAAGACAAAAGGAGATTATACGGTATCATTTATATGCTACGCGTTTATAATATTATTTGCAATTGCCTGCCTTGTGCCGCTGCTGCTGGTGCTTTCAAGCTCCTTCACATCACAGGCAGCCTTAAACCAATTCGGCTACAGAATATTCCCGAAGGATTTTAGTACTGAAGCATATTCAATGCTCTTTAAATCCGGAACGGTTTTGCCGTCATACGGAGTAACATTTTTTGTAACTATCGTTGGTACGGTGCTCAGTATGCTCGTAACATGCGCATGTGCATATGCCATCTCATGCAAGAACATGTATTACCGCAGCAAAATAGCATTCTTTATATATTTCACAATGCTCTTTTCCGGCGGTCTTGTTCCTACATATTTATGGGTAACAAAGTATCTGCATTTATCGGATTCGCTTTGGTCTTTGATATTGCCGTCATTGGTGAACGCATGGAACCTTCTTCTTATGCGTAACTTCTTTAACAGCATTCCGGAGGCGCTTTCGGAATCGGCAAGGATCGACGGCGCAAACGACATGGTGATACTCTTTAAGATAATTCTTCCTATTTCATTGCCGGGTATTGCAACCGTAGGCTTGTTCTACGCTTTGGCATACTGGAATGAATGGTATAAGGCTCTTCTCTATATACATACCGACTGGAAGTACCCATTGCAGTATCTCATCATGCGTATCCAGAAGGATATACAATTCGTTCAGCAGAACGCCGCTCAGGCAGGAGTGCAGACGGAGGGTCTTATACCTGCCGAAACAGTGCAGATGGCAACAGCGGTTGTAACGATAGGACCGATAGTTTTACTGTATCCGTTCCTGCAGAAGTATTTTGTTCAGGGACTTACAGTAGGTTCTGTTAAGGGTTGATAAAGGAGGTTAATTTAGTTATGAAAGGCTCTTTAAAGAAAATACTCGCTTTAGGGCTGACGCTTTCTCTTACTGTTCCGGCTATTGCGGGCTGCGAAGGCATCGGAAGCGGAGCTGACGCCGATACTATAAAGGTAATGCTTTCGGGACAAAAGCCGACAGGCTGGGATCAGGTCCTGGAGGAATATAATAATACAGGCGCAAAGGAGACAGGCGTAAAGCTTGATGTTGAGTGGGTATCACAGGGAGATTACAAAGAAAAGCTTAATTTGAGAATGATAGGCTCGGAGAATTATGACCTTGTGTTTGACGCTCCGTTCAATAAGCTCAAAACCTTTACGGCATATGAGATGTATACGCCGCTTGAGGATTATCTCGCAAGCGGGGAATATCCGAATCTTACCGAGGCATTCCCGGAGAATATCGTGGACGCAAACTATTATTTCGGACATCTTTACGGACTTCCGATGATGCGTACATACGGAAACGGTATCGACTGCGTATATTACAGAAAAGATCTGGCGAAAAAATACAATATCGGAACAGACGGTCAGATAAACAGCTATGACGAGCTTCAGCAATTCTTTGACGCTATTTTAACCGGAGAGGAAGCGTCAATGAATATGGTGCCGTTCGGCGTGACCGGCTCGAGAGGCTTCTATTCACTGTTTGCACAGGATACATTGGATCTTGCGAAAAATCATATTGTATGTATGAATCTCGGAGCATTTGCCCATATCCTTCTCAACGAGGATAACACAGAGGTAGTTGACATAGTTTACGAGGGCGAGGACTTGTCGAGATATGCGGCGTTCCCTGAGAAATACCGTGACGGCGAGCTTCTCGGAAATGCAAGGCTTAAAAAGCTGCGCGAGTGGAATAAGTATCTTGAAAGGGATTCCTTGAACCGTAAGGATTCATGGGCAATGTTTACAGGTCTTAAATGCGCGGCTATGGTAGACAACCTCGATACATATGAACAGAAAATTACCGATATGAAATCGTCCATGCCGGAGGCTGAGGTCGGAATATTCATCCTTAACGACGGAGTAAGAGAAATGCAGGACGAGGCGCGTGTTACGGACTTAAAGGGAAATAACTTTATCTGTATACCGGCATGGTCGAAAAAGGTCGATAAGGTTCTTACATTCCTCGACTGGCTCTATGCGGACGAGTCGCATCATGATTTGTTTGAGCTGGGTATAGAAGGCGTGAACTGGGAACGTGTGGGCGAGGATAAGTATCAGCAGCTTACTCCTCCGGACAGAGAGAAATATGCCTTCCCGGGATACGTGCTTACATGGAATCCGAATTTTGTAAAATTCGAGGCGTCACTGCCCGATGATATTTATGAATACAAGAAGTACGACCTTAAACCGGAGGCTTATTATGAAAGCCCGCTTGCAGGCTTTACGTTTGACACATCGATGCTTCAGACAGAAACGTCGGTAATCTCAGGTATAACCTCGAAGGTATCGACAGCTCTCGAGCATGGTGCGCTGGATAATCCGGTAGAGGTCAAGCAGCAGAATACGGCGGAATGTCTGGCAAACGGCCTTGATGTGATACGCGAAGAGGCAAAACGCCAGATAAATGAGTTCCTTAAGGAGAAAAATTCAAAATAAAAGGAGAATTATATGTATAATTACGATATAAGCAGCGAAGACAGAGCATGGGTGGATGAGATATGGAATAAGATAGATGCAAAGCTAAAGGTAGTAGCTCCGCTCAATAAGGACAAAATCCCTTATACGACTGTAAACGGTGTGTATAACGATATGGTCAAGGAGGATATAACCTGGTGGACCAACGGCTTTTGGCCGGGCATGATGTGGCTGATGTATATCGGTACAAAAAACGAGGATTACAGGGCGGTTGCCGAAAGATCCGAGGAGCTGCTCGATAAGGCGTTCGGAGAATATGATACCCTCCATCATGACGTTGGATTTATGTGGCTCATTTCGAGCGGCGCGAATTACAGGCTTTTCGGCTCAAAAAAATCGAGGGTAAGAACCTCGATTGCCGCCGATATGCTTGCGTCAAGATATAATGCCCGCGGAGAATTTATCCGTTCATGGAATGACGACTGCATCGGTTGGGTCATTATCGACAGCATGATGAATATACCGCTTCTGTACTGGGCAAGCGACGAATATAAAGACGACCGCTTTAAGTACATAGCAATGAAGCATGCCGACAAGGTGCTCAATACCCATATACGTCCCGACGGTTCGGTAAACCATATAGTTAGCCTTGACCCGACGAACGGAGAGGTCATAGAGACCTTCGGCGGACAGGGATATGCTGTAGGCTCGTCATGGTCAAGAGGTCAGGCTTGGGCGATATACGGCTTTACATTGAGCTATATCCACACCGGAAAGCAGGAATATCTTGACGCCGCAAAGCGTGTGGCGCATTACTTTATCGCAAACGTATGCGATGACTGGCTGCCAAAGGTAGATTTCAGAAGCCCGAAGGAGCCGGTGATATATGATTCGACAGCCGGAGCCTGCACTGCGTGCGGTCTGCTTGAGATAGCAAAGCATGTTCCGGAGCTTGAAAGAGGATTGTATATAAACGCTGCCATGAAGCTGCTTAAGGCAATGGAGAAAAACTTCTGCGACTGGTCGCTTGAGGAGCAGTCCATACTTCAGAAGGGTACGGAGGCTTATGTATGCCGTCCTCAGGGCAAGGAAGCTCCGATCATTTACGGCGATTATTATTTTATAGAAGCAATATATAAGCTCAAGGGCTTTGAGATGTTGTTGTGGTAATTGGATAAATTATAAATAAAAGGGGATAAAACAACTCAGAACAATAAGCCTGTTTTATTCCCTTTTATTTTTAGGCAATATATTTTAATGAGGAGGGAGACAATGTTTAAAAGAATGATAGCCGCGCTTTTGGGCGCCGCGATGACGGCGTCATGCTTTGGCGCTTTGGGAGTAAGCGCGGCGCAGGAGGAAGAGCCGCTTACCGGGGCGAGTATCATAGATAAGCTCGTTTTGGGCGACAGCGAGTCAGAGGCGGCGCACAGCTTTAAGGAAACGAATACTATTGCCGGGGTCGATGATAAGCTTGAGGCACAGTATGACGATGAGAACGGGATACACTGCGGAGGCGGCTTGGGCGACGGGCTTACATACCGTCAGATGCAGATACCGCCCGAGGGAGAAAGCGGAATGATAGAATTTACTATCGAAGCCGACCCCGGGCAGGTTACATATATAACGCTGCGCACCTCCGGTTCACAGTTCGGACGCGGAAATCTGCTTATGTACGGCAAGGACGGAGATACCTCAATTCTTGACGCTTACAGCGGAAGGGAATACTCCGAGCTTTACGCCGGACGCTATAACGAAGGCCCGGTATGCTACGGAAGATATTATTATGCGACCTATAAGCTTCCGGAGGGCATGGTACCGGCGGACGGAAAGGTGACGCTTTCAATATGGCATAAGGGAGATATGGACTCGTACGGAACTTCTACATACAAGGAAGTGAGCCAGCCTTCGGCGTATTTGTACAGCATATATTCCTCGACAGAGCCGTATTTTGAGCCGGACGATGACTATAAGGGTACGGGAAAAGCCCCGGAAATTGTCAAGAGCGATAATTCCGACAAGGATATGACGGCATATGAGTATCTTCAGAAGGAAGTATCGGATATGACCGATAAGGTGCTTTCATGGCAGGTATACGGCGAGGAATGGGAAAAGAAAAAGACCGATGAAAATGCTTATTTTGAAGGCGCGGTAATAAGAAACACGCCGATATCCGAGGCGGATATGACGGGCGAGGGCGACGCTGTATCGCAGCGTTATGCTCAGAATGCTATATTGCATCAGAATTGGTCTACAATGTCAAATCTCATGATACTGGCAAATGCGTATATATTTGATTTTTCCGGAGACAAGCACAATAATCCGGAAATACTTGACCGCTATTTTGCACTGCTCGATTTCTATCAGAGAGCACAGGACAGCAAGGGCGGTTGGTGCTATTTCAGCACCGGAGAGGATAAGGGAAAATGGCTCGGCGTATCGCTTGACGGAACAGGAGAAAGACTTACAGGCGAATACTGGCCGTTGATGTCTTTGGGCGCGGACGCTATGATAGAATCGTATATCATGCTTAACAATTATGTTATGAACAGCAATAATCAGCAGATAATCGATGACTATCAGTCGCACCTCAACGAAGTGATAGACGGCGACCTTACCGGAAAAAACGACAGAACAAGACGTGATTTTTATACGGATATGTTCGGCAGACTCCGCGACAGAATGGCTAATCCTTTAAGGGGAGTGGGAGATTTTTATGCGCCTACGAACCGTGCCGGAACGGCAAATCAGGATTTCGGATATGCGTATAACGCTAATCTTTGCGTAAGACTGCTTGCTTCGGACGGCGTTAATGTAAATTCGGAGTACAAGCCGGAGGATGACGAGCAGTATCTGGATATGGTCAGATATAAATACGGCGAGATGGTAGACGGAGAGAAATGGTTCTCGACAGAAAACGGTCTGGGCCTTGAGGGCGGAGCATCACACGGCGGCTGGGCAGGTGATTACGGCACTCTGCTTATGAAGATAACGAACGAGTATGCCGAGTGCAGTCCGTATATGAGTGAAGAGGCAAAGGAGCTGTTTACAGAGCAGGCCTATAATGCCTATGAGTCAAGCAAATACTTCTTCTATCCCGCGCCCAAGAATGACGGCACGCCCACGCTTGCGGCGGAATGCTACGCTTCGTCAAGAAAGGACGGCTACGGATTGCACAGCTCATATCCTATAGCGGGCTTTACCGCAACGGAGCTTGAATCTCCGGCGGCGCTCAGATATCTGCAGCTTTACATTGAGCATGATATGGGCTATAATAATACGATAAGAAGCGATTTTGAAGTGACAAATTCGCCGCATATCTATACAAATCTTGTTGATGCGCAGAATGTTCTGAAATATTATAAGACAGTGGAGGAAATGACGGCGCAGGGCAAAATAGAGCCGCTTCCCATGGAGGACGAGCATGAGGATTTTGCATGGTATGATGCGGACGCTCATGTGATAGTATTTAAAAACAAGGGCGAAAAGGCATATATAACGATGAATTTCCGCCGTGACAACTGGAGCTATAACGACTATACAAGGATTCATTTCACAACAGACAGTGAGGACAGAACCGCCGAGGTGCGCTCAACGCATCAGGGAGACGTCTACACATGGCAGGATTCGGAGCATCTTACCGACGGAAACAAGCCTTATACCCATTACCGCTATAACGGCTATGAAGAGGTAAAATACGGTAAGTATATATGCGGTATCAATAATTCAAAGGATGACGAGGCGGCAGGTCAGCAGGGTACGGTCTATTATGCCGATACAGTCGGAGTTACAAAGGCAAAGGACCTTATAAGCGGAAAGGTTTATGAAAGCAGCGATGGCGGGGATATACGCGTTGCGGTAGAGCCTCGCGGCGCGGTAGTGCTGGAGGTGCTCGAAAGAGCGGATACCGAGGTCGTAAGCACGATTTATAAGAGCGAAAATACGGTGCTCGGCTTTGATTCCAAGCGCGTAAGGGTCGGTGAAACAGTAACGGCGCAGCCGGAATTCTTCGATGGATATAAGACTTTGGAGGACGGCGAAAAATCAGTGCAGGCTTTATCGGATGGCGAAAATACGATAGTGTATGAGTATGCGCCGAATTCACAGCCGGAATTTAATGAGACTGTAAGAGAAACAGAGCCTGAGCAATGGCAGGTATATAATTACGGAACCGCTTCGGGTGACGTTGTGTTTGACGAAAATGGAGAGCCGTCAGCCATAAGCTCAAGCTGTGACGAGGGAAAAGGAAATCTCGATAAGACCTTTGTATATAAGGAAATATGCGGTGATTTTAAAATGCACGTAACTCTTGACGGCTTTGACAGAACATCAACAGACAAGGAATATTTCTCGCTGCTCGCGTCGGACAGCCTTGATTTCGAGACGGCAAATTTCTTTGAGCTGCGTCATTTTTCAAACAATAACAATATACTCCTTGTAAGCCATGACAGCTCCCAGGAGGCAAGCACAACCAGCTACTGGGCAGGAGATATGAATAACAAGAGCGTCCCGATAGATTTTATAATCGAGCGCAGGGGCGATATGATCGAGTATTGGTACAGCGTTGACGGAGGCGCGACATATGAGCAGACCTCAAAGCCGAGAAATATTATTGCGGCGGACGCGCCGATGTATATCGGAGCGGCTATGACCTGCCAGAGCGGCGAGGTGAATACGGCGCATTTCAAAAATCTCACGATAGAAGGAAATCTTGTCGGAAAAAGCATTGACATAGGCGATACGGTAACTATCGATTTTTCGGCGAAGGACGCTGACGGCGACGAGCTTACATGTGGATACGATATCCCGGACGGCGCGGATGTCGAGGGAGGTATCGTTACATTTACTCCCCAATACGGCGGAAGCTTTATACTGAGTACAGAAGTTAGGGACGGTTATCATGAGACTCCCGTTACAAAGACGGTAAAGGTCAATGTAAACGGCGGAATAAGCATTGAAATAGACGGCAGACCTGTAAAGACGGACGTTGCGCCGTATATCTCAAACGACCGCACTCTTCTGCCTATAAGAGCTGTGAGTGAGCGCTTGGGCGCGGAGGTGAGCTGGGTAAGCGAAACGGAAACGGCAGTTATCGAAAAGGACGGCACAAGAATAGAGCTTGTCAAGGATTCTGATACCGCCTTGGTAAACGGAAGTGAAGTAAAGCTTGAACAGCCGGCGGTCATCGTACAGGGAAGAGTCATGGTACCGATAAGATTTATAGCTGAGCAGCTCGGCTGCGATGTGTCATGGGATGAAACGGACAGAAAGGTAAGCATAGCTTCAAAGGAATAAAGGAGGTCAGGAATGTATATAGGAATAGATTTGGGCGGTACAAATATTGCCGCGGGCTTGGTTTCTGATGAAGGAGAGATCCTTCATCAGGGCAGCACGCCCACTATGAGCGAAAGACAGACCGGTGAGATCGTGAAAGATATGGCGGAGCTGTCTAAAAAAATCGTCAGTGAATACGGCATGGAAATGTCTCAGATTAAGGGAATAGGCATAGGCTGTCCGGGAACGATAGATTATGAGACCGGCGAGGTCGTATATTCAAACAATATAAAAATGGAGCATTATCCTCTTGCACAGGAGTTTAAAAAGCATCTCGATTTTCCGATAAAGGTGGATAACGATGCGAACTGCGCTGCTTTGGGAGAGTATGTCGTAAACGGAAACGGCGTCAAAAGCTTTCTCTTTATCACGCTCGGTACGGGCGTGGGCGGCGGACTGATACTTGACGGGAAGGTATACCGCGGCTTTAACGGCGCGGCTATAGAAGCGGGACATATAACGCTTGTTTCGGGCGGAGAGAAGTGCACCTGCGGCAAGGAGGGCTGCTGGGAGGCATATGCTTCGGTAACGGCGCTTATCCGCCAGACAAAGCAGGCTATGGAAAAAAATCCGCAAAGCCTTATGCACTCTGTTGTCCTGAAGGAGGGCAAGGTCTCGGGAAGAACCGCGTTTGAAGCAGCAAAGCTCGGCGACAATGCGGCTCAAGAGGTAGTGGACAGATATGTAAGATATATTGCCGACGGGATAGTAAGCTGCGAGAATTTTATGCAGCCTGAAATCATAGCCATAGGCGGCGGAATAAGCAGAGAGGGAGATTATCTTTTAAATCCCGTAAGAGAATATGTAAGCGCAAACGGCTTTAATAAATTTATGCCAAAGAGCAGGATTGTGACCGCAAAGCTGTTTAACGAAGCAGGCATTATAGGCGCGGCTATGCTTATGAAATAGCAAAAATACGACAGGAATATAAAATATCTGTCATTAAATAAGGTAGTAAGTTTGTCTGCTTTGTGTTAAAATAATATCATGCAGATTTTGGCGGAGGTATACAAGATGGCTCAAGGTAAAGCTGAGTATTATTTGGAAGACAGTGTGCTTACTTTTTATATAGGGCACACGCGAATAAAGGTTCTGAGCTTTAATAAGGTTGGGTCGGGCAAAAATATTTACAGCAGAACTCATGCAAAAAATCACTATGAGCTCCATTATGTTTTGAAAGGTGACGGAATGATTGACGTGGGAGATGAAAAATACGCTCTTAAACGAGGCACGCTTTACGTCACAGGACCGGGCTTGATATACCGCAAGAGCGGCGGCAAAAATGATTCGGTTTATGAATATGAAATGACACTGCGTATAGAGGAAGACGGCTGTGAGGGAGAGCTGTCAAAGATATTGTCATCAAAAAGCTTTTTTTTGTGTGAGGGACTTACGGATTGTGAAATATGCTTTAGAAGCGCGGAGCGCGAGCTTATAGAACACAATGGCTTTTATATGGAAAGCATTGAAAATAACCTTAAGCAGATAATAATCATGCTGCTTAGAAAATACGGCGTTTCAATGCCGTATATACCGCTTCCCAAGGCGGAAAAGGAGGATAAATGCTGTCTTATAACGGATATGGAGTTTATTTTTAATATCCGCGAGCTGACTCTTGAGGGCTTGAGCAATATTCTCGGCCTGAGCAAGCGCCAGTGTCAGAGGTTTATAGAAGATAATTACGGCATGTCGTATTCGGAAAAGCTTTTGCAGGCAAGGATGATAAAGGCGTCGGATTATCTTATTTATACCGATAAGGATATACAGGCGATAGGCGAGGAGGTGGGCTATTCCGGCAGCTCGTATTTTACGAGAGTGTTTAAAAGGCATTTCGGAATAACACCGCGAGAGTACAGAAAGACAAATAAGGAAAAATTATAAACAGGCTTTTACTTATTATTAAAAGGGCGCTGTCCGTGCATGGAGACGATTTAAATATGAATATATTTAAATCCGAAATCGCTGCCGGGATACAGCGTCCTTTTGTTGTAAAAATATGACATGGTTAAATTTGAGATGTCATGATTATGAGTATTATATTTGTTCGATTTATGATAAAATGTTATAGAAAATGGCTTTGTTTTGTGCAATTTATGATATTTAAAAGCATATTGTTAAAAAGCAAAGTTGAAATATGCAAATGTATATGCTAAAATTATTATAGTAAAACAGATAAACCCGACAGAGGAGGCGGTTGAGTGTTAAAGAAATTTATAAGCGCCGTATTGGCGGCGGCGATGTCGCTGTCGGCAGCGCCGGTCCTGACGGCGTCGGCAGCTGAGGGAGAATCGGAGAGCGCCGCGTTTTATGGATTTGAAGAAGGCGAGGAGGATTGGATAATAAATTCCACGGACGGAAGAGTTTCATCCGGCTATGACAGCTATCAAAAGCACTCGGGAGAAAGGTCATATAAATTTGAAGCTGTGACCTCAACAGTGCAGCAGAGCGAATATGCTTCGATTGCAAAGATATTTGATGTGACCGGAAGCGATGCGTATAAGGTCGGAATATATTATCTTTTGAGCGAGGATTATACAAGGCTTGACGGAAGCACCGGAGGAGCGGTCTTTACATATACGCTTTTGGATAACAGCGGAGCGGAGATACCGGGAGCAAAATATGAATATTACATAGCCTCCAAGGAATATGAGGCGGGAGAATATGACGCACTGTGGCAGGGAAATGATTTTTATATCATTCCTACGGACAACGCCGCAAAGTGCAAGATTACTCTGGGTATAAAATCGGCGACCGGACAGGTAAATTTTGATGATGTAACGATAGACAAGATAAGTAAAAGCGAAGCGCTTTCAAATCCGGTCACACAGGTTCAGATACAGGATGAAAATATACGCGACAGCTATGAATGCGGCTGGGAAGGCGATGATATAAACTGGTGGAAAACGAGTATATCGGCGAACGCGGTCGCGGAAATAGGAGTTACAAGCACTGACTCTCATTCCGGCAGCAACTCTTATATGTTCAAGGCGGATACATTGAACGTAACAGCCGAAAACAACCAGCAGATAATAAACAATAACTATAACGGCTCATATTTCAGAGTAAAGCCGGGAGTATATGATGTAAGCTGGTGGTACAAGATAATCGGTCCTTATAGGAGAGCTTCAAACTCCTGGGGTATGTCGGTAAATATCATAGTTTATTCGGACGACCTTTCTACTCAGACCGTTAATATCTCAAAAACCTATCTCGATTCAGACGCAGATAAGGACTGGCAGCAGAGCAATTACTCTGTAACTGTTCCGGACGGCTCGTCATATATACGAATAAATATAGGCCTAAGAGCCTCGACCGGAACTTTCCTTATCGATGATTTGGCGATAAAGCCGCTTGTTTCGGATTTCGTGTCTACGCCCGACCTTGAAAATTATCATGGTATGAGTGTACATAAGGTGGATGACGACAGTATATATATAAATCTTAATGCGGAGGAATCAGCGTCGGACGATGTTCTCGATTATGTTATATTGGGAAACGAGGAGTCTGAGGCGGCGCATGACGCGGATACCGGACAGAGCGTTGCGGGCTACGGCGGTCTGGGCGATACATACCGGCAGCTGTATCCGGGCGATGATAAGATATGGGTCACAATGAAGGTAGATCCGGTGAAGATGAATTACATAACCGTAAAGCTGTGGGGAAGCGAGTTTGAAAATAAGGAGATACAAAACCTTATGATAAACGATGAATACGGTACCTTGCAGGCGAAATACGGTACGAGCTGGCCGGTATGGGATAATATGTACAGCGAGCCGGCGCAGAGGGATTCGTATTTCTACGCGACCTACCGTCTGCCTATGGCTATGACCTACGGCAGGACCGAGGTACGTTTTCAGATATACCACGGCGGTGACGCCAATGCTTATTCGGCGAACGGTATGAATGAGGCTTATGAATATTCGCGTCAGCTCTATAAGCTTGTAACACATACCGATACGCGGTATAAAAAGATGGCGGACGATAAGGACGGAACGACAAAGCGCTATGACTTGGGAGCGATAAAGGTCTCGCCTAACGGTCTTTCGCCTTACGACTATATTATAAATGAAATGAACGCCGGTATAGAGGAGATATTAAAGAGCCAGAACTACGGTCCCGAATGGGATGCGGCGGTCGCCGCAGGACGTTCACCCGAAGGAGCTACGGGAGCGGTGCTTGAGGGCACGAACTCATACAGCCACGGCTCTTGGGAAAACTGGAAAAACGTCCACTATGTAAAATGTATAGGCTCTAACAGCGAGAATCAAAAGGGCATAAGAGCGATGGCTATGTCGTATAACCGCGAATGGTCAAACCATTATCAGGATCCGGAAATAGTTGACCGGTGCGTTGCATGGCTCGATTATCAGGTACGCTCACAAGGCTCTAACGGCGGCTGGAACAATGAGACCTATAAGACATGGATCGGCGGACCGGACAGAATGGAAGCAAACGGAGGTATCAATGCCGGAGCAAGAGCTGTCGGCGAGGTGTATACAGAGCTTGCGGACGCTATCGAGGCGGGCGGATACCTTGATGAATATATAGATGACGATCTGAATCCGAATACGCCGATGGTCACAAGAAAAAAAGCATATATAAACATGTATGTTAAAGCGTCGGATTATATGTTCAATGTTATTGAAAGAAAACCGGCGGTAAATCAGGAGCTGTTTAACGTGGTATCCGGAGTGGCTTACCAGATGGCTCTTAAGAGACTTAGCCCCGAGAGCTGTATGAGCGATGAGGCTTTGAAGCAGAGAATGTATGAGGCTACCGGAGTTGTGGCTTCGCCGAGAGGCTCTATCCTGATATCGCCTAAGGGTCTGTCAATGGAAACTGTAGGACATTTAGACGGCGCTTATGACGGTAACTACGGACCGCACGGAGCGGCGATGGTTGCGGATCTGGCGTATATGACCGGGGATGAGGAGCTTATAAAGAAGGCTATAAACGCGTCTCATGCGATGAACTATTTTGCGGATACTATAGTGAACAGCAAGGGCTTTAATGCTTTAAGACGCGATTACAATATCAATACGCGTAACTATAAGGGACCGGGTATCGTTGAGTATGCGGCATGGAACAACTTCATTGCGGCAGGCTTCGGCTCAAAGGATTCGGTTCGTTCGATGGAGCTGTTTATAGAAAACGGAGAGTTGTATTTAAGCTCGCTCGTATCGGACAGAAGACTTCTTTATTATATGATACTCAATTTTGATATTATGGGCGATGATATAAAGAAGGCTTCGCAGGGATATAAGACCTATGCGGATATAAAGGATATTCCGCAGGAGGCGGCTATAGTTACTCTTTCATGGAAGGGTATTATAGAAGGAGTTAACGAAACAAACTTCGCACCGAATGAGAAAATAGATGAGGAGACCTTCAAGAGATGGCTCAATAACGCATTCGGAAATGATTATGAAATAAAATATACCGATATCATGTCGAGAGCACAGGCGGCTTATGAAATATATTATAAGCTTTTGGATAACGGAGTTTATATAACGAAATTCGACCTCGGCTCAGGTATTTATCTTCCGAACGAGCCTTGGAACGTAGACGAAGACGGAAAACAGAAAGAGTATGTTTTCTCAGATGAAGTCGCGCAGTCGTTCTCATTCCAGCATAACGGCGAATTTGTGCGCGGAACGCTTGACTGGAGAAGCACTATGCCGAGCGGAACATATTATGCGGATAACCACCGTGAGGTGGCGGTATATTCGCAGGTAATACGCTGGCATGAAATGAACGACCAATGGAGCGGACACGGCAACGGCTATATGACCACTCCTTTGGGCTTAAGGCGCGTCAATGTCGCAAAATACGGACCGTATGTGATTATAATGAACTGCTCTGACGAGAATAAATCGGTAAATATAGAATTCAGCGCGGACGTGGCAAAGGCGCACGATATTGTAAGCGATACCATGATGGACGTGAACAGTAAGATCACGATGAAGCCGCTGACAACGATAATTTTGGATTTGCGCGAAACGGAGGAGAAGGCATGAAAAAAATAATATCTATGCTGCTGTGTGCGGCGATGTTTGCCGGAGCTTCATACAGCCTGTGTTCTCCGGCGGCGCTGGCTGATTCCGTTACTGAGATGGCGGAGGAGAGCGGTGATTATATAGAAGAAACTCCATATCCGGAGGTTACGGAGGAGCCGAGTGAAACGGATCCTCCGGTGATAGAGGATTATACCGGAGTGGACAATCCGGAGGACACTGATGATGAAACGGGCATAAATTCGGGGATAGTTTCCGGAGAAGCGGGAGCGGCCGGAGGGCTGGGATTCAATGCTTCCAAATTCCCCGACTGCCGCGGACACTGGGCAGAGGAGATAATAGTAGAATGTACTGATAATAATTATCTTGACGGCTATGATGACGGTAATTTTTATCCGGACCGTCCGGTCACAGCTTCAGAGTTCGCAAAGATATTCAGCGCATGGCGGGGCAGCTTTTACCAGCTTACAGAAGGATACTGGGCGACGCCTTATATAAGAAAGATGCTTGACGACGGTATTTTTGAGGCGGGAGATTACAGTGATTACGATGTGCCCATGACGCGCGCTCAGGTCGCAAAGGCTATAATAAATTCGCTCAAGAGCGAGTTTTTCCCGAGTGACCTTGATAAATACAAGGAGCTTATACCTGACCTTTCCGATGCGGGAGAGGGATTTGAGGATTATATAGTAAAGGCGTATATGGCGGGTATAATAACCGGCTATGACGACGGCACGATAAGACCGTCTGAAAATGTTACGAGAGCGGAGATTTTAAGTATTATAGACCGTGCGGTAAATCCGGACAGCAGGCAGATACCCGAGGCGGTGTCGGAGCTGTCGGGCGGCGCGGCAGACAGCTATACGCACTATAGCGCGGCGGTGCATGTGAGAAAGACAAATAACGCCAACAGTATGAGTTACAGTCTGTATGGAAAGAATTCTCAGTATATGACGCAGGATGACGCTGCTTCGGGTCTTAAAATGTCAGAGGAAGTGCAGGGACAGCAGGGTTTCGCTTTCCTTATGAGATATGATCTGACCGATATTTTGGACAGAGAGGACGAATTGCAGTCGGTAAGCCTTGTAATGAATCATGAATCCTGGGGAGACCTCGATTTGGGATTGTTCTGGTATGAGAGACAGATAAGCGATACGGACTGGAATAATTCCTCTTATATGAAGGTCGTTGACGGCTCCGCGGTCGCTTCCGATGATAAGGCGGGATATAATTCCGTGGTCGACAATATAAGCGCTATTCTTCCGACATGGGGCGACAGCGAAAATGCTGTTGAGCCGGAGGAAAAGACGCAGCCGTTTGCTCAGGCAAAGCTGGAAAACGGACAGTATTATTTTGAGCTAAGCCTTGATGAGCTTAAGGAGCATATGGATGAGAATAATATGGTGGAATTTTTCGTTACGACCGTTAACTATGACGGATACGGACTGACGGAAGAGAATAAGCCAAAATGCTATGTTGCCGGAGATAAGGCGCCTCAGCTTTACTGTACTTATAATACCGGAGAGGTTTCAAGAACGGTAAGGATACTTGCGGAGTCGGCAACGGTTGAGGGAGGAATGCTCAATATATTCGGCACCGGCGAGGATTCATATATTGAAAACTTCAGGCAGGAGCAGAAGATAACATTTAATTTTAACGCCAGTCTTGCGGGCAAGTATAAAATGACGATTTATTATTCGGCGAATGTTAATTCCGGAGGAGGAACGGTAACGTTTGATCTTAACGGAAATAAATTTGACCATGAATTTGCACAGACGGGCGGATGGGCATATTATGTGTATGAGGATTTAGGAGAGGTGGAGCTTAAGGCCGGAAGAAACACTCTCATTCTTACTGATAAGGAAATACCCAATACCTACCTTATTAATGTAAAAAATATTTCATTTGAAAAGATAGATTAACGGAGGGAGTATATAAAATGAAACGATTCAAGAGGGGAGTTGCGCTTGCGGCTGTTACGGCTATGTGTACCGCGATGCTTCCTTCCGCACCTATTGCTATGGGTGCGGATACGGATGCGGCTGTTACGGCCTTCAGGCAGATGCGCTGTCATACCGGAAAGACGCACGCGGCTACCGAAACGGGAGAAACCTATTACGGCTCGGGATATCTGGTTGACCTTTTGACCGGAACTTATATGTCGGTCTATAATGCAGATCCTGAGCAGGCGGAATATTCAACAAGAGCTTCGGCGGAGATGAAGACCTCGGCGAGGGAATATGCGCTTATGAGAATTGAGCTTAATTCTGAGCAGACAGAAAGGGTCGATGTTGAATTTTCGGTACAGAATACAAATAAAATATTTGAAGCATATATATTGAACAGCGAGTATGCCGACTGGACGGCGGATATACCAATGACCGATTACAATCATACTCCGAATACCGCGGCGGCAGTTGATACTACTTATGCGGTATCAAAGGCTACAGGGCATGACTGGTCGGGAAATGAGGGCGTATTCGATGCGGTCGAACCGGCGGATTCCGATAACTCGGAAAGCGATAAGCTCATCAGTTTTTCATTCGATGTAACGGAGGCGGAAAATGAGGCGGACTATATCGATGTAGTTGTGGTCAATGCAACCTCGGCGGATGATACTACGCATATAATGGCGGGTACTCCGACTGTGACAACAACGCTGCAAACAGAACCGACGGCAACACCAACGGCAGAGCCAACAGCAACGCCGACAGCAGAACCGACGGCAACACCAACGGCAGAGCCAACAGCAACGCCGACAGCAGAACCGACAGAAACACCGACAGCGGAGCCAACGGCAACGCCTACGGCAGAGCCGACACAGCGTCCGCTCGTGTTTAATAAGCTCGACATGTCGGATAAAGCGATATATTCCTACAGCATAGCAAGCAAGGATAAGCATACGCATGCTGATGGAGGAGAAGTGAATATTGTTGAAGCGTCAAGGGCTGACCAGAGCAACAGAACGCTCATTGACGGAGATGAAACAACGGTATATACAAGCGGACAGACCTCGAACTGTGCGTCAGTAATAGATTTCGGAACAAGCATCCCGGTATCGAGAATCGTGCTTAAGGATGTAGCGGCTTCCGCAATTATAGGTCTTGCGGGAAATGAGGGAGAAAGCGGTAACGGCGTTGTTACTGAAAACTCGATAAAGCTTATACAGAACTGGGCGAGAGTGAATGAAAGCAAGACAAATAATCTTATGCCGGCAATAGCGATTGAATATGGGGAGAAAAATTCCGACGGAAGATATACCTCGGTAACGCTTACAGGCGATTTCGGAAACAGCCGTTATCTTGTGTTTGACGGAAACGGCTCAAGCACAAAATGCGGTGAAATAGAGGTATATTATGACGGAGAACCGCTGCCTGAACCGACTTCAACGCCTACTCCGGCGCCGGGTCAGCCTACGGATCAGCCGACTTCACAGCCGACCTCACAGCCGTCAGGCTATCCTGAAAACGCAATAGTTATAAAGGATCAGCCGAAGGCGGGTACTGCAAGCACACAGTCTATCACCGCTGATGCGAACGGCTCAAAACGTGACGTTGCATATTCAAACGGAACGGGCGTATGGTATATCGGTACATATGAATATGAAAATATAGACAGCATAGACCTTCGTCTCGGCTTGGTAGGAAGCGATGACGGAACAGTGATGCCGCAGGTAAGGATAGGTTATCTTCCGGCGGACGGCTCTGTTATAGACGATAATTATGTAAGCAATAACAGCTCTGCTATAAGAAGCAGCGCTAATCAGCTTGCGGTAATAGAGGGACTTACCGAACCTTCGGCAGGAGCTTCGGTGGGACATCAGTGGCTTGGTGCGCTTTATACCGTTACAGGAACGGGAATAAGCGTGGACAGCGCGGATTATGCAGTATTCCCGGGAGGAAATGCGAAGCTTGGATTAGGTTCTGTTCCTCTTAAAACAGATGAAAAGCTCGGCAAGGTGGCTCTGTTCGTATATACAGCCGCTACAAAATGCCGTGCTACGATAGATTACGCGGTCGTTAATGAAAAGGTACTTACACCGACAGAGCTGAGAATTGACGGTGAGGACAAGTGGATAATCAGAGGCGATACCGCTTCGGATTATGAGACAAGCGCAGACGCTTACAAGGCTGTTCTTATAAGCGATATAGGAACGGAAATGACGCTTAACAGCGACTATATTTCATGGTCGGTAAGCGGTTCTGATTATATTTCAATGAAATCTCCGAGCGGAGCAAGCAGCATTATGACCGCAAAGCAGGAGCTTCCGATAGGAGAGCATACAATAACTTTAAAGGCTGAATATGAGGACGAGGCGGGAATAAAGCTTGAAGCAACAAAGACCATTACGGTTGAAAAGCGCGAGACCTCTGTTCCGACACAGGTAAATATTTCGGGCGAAAGGTCGCTTTCATTGCTTACGTCACAGCTTCCGTACGAGGTGGACTATACGGCTCAGGTATTGGACCAGTTCGGTATGGAGATGGAGGACGCGGTTATAGACTGGTCAGTCTCGGGAGATATGATTGACGGAATTTCCATTGATAACGGAAAGCTCACAATAGGAGAGGACGCGGCAAGCTCAGTATTTACCGTTACGGCAAAATCCGCAGTGAATGCAAACGCTTCGGCTTCAATAGATGTAGAGCTTGTAGTTTCGCAGTATCCGTCGAAGCTGTATCCGACAGCCGATGTGCTTTTCCGCATGAATAATACGGATACTAAAAATGTTAGCGGTCCGGATATAGAAATAAGAAACCTTGAAAATTCGGACAGAGGCTTCTCAGGCGGACTTAAGTTTGATATAAGCACTCTCAGAGAAGCTATAGAAGAGGATTATCCTATAAATTCAATAAGTATACGCTTTACGACCTCTGTTTCAAATGATGGAAATCTTGTTTTAAAGGAGCTTTCCAACGATTGGGACGAAAGTAATTCAACTCTGAATTCATTCGCAAACAAGGAAGAAATTATAAATGAAGCGATAAATTCCGATACGGTCATCGTTTCAAATGATGAAGAGGGCGCGTTTACTCTTAACCGAATGACAAAAGGAAAGAGAATATATGACGGCGAGCGCGGCGATAACGAAAGCCTCTCAGACTGGCAGACAACTCTTGACATAAAGGATTATATCACAAAATGGATAAGCGAGAATCCGGATAAGAATGAGATAAGCTTCCTGCTTATGGCAAATTATAACGGAACGACAGCAAATACGGTATTCTCAAAGGATATAGACACTACATATGCAAATTACAGTACGCTTATAACTAAATTCCCGGAGCTTGAGGGAAATTTAGGTGAGCTGTATCCGGCAATCGTGGTGGATTACGGCGAGGAAACAGTCGTAATTTCATCGGAGGTTGATACCCTTCCGATACCGGCGCATGACGGCGCGAACACAACGCAGCTCAAAGCAGTGCATTATAATCCGTTTGACGATACGAGCGATGAAAATATAATATGGTCAATAAGTAAATTTACAGACGAAAACGGAAATGTATCCGCATCGGCGGACGGAGTAAGCATAAGCGGCGACGGCATGCTTTCGGTAACCAAGGACGCAAAGGCGGGAGTAGTTACCGTAAGGGCGGCTTCAAGCGAGAACAGTATCGTTTATGCGGAGAAGGATATAACGATCGCGGCTCTTACATCACAGCTTATGAACGGCTCTTTTGAGAACACCGACGATGCGATGTATCCGAAGAACTGGACGTCATATGATCCGGCTATAGACGATGCGCATAACGGCGTTGTTCGCTATCAGATGGATCAGGCTTCGGAAACGATGCTTGCAAATATCCAGAAATCAAACGATATCGACGGATACCTCAGCGGCTCTCACAGCGCAGAAGACCCGACCGGCTTATACGGCAAGAAAACAGTAAAGCTCACAGGAGCGCATGGAATAGACAAGGATTACGAAGGAAAGATATATACCAGCAACGCCGCCAACAACAGTACCGACGGCGGACCGGATCTTCGTGTTACGACCGGAGTGACATACTGGATATCACAGGATTACCATCTTGAGGAATTCTATCAGCTTAATCCATCGTCACTTGTCGGACCGTATGTTGGTTATGAGGGCTTCCAGGGAACAACGGGAAGGTCAAACCAGTTCTCCGATAACTGGTATATCAAGGACGGCTCGGCTTCGACAGCATATACCACAAACGGATATGATACCTTGAGAAAGCAGATAACTATCCCGCAGAATATTGACCGTTTAAGAATAAACTGGGGACTTACAGGCTCTGAGGGAAGTATTTATTACCACAACTTCAGAATGGCTCCGCAGGGAATAGACACCTCAAAAACCGCCGTTGACGGAAACAATGTGCTTAAGGTGACGGGCGCAATGAGCTGGACGTCGGATAGAATAGCGGTCATTCCGGGCAGAAATTATACATATAAGCTCTCGTCAATGTCGGAGGCGTCGGCTTCCGGTGCGGTTACGATATCTTTCTGCGATGCTCAGGGAAATGAGCTTTCCAATGAAAATATTGAATCGGCTTATACAAATACATGGGCGGAAAAGTCCGGAAACATAACGGCTCCGGAAAATGCGGCTTACGCATATGTAAAGCTTGCAAACGGCACGGGTTCGGGAAGCATATGGTATGATAATGTGATATTTACCGAAACGACTGCATCAGTCGCTACATATGTTACCATAACCGGCGGAAATGATATGGCGGTTGTTCCGGCTTCGGGCGCAACGGCAAACAGATATCAGTATACGGCAAGAATAACAGACCAGTACAATAATGACTACAGCGGAAATGTTGTATGGTCGCTCGATAAGGATTATGAAGGAATAGAAATAATGAGCAACGGTGCGCTTATAGTGTCGGACAACGCTGAGGCGGGAACGATAACCATAAGAGCACAGGCACAGGAAAACGGCGAAGCATATGCCGAAAAGATTGTTACAATAGTCAAGCAGTCGGAGCAGGGCGGCTCAGTAGAGCTTGTAAACGGAGATTTCTCGGATTATGATACGGAAACTCTTCTCCCAAATAACTGGACCAACAGCGGCAGAGAGGTTTCGACCGCGAACGGCTCGTTCGATTCGGGAATATCCGGCTGGAAAACAAATTCCACTACCTATACTGTATCAGATACCTCTCCGGTATTTACATGGGATAACGAGGTTGACCATACGGGAAACAGCGGCGGCTCGGCAAGGATATTTAACGCCGACAGGGCTCAAGGCTCAATGCAGATATCTCAGAATGTAGCTATTTCCGGAGGAAATCTTTACAATGTATCGGTATGGGTAAAGACGGATCATGTTTCACAGGATTCCAATGTGTTCGCTTCATTGATATTCTATGATTCAAACGGCTCTACAATAGAGGAAAATAAGAACCTTCTTGTATTCTATCCGCAGGGCGACAGCTACGGAAATAATACCTCGGACTGGGTAAAGCTTTCCGGCTCTATCTACGCCAATGCTCTTGCGGCAAGGCTCAGGATCGATCTGCGCTACCGCGGAGGAGCAAATAACCAGAACGGAACGGTATGGTTTGATGATCTCGAGATCACAAAGCAGGCCGGTATGGATATAAATACCACATATAACGGTTCGCCGTCGCTTTTGATAGCCGGATACGGCGAGGAGGATATGGACGTTTCGAGAACCTACGGCGAGAAGTGGGACAGCGATACAATAACCGGCATAACTTCAGGTCAGACCTACAGCTACAGCACACAGGTACAGACCTTTAACGCGAACAAGGGCGCGTATGTTATGATAACCTACTATGATGAGCAGGGAAGAACTCTCTCACAAGACAAGTCGGAATATGTAACAGATACCGGAAGCGAATGGAGCACTCTTACGGGAACTTCAACCGCTCCGCTCAACGCTTCATATGCGGTGATGAGCCTTTGCATAGACGGACAGGGCAAGGCATGGTTTGCAGATGCAAGCTTCACTGCAAGTACCGCGGCTCCCAACAGTATTGCGATAAGCGGTGCGGATACAGTCACTATTCCGAGTGAGAACCAGTATAAGGTAGTTGTTTATGATGAAAACGGAGCTGAAAATGATACGCTTGATATTCGTATGAGCGCGCAGTGTCCGGACGGAGTTTCATTCGATGAACAGACCGGAATACTCAATGTCTCAGCTTCGGCAAAGGGAAATCAAGAAATAATAATAAGCGCCGAATATAACGGTCTTTCGGCATCAAAGACGGTAAAAACTCTTGAGGATGCGACCTCACTTTCTATAAGCGGCTCAAGCAGAGTTACTATACCAAAGAGCGGTTCGTCAACAGTGACATATTCGCTGCTTAACCAGCTTGGTCAAAAGATCGACGCTTCTTCTGCTCAATGGAGCGTGACAAATACGGGAAGCGGAGTTTCTATAGAAAACGGAGTGCTCACTGTTTCAAGGGGAGCAACTGTACAGACTATTACAATACAAGCCGAATATAACGGAATGAGCGCTCAGAAGCGCGTGACTCTTTCAAATACATCCGCAAACACAGGCTCCGGCGGTTCCGGAGGCGGCGGCGGCGGAGTACCGGGAGGCTCCGGCGGCACAGGCTCGTCATTGAGCGGCTCATCAACAGGAACAGGCAATAACGCTATGGGCAATTTCGGCACAGGCGGTACGGGAACAGACGAAGAAACGGTTACAGTAACCAATGATTCGCTCATACCTCAGCCGGACGTGTCATACTTTACTCAGGGCATGGAAAATATCGGCGGCTTCTCGGATATTGCCGATGTGACTTGGGCGCAGAAGGCTATAGTTGCTATGAGTGCGGTAGATATAGTAAACGGCAGAGAGGAAGGAAAATTCTTCCCGAACGACAGTATCACAAGAGCGGAATTTGTAAAGATGCTTATCGGTATGCTTGAGTATGCCGGAAGAATAGACACTGCGGATGCAGAGTGCTCGTTTGCCGATGTTCCGGAGGACGCATGGTATTACAGCTCGGTAGCAGCGGCAGTCAAGAACGGCATAGTAACAGGCGTTTCTGAGACTGAGTTTGCTCCGGATGCAAATATTACGCGTCAGGATATGGCTGTTATGATAGACCGTGCGGCGAAGGCGGCAAATATAAGCCTATCCAACGGTGCGGAGCTTATATTTACCGATGAGGCGGCAATTTCGGATTATGCTTTAGACGCGGTAAAGGCTATGTCTAAGGCGGGAATTATAAACGGCTTTGAAGACGGAAGCTTCTCGCCTATGTCAAACGCTACCCGTGCGCAGGCGACGGTAATGCTGTACCGTGTTGCAGGAGGAGAGAATTGATAATGAAGAAAAGAATGTTGAGTATAATACTGACGCTGGCTGTGCTTGTAAGTATGCTTATACCTGTAACAGGCGCGCAGGCGGCGCTGGGAATAAATCACGAGCTGGAGGTCAGCCTTATGGCTGCCCTCGGCATCGTGCCGGGATATCCGGATAATTATGAGGCGGGCGCTGCTGTCAAGGCGTCGGATTTTGCAAAGTATGCTTATGCCGCTGTAGGCTCGGACGTGGGCAATGCGGAAAGCTTTGTAAGAAATCAGGGCATTGACCCCGATTCAAATATAACCTATTTACAGGCGGAGAAGATAATTTTTGGCGCTTCGGATTATGACAGGGTCATAAGCGCCTCAAACAGCACCGCACATGAATACGCAAAGGCAAGCGGACTTTTGAACGGCGTGACCTATTCTTCGGAAAACGACCCCATAACTTTGGAAGCGGCGGCCGTTATGCTTAATAATCTCATAAATATGAATGTTGTTGAATATGATAACAGCGGCGTTCGTTTGGGAGATGAAACCATAATGGAGTCGATGCTTAACGTATACGAGGGAAGAGGCATCGTTACGGCTACAAATGAAACGGGGATTTACGGCTATGACGCGCTGTCAGGCAAAAATGTCATGATAGGCGATACTGTATATAACGCCGGAACGACTACGGCACAGTCTATGATAGGAAGATATGTGAAGTTTTATTACAAAAACGACAAGCAGTCCGGCGAGTATATTTTAAAATGGATTGAGGTCGATAATTCAAAAACAAAAATGGAGGTTATTTACGGCTGTGACGTGACCTCAGCTTCGAATACAAGCATAACCTATGAGGCAAGCTCCGGCTCAAGAAAGACGGCTCAGATATCGGGCGATGCGGAGATAATTTATAACGGCCGCCGTTCCGACAGCATGACTATCGAGGCGGTTCAGTCGCTCACAAGTGAGATAACCTTGATAGATAACGACAACTCCAACGCATATGATGTAGTTGTTATAAAGGACTACTCATATTATTTGGTAGGAAGCTTTTCCTCCGATGCTTTGACGGTGAATGATTATGAATCTCAGCAGACATTGGACGTTGATGAGAATCATTATGACGTATTCAATATATATAAAGACGGTGCGGCTGCTTCGGTCTCCGATATAGCCGCGGGACAGGTGCTTGCCGCTGCAATAAGCGAGGACGGAAGGATAATATCTATAGATATACTTACAGGCTCTGTTTCGGGAGAGATAACCTCCTACAGCAGCGGAAGCGTTGTAATAGGCGGAACAGAGTACAGCATCTCTCCGGCATATGCGGGCGCTCAGCTCAAAAACGGACGAAGCGGTACCTTCTATTTTGACAAGCTCGGCAAGGTGGTTCGCTGTGAAGCGCTTAAGGCTCAGACCTCGAAATACGGATATCTTATAAGCTATTACTCAAATGCTGACGGAAGCAGCGATTTTGAAGCGAAGATACTTACCGCGGAGGGTAATATCACGACCTTCAAGGTAAGAGATACCATAAGCTATAATGACAGCAAGAGGACCGCGAAGGAGGTATACAACCTTCTTGGTGCAATAAACGGCTGTGAGCAGCTTATAACATATGAGATAAATTCGGAAAATGTCATAACAAGAATGCAGACGGCGGACAGCAATTATATAGGAGTTGACGAGGAAGAGCCGGATAAGTTCACGCTCAATTATTCCGGTACCGGGAAATACAGAAAGAATAATCTGTGCTTTAACTCGAAATACCTTATAGATTCGACTACTCCGATATTCCTTGTGCCGTATGACGGCGAAAGGGACGGATATGCGGTTAAAAATGCTTCATATCTGACTAACAGCTATATTTACAATATCTCAGTTTACGATATTGACGAGTTTATGTATGCTTCGGCTATAGTGCTCAAGGAAAATCTGATAGAGCCGGAGAATATGCGCAATAAGAGACCGCTTATCGTTACGGAAATTTTGAACGGCGTTAATGACGACGGAGACCAGGCAATAATAGTCGAGGGCTATCAGCAGGGCTCGAAGGTGTCTTTGGCGCTTGCGAATGAGAATATGAACGATAACAGAGGAAATATCCAGGTGAGAAACCTCAAGGCAGGAGATGTTATCCAGTACGGAACAAATGCAAAGGGAGAGATCAATGTTGTACAGCTGCTCTACAGGGCGCAGACAAATGAGCTCAGCATTGCAGGAGGAACGGATACTCCCAATACCTACTGGGAGGGCGGCACGGCTGTGTTCCCGGATCTGTGGGCAAGCTGCGGACCGGTTGTGAACAGAAGCAGTGAGCTGATAATGGTTGACGATGACGGCGATGATACAAGATTGTCAAAGTCTCCTCATGTTTTGGGCTCCGTGACCACCTACCTTTATGACGCAGGTGAGGTAACGGTTTCGACTAAAAATGAGATTTCGGTAAACGATAATGTATATGTTCATGAGTATCAGGGAAAGGTACAGGATATTCTTATAGTAAGAAATTAAATAATATATAAAACCTCCGTAACGCGGTATGTTAAAACATGACATGCCGCGTTTTTTTTGTTCGTTTTTTTACAATCGTTAAGTATCAAAGTTGACGATATCACAAGGGTGTTATATAATTAAAGTGACTATAATGATATATTAACGGAGGATTGAAAAATGTCGGAATTTATTATAGATATGGACTTATGGGACAGGGATAAAAATACATATATTTTCCCCAAGACTCCCGATAAGAACAATTGGTATGATACGGGGCTTATCCCCAATAATGATTATACCGCTGACTTGTACGGCTGGTACGGCTTCTCCTTTGAAACGGAGGTACACGGTACGGAGGAGATCGTTGTGCGTGCGGGGCTTTTGGATTTCGGAGAGGTCAACGCTGAGGAGATCGTTGACTATTATACATGGCGCACAACGGTATGCGGCAACGGGATAGTGAAGGTCACAGCTCCTCTTTGCCAATTCGACCTTATCTCTTCTATGCCGGCTAAATGGAGGTTTATGCGCAGCCTTGAGATAAACCGCCCGGTAAGGCATTTGAAGGCGCTCAAGGGAAAGGGTATATATGCTCATGCGCATGTGATGTCAAAATCGGCAAAGCCGCAGGAGACGATAGAATACAGGCTTCGCGTCGTAAACTGCCTTGATATAAAGCAGGCTGTTACATTCAGCTTCGAAAAAACAGGCTATGAGGTGCTTTCTCCTTATATTACCGAAAAGGAGCTTATTTTAGAGCCGTTCGAGGAAAAGGAATGCTCGATGAAGGTGGTCATGAGCGAGAGGATAGTTGAGGGAGGCTTTGAAAAGCATAGGCTCAATGTTATCCCCAACGGCGACGGCGCTCAGGGTCAGACGCTTGAATTTTACAGCGTGCGCTATCTGCCGCATCCTTACATAACCAATACCGAAAAGGGCTGGGACGAGGTAAAGGAAAAGGCGAAAAATTATGAATGGGCAGGAAAGCTTGCGGATATGTATATACAGCGCGCCGAGGAATGGGAGGTTCCCGAGGCAGGCTGGGTCAACAACGGAATGTTTGAGACCGTAAACGCGCATAAATGCTATAACAGCGCCATAGCATGGAAGCTTACCGGAAGACGTGAATTTGCAGAGAAATCGGCTGAGTTTCTTAAGCGCCTGAGCGACAGAGAGAACGGATATCCCAAAAGACGCAAGGCGTGCAGCCAGCAGCTGGTGCATGAGGGTGAGTTCTTTAAGAGCTGTGCTATGGCGTATGACCTTATACATGACGAGGACGTGATATCACCCGAGCTGCATGAGGATATACATTATACCTTCAGACTGTTTGTGGATTTCCTTGACTGGGCGCTCTCTGACGGAGGTATATCGAACTGGTCGCTTGCGGAAATTGCGGGAGCGCTTTACTGCTCTATGGATCTGCAGGACAGAGAAAGGATAGAACGCTTTGTTTTCGGCAAGGGCGGAGCTATGGATCATCTGCGGGCAGGCGTATATTCCGACGGCTGGTGGTGCGAGTGCACGATAGGCTATAACCAGATGGCGGCGGGACTGTTCAGCGAATACACAGTCGCGCTCAGACCATGGGGAATAAATATAGCGAACTGGTGGGTTCCGGCGCAGTATTCAAACAAGGTGCATTTCAGAAACCAGCACGCGGACGGACTCTGCTGGGATATTTACGGCGAAAACAAAAGAAATTACAGAAGCATAGAGGATCTGTGGGACAGCCTTGTGGCAATGGCGAATTACAGGAGCGTTGTTCAGGGAGTTAACGACAGCGCCGAGGAGATATTCCAGGGAGCTTCTCCGGTGGCGTTCGATTCAAGATATGATATTGCTTATGCGATATATAAAAAGCCGGAGTATGCAAGAATTATAAGAAACGGCGGAGAGAATACATTCAGGGATTTATTCCACGGAGCAGCAGAGCTTCCGGATGTGGAAAGCGATGCGCACAGAAAATCGTACTATTTCGATAACGGGGGAATTTCGCTTCTCCGTTCGGCAGCAGAGGGCAGAGACGACAGCGAGCAGTTTGAGATAAGCCTTAAATACGGCTCCCACGGCGGCGCTCACGGACATTATGACCGCTGCGCCTTAAATGCCGTAAGCCGTTTCGGAAAGGCGCTGTTTAATCCTGAAAATGTCTGGTATTCTTACGGAAACTTTATGTATAAGTTCTTCGTTCAGAATTCTATTAATCATAACATGGTCACTGTCGACCTTAAGCTTCAGGACCCGCAGGAGGGCAGACAGGTGCTTTTCCATACAGGAAAGCTGTTTCAGGCAAGCGCGGTAGAAAACTGCGCTCCATGGTCGAATCCTCCCTACGGCGGCTGGCGCGTTATGAACAATGAAGGCTCGTTTGAAAACAGAACATGGATAGAGGGAAGATATGTCCCAATCCCGGAAAATCCGCCCCCATATACAAAGCGTACAGACTTTACAGAGCCTGTTATGCAGAGAAGGCTTGCGGTGCTTACCGATGATTATGTGGTTTGCTTTGACTATATAAAGGGCGAAAAAGAGCATGATTATGACTGTATCTATCATCTGCCGGGGCTTAAGGGCATAGAAAACGGTTCTCTTTCGGCTTTGGAGCATACGGAGCAGCTGGTTACAGACCCGCTCTCAAGCGCACAGTTTATAACAGATGTGGACCGTTACAGCGCAAAAGGCATAACGAAGCTGTCGTTTATGTATGAATATGACGAGGCTGTCGCCGCAAAAGCTCCATGGCTTCAAACGCCGTTCAGGAGCGGACATAATATACCCGGAAAGCTCAATACGGATCTGTATTTTGTGTCGGGCGAGGATATTGAACTGTATGTAGGCTGCGACCCGGAATATTATCCGGTTTCAAAGCGTCTGTTCTATTCGGTCGAGGCGGACGGTGAAACGGTTGTCGAGGGTAAATTCGGAGCGTGGATCTTGGGACGCGACCACATCGAGACGGATATTTCCGGCAAAAAGGAGCTTAAGCTGCATGTCAGATGCGAGGACGGCAGGATTGACCACAGCATAACAAAGGAAACAGTGCGCACGATATTCTGGGGCGATCCGTATTTTGTAACGGAAAACGGCGAGAGGGTATATCTTGCGGATATGGAATACACTACCGATAATATAGACAACGGAAACGGAGCGGGCGTTGATTATGCCGGAGGTCCTGTAAAGATTCAGGCGAAGGAGTATAAGAGAGCCGTTCCGGGAGATGTATGCGACAAGTCCAGGGAGGGCGTTATCACGATAGATATATCGGGACTCAATGCGGTAAGCTTTGTTTCGGATATAGGCGGAGATTATCCGGTGGGCGATGAGTCGAGAAGAAGAAGATTTATTTCTCAGCGCACTCACGCAGCAGGCGCAAGGTTTATAAGCATACTTGAGCCGTATATGGATAAGAAGATGATAAAGGATATAAGCTTCGAGAGCTATGACAGGATAAGAGTGGATTTGAATGACGGAAGAAGCCAGGTCATAGAAATCGCCGGACTTGAAAGCGGTGAAGCTTCGGTAAGAGTTGAGGAATATGAGCAGGATAAGCTCATAAGAAAAGAGGAGGGAAAGGGAATAGAGCAATGATAGATAAGAAAACGAATGAACCGTTTGTTAATATATGGTTCGGTAATTTTTACAGACCCGCTTTTGATGATAAGGACTTTATAAAGGACTCGATAAAGCGTCTGAAAAAAATGGGCTTTAACGGAGTTCAGCTCGATTCAAAGGCATGGGAGGATTTTCGCGAACGCTTTAAGGGCGGCGAGGCAAGCCAGTATGTGGAGCAGCAGGAATATATGATGGAGCAGTGCCTTGAAAACGGCATAAGCTATAATTTTCTCACTCTTTATCTGTGCGCCGATAATCTCTATCCCAATATACGCTTTTCACCGCCGATATTCGGAGAGTCGGTGACAGCTCCGGACGGCTCGGACGGAAGATGGTATAAATATTGGTCGGATAAGGCTAAGGATTCTATGATAGAGCATGTAAGGGGATTGTTTGACACATACGGCTCTGATGTGACAAGGGCTTATATAAACGGCAAAGAGGTGATGCCTACATGCACTATGTGGGATCCTATAGCTGCGCCGAGCTTTGACGAGGAGGGCAGAAGCAGATATCTTTCGTGGCTTGAGAAGAACTACGGAAGCATAGCTAAGCTCAACGAGGCATATCATACAGGCTTTAGCTCATTTGACGAACTGCAAAAGGAGGACTATTGGTTCTCCTGCGCGTATCCCGATAAGCAGCTTTATACAAAGGAGGAGCTTGATAAAAAATCATCGTGCGCACTTATGTGGGCGGATAATATGAAATGGCGGATATATGAATTATGCGAATATTTCAAGGATATGCAAAAACGCATACATAATATAGACGAAAAGATATTTACAATGCCGGATATGGCTCAGTGGAGCTATTTTCTTAACGTGGACGCTTCTCAGCTTTCAAATGTGGGTCTGGCGGATCTTTGGGATACCTCAAACCGCGGGATTGACCTCTATAAGACGGCGGAGTATGTTGACTGCTGCAATTTTATAACTGTGCCTATCACGCCCTACGGCGACCCGGACGCTTATGTTGCCTCAGCGCAGCACGCCACACTGCTTCTTCCGAGAAGCAGTGTGGCAGTGATGCGCTGATAAAGGAGTATGCGTATGAAAAGTATATATAAAATAGCGGCTGTAGGTATATTGCTTGTAGCGGCGATAGCGTTCATATCGGCTAAGGCGTTTTCAGCCCCGAAGGATTCTCCGATAGTTATAGATACGTCTGTAAATGTGATAGATGGTTTTTTTGCGGAAAATATAAAGGATTCAACTATATCGGACGAGGGCGCATCGTATTCCGGAGAGCAATGGCTTAATTCCGAAGGAGAGGTCACTCATCCGCAGTGGTTCGAAGGAGATAAGCTTATAATGGCTGACGGAAGCTATTATCTTATAAAGTCATATCCGGCTCCCGATTATTATTACAGCGGCAGCGGTGAATTTTCCGATACGATAGATATAGGCAATACAGAGAGCGAGAACGGCAATTTATTTGAATATGTAAATGCTTCAGAGCCTCAGGTGCGGGAGGTGGACGGAAATACATATACCTACCGCACGCTCTCAAAAAACGGCGCTATGGTACTTAATTTGAGCTGTTCTCCCGACAGCGTGAATTATCTTACGGTGCGATTGTGGGGAGGAGATACCGGCGATACGATGCTTTGGGTATGTGATCCGGTGAGCGGAAACATGAATGAAACGGATTCTGAGCAGCCTCACCGCAATGCCGGCGTTGTGGACAGGCGCGATTGGGTGGAGCTGAACAGAGTAAGCTCAAGCCCTCAGTATGACGGCGGGTTCGTATATGCCACGTATAAAATACCGCAGATTTATACGAACGGGAAAAGCTCGGTCAGTCTCCGTTTGTATTCGACCGGAGGTCCGTCTGATTACGGCAGCGTTTTGATAAAGGATCAGACAGAGCAGTCGCGGGGCATATATGATGTGTATATGACACAGGAGGCAGCATTTGACCCGTTGGACTTCGGAAACGCTGACGGAGGATATGTGCCTGATCCCGATAATTTGTATGATATATCCGACTCCGCCGCAATGGAGGAGCAGAAGGAGTCGCTCAAGGAGGCGGTTCTTTCAGGAATAAACGCTCTTAGGCAGTGGCAGATATTCGGCGACGAGGCTCCGGAATATATGCAGGGCATGATAACCCGCGCCGACTGGCGCAGCAATATGCCGCAAAGCGAGGAGGAGTGGAAAAACAGGTATTATAACGACAGCTTTATGCTCAGGCAGAATATGACACCGCTAAACATGCTCTATATTGCGGCTTATGCTTATAATAACGCGGATGAGCTTGGCTTGAGCGAGGAAGAAAGAACGGAGATGCTTGAGCGTGCGGTGGTTGGAATTGATTTTCTTTGCAGGGCGCAGGGAGAAAACGGAGGATTTTTCTCGGATACGTGGATAGGCGGTCCGGAACGCGGCAATGCCTCAGGCAATAATCTGACAGGCTTCGGACTGCGTTACGCCGGAAAATGCCTGCTTGATATTTACGATATTCTTGATGAGTCGGTATTAGACGAGAAGATCGACAGCGATGCGGACGGCGAGGCGGATATATCGCGCCGCGAGGCATGGACATTAATGCTTGAAAAGGCGAGAGATTATCTTATAGATATAAACGGCGGCTTCGGTCATGCACCGAATCAGGATATGGCAAATTCTATCGCCGCCCTGTGCTTTGATAAGGCAATTGAGAAGCTCGGCGGCAGGACTTTATCCAAAAGCGGAGCGGGAGCAGTGTTCGATCGCTGCTTCGGCGTGTCGAAAAATCCTCTGACCTCAGGCTACTGGGTGTCGCCGAAGGGTACGATACTCGAAAATTTCGGCTCGGTTCAGGGCGGATATTCGGGTGATTACGGCTCAAATGCTGTTGCAGAGATGTCGCAGCTTGCGGAGATAGCCAAAACATATTACGGCTATGATTATGAAGCTTACATGGAAAGAGTCTATGACACGATAGATAAATATTATTTTACCGGCAAGCGGCTCGAGAACGGAGAGTTCTTTGCGCAGGAATATACCGAGGGCATAATCTCTAACAGGAACGCCTATTATTCGGGTACGGAGCGCTATCCGATAGATATATACAGCGCATTGGAGCTGGGGAACGATACGGCGCTTAAAATTATTTCAAATTATATAACTCAGAAGGATATAAGCTCGCTTATGTCCGGAGGTAAAGAGCTTGATGTATCCAACGTGCATTTTGAGGACAGCGTGATTGACGCGGCGCATATGTATAAATATTTTGATGAAATAACAAAGGCGGCGCAGGAAAGAAATATTGACGATTATGATTTTTTGATGGACGATGGCGATGTATCCTCATACGCATGGGCTGACGAAATGGCGAGAAACGTTATTATAAAAGACGGCGATGAGAAAATATATATGGCGCTCAACTGGCGCAATCCGGCTCACAGCAATAAGATATACAGTCCCGGGGAGCAGGAGATAATGGCGAACGATCTCTGCCGCGTTCATGCGTCAAACGGCGTTTACGACAGCTACGGCTATGCCGGTATGACCACTGACGGTTATGAGACTTGGACGGCTGTTTCCGGTACGGACGGCTGCATGGAGGCTTTGATGACAGTGCAGTACGGACAGTATACGGTAATAATGAATAGCTATAACTGCGGTTCAAGCGGCAATGCGAGGGATTTTAAAGCGTCTGATTTTGAAAAGGACGCCGGACTTGACAGAGATAAATCATATATGGATATGATGACCGGAGCGGTCTATGGCTACAGCGGCGGCTATTGGCACAGCGGCGGCAATATAATGCAGGTAAAGAGCAATTCCACGCTTGTGCTCAAGGCTATCGATGTGCATGCTTCGCGCCCGGTGGTATCAAACGGAAAGGCGTCGTCTGTTGTGACCAATAATACGGACAGTGCGAAGAGCGTTGTTCTGTATGCGGCGCAGTATGACGAGTCGGGCGCGCTTATAGACGTAGTGTCGGAGGAATTTTTGGCACAGCCGGGAATTACGGAAATAGAAATTGACGCGCCTAACGCCCAAAAGGCTTTTATATGGGATAAAAATATGAAGCCGCTCGATTAATCATGAAAGGATTTTAGTATAATGGAATACGCGGGATATTTATTTACACATTTTAAGGGAACTCAGAAAACACCGGACGATGAGCAGGTATATTTTGCAGTGTCCAGAGATGGATATAAATGGCATAATCTTAACGGCGGGAAGCCGGTCTTAAAAAGCGTTCTGGGCGAGGGCGGGGTGCGCGATCCGCATATAATCCGTTCGCATGACGGGAAAAAATTTTTCCTGATAGCGACAGACCTATACATATACGGCAAATGGGGCGAAACAAAGGACGGCTGGTACCGCTGTCAGCGTGAAGGCTCGAAATCTATTATGATATGGGAATCGGAGGACCTGATAAACTGGAGCGAGCAGCGCATGGTCAAGGTAGCTCACGATGATGCAAGCTGCGCATGGGCGCCGGAATGTATATGGGATGATAAAACACAGGATTATTTTGTGTACTGGTCGTCAAGATGCGGCTTTGACGGCTTTAAAAAGCAGAGGATATACAGCGCTCATACAAAGGATTTTACGGCATTTACAGAGCCAAAGCTCTATATTGAACGCGATTTCAGCGTCATAGACACGTCTATGATATATGCGGACGGAAAATACTACAGGTTTACAAAAAATCATGACGAAGCTTCAATATTCCTTGAAGTATCAGATGAGACAGAGGGTGAATTTACAGAGATCGAAGACTTCTCGATGCGCGGAGTCACCGGATATGAGGGACCGACGGCTTACAAACGCAACGGAGAGGATAAGTGGTGCGTGCTTATAGACGCGTTTGATTCCGATGGAGGTTATCAGGCGTTTTTATGCGATGATCTTTCCAAAGGAAAGCTTGTTCATCAGGATGGGTTTGAAACTCCCGATTTGTTCAGGCATGGAACGGTAATGCCCATTACGGCGGATGAATATGACAGATTGATTGACAAGTTTGGGATTGAAGAATAAATAATAAAACAGAGCCTGAGTCAAAGCTCATTGAGCTTTGACTCAGGCTCTTATTAAATCCGTAAAATTATTTATTCATAGCCTCTTCAACAGCAACAGCAACAGCAACTGTAGCGCCTACCATCGGGTTGTTGCCCATACCGATAAGACCCATCATCTCAACGTGAGCCGGAACGGAGGACGAACCTGCGAACTGTGCGTCAGAGTGCATTCTTCCCATTGTATCGGTCATGCCGTAGGAAGCGGGACCTGCCGCCATGTTGTCCGGATGGAGAGTTCTTCCTGTACCGCCGCCTGATGCAACAGAGAAGTACTTCTTACCCTGCTCGATACATTCCTTCTTGTATGTACCTGCAACAGGATGCTGGAATCTTGTCGGGTTGGTTGAGTTACCTGTTATAGAAACGTCAACGCCTTCCTTGTGCATGATAGCAACGCCTTCTCTTACATCGTCAGCGCCGTAGCAGCGAACCTTTGCTCTCTCGCCTGTGGAATATGGAATTTCCTCAACTACATCAAGCTTGCCTGTGTAGTAGTCGAACTTTGTCTGAACATATGTAAAGCCGTTGATTCTTGAAATGATCTTGGCAGCGTCTTTGCCGAGACCGTTAAGGATAACGCGGAGCGGTTCCTTACGAGCCTTGTTAGCGCTGTTAGCAAGACCTATAGCTCCCTCAGCAGCAGCGAATGACTCGTGACCCGCGAGGAATGCAAAACATTTTGTCTCATCACGGAGAAGCATTGCGCCAAGGTTTCCGTGACCCAAACCAACCTTACGGTCGTCAGCAACCGAACCCGGGATACAGAATGACTGAAGTCCCAAGCCGATCTTCTCAGCAGCCTCAGCAGCTGTCTTAACGCCGTCCTTTATAGCTATAGCAGCGCCTACTGTATATGCCCAGCAAGCGTTCTCAAAGCAGATAGGCTGAATGCCCTTTGTAATATTATAAGCGTCAACGCCCTTTTCGTCGCATATAGCCTTGGCTTCCTCGATTGAGGAAATACCGTGCTTTGCAAGCTCGGCGTTGATCTGATCTATTCTTCTTTCATAACTTTCAAATAATGCCATGATTTACGCCCTCCTCAAATTATTCGCATCTCGGATCGATGAGCTTTACAGCGTCATCAACTCTGCCGTACTGACCGCTTGCTTTTTCGAGCGCCTCGTTAGCGTCCATGCCCTTGCGGATCATTTCCATCATCTTGCCGAGGTGAACGAACTTGTAGCCGATGATCGTGTCATTATCGTCAATGGCTATCTTTGTGATATAGCCTTCCGCAAGCTCAAGGTATCTCGGTCCCTTTTTGAGAGTTGCATATGTAGTACCTACCTGTGAACGCAGACCCTTGCCCAGATCCTCAAGACCGGCGCCTATCGGAAGACCGTCCTCTGAGAATGCAGTCTGTGTACGTCCGTAAACTATCTGGAGGAAAAGCTCTCTCATTGCTGTATTTATAGCATCACAGACGAGGTCTGTATTAAGAGCCTCAAGGATCGTCTTTCCAACGAGTATCTCCGAAGCCATAGCAGCCGAATGAGTCATGCCGGAGCAGCCTACAGTTTCAACGAGAGCCTCCTGGATAACGCCCTCCTTAACGTTAAGAGTAAGCTTACATGTACCCTGCTGCGGAGCGCACCAGCCCACACCGTGTGTAAGACCGGAAATGTCCTTTATTTCCTTTGCCTGTACCCATTTTCCCTCTTCCGGAATGGGAGCAGGTCCGTGATATGCGCCCTTAGCGAGAGGACACATAGATTCTACTTCTGCTGAATATTTCATAATATTACTCCTTTCAAAAGTCGCGGAAATTCCGCCTGTTACTTCTAATTATATCACAGTATATAATTTTTCGCAATAGTTTTTATGAAAAAATTGTTTATGCAAAAATGTAAAAATATCAGCGTAAAAGCTAAAAAAAGCCCTCCGCAGACTCTTCCGCGGAGGGGATGTGATTTAGAATACAAGCTTCTCGTCGAGGAATTTCTCAAGCTCGTCTATTTTTATTCTTTCCTGCTCCATTGAATCTCTGAAGCGGACGGTCACGGAGTTATCCTCCTTTGAATCAAAGTCGTAGGTAATGCAGAACGGAGTTCCTATTTCATCCTGTCTGCGGTAACGCTTGCCGATTGAGCCGGCGCTGTCGTATTCGCAGTTGTACTTCTTTATAAGTCTTTCATATACCTCTGTAGCCTCGGCGTCAAGCTTCTTTGAAAGCGGGAGCACTGCCGCCTTTACCGGAGCTATAGCCGGATGCAGACGCAAAACGACTCTGCTGTCGCCGCCCTCAAGCTCCTCCTCGTCATATGCGTCGCACAGAAGCGCGAGAACAACTCTGTCAGCGCCCAAAGACGGCTCTATAACATATGGAACGTATTTCTCGTTTGTGACCGGATCCATATACTCAAGGCTCTGACCGGAATGCTTCATATGCTGGCTGAGGTCGTAATCGGTTCTGTCGGCGATTCCCCAAAGCTCTCCCCATCCGAATGGGAAAAGGAATTCTATATCCGAGGTAGCCTTTGAATAGAACGCAAGCTCCTCCGGCGCATGGTCGCGGAAGCGGAGATTTTCCGGCTTCATGTTGAGCGAATACAGGAAGTCGATGCAGTACTGCTTCCAGTAAGCGAACCATTCAAGGTCTGTTCCCGGCTTGCAGAAGAATTCAAGCTCCATCTGTTCGAACTCTCTTGTACGGAAGGTAAAGTTTCCGGGAGTTATCTCGTTTCTGAAGGATTTTCCTACCTGAGCAATGCCAAACGGGATCTTCTTTCTTGACGAACGCTGAACGTTTTTAAAGTTTACGAAAATTCCCTGAGCTGTTTCCGGACGCAGGTAAAGCGTGTTTTCGGTATCCTCCGTAACGCCCTGGAAGGTCTTGAACATAAGGTTGAACTGGCGTATATCGGTAAAGTTCGCCTTGCCGCATTTCGGGCATACTATGCCGTGTTCGTCTATATAGAGCTTTAGCTGTTCGTTTGACCATCCGTCGCAGCATACATCCTCGTTATGCTCAGCGGCGTAGTCTTCGATGAGCTTGTCCGCTCTGTAGCGCGCCTTACACTCCTTACAGTCCATAAGCGGATCGGAAAAGCTTCCCACATGACCCGACGCCACCCATGTCTGCGGATTCATAAGTATAGCACAGTCTATGCCGACATTGTATTTTGACTCGCGGACGAATTTCTGACGCCACGCGTCTTTTACATTATTTTTGAATTCAACACCCAAAGGACCGTAATCCCATGTATTTGCAAGACCGCCGTAAATTTCGCTGCCCGCAAAGATATATCCTCTGCCTTTGCACAGCGCAACGATTTTATCCATTGTCTTATCTGCGTTATTCATTATATTATTTTCCTCCATTCATAGCCCTGAAACAGGGAATTTCAGTTATTGTACTATTTTATTACACTAATGTATGGTTTGTCAATAGAAAAAACAAAAAAAACAGACTCATTCAGAAAAAATCGTATTAATTCATATATCAAAAGCCTTGAAAACGATTTTACCATGCAGCTTATTTTATGTATACTTAAAGGTGTGGATAAATTTATCCACACTATACCCTAAAAGTGTGGATAACTCAAAAAAAGCGCATATTTCGGGAAAAATTTCCGAGGATAAGAGTGGACAAATTCGTGGATAGTGTGGATATTAACATAATTGTAACGCTCTTGTAATAATAATTATGTAAATTGATCCTATGCAGGAAAATTTTTATTGCTCCTCTTCGCCGCGGCATATACGGCGGTATTGCTCCGGAGTGCTGCCGGTATGCTTTTTAAATGCCGTATAAAAATAATTTCCCGAGCTTATGCCCACCTTTCTTCCTATATCCTGCGCTGACATGTCGGTTTCGGAAAGCAGTCTGCACGCCTCGTCAAAGCGGCGTCCGGCAATATAATCGGAAATGGATATCCCCTTGCATTGCTTGAAGATACTTCTTGTATAGTTCGCGCTTTTGTCGGCAGCTCCGGCTATTGCGTCTATTGAAAGATTGGGATCTGTGAAATGCTCATCTATATAATCAGCCGCGATCTGGGCTATTGCGTCCTTTTTTGAATCTGTTTTTATTGTGCTTGCCGCAAGCAGGGCGCTTTCACAGCGGCTGAAGATATAGCTCTCTATTTCGTCGAGCGTTTCCATTCTGGTCATTACCTCCATATGGTTGGTTATGACAGAGCCCTCCTGCTTTTTTGCGGGCATTTGGTCTACAGAATACAGAAGTCTGTTGGCATGTGTGAGTATGACGGTGTAAGGCGCTTTGGAAATACTCGATATGAAGCCGTGGATATCTGTCCGCAATTTCATTTTATTAGACGTAGATATGTCCTGGATTATTGTTTCGGCTGTTTTTTCCGGATATTCACACCCGGGCTCATCGTTTACAAGCTCTTTATATATTATTGTGGAGTTGTAGCCGCGTGTAAGACGGTAGGACAGCGCATATTTGGAGTTGTTATACATATCCGATATATCATCAGGATTTTCGGTTCCAAAGTCGCATCCGAATGAGGAGGTGCAGTGGTATATATCGGTTATAAACAGCTTGATTTGCTCTATAGAGGTCAGGACCTCGTGCGGATCGTCGTAATTTACGACCCATGCTATATCGTATTCGTTTGTTTCCACGCCGTAGGCAGTCGAATATTTACCAAAAACCTCGTGTCCGATGTTTATTATCCCGTATTTTATCAGCGGTATCTCCGATGGATCGAGGTTTTTTAAGTGGTCAAGACGGGTCATGACAACTCCGAAATATTTGTGCGGAAATATTATCCCATGCTCATAAAGCTCTTCCTGAGAAAAGGCGAAGGTTCCGACAAGCAGCTTTCTTACAAGCTCTGCCCGGACGTCGGCAAAGTAATTATATGAAAAGCCGCGGCTGATATGATTTTTGTTTGTATCGGCTTCTATTTTTTGCACAAGCTCTGTCTTGAGGGCTGCCTGCACCGCAACATGATGAAAGCGCAGTATAAGAATACTGTAGCATACGGCGGATATGAGCCATGCGGCGGCTGATATTGAAATAAATCCGATATCAGCGTCAAAAAATGCTGCCGGTATAGCGCACAGCACCGCCGTAATACAGTAATATGCGCTAAGAGCATAAAACGGAAGCGGACGCTGTAACAATTCCTTTATATATTTTCTTAATTTTATCTTCATATGAATTTCTGCTTTCTTCTAATATTTATGTATAGGTCGCTGTTTTTATTTTAACATACATCTAACTTCGGGTCAAGGGATTTGTGACGATGTATCAATATTACGGTAAAACAGGCTGTATTTTTGGGGGGTGGTATAAAAATAAACTGCTTTTTTGCTTTATACCGCTGTATGGCGTTATAATGAGGGATCAAGTATTTGACCGCAATTGTGAGATAATTTATAAAATTTTTATGAATTTAATAAAAACCCCTTTTTTTCTATAAATATATGTGATATAATAAAAAACTGAGCATGACGCAGGAAGGAAAGGATAATTTTAATGGAATTATGTTCGAGATGTAAAAAAAATCCGGCAGTATTATATATAACAAAAATGGAGGGCGGAAAGACCACCAACGAGGGTCTGTGCCTTTCATGCGCAAAGGAGCTTGGTATTGCGCCTTTGAATAATATGATAGATCAGCTCGGAGTAAATGATGATGATTTGGATTCTCTTAACAGCCAAATGTCAGAGTTTATAGACAATATGGGCGGTATGCAGGGAATGAATGAGCAGCTTAATGCCGCGATGCAGGAATTCAGCGGCGGCGATGAGGATGAGGGCGGTGCTGCAACGGCTCCGCTGTCAAATATGTTTAAGGACTTTTTCGGTCCTCAGGGCGGTTTTTCTGAGGGAGCCGAGGAAACGGGCACAAAGAATGACCAGCGCCGCAGAGGCAAAAAGAAAAAGAGCATGCTCGAGACCTACGGCACAAATCTTACGGCAAAGGCAGCATTGGGCAAGGTAGACAAGGTAGTGAACCGCGATGCGGAAATCGAGAGAGTTATTCAGATACTTAACAGGCGGCAGAAAAATAATCCGGTCATATTGGGTGAGCCGGGCGTAGGAAAAACGGCTGTTGCGGAGGGACTCGCATGCAGGATATTTGCAAAGCAGGTTCCGCCGAAGCTTTTCGGCTGTCAGCTTTATTTGCTTGACTTCACGGCGATAGTTGCAGGAACGCAGTTCAGGGGTCAGTTTGAGGCAAGGCTCAAAAGCATATTGAACGAGGCTGCCGAGATGGGCAATGTTATACTTGTTATTGATGAGATTCATAATATAGTGGCGGCGGGAGACGCCGAGGGCGCGATGAGCGCGGCGAATATTTTAAAGCCGGCTCTCGCAAGAGGAGAAATTCAGATCATAGGCGCCACAACGCTTTCCGAGTACAGAAAGCATATAGAAAAGGACAGCGCTTTGGAAAGACGTTTCCAGCCGGTGCTGCTTGATGAGCCTTCAATAGAGGAAAGCATTGAGATCCTTGAGGGAATAAAGGGATATTACGAAAGCTATCATCATGTTAAAATAAGTCATGATGTTATTGAAAAGGCAGTCAGAATGGCGGAAAGATATATAACGGACAGATTTTTGCCTGATAAGGCGATAGACGTTATAGACGAGGCAGGCTCGAGAGTAAATCTTAAAAATACAGCTCTTTATGAAGCGGAGAGACTTAAGGAAAAGCTTGCCGCCGTTAAGGCCGATATTGACAAGGCGACAGAGGAGCAGAATTATGAGGAGGCGGCCAATCTCAAGACAGAAGAGCTTCGTCTTGAGTCACAGCTCAAAAGCGCTCAGGAGGAGGCCGACAAGGCGGCTATATCCTTTGAAGATGTGGCGGCGGTCATTGAGGGCTGGACTAAGATACCGGTGCATGATCTGACAGAGACCGAGACAGAGAAGCTCCTCAAGCTTGAGGACCGCATACATGAGAGAGTTATAGGTCAAAATGATGCTGTGGAAGCGGTAGCAAGAGCGATAAGACGAGGAAGAGCGGATATAACCTCGAAGAAGCGCCCGGTATCGTTTATTTTCGCAGGTCCTACCGGAGTAGGTAAAACAGAGCTTGTCAAGACGATAGCGGAGGTAATGTTCGGCAGTGAGGAAGCGCTTATACGCTTTGATATGTCGGAGTATATGGAGAAGCATTCGGTGTCTAAGCTTATCGGTTCGCCCCCGGGATATGTCGGATATGACGATGCGGGTCAGCTTACGGAGAAGATACGCAGACGGCCGTATTCGGTAATACTTTTAGACGAGGTAGAAAAGGCGCATCCAGATGTATTTAACCTGTTTTTGCAGATACTTGACGACGGCAGAGTCGCCGACAGTCACGGAAAGATCGTAAACTTTGAGAATACAATAATCGTAATGACAACAAACGCCGGCTCGGAATCAAAGGTAAGCCTTACAGGATTTATGGCCGATGAGGAAACGAGAAATGAGAATAATGTTTCCGAAAGCCTCAAGAAATTCTTCCGTCCGGAGTTTTTGAACAGAGTTGACGAGATAATCACATTTAAGCCGCTTAAGAAGGATGAGCTTAAGCAGATTATCGACTTGCTTCTTAAGGATATTATCTCTACTATCGAAAGCAGGGGCGCGAAGCTTGTTGTGGATGACAGCGCCAAGGAAGTTATACTCGAAAAGGGTACCGACGAGAAATACGGCGCAAGACCTTTAAAGCGTGCGATACAGAAGCTGCTTGAAGACAAGGTGGCTATGCTTTCGCTTAAGGGAAGTATACAGAAGGGCACCGTTATCACCGTAAAGGGCGAAAACGGCGACCTTGCATTGACAACGGTAACGATGAACTATGAAAACTAAAACTGCGTATATATGCTCTGAATGCGGTTACCGTTCTCCCAAATGGCTCGGACGCTGTCCGGGCTGCGGGAGATGGAATTGTATGCAGGAGACGGTCCTTGAGGATAAGAAGGCGGCGAAAAGCGTTTCTTCAGCCGGAATTGTACAGCCGGGACATGGGCCGGTGCTTTTGAATGAAATAAAAAGCGGCTTTGAGGAAAGATGGTCTACCGGAATAGGTGAATTGGACAGAGTTTTGGGCGGCGGGATAGTAAAAGGCTCCTTGGTGCTCGTGGGCGGAGATCCGGGAATAGGAAAATCCACACTGCTTTTGCAGCTTTGCCACAGTGCCGGAAAAACTCATAAAATTCTATATATAAGCGGAGAGGAATCGGAGGGTCAGATAAAGCTGCGCGCTCAGCGACTCGGGGTTGACGGCACTAATTTATATATGGTGTCGGAAACAGACGCCCAGAAAGCTGTGGGATATATTGAGGATATAAATCCGGATATTGTTATTGTCGACTCGATACAGACGATGCACCGTGATGACATAGCCTCGGCGGCGGGCAGCGTTCCGCAGGTCAGAGAGACCTCGAATATGTTTATGCGCTCCGCTAAGTCTCGCGGAATAGCTATGTTTATAGTCGGTCATGTCACTAAGGACGGAGCTATTGCCGGACCGAGGGTGCTTGAGCATATGGTGGATTGTGTGCTGTATTTTGAGGGCGACAGGAATATGAGCTTCAGGATACTCAGAGCGGTAAAGAACAGGTTCGGGTCTACAAATGAGATAGGCGTATTTGAGATGCGAGACCGCGGCTTGGCGGAGGTTGCAAATCCGTCGGCGATGATGCTTGAAGGCAGGGAAACCGGTATTTCCGGAAGCTGTGTTGTATGCACTATGGAGGGCAGCCGCAGCGTCATGGCGGAGGTACAGGCGCTTGTTGCCCCGACAGGCTTCGGAAATCCGAGAAGGATGTCGTCGGGGATCGACCTGAACCGTATGATTCTTCTTATAGCTGTGCTTGAAAAGCGCGCAAGAATAAATTTGTCTAACAGTGATGTGTATGTGAATGTGGCGGGCGGTTTACGTATAGACGAAACGGCCGTTGATCTTGGAGTATGTGCCGCTATTGCTACCGGTCATGCCGATGTGCCGCTTCCGCCTGATATGGTGTTTATAGGCGAGGTTGGCCTGGGAGGCGAGATCAGAAGCGTGTCGCAGATTGAAAAGCGCCTTAACGAGGCAGCAAAGCTTGGATTTCGCTCGGCTATTGTGCCGAAGCAGTCGCTTGGCAGCATAAAGATTCCTAAGGGGATAGCCGCATACGGCGTCTCAACGCTTAGGGAGACTATTGCTATGATGGTTAAAAAATAATGGCGGGTAAATAAAAATGCACGTATACCGGATGGTGCGTGCGTTTTTTATTGAGTAAAAATATTGAAATATATAGTATTATATGATATAATATACTTGCCGGAGAAATCCGGACAGGAATATTAAAATTTTAATAGTATCTTATATGATGCAGGCAGGATAGAAAGCGATGACGCCGGAGAAATCTGCAAAAGTGAATCGGACGGTCAGCCTACATAACCTCAAAGCAAACGAGCAACGACTGTAAAGGTCACTCGAAAACGGAGGAGGTGAGGCTGCTATGAAAAAGATAGTACTTAAAGCGTTGGAAATAACGCTGATTGTAATTATGCTTTTAGTAGTGTTTACTGATACAGTAAAATAACCGCCCTCACTCCCAATGATAGCGGTTATTTTACAAAACTAATATCTTGGGGCTGACCGTTTAAAGTCCTGCCTTTTCCTGTTATCTATATTATATAATATATTTGAGATTATGTCAAGTATTTACGAACTCTTTTTTCGTCTTTTCCTTATGATGAATATATTTAAAATTTAAAAAAATTTAAATTCGCTATTGACAAACAGGAAAAAATTAGGTATAATAAATTTAATAAAAGGGAGTAGCGGCGAATATCGTGTGCGGTGTCGTCAGTACGATTTTATAAAATCCGTACCGCACTGAGTTTATTTTGACTCACGGCAAGACTTTTATTGCATTTCTTTTTTTTGGCGTGCAATAAAAGTCTTTTTTGTTGCACAAAATAATACTGAAAGGACAGGATAAAATGTATCACAAAAAAAGCATTGAAGAAACTTTAGAGCAGCTTAAATCCTCGGCAGAGGGTCTTGATGCTCAAGAAGCAAAAAGCCGTCTCGAAAAAAACGGCTACAACGAGCTTGCAGAGGGAAAAAAGAAAAGTATTCCCGAGATATTTATCTCGCAGTTTAAGGATCTGCTCGTTATCATTCTTTTGATTTCCGTTGTTATATCTCTCTTTACCGGAAATCAGGACAGCGCAATCGTTATTATATGCGTGCTTATTATGAATGCCATTATAGGTACGGTGCAGAATGTTAAGGCGGAGAAGTCGCTTGCGGCTCTGAAGGCAATGTCGTCGCCGATGGCTAAGGTAATGCGCAACGGCATTATGGCGGAAATACCGGCTCGTGAGCTGTGTGTCGGCGATATTATGATTTTGGAAGCGGGAGATATTGCGGCGGCTGACGGACGTATCATAGAAGCGGTCAATCTCTCGTCCGATGAGAGCTCGCTGACGGGTGAAAGTCTTGCTGTTGAAAAGCTCACCGAGGTACTGACGGGAGAAAAGATACCTGTTGCAGACAGACGCAATATGATCTATTCAGGCTCAAAAATCACCAACGGACGCGGTATTGCGGTCGTTACTGCTACGGGAATGGAAACGGAGATAGGTAAGATTGCGGAGCTTTTGAATGCCGCTAAGGAGAAGCAGACTCCGCTCCAGAAGGAGCTTGACAATTTCAGCAAGATCCTTTCAATCGGTATAGTAGTTATATGTGCCATAGTTATGGGTATGTCGCTTTTAAGAAGGGAAAGTCCTATGGACGCGCTTATGTTTGCGGTCGCGCTGGCGGTTGCGGCTATACCTGAGGCTTTGAGCTCCATTGTAACGATATCGCTTGCGATAGGAACCCAGAAGATGGCGGCGGAAAACGCTATTGTAAAGGAGCTTAAGGCAGTTGAAAGTCTTGGCTGCGTAAACGTTATATGCTCGGATAAGACGGGTACTCTTACACAGAATAAGATGACCGTGCGCGACGTCTACGGAGATAAGTCACAGATGATAAAGCTTGCAATGGCATTATGTAACGATGCTGTATTCGGCGCCGATGGCATGATAGGCGACCCGACGGAGATCGCTTTGCTTAACTATTGCGGGGAGAGCTTCTGCAAAAAAGCCAAGGACGAACACCCCAGATTGGGCGAGCTTCCGTTTGACAGCGACAGAAAGCTTATGTCAACCTTGCATGACATTGATGAAAAGTTCACTATATTCACAAAGGGCGCTCCCGATGTTATATTGGATAGAGTTACGCACATACTCGACAACGGCTCTGTAAGAAAAATTACAGATTCGGATAGGGAAAAAATCAAGAAACAAAACGCTAAATATTCCGGAGACGGAATGAGAGTTCTCGGATATGCTTATAAAAATATTCCGGAAGAGAGAACTCTTGATTTTGAAGATGAAAATGACTTGACATTTATAGGTCTTTCGGCTATGACAGACCCGCCGAGACCGGAAAGTAAGGAAGCTGTCGCAAAATGTATAGGAGCGGGCATAAAGCCTGTTATGATTACCGGCGACCATAAGGTTACGGCTGTTGCTATAGCTAAAGAGATAGGAATATTCCGTGACGGAGATCTGGCGTATGAGGGTGCGGAGCTTGACGATATAAGCGATGACGAGCTTATAAAGCTTCTGCCGAAAATATCCGTTTACGCGCGTGTAAGCCCGGCGCATAAGATAAGAATAGTTGAGCTTTGGCAGAAGGCGGGCAAGATCGTTTCCATGACCGGAGACGGCGTGAACGATGCTCCTGCATTGAAGAAGGCTGACGTCGGCGTTGCGATGGGTATAACAGGTACTCAGGTCAGCAAGGATGCCGCTTCAATCGTTCTTACGGACGATAACTTTGCTACCATCATCAAGGCTGTTGCCAACGGACGTATTATATACAGAAATATTAAAAATGCGATAAAGTTCCTGCTTATGGGTAATTTCGCGGCGATTATCGCGGTAATGTACTGTGTTTTTGCCGGACTTCAGATGCCGTTTACACCGGTGCATCTGCTGTTTATAAATTTGCTTACCGACTCGCTTCCCGCAATTGCTATAAGCACGGAGAGAGGCGCGGGAGATGTTCTTAAGCAGAAGCCCAGAAAACAGGGTGAGGGCATATTGAATAAGAAATCGCTGTTCTCTATTGTATCGCAGGGAATCATTCTTTCAATATCGACGATTATTGCTTATTATATCGGCAACTCGATAAGCCCCGAAAGCGCTACTACGATGTCGTTTGCGGTATTATGTCTTGGACGTTTGTTCTTAGGCTTCGGCTGCCGTTCGGACAGACCGCTCTACAAGATAGGCCTGTTTACAAACAGATTCAGCGTGATCGCCTTTGTTGCCGGAGCTGTGCTGCTTTCATGCGCGTTGTTCATACCGGGACTTCACGGTATACTCGATACGGAAGTGCTCGATACTATGAAGTATATTATGATCGTAGTATTGGCTATCGCTCCGTCGATAATTTCACAGATTGGAAAGACAGTGCGTCAGTCGTATTATGCTAAAAATAAATAATATTTCAGAAATTATTATATAAGTCTCAAAAACTCCCGAAGTACAGCTTTGCTTCGGGAGTTTTTTTATATTTGTCTTGATCAAAAATTTAAAAATATTTTACATATAAAAATATTTATCCCTTGCAAAATATACTGATGTGTGATATAATGTAGTTACAAGGGATACGGGGTTTATATCCGTATGAGATAAATATAGAAAGAGGGTAATTCCAATGAAAATTGCATTAATTAATGAAAACAGCCAGGCTGCTAAAAACTCAATCATTTTTGATACCCTTAAAAAGGTTGTTGAGCCTTTAGGTCATGAGGTATTCAACTATGGTATGTACAGCGCTGAGGATGAGGAACAGCTTACATATGTACAGATAGGTATTCTTGCCGCTATTTTGCTTAACTCGGGCGCTGCTGATCTCGTAATCACAGGCTGCGGTACCGGCGAGGGCGCTTGCCTTGCCTGCAACGCATTCCCGGGCGTACTTTGCGGACATGTTGTTGATCCGACAGACGCTTATCAGTTCACACAGGTTAATAACGGCAACTGTATAGCTATGCCTTTCGCTAAGGGCTGGGGCTGGGGCGCTGAGCTTAATCTCCAGTATGTATTTGAAAAGCTCTTCGTTGAAGAGTGGGGCGGCGGCTATCCGAAGGAGAGAGCTGTTCCGGAGCAGAGAAACGCTAAGATCCTTAACGAGGTTAAGAAGGTTACTCACAGAGATCTTCTCGACATTCTTCCGAATCTTGATCAGGAGCTTGTTAAGGGCGCTGTTGCGGGAAAGAACTTTAAGGATATGTTCTTTGCTAACTGCAAGTGCGATAAGATCAAGGCTTACGTTGAGACATTGGTTGGCTAAATTTACTCATATATTATCAGAAAACGGCCGTATAAGGGTTTATGCCCTTATACAGCCGTTTTTTGCATCTCTAAAATCGAGCAGCTCTATGCAATTCTTAATGCGGCAAGTTCATGGTCGTTTTTGATATAAAAGAAAGAAAGGACTGTCCCGAAGGACAGTCCTTATTAAAATGAAATCGGGATGACTGGATTTGAACCAGCGGCCCCTACGTCCCGAACGTAGTGCTCTACCAAACTGAGCCACATCCCGCTATCTAACGGAGAAGGTGGGATTCGAACCCACGTGCCCTTTCGGACAACTGCATTTCGAGTGCAGCTCGTTACGACCACTTCGATACTTCTCCATGCGCCGGTTAAGTTCATCCGCTCTTCTCAACGAGTAATATCTTACCACACTTCTCCCTAAATGTCAAGCTTTTTTTTAAAAAATTTTTATCTTCTTTTGTTTTCTATTTATTGGAATGCCTTTTTGATTTATTTTTCTTGCATTTTCTGCGCTTGTGTGTTATTATATAAAATAGTAAATATAATATTGGGAGATAGTATCGGAACAGATGTTGAAGCTCAAGCTTTATGCGGTCTGTCTTCAAATGAGGTTAAAGCTTTGACAGTATATTGCGGATATGTTCGGGATATACTGTTTTATTTTGGTGAAAGGATTTAGGGGTTATAGGCATGAATGTATTATTGATGTCAGTTCGTGCGGGATATGGTCATCACAGCACGGCAAAGGCGATTATGGAGTGCTTTTCGGGATATGGACATAAGTGCGAGATGCTTGATATTTTTGATTACATAAACCGGCATTTGGGCAATTCGATTCAGGATGGATACCTTATTTCAACAAAATATCTCTCAGAGGCATACGGAAAAATTTATGGGAAAATGTCACAGAAGGTCGAGCCATATACGGAAAAATCAATAGTTTCGATTTTGTCCTCGCTTGTTTCAAAAAAGCTTGTGAGCTATATTTATGAGTTTGAACCGGATCTGATAATCGGAACTCACAGCTATGCGGGAGTTCTCATGAGTATCCTGCGCGAAAAGCAGGTATTTTTATGTCCGACCATAGGAATAGTTACGGATTTTACGGTCCATCCGTTTTGGGAAAGTACGTTTTTGGATTATTATGTTACGCCGGATGAGCTTCTTAACTATGAAATGATGAAAAAGGGAATAGAAAAAAAGAGGATACTTCCCATAGGCATACCTATAAGGGAGCAGTTCTCCAAAAAGGGCGATAAGAAAGAGGCAAGGCGCATTTTGGGGATAGCGGATATGAAAACCGCGCTTGTTATTATGGGTTCTATGGGATATGGAAATATAAAAAAGACTCTTATGGAAATGGACGAATATCCGGCTGACTTCCAGATACTATGCGTGTGCGGCTCGAACGCTAAAGCAAAGGCTGCTGTTGATGAGTGTGAGTTTAAGAAAAATGTATATAATTACGGATTTGTGGATAATGTTGATGTGATGATGGATGCGGCGGATTTTATTGTATCTAAGCCGGGAGGACTTACAACATCTGAAACACTTGCCAAGGGACTGCCGATGATCGTTATGAATCCGCTTCCGGGACAGGAGGATCGCAATACGGATTTTCTGGTAAACAGCGGTGCGGTGATAGCGGTGAATGAGAGATATACGATTTCCGAGGCGCTGCATCAGCTTTTGAGCTGCGAATGGAGAGAGAAGCTCTTGAGGGAAAGCGTGGCGCATATAGGAAAGCCTAATGCTACAGCGGATCTGTATGATTTTGTGGCTTCAAACTTATGGGGAGAGGTTATATAAAAAATTCATAAATTTTCTATTGCAATTTTACAGCGCATATTATATAATATATTTTATTGATAGTATATAGATAATGAGGGATATATTTTCCCGTTATATGAATATTTTTGAGGTAGTTGCTTATGATATTAAAGAGGATCACAGCACTGGTGACGGCTTTGGCGGCGTTGCCGCTTATCGGAACGGCAGTATATGCGGAAAGATTTTCGCAGTCTTTTGATATGACAGGAGTCAAGCCAAATGAGGAAGGAAGTATTGTTTTGGAACAGGAGATCCCGGACGGGGATTATTCTGTGAGCATAAAAACCGGCGGAGAAACTCAGACGAATGCGAATATATTTATAAACGGCGGCGAGCGCGTGAGGGCGTATACTCTTGAGGCGGGAGATACGCAGGACAATGTAGAGCCGGTGGTTCCGAAGGACGGGAAGATTACGGTTGAGGTAAAAGGAGAAAGCCCGAATGTTACGGAGATAGAGATCGAGCAGCTGCCGGACAGGATTGAAAAGGGAGATAAACCCACGATATATATAGCGGGAGATTCAACGGCTCAGACTTATGATTATAAGAAAGCATATCCTCAGACAGGATGGGGGCAGGTTTTGGCTGACTATTTTATCGATGGGGTGATTGTTGAGAACCGCGCTATGGGAGGAAGAAGCTCCAAGAGCTTTGACAATGACGGAAGACTCGACGCCATCCTTACTCAGCTTAAACCGGGAGATTATGTTTTTATACAGTTTGGAATAAATGACGGAGCTCAGGATAAACCGGAAAGATATATCAGCGTTCCTGATTATAAGGAGCTTATTACAGATAAGTATATAGCTGAGGTCGAAAAGAGAGGCGGAGTTCCGGTACTGCTTACGGCAACTCCTGCTTCATGGTGGGATGAGGAAAATTCCTGCTTTATGGAATCCAGACAGGATTATGCCGAACCTACAAGAGAAATTGCTCAGGAAACGGGAGCGGAGCTTATTGATGTAAATGAGCGTATGACAGAAGAATGGAAGGGTCTTTCAAAGGAAGCAGTACTCAACGGCTATTTTATATGCGAGCCGCTTGAAAGCAAGGCATATCCTGAGGGAACGGACGACCATACCCATTTGAAGGAAACGGGCGCGAGAAATGTCGCGAGCGTTATAGTAAATGCTGTAAAGGAAGAGATCCCTGAGCTTGCACAATATGTTAAAGAGTATACGGAATTTACCGATATGGAGGGTCATTGGGCGGTCCATGCAAACTCTCTTAAGGCGGCGGGGCTTTTCAAGGGCGTGGACGGCGACAGGTTTATGCCCGATAAGGAAATAAGCCGTGCGGAGCTTTTGAGTATGCTTATGCGGGTATGCAATATACCGGGGCACGCTTACAGAGAAGGGGAGTGCCTTGACGCTTCGGAGGACGACTGGTATTGCTATTATTTGCAGAGCGCGCTGGATAAAGGGCTTATTCCCGATGAAATGATAGCGCAATGTGAAAAACAGGCTGTGACAAAAACGCTTGCTGAAGCGAGTGATGATAAGGCAGAGGTTACGGTCGATATAGATGTTTATAACGGCAGCTTTTTAGGAGATAAGGAAATAACCCGTGAAGAAGCGGCGGCTTTGGCAGTGAGATGCGCTGAATATGCAATAGAAAATTCCGGACAGGCGGATAAAGAAATGGATATGCGTTCGGGTGAAGCGGAATTCTCAGACGAGAGTAAAATCAGTTCGAGTTACATAGATGCGGTTAATAAGGCATATGCCTATAATATTATAAACGGCATGGGTGACGGCAGTTTTCGTCCGGATGAAACACTCACGAGGGCACAGGCGTCAAGTATAGTATGGAATGTGCTTTCTGTTTATTTGTTTTTTGGAGGAGTAAGTAATATATGAAAAAAATGATTATTGCTGTTTGTGCGGCTATGTTAAGTACATCGGCTGCATATGCGGCCGATTTTACGGATATAGACGGTCATTGGGCTCAGAATACTATAAACAGCCTGGCGGACGCCGGATATATAAACGGCGTTGGTGACGGAATGTTTGACCCTGACGGAAATGTTACGCGCGCCCAGTATCTTAAGATGATGATGGATACTGTAGGGATCGAAACATCGGATATACGCGAGGGCGAGTGCCTTGACGCATCGGGAGATGATTGGTATGCTCCGTATTTGCAGAGTGCGCTGGATAAGGGACTTATTCCAAGACAAATGATTACAGGGTATGAGGTTAGTGTGGAACCGTATACGGATGAGAACGGTGATTCGGCTGCTAAAGTGACATATTTGGGAGCATTCAGCGGCAATGTGGCAATAACACGCGAAGAGGCGGCGTTTATTTCCATGGGTGCATATCAATATACGCTCAATGCTAATACAATGCAAAAATTGGCTGAGCCGTCCGAAACAAAATTTACGGATGCGGACAGCATTGACCAATGGGCCTATTCGGCGGTCAAGCTTGCGGCGGATAATGGTATTATAACCGGTATGGACGACGGAAGATTTGCTCCGCTCGAAAATACTACACGCGCTCAGGCGGCGGTTATTATGGAAAGATTATTGAATATGATAGGATAAGGAGGAGTTTTTGATGAGCAAGACCGCGGTTAGGATCATTTGTATGGTTACGGTGGGCGCTATGGCTTTGTCCATGGTTGCAGGCTTGATATTTATGTTTACGGGAGTTTAATATAGATATAGAGTTAAAATAACTAATAATAGCATATAAAAATTTATTTTATTTATGCAATATTTTTTATCAAAAAAGCTTGACTTTTCATGTCGAACGTGGTATTATATATGAGCTGTCGCCGAGA
>CAJMRL010000007.1 GCA_905215805.1 uncultured bacterium | reverse complement strand
TGATAATAATGCAGCAGTGGTACGTCTTGAGGAAAAAGTAAATGATAATAATGCAACAGTAGTACGTCTTGAGGAAATGGTAAATGATAATGAATTAGCAGTAAAGCGTCTTGAAGAGACAGTGAATAGGAACACTATAACTGTAGAACATGCGGTCAATGAGTCTTTAAGAGTGCTTGGAGAAGGATATAAATTGAATGCTGAGCGCATTGATAGATTAGGGATGGAATCTATAAGAAATCAGGCGGATATGGCATATACAATGGCTAAGATCAGTTATGAAAGATTTAATGAACTAAAAGAGAAAATAGAAAAAACAGCATAATACACAAAAAAGAATCGTTTAATTTTAACAAATTGACGATTCTTTTTTTGTTTGGAGATGTGAATTATGTGGTATATATTATATATTAGAGACGATTGTCTTGATAAAAATATATCATATTTATGAGCATAGATAAAATTTATTATAGAAGGGACGTAAAAATATGAAAGATTATAAAATGGATGCAATCAGAAATGTTGCTGTAATGGGACATGGAAAAAGCGGTAAGACCACAATGGTTGAGGCAATGCTTTATAATGCAAAAGCAACAGACCGTTTTGGTAAAGTTACGGACGGAAATACAGTTACTGATTGCGATCCTGAGGAAATAAAAAGAGGATTTTCAATCTCTACTGCGGTTGCTCCGCTTGAGTGGAAGGATATGAAATATAATATTTTAGATACTCCCGGATTTTTTGATTTTGTTGGAGGGGTAAAGGAAGGTATAAGAGCGGCAGATAGTGCGCTTATTGTTTTGAGCGGAAGAAGCGGGGTTTCGGTCGGAACAGAGCAAACTTTTAAATATGCTAAAAATAAGGGTATACCTGTGATGTTCTTTGTAAATAAAATTGATGACGAAAGAGCGGATTATCAGAAAACCCTTGAAGAAATGAAAGCCGTATTTGGAAAGGGCGTAACTCCTTTTGTATATCCTATAAGAGAGAATGATGAATTTAAAGGATTTGTAGATATTGTAGATATGACTGCAAGACGCTATGACGGCATATATAGGGTTGAAATGCCGGTTCCGGAGGGAATGGCTGATGTAATCGAGCCGCTGCGTGAAATGATAATGGAAGCTGTTGCAGATACTGATGAAGAGTTAATGGTAAAATATTTTGAAGGAGAAGAATTTACAGTAGATGAAATCAAAGGCGCGATAAGAAAAGGTGTAAAGGAAGGTACAATTTATCCGGTATACTGCGGAAGCGGTCAAAATAATATAGGTGTGCGTTCCTTGATGGATGGAATAGGAAAATATTTGCCGGCACCATCAGAAATTGAAGAAATAGCCCGTAATGCTGAAACTGCAGAGCCTGTAGAACTTGTTCAGTCGGATGAGGAAACTACTGCGGCTGTTGTTTTCAAAACTATAGCAGATCCGTATGTAGGAAAGATGTCTTTATTTAGAGTGTATTCCGGAGAGGTCAAGGCGGATTCATCTTTGTATAATCCCAATAGAGGCTGTAACGAAAAAATAGGCAAGCTTTATATGCTGAGCGGAAAAAAACAGGAAGAGGTAAAGAAGGTTAAAGCCGGAGATATAGGATGTGTTGCAAAGCTTGAAAAAACAAAGACAGGCGATACTCTTTGCGATAAGGGAAAAAATATTATACTTACCGGAATAGAGTTCCCGGCGCCGGTATTGTCTATGGCTGTAGCTCCAAAAACAAAGGGCGATGAGGAAAAGATCGTCAGCGGTCTTTCAAAGCTTGCGGATGAGGACCCTACCTTTACTGTTACAACCAACTCTGAAACAAAGCAGACTCTCATAAATGGACAGGGAGAACAGCATATCGATGTAATAGTAAGCAAACTTATGTCAAAATACGGAACAGCTGTTGTTTTATCCGATCCTATTGTTCCATATCGTGAAACAATATTAGGAACAGCTACAGTTGAAGGAAAGCATAAAAAGCAATCCGGAGGACATGGTCAGTACGGACATGTAAAAATTGAATTTGCACCGGGAGCTACAGAGGATATGGTGTTTGAGGAGAAGGTATTCGGAGGAAGCGTTCCTAAGAATTATTTCCCTGCGGTAGAAAAAGGACTCAGAGATTCTTGCAAACATGGTGTGCTTGCGGGATATCCTATGGTTAACATAAAGGCTACCCTGCTTGACGGTTCATATCATCCTGTTGATTCTTCTGAAATGGCATTTAAAACAGCGGCGTCTATTGCGTATAAAGAAGGAATAAAACAGGCAAAACCGGTATTGCTTGAGCCGATAGGATATTTAAAGGTTTATATTCCCGAAAATATAATGGGAGATATAATTGGTGATATAAATAAACGCCGAGGTCAGATCATGGGTATGGGTGAAAGTGACAGAGAAGGCTTGAGCATGGTAGAAGCGGAAGTGCCGATGAGTGAAATGTTTAAGTATGCGGTTGATTTGCGTTCTATGAGTCAGGGAAGAGGAGAATTCACTTTTGAATTTACACGTTATGACCAAGCGCCTGCAAATATTGCAGAGAAAGTTATTGCAGCTTCTCAGAATAAAGGTTGAAAATTACTTTTCAATACCGAAAAAGGTACAGTAAACATTTTCGACAATAGTTCGATTTTGCGGGAAAACAGTGATTTTTACAGTTTTTTTGAGTATGTTTGGTCAATTTAACTAAACAACAAAGTGTAATTTTGGTTATTATAAGACTATGAAAATATTAAAAAATGTGGTATTATAATAACAACAAGAAAAGTGTTTGATGAGAATCAAGAATTACACTTTTCCGCTGTAGTTGATTAATCTGGAATTACAGTGATATAATATTTTTTATGATGAGAGGGGAATAAACACCATGGCAGATTTACAATTAAAGCACATTTACAAGAGATATGCAGGAGGCGTTACAGCCGTAAGTGATTTTTGTATTGATATTGAAGATAAGGAATTTATTATCCTTGTTGGACCTTCAGGCTGCGGTAAGTCAACAACACTTAGAATGATAGCAGGTCTTGAAGAAATCTCAGAGGGAGAGCTTTATATCGGAGGAAAATTGATGAACGATGTTGCTCCGAAGGACAGAGATATAGCAATGGTTTTCCAGAACTATGCTTTGTATCCCCATATGACCGTATTTGAAAATATGGCATTTGGACTTAAACTTCGTAAGACTCCGAAGGATGAGATTAAAAAGAGAGTTACAGAGGCTGCAAAGATTCTTGATATTGAGCATCTCCTTGACAGAAAGCCAAAGGCTTTGTCAGGCGGTCAGAGACAGCGTGTTGCGATGGGTCGTGCTATAGTACGTTCACCAAAGGTATTCTTGATGGATGAGCCTTTGTCAAACCTTGATGCAAAGCTTCGTGTTGCAATGAGAACTGAGATCAAAAAGCTTCATCACAAGCTTCAGACAACATTTATTTACGTAACACATGACCAGACAGAAGCTATGACAATGGGTACAAGAATCGTTGTTATGAAGGATGGTCTTGTTCAGCAGATCGATACGCCGTCGAATCTTTATAATAATCCGTGTAACAGATTTGTTGGTGAGTTTATTGGTTCACCGCAGATGAACTGTATCAATGCAGTTCTTAAAAAAGAAGGCAACGATGTTTATGCCGTATTCGGAAATGATAAAATAAAGATTCCTGAAGGCAAGGCTAAGAATCCTGCACTTGCACCGTATCTTGGAAAAGAAGTTGTAATTGGTATCAGACCTGAAAATATTCATGACGATCAGATGTTCCTTTCGGCAAACCCCGATGCTGTCTGCCAGGCATTTGTTGAAGTAACAGAAATGATGGGTTCAGAAACATATCTTTACCTTATGATTGCAGGAACTCAGTTTACTGCAAGAGTTAATCAAAGATCAACAGCTAAGATTAATGATACAATTAAGGTTGGTTTTGAAACAAACAAATTACATATCTTTGATAAGGATACAGAGCTTACAATCTTGAACTAATTGTGCTTTAGAAAGAGCCGCTTGAAGAAAGCGGTTCTTTTTTTAGGCAAGACAATGTATGTTACATAAATATTATTTTTTGACGAAAATTATATTATTATACTTGAAATTAATTCCTGAGTATGTATAATATATAATGTGTATTTATTGGTTATATTATGATATAGGAAGGGAATGATACGTTAAATGAATTTCAAGAAATGGCTTGCTGTTATACTAACGGCAATAATAATGTTTATACCGGTAATATCCTTTGCGGACGGAGTTACTGATTCTATTATAGAGACCGAGCCGGATATAAAGTATGCTGAAGCCGCTTTGCTTATGGATATGGATTCCGGAAGGCTTCTTTATTCAAAAAATCCCACAGAAAGATTATATCCTGCAAGCACAACAAAAATGATGACAGGCATCCTTGCATTGGAAAATGGTAATATGAGTGACAATGTTACAGCTACTTATGAAGCGTTAAAGGATATTACGCTTGAAGATTCTCATATGGGAATTCTTATAGGCGAGGAGTTGACCATGGAACAGCTCGTAACCGGAATGCTGGTATATTCTGCAAACGATGCAGCAAATGTTATAGCTATACATCTTGCTGGGTCGATAGAAGCATTTGTTGAAATGATGAATAATAAAGCTCAGGAATTGGGAATGAAAAATACACATTTTGTTAATGCCTGCGGAACGCATGATGATAATCACTATACCACGGCAGAAGACCTTGCAATTTTGGCTAAATATTGTATGCAGAATGAGAAATTCAGAGAAATTGTAAAAATGCCGAGATATACAATTCCTGCTACAAATAAATATACACGAGAAAGAATACTTGATAATACAAATCTATTCCTTTCTACAGTTCGTTCATCGTATTATTATTACAAACCATGTATAGGAATAAAAACCGGACATACCTCTCAGGCAGGATATTGTCTTGTAAGTGCAGCTGAATTTAATGGTATAAATCTTTTGGCGGTCGTTATGAAATGCGATAATGCAGATACCCTTCAAAATGCGTATTCATATATAGATTCAAAAACATTATTTGAATATGGATTTAACAATTATGCAGTAAAAGAGCTTGCAATGACCGGTGATGTTGTGACAGACAGTCCGGTATATGAGGCACAGGATAATCTGAGAGTATCACTTACAGTTCCAGATGAGATCAAGGCGCTTATACCGGCTAATGCAGACGCTGATACTGATATAGTAAAAGAAATATCGCTGCCGGAGCGTATAGATGCACCGGTGAAAAAAGGTGATATACTTGGAAGCATAACTTATAGCTATAATGGGCAGCAGCTGGGCAAAACTGATCTGATTGCTGTAAATGATGTAGATAGGAATGAAATTATTCATGCGTTTCATGTATCTCTTAGATTTATAACGAGCCCGTTTTTCTTTATACCTGCTATTTTGATTATAATTTTAATAATATTTTCAAATCATCAGAGAAAAAAGAGAGAACGCAAGCGCAGAATACAGCAGCTGAAACGTAATAAACAGAACAATGATACCGGATACAGAACACCGGATAGGAAAATTTCCAGAACAGAAATTCAGATAGAAGAATCTAAAGGTTCTAATTCAAGATATAAGGAAAAGTAATTTAAAGACCGCCGCAAGGCGGTTTTTATTTTTTATGTAAATATAGTATAAAATATCTCCATTAAAGGTCAATTATTTAAAAGACATTTATCGGTAAAATGATTATAATAAGTGTAATATAATATTATGATAGGGAGAGATATATATGAATAATAAATTTAATATTTATAAGGCTCCGGCATCATGTACGGAAGATAGTTTTGCAGTATTATGGGACAAGCCGAATGGGATCGACATATTAGCTTATAATGTATATATAAATGATAAGGCGTATTCATCTGTAAAGCATACTGATTATACAGTATATGGATTAGAAAGTGATACTGAGTACAGTGTACGCGTAAGTGTTATAGATAAGGAAGGAAATGAAGTGGCATATAGCAATGAGATTAGAATAAAAACCGGTAAAAAATCTCAAGTAATTAATGTTAATGATTTTGGCGCTGCAGGAGATGGAAAAACAGTTGATACTAAGGCTATACAGCGTGCAATTAATAAATGCGGGGAATTCGGAACGGTATATGTCCCAAAAGGAAAATATATCAGCGGCGCTCTGTATCTTAAAAGCAATATGACGCTGTATATTGAACAGGGAGCTGTTATAAAAGGAAGTCCTTGCTGTGAAGACTATCCTTTGCATACCTATAGATGGGAGGGCAGAGAAAGGCTTTGTCATGCCAGTCTTATAAACGTAGGAATTGATACAGATAAGAATATGGAAAATATATCTATTATAGGCGGCGGAACAATAGATGCCAATGGAGAAGAGCTTAAGAAAAATGAGCAGAGCATGGGACAGGCAGAAAGAGGACGGGCGGTATGTATAAGGAATGCTTCAAACATTTATCTAAAGGATATAACTGTAAGACATTCGCCTGCATGGTGTGTACATCTTATATGCTGTGAAAATGTAAGTATAAATAATATAAAAGTATATACACGTGTAGATGAATATGGAAATAAATATAAGGATATTGTAAACGGAGATGGAATAGATCCAGATTCTTGCCGCAATGTTTATATTTTTAATTCAATGATAGCAAGTCAAGATGATTGTATTGCTATAAAATCAGGAAGAGATGAAGAAGGCAGAAGAGCAGGGTTACGTTCTGATAATATAAGGATAATAAATTGCAGATTTGAAAGTGGATTTGGAGTGGCTGTAGGCAGTGAGATGTCCGGGGGAGTGAGTAATGTGCTTGTAAGGGACTGCGTATTTAGAAACACATTTAGCATTGGCAGCATCAAGACATGCAGAGGACGAGGAGGAATTATTGAAAATATTTTGTTTGAGGATGTGGAGATTATAAATTGCGATGATGAATTTTCGGATTGTGAATGGTTTAGGGGAGCAATATATGTTGATTGTTATTACAGCCTTAAGGAAATAAGTCAAAAAGAAGAGCGGGTAGATGAAGGAACACCGCTTATAAGAAATGTGACATTTAAAAATGCTGTTGTAGATACATGCGGAGGAAATGCGATATATATTTGCGGATTGCCCGAAAAACATCTTGAAAATATAATATTGGAAAACGTAATCGCTTCGGGAAAGTACGGGATGAAAGCTTATTATGTAGATGGACTGGAAATGAAAAATGTAATAGTTTCAGCGCGTGAAGGAGAGAAATTCTATGGTGAGGAAAAAAAGCTGTATAATATACAGAAGGACGATTAAAATATTGAAAATATTATTATATTTAAATAAATGCTGTTATTGGTATTGATTTTTTGTTGGTATTAGTATATAATAATATATAGAAAAGAGCAAATCCAAATGGGCAAAAAGAACAAAAGAAATATATGGAAGGAGTTGATACAATTATGAAAAAACTATTCTGTTTATGCACGGCAGCAATTTCTACACTTGCTATTTCAGCTCCATGCAGCGTATCTGCCGCAGTAGGTGATGTGGCCGGCGAGATATATTCAACCGATATACTTGCCGTTGTGAACGGCGAACCGATGGAATCCTATAATATAGGAGGAAGAACAGCCGTTATTGCAGAAGATCTGGATATGAAGGGATATGGATTTCATCACACATATGATGACAGCACAAGAACGCTGTATCTGCAGAGCGGTTCTAATACATGGGTAGGCGAGCATTCTGTTGAACGCGGAAGAGTAGGAGAGATTGTCGGAAATATATATGAAACAGATATAAAGGTTATCTGCAATGGTCAAGAAATTCAGGGCTATAATATAGGCGGTAGGACGGCAATTGTGATTGAGGATTTGGGCACTATGGATGGCACAAGCGCTAATGAGCAGTACGGATATTCAAAATATTTGTGTAATTTCACATGGGATAATGATACGAGAACAGTCACTCTTGATGCGCTGACAAACAACTATTCGTATGATAAGTTTTTGCCGTATATCACATATGTATGCAATGATAATGTGATAACAGCTTCATATTCACCTGACAGCATGTATGCCGGCGGAATGGATTCATGGTTTTCCGAAGATGTTTATAAGAATAAGCTTTATCAGATCGAGCCTATGTATCTTGATTTAAACGACGATAAAACGGAAGTAGGCTTGATGTATGCGTATCCGGATCTTTCGTCAGATGCCATAGGTCTGCGGATGTCTATAGACTATGATAAGCTAAACTCCCTTACAGAATCATTAAAGACGGACGACAAGCCTTCATATGATGAAATTATGGAAAGGTTTGCGGATACGGATAAATACAGAATAATATCCGAATGTGAAACTGAAAATTATAAATGTATGTTTGTTGATTTTAAAGAGGAATCTTCAGATACAAATATACATCTTATATCGGCAAACAAAAACGGCGGATATGTTACGATATGGACGATTTCTTCGGAGTATTATACTGTTTTTGAAATAGAAAAAATAGGAACGGATAAGGTTAATGTTAGATACGGACCTACAGCCGGACCTCACGGAGAGAGTGTTCTTATAAATACAGAGTTAGATTTGATGAATTGGTATCAATATTAAAATTACCCTTCTGTCATAATGATGGCAGAAGGGTAATTTTTGTCAAATTTCTGCTTGCTGTAAATAAGTTTCTGCTTTTTTTATAGCTTTTTCGACAACGCTCTTTGCCGGACCGCCTATGACCTTACGGTCATTAACACAGGTTTCCATACTTATAGCTTTGTATATATCCTCGTCAAACATATCTGAAAAGCTCTTGTATTCATCAATAGACACCTCATCAAGAGCTTTTCCGTTTTCTATGCAGTAGAATACGAGCCTGCCGATAACGGCATGAGCCTCACGGAAGGGCATGCCCTTTTTAACGAGATAATCAGCGGCGTCTGTAGCGTTTGTAAAACCGCCTTTTGAGCCTTTTAGCATATTATCTTTTTTGACGGTCATTGTTGCAATCATATCACAAAATACCGGGAGACAAAGCTTTACAGTGTCAATAGAGTCAAATATAGGCTCTTTGTCCTCCTGCATGTCTTTATTATATGCGAGAGGAAGTCCCTTCATAGTGGTAAGCAATCCAATAAGATGACCGTAAACTCGACCAGTTTTTCCCCTTATTAGCTCTGCAACGTCCGGATTTTTCTTTTGTGGCATAATGGATGAGCCTGTCGAATATGCGTCATCCATTTCGACAAATGAGAATTCATGTGATGACCATAGTATAAGCTCCTCACAGAAGCGGCTCATGTGCATCATGATAATCGAGAGCGCCGAGGCAAGCTCTATGACAAAATCGCGGTCGGAAACTCCGTCGAGAGAGTTCATTGTAATATCATCAAATCCAAGCTGCTGCGCAACGAACTTTCTGTCAAGCGGATATGTAGTTCCTGCGAGAGCACCCGAGCCCAAGGGCATTACGTTAGTACGCTTGCGGCAGTCGATAAGACGTTCAAGATCACGTTTGAACATTTCAAAATAAGCCATAAGGTGATGCGCAAACGTTATCGGCTGCGCTTTTTGTAAATGAGTATATCCCGGCATAATAGTTTCGGTATGCTGCTTTGCAAGCTTTATAATTGTATGCAGCATATCAATGATCATTTCTTCAATTTCTGCGGTTTCATCCATAAGATACATTCTTATATCAAGCGCTACCTGGTCATTGCGGCTTCTTCCGGTGTGAAGTCGTTTTCCGGCTTCGCCGATTCTGTCCGTGAGGATTTTTTCTATATTCATATGAATATCTTCGGCGTCAATGAGAAATTCTACCTTTCCTTCTTCAATATCATTAAGAATATTTTTCAGTTCCGAAACTATTTTTTTGCTGTCCTCACTTGGGATGATGCCCTGCTTTCCGAGCATTGTAGCATGGGCTATGGAACCGCGTATATCCTGACGATACATACGCTTGTCGAAGCGTATGGAGGAATTAAAATCATCTACTTTTTTATTGGTATTTTTCTGAAACCGGCCGCCCCATAATTTATCTGCCATTTTTATCCTTCCTTTCTTTTTGCAGCATGTTTATCAGATACAAATCAAGGGGCGGAGAAAATGTCCGTCCCTTAATATTAGGCATAAGTATTAGTCTTCGATACCGTTAGCTTTTTTCATCATAGCGCGAACCTTAAGCGGCAAGCCAAAGAGATTGATAAAGCCTTCAGCATCCTTGTGGCTGTAAAGCTCGTGGCTGTCGCCGAATGAAGCGATGTTCTCGTTATAAAGCGAATACGGCGATTTAGCGCCGGCAGGTGTGCATGAGCCTTTGTAGAGCTTCATCCTTACTTCGCCTGTAACGTATTTGTCCATAACGTCATACATAGCGCTCATAGCTTCACGGAGAGGTGTGAACCATTTTCCATCGTATACGAGCTGTGAGAACTGAGTCTGACTCATGCGCTTAAATGCCTGAGTATCACGGTCAAGGCACAAATACTCAAGCTCCTGAAGAGCTGCATAAAGAATAGTGCCGCCCGGTGTCTCATATACGCCTCTGCTCTTCATACCAACAAGTCTGTCCTCGCAAATATCAGCTATACCAACACCGTTTGCACCGCCAAGCTCGTTAAGCTTTTCAACAAGCGGTCTCGGATCCATCTTTACGCCGTCTACCGAAACAGGTTCGCCTGCTTCAAAACCGATCGTAACATATGTCGGCTTATCCGGAGCTTTTTCAGGAGATACGCCGAGCTTAAGAAGAGAATCAAGCTGCGGCTCGTTCCACGGATCCTCAAGATCCATACCCTCATGGCTGATGTGCCAGATATTACGGTCACGTGAATAAAGCTCTTTTTTGGTTACCGGAATTTCTATGCCGTGAGCCTCTGCATAGTCAACAGCATCCTCACGTGATTTGATGTCCCAAATTCTCCATGGAGCTATAATTTTAAGAGTAGGATCGAGAGCCTTTATAGCAAGCTCAAAACGAACCTGATCGTTACCCTTACCTGTAGCGCCATGACAAATAGCAACAGCGCCTTCCTTATGAGCTACCTCAACAAGCTTCTTTGCTATTATCGGACGAGCGTGCGATGTACCGAGAAGATATTTACCCTCGTACATTGCGCCCGACTTTAATGTCGGGAATATATAATCTTTAACATAGTCATCGCGAAGATCAGCGATATAGCACTTGAGAGCACCTGATTTTTTAGCTCTTTCCTCAAGACCGTCAGTTTCCTTTCCCTGACCAACGTCACCGCATACGCAAACTACGTCATAATCATAATTTTCCTTTAACCAGCTTATGATGATAGAAGTATCAAGTCCGCCGGAATATGCCAATACAACTTTATCCTTTGCCATTGTTGCAATTCCTCCTAATTTATGCTATAATCAATAATGTGAAATATTTTCACTATGCTTCTATTATACATCAAAAAGGAAAATTTATCAATAGCTACAATAAATAAATTTATGAATATTTTATGCAAAATTATTCAATGATATGTATAATTAATGAATAAAACAGAGAGGATGCAGTAAATGATAATAATCGGTATAGATCCGGGTTATGCGATAGTCGGCGTAGGGGTAGTAGAGTATAAGGGAAATAAATTTCGTCCGATAGAGTATACAGCTATTACAACTCCGGCAGGTATGAATACGGTTGACAGACTAAAAAAAATATATGATGAAATGGCCATGCTTATAGATAAGCATAAGCCGGATTCCATGGCTATAGAGGAATTATTTTTTAATTCAAATCAGAAAACAGCTATAAATGTTGCGCAGGCAAGGGGAGTGATTCTTGTAGCGGCGGCAAACAAGGGATTGCCTGTTAGAGAATATACGCCGCTTCAGGTGAAGCAAAGTGTGACGGGTTACGGCAGAGCGGATAAAAAGCAAATACAGGAAATGGTAAAGCTTATACTACATTTGAATGTTATTCCAAAGCCTGACGATGCGGCGGACGCACTGGCTCTTGCCATATGCCATGCTCATTCAAATAAGATGAATAATCTTCTTGGACTTAACGGGGTGAAATAAAATTTATGGAGGATATTATGAAATCAGCTTATTTATTTGTACATTTTAAGGGACACGAAAGCACGCCGGATGAAGAGCAGATATATTTTGCTGTTTCGCGTGACGGATATTCATGGAAGAATCTGAACGGAGCAAAGCCTGTAATAAGAAGCATTATGGGTGAAAGAGGACTGAGAGATCCTCATATAATGAGAAAGCATGACGGAACCGGATTTTATCTTATAGCTACAGATCTTTCTATATACAACAGAGGAAATAACAGAGAGGCATGGGTAAGCTGTCAGAGAGAAGGAAGCCGTTCGATCATGATATGGGAATCAGATGATCTTGTAAACTGGTCCGAGCAGAGAATGCAGGAAATTGCGTCGAAGGATGCAGGCTGTGCTTGGGCTCCGGAGTCGGTTTATGATGATGACAAAGGGATGTATATAGTATATTGGTCATCGAAAACAGCTGCGGATGATTATACAAATGAACGCGTATATTATTCATACACAAAGGATTTCAAAAGCTTTGACACTCCGAAGCTTTACATAGACCGTGAATATGAAACTATAGATACAACAATACTTCATGTGAATGGAAAGTACTATAGATTTACCAAGAACGAAACAGACAAATCAATTTTTATGGAGGTAAGCGGCAGACCGGACGGAGACTTTAAGGAGGTAGAAGACTTTTCACTTAAGGGCTTATTTGGATTTGAAGGACCTACGGCATGTAAGGTAAATGGTGAAGAAAAGTATTTCCTTTTTCTTGATGCATTCGCATCAGGAGAGGGGTATCAGCCATATATGACGGATGATCTTGATTCGGGAAAATTTGTGAAGCAAGAGGGGTTTGAAACACCGGATATATTCAGGCATGGTACGATTATGCCCATAACGGAGGAAGAATATCAGGCGCTTGTAAATAAATATGGAATAGATGAATAAATATAAGAGCTGCCGCTTCTTAATGCGGCAGCCCCATGTTCATGATTAAAATCTAAAATCTCTTTTTCCGTTTTCAATATCCTTCAAGTGCTCCTCGCATATTCTGCGAACCTTTTCATTTGGGATATTCTTGATTTCCTCTGCGATAACCTTTTCACCGTTTTTCCGTGTTTCTGGGGAAGCATAGTCCATAAGATATTCTTTAAGAGTCATAAGCGCATTAGGCTGACAGCAATTCTGAATTGCTCCGGATTTTGCGAGCGGCATAAATCTGTCTCCGGTTCGTCCCTCACGGTAGCAGGCTGTACAGAACGACGGAATATATCCAAGCTCCAAAAGCCAGTTCAGCACCTCATCAAGCGTACGTGTATCGGAACGGTCAAACTGTGCCGTATTCTCTTCAGGAGCTTCTGGTTTTACATATCCGCCGACACTTGTAGATGATGCGCCGCTTATCTGAGATATTCCAAGCTCAAGAGCTGCTTTTCTGTTTTCTTCACTTTCACGTGTGGAGACGATCATTCCTGTGTACGGAACAGCGATACGAAGTATGGCTATAATTTTATGCCATTTTTCATCAGGAACAGCGTTTGAAAATTCGTCTACATTTATATCATCAGCCGGGCAAATACGGGGAACACTTATTGTATGGGGACCTACTCCGAAACGCGCTTCAAGGTGTTCTGCGTGCATCAGTATACCGACAAGCTCGTACGGGTATGTGTCAAGTCCGAAAAGTACTCCGAGACCTACATCGTCTATACCGCCCTCTTGTGCACGGTCCATTGCCTCCGTATGCCAGCAGTAGTCGTGCTTTGGGCCTGCCGGGTGCAATTCTTCGTAATGCTCCTTGTTATAGGTTTCTTGGAACAGTATATATGTACCTATTCCTGCATCCTTGAGCTTTTTATAATTTTCAACCGTAGTTGCGGCAATATTTACATTAACACGTCTTATAGCACCGTTTTTGTGCTTTATTGAATAGATTGTTTTTATACACTCGAGTATATATTCAAGCGGATTATTTACCGGATCTTCTCCCGCTTCCAAAGCAAGGCGCTTGTGTCCCATATCCTGAAGCGCGATCGTTTCAGCCTTTACTTCCTCTTGAGTAAGCTTTTTACGGCATATATGCTTATTTTTTACGTGGTATGGACAGTACACACATGAATTTATGCAGTAGTTGGAAAGATAAAGAGGAGCAAAAAATACAATTCTTTTTCCGTATATCTTTTGTTTTATTTCTTTTGCAAGAGTAAACATTTCATGGTTAAGCTCATTATCATCACATGCAAGAAGAACTGCCGCTTCTCTGTGAGTTATGCCCTTACAGGCGCGCGCTTTTTCTATTATGCTTTTTATAAGCTCTTTATTATTTTTGTTTTCCTCGGCATATTTAAGCGAGTCAAGAATTTCCTCATGGCAGATAAATTCTTCTGCATGTGGACTTTTTACGTCATACATTGATTATTCCTCCCTTATTAAAACCTTGACTTTTTTCTTGGTTTGATATATAATTAAATTAATAACTGACGGGAGAATATGATGGATACAAGAATTGCTTTGATTGGAATAATAGTTGAGGATCTTAGCTCAACCGAAAAAATAAATGGCATACTGCATGAATACGCTGAATATATTGTCGGCCGTATGGGAATTCCATACAGGAGCAGAAATATAGCTATAATAAGCATTATAGTAGATGCTCCGGGCGAAAAGATCAGTGCCCTTTCCGGTAAGCTCGGAATGATTCCGGGCGTAAACAGTAAGGTACAGTATACAAAAGCATAATCTTGCAAGCTCAGACTTATGTCTTTACCGTCAGATCGATGTAATAATTATACCACATTATTTTAGAAATTGCAATAAAAATAATAATATTTACTGTATTTATTTGGAGAAAAAATGATGAACATACCGTTTGACGGCAGAAATATGGAACAGTTTATAGGCACAGCTCCGTGTGATACGATCGGTCTTGTGATAGGCAGTATTGACAGTGAGCTTCAAAGACAAATGAATATTCCGGAAAAATACCGCGCGGTGGGACTTATAGGCTCAAGAACAGGTGCGGCAGCTCAGATCACTGCTGTAGATGATGCACTGAAGCAGACCGCCGCAAGACTTGTTTCGATTGAAATCCCGCGTGATACGAAGGGTTGGGGCGGACACGGAAATTTTATCGTTATAGGGAGTGAAAATATTTCCGATGTGCGCGCTGCCGTTAAAGTAGCGGTGGAGCTTATAGACCGTAACTGCGGAGAAATATACATAAGCGATGCAGGTCATTTGGAGTTTCAGTATAGCGCGAGATGTGATGAGGCGATAAGCAGCTTTTTCGGAATCTCAAAGGGACAGGCGTTTGGATTTGTGTGCGCGTCACCGGCTCCGATAGGTCTTGTAATTGCGGATATTGCTGTTAAGTCGGCGAATGTGGAGCTTGTAAAAACAATGCGTCCGTCTGAGGGTACAAGCCATTCAAATGAGATCATAGCAGTGTTTACAGGAGAAAGCACGGCTGTAAAGAAAAGTGTTATTGAAGCAAAAGCAGCGGGACTGCGTCTGCTAAGAACAATGGGCAGCGAGCCGGAGCCGGTATGCGAGCCGTTTATAAACTAAAAACGATATGTGCGGCGATTTGATTTTATAAGCTGCGCATATTTTTATTTGTTGCTTTTTTGAAAACAATTCCATACTACGCTTGACTAAATCATAGGTAATGTGTTATAATAATAATGATGTTGTAATGATCGGAAATATAAATATCAGCGCAAACTTGCGCTTTTATACAAAAAATATAAGGAGGTAAAAATGGCAAAAACTAAAAAATTGAAGATCATACCGCTCGGCGGTCTGGACGAGATCGGAAAGAATTTGACCGCCTTTGAGTATGGAAATGAAATCATTATGATTGACTGCGGTATGGCTTTTCCTGATGATGATATGCCGGGAGTGGATATGGTAATAAATGATATTACCTATCTTGAAAAGAATTGGCAGAAAATCAGAGGGATTTTTCTTACACACGGTCATGAGGATCATATAGGAGGACTTCCGTATTTTTTGAAGTCTATCAATGTTCCGGTGTACGGAACAAAGCTGACATTAGGCTTGGTTGAACATAAACTGAAGGAGCATAATCTTTTATCAAGTGTGAAGCTTGTACGAGTAAAGGCGGGTACGGTCGTAGATGTCGGACAGAATTTTAGCGTTGAATTTATACGTACTAATCATTCTATAGCTGATTCGGTTGCTCTTGCCATAAGAACGCCGGTAGGAACGGTTGTGCATACCGGAGATTTCAAAATAGACACAACACCTATAAATGGTGAGATGATAGATCTCGCACGTTTCGGAGAATTGGGAAATGAAGGTGTACTGGCATTTATGTCGGACAGTACGAATGTTGAACGTCCCGGTTTTGCAATGAGCGAACGTTCTGTGGGTGCAACTTTTAATAGTATTTTCGCGAACTGTGACAAGCGTATAATTATAGCTACCTTTGCGTCAAATGTGCATAGGGTTCAGCAAATTATAGATGCGGCCGTTAAAACAGGAAGAAAGGTTGCCGTAAGCGGCAGAAGTATGGAGAATATAGTTGAAATATCCATACTTTTGGGATATATGAAGGTTCCTGAGGGCGTTTTGATAAATATAGATAATATAAAGAAATACAGGCCAAATCAGATAGTAATTATTACAACAGGCTCGCAGGGAGAGCCAATGAGCGCTCTTACGAGAATGGCATATTCCGATCACCGCAAGGTGGAAATAACAAAGGACGATCTTATCATCATCAGCGCTACGCCTATTCCGGGAAATGAGAAATCAGTTTCAAATGTTGTAAACGAATTGTTTAAAATAGGCGCGGAGGTTATTTATAAATCTTTGGCGGATGTACATGTGTCGGGACATGCGTGTCAAGAGGAGCTAAAGCTCATGCTTGCGCTTGTGAAACCGAAATTTTTTATACCGGTACACGGCGAGCATCGTCATCTTGTACTGCATCAAAACTTGGCGGAGCAAGTGGGAATACCTAAATCAAGAAGCTTTGTTCTTTCCAACGGTTCTGTACTTGAGCTGGACAGCGAAAGGGCAAAAATTTCAGGAACAGTTCCGGCAGGAAAGATTTTGGTCGATGGCTTAGGCGTCGGAGATGTAGGAAATATAGTTCTCCGTGACAGAAAGCATCTTTCTCAGGATGGATTGATTATAGTTGTAGTTACAATATCGCATGATACAAGACAGATGGTTTCAAGACCGGATGTAATATCGAGAGGATTTGTGTATGTAAGAGAGGCTGAGAATCTCATAGAAGGTGTAAAATACGCAGCCGAGGAAAGTGTTCTTGAATGTCTTGAACGCAGAAATATTGAGTGGTCGGCAATGAAGAGCGCGCTTAAATCTTCTGTGGCAAGATATATTTACGATCAGACAAAGAGAAATCCTATGATTTTGCCTATAATAGAGGAAATATAATGCTTAAAAACCTAAAGCTTTGATAATGCGGGGCTTTAGGTTTTTATATTGTCATAGAAAATATGAAATTTGATTTTAGTGGCTTTGAGTACATGTATAGCTATTTCCTTTTAAAGTAAAAAGTTTGAATGGTATTGACATGTCTGATTATTTATTATATAATATATAATGTCGGAGTTTTTATCTTTTGGGTCAATACATATTATAGGTTAAAAAGGAAGTATTAAATGTACTATTATATTAAAGGAAAACTCGCTCTCAGAGGTGAAAATTACATTGTTGTAGATGCTCATGGAGTAGGATATATGATATACACTTCGTTAAATACTATACAAAATGTAGGGGTGCAGGGAAGCGAAGTTACGGTATATACATATCTTAATGTGCGTGAGGATGCGCATGAGCTTTATGGTTTTGCAACACTTGAGGAAAAAACTCTTTTTATGCAGCTGTTGTCTGTTTCCGGTGTTGGAGCAAAGGTAGCGCTTTCGGTACTTTCGGTACTGACTCCGGCGGCTTTTGCGCAAGCGGTTATTTTTGATGATATAAAAGCTATCACAAAGGCGCCGGGAGTAGGACCTAAGGTCGCAAAGCGAATAGTGCTTGAGCTGAAGGATAAGATAAAAAAGGCTGATATAGAAGCCGGCGGCAAAGCAGAGAGCATAAATGAAGTCGGCAGCGACAGCAGGAGTGAAGCAGTAAGCGCGCTTTTGGTATTGGGTTACAGCATAACTGACGCACAAAGCGCTGTTGCAGGGGTTGACGCGTCTTTGACAGTGGAAGAGATTATTAAACAGGCGCTTGTAAGGCTGATGTAATCAAAAGAGGTGAGAGCTAATGATGTTTGATGAAAATGAACGCTTTGTGACAGAGGGATTTACAGAAGAGGACAGTGAAATTGAATACGGTCTGCGTCCGAGAAATCTTGATGAGTATGTTGGACAGGATAAGGCAAAGGAAAACCTTAAAATATATATAGAAGCGGCAAAGGAAAGACATGAAGCTCTTGATCATGTTTTGCTTTACGGACCTCCCGGTTTGGGAAAAACAACTCTTGCCGGAATAATAGCAAACGAGATGGGAGTAAATATAAGAATTACTTCCGGACCGGCAATTGAAAAAGCCGGGGATTTGGCCGCTATTTTGACAAATCTTTCAGAGCATGATATACTTTTTATAGATGAGATACATAGAATGTCGAGGACGGTTGAAGAAATTCTTTATCCGGCGATGGAGGATTATGCGCTTGATATTATTATAGGAAAAGGACCGGCGGCAAAATCGATAAGAATAGATTTGCCTAAGTTTACACTTGTTGGAGCTACAACAAGAGCTGGATTGTTAACGGCGCCGTTAAGGGATCGTTTTGGAGTTATAAGCAGGCTTGAGCTGTACAGTACGGAGGACCTATGTAAAATAGTGATGAGAAGCGCAGGGCTGTTGAATGTTGAAATAGACAGCGATGGGGCAGCGGAAATCGCATCCCGCTCAAGAGGGACTCCGAGAATAGCAAACCGTTTTTTAAAACGCGTTCGTGATTTTGCGCAGGTACGCGGCGGAGGAAAAATAACTTGGCGAGTTGCGGATGAAGCGCTGAAGATGATGGAAGTGGATGAGCTGGGGCTTGACATTATAGACAGGCGGATGCTTATGGCAATGATCGATAATTTTGGCGGAGGACCGGTAGGGCTGGATACTCTTGCCGCAACAATAGGAGAAGATGCGAATACAATTGAAGACGTATATGAGCCGTATTTATTACAGCTTGGATTTATAGCAAGGACACCGAGGGGAAGGATTGCAACAAAGCAGGCGTATGACCATTTTGACATTCCGTTTATACAATAAAATGTTTGAGGATAGGAATATATTATATAGTTTCAATCGTCATAATGTTGTTAAAAATAAAAGGTGGTAATGATGAATAAATTTAAATTATTTTTTAGTACAGCGATTATTTGTGCAAGCACTGCGGTATCAGTCATGCCCGTATCAGCATTTGATATAAGCTATGACAATGTTACCCATAAATATGAGGGAGAAGTGTACAAGCTCGTAGTTAATGAGAAATCAATGAATAATCTCCCGCTTGAACCTATAATATTTAATGATAGGGCGCTTGTTCCTGTACGAGAAATATTTGAAGAGATGGGGGCTACAGTTGATTACGCAGGAGAAACACAGACTGTGTATATATCATATGGAAGCACCTCTATAACTATGAGGATAAACGACAATGTAGCGGTAATAAACGGAGAAAGAAAAACTATTCCGGATAATGTTGTTCCCAAGCTTATTACAAAAGTAGGCGGAGAAACCAAAACAATGGTACCGCTCAGATTTATAAGCGAAACAATGGGAATGGATGTTGTGTTTGACGGAAATCATGGTACGATATTCGTAAACTCACCGAATGCGTATGAATCAATGAATACACCTGCTACAATGGAACCGAGTACGCAGAATCCATCGGGTTCACAGAACCAATCTAAGCCTCAGGCAACTCAAAATCCAAACCAATCTAAGCCGTCCGGAGGTGTGCTGGGCAGCGACGAGGGTGTAACAGGAGTAGATCTGAATACTGAATTTATAATGCAGGGCGTTGACGTAAGTCATTGGCAAAATGATATAGATTGGGAAAAAGCTAAGGATGAGATTGATTTTGCGATTTTAAGCATAGGATATGGACAGGATCTGACAGAGCAGGACGACAAGAAGTTTAAGCAGAATGCGGATGCGTGTACAAAATACGGTATACCGTTTGGAGTATATATATATTCATATGCAATGAGCGTTGAAAATTCTTCAAGCGAAGCCGATCATGTTCTAAGACTTATTAAAGATTATGATTTGAGCTTCCCTGTATACTATGATATGGAAGAAGAAAAGCAGGGAAAGCTTCCCGCTGAGCAGCTTGGGCAGATGGCGCAAACGTTTTGTGATAAGATACAGGCGGCAGGCTATGATGTGGGAATATATGCCAACACATATTGGTGGACAAATATTTTAACTGACAGTGCTTTTTCTAACCCAACATGGTATAAATGGGTAGCACAGTATAATACGGAATGTACATATACAGGTAAATATACCATGTGGCAATATACATCGCAGGGAAGTGTTGCCGGAATGAACGGCGATATAGATATGAATTACTGGTACGGACAAAAGCGAGTAGTTACATCTAAGTAATATTAGCGAAAAGAGGAAAAATTTTGAAAACATCTGATTTTTATTATGATCTTCCGCAGGAGCTTATAGCTCAGGAGCCTCTCAAGGACAGAAGCGCTTCAAGGCTTATGACTCTTGATAAGCATACAGGGAAAATAGAGCACAAGCATTTTTATGATATTGTTGATATGCTTGACGAAGGTGATTGTCTAATACTTAATGATACAAAGGTTCTTCCTGCACGTCTTTACGGAGTAAAGGAAGATACCGGCGGAGCGATAGAATTTCTGCTTTTGCATAAGCATACTCTCGATACGTGGGAGGTAATATTAAAACCGGGAAGAAGAGCCAAGCCGGGAGCAAGATTTGTATTTGGCAACGGCGAGCTTAAAGCGGAAATACTTGAGGTTATAAATGACGGAAACCGGCTTGTACGCTTCGAGTATGAGGGAGTCTTCGAGGAGGTTTTGGATAGGCTTGGTGAAATGCCTTTGCCGCCGTATATAACAAAAAAACTTGAAGATAAGGATCGTTACCAGACGGTATATGCCAAAAATCCGGGAAGCGCCGCCGCGCCGACAGCAGGACTGCATTTTACTCCGGAGCTTATTGAAAAAATTAAAGATAAGGGAATAAAGGTAGGATATGTTACGCTTCATGTAGGCTTGGGAACATTCCGTCCGGTAAAGGCGGATGAAATTTCAGAGCATAAAATGCACTCTGAATTTTATATACTACCTGAGGAAACGGCGGAGCTTGTGAACAAGACGAAGGCGGCAGGGAAAAGAGTTATATCGGTAGGAACTACAGCTACAAGAACTCTTGAAACCTGTGGCATGGATGGACTGCCGCTTAAAGCGAAAACAGGCTGGACTGATATTTTTATATATCCCGGCAAGGAGTTTCATGTTATAGATGCGCTGATAACAAATTTTCATCTTCCTGAATCAACGCTTATTATGCTTGTAAGCGCACTTGCGGGACGTGAAAATGTACTTAACGCATATAAAACGGCAGTGGAAGAAAAATATAGATTTTTCTCCTTTGGAGATGCTATGTTTATATATTAAAAACAGAAAGGTTATTTATGTTTAAGATACTACACACAAACGGAAAGGCAAGAAGAGGTGAATTCCGTACAGTTCACGGAGTTGTTCAGACGCCGGTTTTTCAAAATGTAGGAACAGCAGCGGCGATAAAAGGGGCGGTATCATCTCTTGATTTAAAGGAGATAGGATGTCAGGTTGAGCTGTGCAACACATATCATCTGCATCTTCGTCCGGGAGACAAGATTATAAAACAGCTTGGCGGACTGCATAAATTTATGAATTGGGACGGACCGATTCTTACCGACAGCGGAGGATTTCAGGTGTTTTCGCTTGCGGGGCTGCGCAGAATAAGTGAGGAAGGGGTAACTTTTGCATCTCATATAGATGGACGGCGTATTTTTATGGGACCGGAAGAAAGTATGCAGATACAGTCGAATCTGGGTTCTACGATAGCGATGGCGTTTGACGAATGTATAGAGAATCCGGCGCCGTATGAATATGTAAAAAATTCCATAGACAGAACTTATCGTTGGCTTGTACGCTGTAAGGAAGAGATGAAAAGACTTAATTCGCTTCCGGACACTTTAAATAAGGAACAGCTTTTATTTGGAATAAATCAAGGCGGAACATATGATGATTTAAGAATAGAGCATATGAAAAAAATTGCGGAGCTTGATTTGCCGGGGTATGCTATTGGCGGTCTTGCCGTAGGGGAAAGCACGGAGGTCATGTATCATATTCTTGATGAGGTACTTCCGTTTGCGCCTTATGATAAGCCAAGATATTTAATGGGCGTAGGAACTCCGTCAAACATTATAGAGGCTGTGGCAAGAGGAGTTGATTTCTTTGACTGTGTCATGGCGTCAAGAAATGCAAGACATGCCTTTATATTTACTCGTCACGGCACAATGAATCTGCTCAACCAAAAATATGAGCTTGATACAAGGCCGATAGATGAGGAGTGCAATTGCCCGACCTGCCGCAATTTCTCACGCGCTTATATACGTCATTTATTTAAAGCAAAGGAAATGCTTGGTATGCGGCTGAGCGTTATACACAATTTGTATTTCTATAATGAGCTTATGGCTCGTATAAGGAAAGCGATTGAAGAGGATCGCTTTGAGGAGTTCAGGAAGGAAAATACGGAAAAGCTTTCAAGACGTATTCAATAAACAAATGCGAAAAATTCCTCAGTCTGAAATGAGGAATTTTTTGCTTTTATATGTACATTTTGCCTCTGAATGGGCAATAATATATGTAGAAAAGGAGAGTGTGTATGAAAAAATTATTAATTGCTGCGGCTGCCTCGGCGGTTCTTATCGGAGGAGCGGCTCAGGCGTATGCGGTTGAGAGCGTGGATTTGCGTTTTACTCAGGATAACAGCGGAAAGTATATATACTGCAACAATCACGAGTTTATAAGACGCAGCGATCTTGCGGACATTTCAAACGAAAGACCTAAGTATATTATGAACAATGAGGATCTGACTCCTGATAAATATGCAATGTTTATTTCGCATGTAAATCATACCGAGGAACGTTCCGACGACGGCTACACGATTCTCGAGGCAGGATTTGATATAGAGGTTGATGTGATTTTCCGTGCTGAAGAGGATACTGTTATTAATCTTACGTCTGTAGGATTTGAGGTGCCGCAAAACAGGCAATACTGGTATGAGGGAACATCATATACAAGTGAGGATGAATGGGGATGCTTTAATGCGTGGTCGAGTTATTTGGGACTTCCCATAAAGCAGATAGATTCCGGAACGGAATATAATCCGCAGTCGATAGAACCTGTAACTATAAATATAAAAGCAGGAGAGTCTGTATGGCTTTCTCAGTATATACCGAATTATGATGTAGTTCCGTTTTACAGGCCTGTAAATATTATGGCTGATTTTACAATAGTATCGGGAAAATGCGATGTAAATGTAGCGGCTTTGAGATCAAACGGAACAATAGGGGACCGTTCGGGATTTATAGAGAATTCCGCATATGGTTCATATGACCGCGACAGACAGTATAAAGGAATATCGGACGGTCTGAATAGAGTGGACGCTTCATTAAGCTATACGATTGACGACTATACATGGTCGGATACTACTCTTCCGGTAAAGGTATATAATTCATATATGCCGGAGGGAAATGAAACAGACAAATGGTATACGCATCTTAATCCAAGAGCCGATCCTTGGTCAAACCTGATAAGCGCAGAATCCGATATGCTTGAATTTAAGTACAATGATCCGTCTAAGGTGAATTATTACGGAAAAAATGTAAAGGATACTGATACCATATGGTATTTTGATACAGAGCATACTGACTTATCAGAATATGTAAAGGGAGAGGGAATGAAAATAAACTATTCTCCCAACAGGCTGCTGAAGGAAGATGAAGGAACGGAATATGCCTGCAATCTCGGAAATTATGGAGTACTGTATAATTACAATATAAGTATAACAAATAACGGCGGAATGATAAGGTATATAAATTATGTACCGAATACAGGTTCAAATATAGTGGTTATACTTCGTGATGAGAATGGTAATCTGATGACGCCTTACGCGGTGTGTAAAGGATATAATGCGGCGCGTGTTAAGAATACCATGGCATGTGTAGAGATTCCTCCGCAGAAGACAACTACCTTTAATTTGCAGGTGGTGCTTACAACAAATTATGCCGGAGGTATAGAAAATGCGCTTACCATTACGGATACTCCGCAGATGGTAGAAGTGTATAAATCGGGCAGACAAGAGATCATAAAGGATTATAATTATACCGGACGTGAATTTTATAAATGGGAAAACAGAAAGCTTTATATTTCCGATGATCTTGAAAGCTGGAGGGAAGTACCGCTTGAAGACGATGTAAAATATACTGTATATGGAAACTGGAGTGAGTATGAGCTGAAATATACCGGTAACGGATATATGTTAAAAGCCACAATATATGATGGAATACCATATTATCAGGTTTGTGATTTCTTTAGAACAGTGTACTTCCTTGACGAAAATTTCCATATGGTATCAAAGCATGAGTTTGATTATTATCCGACAGCCTTTACAGCTGCAAAGGATTTATATTATGTAAAGGCAGGAACGCCGGTGTATTCAAATGATACGGCTGTATGGAATATGAGTTCGGATACGCAGATGCCATGCTGGAATTACGGAGAATATGTTGCAAAATGCAAGAACGGAAAGATATATTTAAGCAGCGATGGAATAAACTTTACCGAAAAAACATATGAAGGATTTAATCCGACTTATATAGATGCTATAGGAAATATATATTATTATGCGGAAGGCAGAGAGTTTTATTATTCGTTTGATGCCTTGACGTGGAAGCATATCACAGCTTCGGAGGACATTTCATCTATCTATAAAGTTGGAAATGAGATTGTAATAAATAAAACAGAACATTTTGAGCTTTAGAAGGTCAACAGTTCTCAAGCGCCGGAATACGGCATTTGAGAGCTGTTGTTTTATTATATATACATTTTCAAACTTGCTTTTTTATTATATGTGTGGTATAATTTAGTTGATTAATAAACAAAAATTTGTCGTTTTGTCAATAAAAAAGGATGAAGAATAATGAATTTGTTAAAAATAGCGCTTCTGCAAATAGCACCATGTAATACAATTAATAAAAATATTGATAAAGGAATTAAATATTGCAGAAAAGCAAAAGAAATGGGTGCGGATATTGTATTATTTCCTGAAATGTGGAGTAATGGATATAATATTTATAACCGACCTATAGATGAATGGAAGGCTGAAGCGGTATCTATCGACAGTGTTTTTGTCAATTCGTTCGGCAGTACGGCAAAAGAGCTGAATATGGCTATCGGAATTACATTGCTTGAAAAATATGAAAAAGCCCCTCGTAATACATTTGTTCTTTTTGATAGATTTGGAGAAAGAAAATTAGTTTATGCAAAAGTACATACATGTGATTTTGACGTAGAGAGAAATTTAACAGCAGGCGATGATTTTTATGTCACAGCTTTAAATACAGCCTGCGGAGATATAAATGTAGGGGCGATGATTTGTTATGACAGGGAATTCCCTGAAAGTGCAAGGATTTTGATGCTTAAGGGAGCAGAGCTTATTCTTGTTCCAAATGCTTGTCCGATGGAAATAAACCGTCTTTCTCAGCTTCGCGGCAGGGCATATGAGAATATGTTAGCTATAGCTACATGTAATTATCCTGAAACCGTACCCGACTGCAACGGCTGTTCAAGTGTTTTTGACGGAGTGGTCTATCTCCCCGAGATGGACGGCTCGCGGGATACGTGTATTTTACAGGCGGACGGTAAAGAGGGGATTTATATTGCAGAGCTTGATTTGGAGCAGTTAAGGTATTATAGGGAAAACGAAGTGCATGGCAACGCATATCGTCATCCTAAAAAATATGGACTTTTAGTTGATACAAAAATTGATAAACCATTTGTAAGAAATGATTATATGGAATAAAGAGAGATAAATATTATTAAGGTGATAATGATGTACTATGAAAATACTCCTGAATTGGAAACGGAACGACTTATATTGAGAAAATTTACCGATAATGATATTGATGATATGATATTGCTTTACGGTGATGAAGAGGTCAATAAGTTTCTGCCATGGTTTCCGATGAAAACACATACGGAAGTAGAAAAATATCTTTATGAAAAGATATTTCCGTTTTATAAAAAAGACATTGCATATAATTATGCTGTATCATTGAAGTCGAATAATCAAGTTATAGGATACGTACATATCAATGATATTGGCGACAGCAATGATATTGGTTATGCTCTGCGTAAAGAATTTTGGCATAGTGGAATTACGAGCGAGGCATGTGCTGCTGTTATAGATAGACTGCGCAAAGTAAAATTTCCGTTTATCACAGCGACACATGATGTTAATAATCCATACAGCGGTTATGTAATGAGAAAAATAGGTATGAATTACCGTTATTCTTATAAAGAGCAATGGCAGCCGAAAAATATATTAGTAACGTTTAGAATGTATCAGCTGAATTTAGATGGAGTTGAGCGGGTATATACAGGATATCAGGAGAAATATCCCTGCTTTGTGGAAGAGCTTCATTAAAACATAACTGTAAAAGTTTATACAACAGAAAAGTGAGATATTTGTGGAGGTGAAAAATATGGCTAAGTCAAGAAGAATTATGTACATAATAATTATCGGTGTTTTTGTTGTTGCTTTGGTTTTTTCCGGGGTAATAAATTTTCGCAAAGGTATTTATATCGGAGATAGATTTTTTTATAAAAGCAGTGACAGCTCATATAATTATAATACGGATAATAGAATCATCGTTCAGAAAAATGATGGAAGTACTGATTTTATAATTATAATTGGCGGCGAACAGCAGTCGGCAAATTTGCAGTGGGCGCAAGAAAACGTGACATTAACATATGATGACGGCACTGTCATTAACGGCATCTGGGATAAGGACCAGCTTTGCGGAGAGGACGGATTTCCGATTACGTACAGCGGTATTATCAGTGTGCATACAGGCGGTAAAGAAGAGAGGTATTCTGTCAGTAAGGATATTATTAGTGATGCATTGTGCAGAATAGATAAAAGTCAAACAGAATTTAGGGGATCGATATTGATGGTGATAGCCGGAAGCATTTTGTATTTGGCAGGAGCATTGACCTTTCTTTTCCCTAACGAGTCGCATTTCTTTATGCGCGGATGGGCGTATAAAAAGCAAGAGCTTTCCGATGAGGGGATTTTAGCGGAGAAAATCGGTGCAGTGGCGATTATGGTCTTGGGAATAGTGGGTGTCCTTGGGTTGTTTATTAGTATCAGATGAAATGAAGGTAATATTTATCTTTTAAAATAGTAATAAAATAATTGCAGAGGAGCGGTAAGATGGATATTTGGGATGAATTATATAACAGGGCAAGGGCTGTACAAAACAGCAGAATAATTTCGCCCTTTATAGAAGCAGGAGCTGTAGCAGCAGCTATATTGACAAAAAGCGGGAATATTTACGTAGGTGTATGTATAGATACGGCTTCAGCTTTAGGAATGTGCGCAGAACGCAACGCTATTGCTAATATGATAACAAATGGTGAAAGCAAAATCGATAAGGTTGTTGCCGTTATGCCTGACGGGAAAGCAGGACCTCCATGCGGAGCATGCAGAGAATATATGATGCAGCTGGATAAAGACAGCCCAAACATTCAGATCTTGCTTGATTATACCACAAAAAGGACGGTGACTTTAAAAGAACTTATTCCTGACTGGTGGGGCAGTGATAGATTTGAAAATAGTTAAGATAAAATTTTTGAAAAAAATAAAAAAATTGAAAAAAAGTCTTTATTTTTCATCAAAAGTATGATATAATAGCTTTGTCAGTATTAATAAATCAGGAGGAATCAGTTATGAAGCATGTACAGACTTTGAATAAGGCTAATTTAAAAGAAACAGCTAAGCACGGCGGTTGCGGTGAGTGCCAGACTTCATGCCAGTCAGCATGTAAGACTTCATGCACAGTTGCTAACCAGAAGTGCGAGCACGCTGAATAATAACAGCTTATTTAAACGAAGGGCAGAGTAACTCTGCCCTTTATTTCTGATTAAAAAGGAGCATATAAATGATACATAAGTATAAATTATTGGGTAAAAATATAGTGCTGGATATATATTCCGGAGCGGTTCATGTTGTAGACGATGTGCTTTATGACGTGCTTGATTATACTCTTGAGCCGTTTATGCCGGAGCCGGTATGTCCGCAGTTTATAATTGACGGATTAAAGGATAAATATGACGAGCAGGATATTCGTGACGCATACAGCGATATATGCGAGCTTAACAGGGCAGGACAGCTTTTTACAGACGATATATACGAGGATATAGCGAAAAACTGGAATAAGCAGTCTGTTGTAAAAGCTTTGTGTCTGCACATAGCTCACGACTGTAATTTGAGATGCAAATACTGCTTTGCCGATACCGGCGAATATCATGGTCACAGGGGGCTTATGAGTGCCGAAACAGGAAAGCAGGCTATTGACTTTGTAATTAATTCGAGCGGAAACAGACATAATATAGAAATAGATTATTTCGGCGGCGAGCCGCTTATGAATTTTGATGTTGTTAAGGAAATTACCGAGTACGCAAAGGAGCAGGGAAAGCTGCATGATAAAAATTTCAGATTTACAATAACAACGAACGGTATACTTCTTAATGACGAGATACAGGATTATATAAATAAAAATATGTCAAACGTTGTTTTGAGTATAGACGGAACAAAGGAGACGAATGACCGCGTTAGATGCAGAGTTGACGGAAGCGGCTCATACGATGCGATAGTACCTAAATTCCAAAAGCTTGCTGAAAGCCGTAATCAGGACAATTACTATGTAAGAGGAACATTCACGGCATATAATGTTGATTTTGCCAAGGATGTGATCCATCTTGCGGATCTGGGCTTTAAGCAGACAAGCGTTGAGCCGGTCGTGGCGCCGTACAGCGAAGATTATGCGCTGACAGAAGAGCATATTCCGCAAGTGTTTGCAGAATATGAGAAGCTTGCAGAAGAATATGTTAAGAGATGGAAGGAAGGGGATTGGTTTAACTTTTTCCATTTTATGATTGACCTTGATCAGGGACCATGTGCTGTAAAACGCTTATCGGGATGCGGTGCGGGACATGAGTATCTGGCTGTAGCGGCAAACGGAGATATATATCCCTGTCATCAGTTCGTGGGAAATAAGGATTTTCTCATGGGAAATGTAGCGCAGGGCAAGATAGATAATAAAATAAAGGATTATTTTGAAAAGTCAAATATTTATACAAAAGAAAAATGTAAAAACTGCTTTGCTAAATTTTATTGCAGCGGCGGCTGCAGCGCTAATGCTTGGAATTTTAACGGAGATATAAATAAACCGTATGAGCTGGCATGTGAATTTGAAAAGAAACGTGTAGAGTGTGCCATAGCTATTGAAGCGATAAAAAAACTGGGATAAAAGTATATAAAGAGTTCGGGAAATCCGGACTCTTTGTGCTTTAATGAGCTTTTTGGCTTTTTGAGAATATATTTGCTTAACAGTCTTGATTTTAAGATAAAAGTTTGGTATAATTAATGTGAATTTTATGTGAAGTGGATTATGCTTGCATAATTAAATATAATCGGGAGATAAGTTAATGAAAGATATATTAAATGATATTACACAGGCAAAACGTATTGTTGTAAAGATAGGAACATCGTCGCTTACATATGAAACAGGCAAGATGAATTTAAAGCTTATAGACAGGCTTGCGATGATACTTAGCGATTTGATGAACAGAGGAAAGGAGATAATTCTTGTATCCTCCGGTGCTGTAGGTATAGGAGCACAGAAACTTGGATTTAAAGAACGTCCAACAGAAATAAAGGATAAGCAGGCTGCGGCGGCTGTCGGACAATGCGAGCTGATGTATTTGTATGACAAGGCTTTCTCGTCATATCATAATACGGTGGCTCAGATTCTTTTGACGCGCGATGACATAGCTATTCCGAGAAGAAAAAGAAATACCCAAAACACTATGTCAAACCTTATAGACATGCATATAATCCCGGTAGTAAATGAAAATGATACGGTTTCGGTCGATGAAATAGAAATTGGAGACAATGACACTCTTTCCGCAAGAGTCGCATGTCTTGTGGATGCGGATCTGCTCATACTGCTTTCGGATATAGACGGATTGTATAATAAGGATCCGCATAAGTATCCGGATGCAAAAATTATAGATACGGTATATGATATAAGCAGTGTTCGTCCGGCTGCCGGAGGAAAAGGCTCGGACTTCGGTACGGGCGGTATGGTCACAAAGCTTGATGCGGCGGAGCTGGCAACCGATGCCGGTATACATATGGTAATTATGAACGGAAATAATGTTGACGCCATAGAGGATGTACTTGAAGGAAAGCCGGCAGGAACTATATTTGTATCAAAAAATTTTTCTTTAGATAATATTGAGTAAGGAGGAATGAAAATGACAGAGGAATTACTTATAAAGGGAACACTTGCCAAGGATGCAGCTATGGCTCTTGCGGGAATAAGCGCACAGACAAAGATCGATGCTTTAGAAGCGATAGCGCAGGCTCTTATTGAGCATACAGATGAAATTCTGGCTGCTAATACAAAGGATATAGCAGCAGCACAGGATAACGGAATAAGCAAGGCAATGACAGACAGACTTCGTCTTACAAAGGAACGCATAGAGGGAATGGCAGAGGGAGTAAGACAGGTTAATGCATTATCCGATCCTATCGGAGAGGTCGTAAAGATGTGGAAGCGTCCTAACGGACTGCTTATAGGACAAAAGCGAGTACCTATGGGGGTAATAGCAATTATCTTTGAAGCACGTCCGAATGTTACGGTTGATGCGGCGGCGCTTTGCCTGAAGACGTCGAATGCCTGCATTTTAAGAGGCGGCAAAGAGGCTATCAACTCAAATGTAACGCTTATGAAGATTATGCAGGATGCTGCATATGCTGCCGGTATTCCTGAGGGAACGCTTAATATTGTTGAGGATACAAGCCGTGAAACATCTACAGAGCTCATGAGAATGAACGGTTATGTGGATATGCTTATTCCGAGAGGCGGAAAAGGGCTTATAAAGAGCGTTGTTGAAAATGCAACGGTGCCTGTTGTGGAAACGGCCGCAGGCAACTGTCATGTGTATGTGGATGGAGATGCAGATTTGGATATGGCGCTTAAAATAGTGCTTAATGCGAAGGTACAGCGTCCGTCGGTATGCAATGCGGCTGAAACGCTTCTCGTTGATAAAAAGATTGCCGATAAGTTTATACCGCTTGTATTTGACGCATTAAAAGAAAAGAATGTTGAGATAAGAGCAGATAAAGCTTCAAAGGCGATATATTCAGACGTCAATGATGCGGATGAGGAGGATTATTATACGGAGTATAATGATTACATCATGGCCGTAAAGATAGTTGACGGAGTGGACGAGGCGATAAAGCATATTAATAAATATAATACAAAGCATTCAGAGGCCATTGTAACAAACAGCTATGCGAATTCTCAGAAATTTCTAAATGAAGTTGATGCGGCGGCTGTTTATGTAAATGCGTCAACAAGATTTACTGATGGATTTGAATTCGGATTCGGTGCGGAAATAGGTATAAGCACTCAGAAAATGCACGCAAGAGGACCTATGGGACTTGAGGCGCTTACATCGATTAAGTATATAATTTACGGTGACGGACAGATAAGAGAATAAGTCAGTATAAAATATAAGGAAATCCATATAATATTGGTAACACATAAGGCAATATCACGATGTGGTATTGCCTTAAAAAATGGAGATGATTATATGGATAATGATGAAAAGGAAAAAAATTCGGAGGACATAGAAAATCTTGGTTCGGTAAAAACAGAAAATCCAAGAGGGAATATTCAGTGTATTACTATTATAGGACAAATTGAAGGTCATCAGCTTTTGGGTGAACAAACTAAAACAACGAAATATGAGCATCTTCTTCCGCAGCTTGCGGCGGTGGAGGAGGATGAAAAAGTCGATGGAATGCTTGTGCTGGTAAATACCTGCGGCGGAGACGTCGAGGCGGGACTGGCGATTGCAGAGCTTATTTCCGGAATGTCAAAGCCAACGGTATCGCTTGTACTTGGAGGCGGACACAGCATAGGAGTACCACTGTCGGTGGCAACTGATTATTCATTTATTGCTCCGTCAGCAACAATGACGCTGCATCCTATAAGGATGACGGGCTTAGTTATAGGAGTGGCTCAGACATTTCGGTATTTTGAGAAAATGCAGGAAAAAATTACTGAATTTATATTGACTCATTCAAATGTTTCAGAGGAACGGTTTAATAAGTTAATGTTTGAGACAGATGATATGGCAAACGATGTGGGAACAATTTTATTTGCAGATAAAGCAGTCGAATATGGGCTGATAAATGAAATGGGCAGTCTTTCAGACGCGTTGGAGAAGCTTTATGAAATGATAGCGAAAAGAAAAAATGGGGCTGTCGCTTTTAGCGCAGATCGCTAAATAACTTTGTGAAGCCATTTAGCTACGAACAAAACGCACCACTCGGAGTATACACATACACCGTCGGGTGCGTTTTGTCCGTTCTGCATCTAAAATCGAGCAGCCCTATGCAATTCTTAATGCGACAGCCACATTTTTTGAGCGAATACATAAAGAAAATTTGAACTGTTAAAACAAAAAAAGCAGCCAAACGACTGCTTTTAAATGGAGCGGAAGACGAGATTCGAACTCGCGACGTTCACCTTGGCAAGGTGACGCTCTACCACTGAGCCACTCCCGCATAAAAGTATTTTTAATATATATAAATGATATCATAAAAAAAGAGATTTGTCAAGAGCTTTTTTTATATTAATATCAAAATAAAAATTATAGTAAAAGTTATGGCGCATAACCGCAAAAAATATTGAATTTTTAGTGCTGTCACTATTGATAAATTGACAAAAATATGATACAATAAAATAAATATGTAAGGGAGGAATGCAGGTGATTACGCTTTATATTGTCCGTCACGGAGAAACTGACTCAAATTTACGTCATACCTGTGTAGGACATAAAGATGTAGCGTTAAATGAAAACGGAATGCGTCAGGCTGGTTTTCTATGCGAAAGACTGCGGTCTAAAAACTTCGATTATATATATGTCAGTCCGCTTAAGAGAGCAGTAGATACAATAATGCCGTTGGCGCGAGTAAAAAAGCGTGTTCCGGTGATCATGAATTACGGTCTTATAGAGCGTGATTACGGACGGTGGGATGATATGACGTTTGAGGAAATAGAAGAAAGCGATCCGGAGGGCTATAAAAATTGGCATTCAGATTGGATTGACTTTGTTATTCCTGACGGAGAAAGCGCAGCGCAGGTTCAGAGCCGCATAAATGAAACTATAGATAATATTTTGTCGGCACATGACTCAGGGAATATTATTGTTGTTACACATCTCGGCGCTGCAAGGCACATACTGTCGCATCTTCTCGGACTTAGTACTGAACAGAGCTGGCTTTTTACTCTGGATAATGCAAAATATGCCTCCGTTGCAATAGATAATGGGAAGGCAGTTTTGACGGGACTGAACTTGTAAGTATTGTAAATGAAAGGAATACGAATAATGGGAAACGTAAGAAGGATTTATGTTGAAAAAAAGGCCGGAAATGACATAGAGGCTAAAGGTGTTCTTGGAGATTTGAGAGAAAATCTTTCGATGACCGGACTTACGGATGTAAGAATAATCAACCGCTATGATGTAGAGGGTATAAGCGATGAGGAATATGTAAAGGCGAGAAGTCTTATCTTTTCAGAGCCGCCGGTAGACACGGCATATGATGAAAACATCGATATACCGGATGGAAAGGTTTTTGCGGTAGAATTTCTGCCGGGTCAGTTTGACCAGAGGGCAGCATCGTGTGAAGAATGTATTTCTATACTTACACAGAAGGAGCGCCCGACTGTAAGATATGCTAAAGTATATGTACTTATAGGAGATATAAGTGAAGAAGATGTTGAGGCGGCAAAGAAATATGTTATAAATCCTGTTGAAGCGAGAGAGGCTTCTCTGGAAAAGCCGGACTCACTTGATATGAAGGTTGATTATCCGGAAAATGTTGCTGTTGTCGATGGTTTTATCGATATGCAGGATGATAAAATGCATGAATTTCTTGACAGCATGGGCTTTGCTATGGATATGGATGATCTTAAATTCTGTCAGGAATATTTTAAGAATACAGAAAAAAGAAATCCGACTGTTACAGAGCTTAGAATGATTGACACATATTGGTCAGACCATTGCCGTCATACAACATTCTCAACAAAGATAAATAATGTTACATTTGATAACGGCAAGTACACCGATATTATAAGCGAAGCATATGACGAGTATAAAAAAGCAAAGGCAGAGCTGTATGCACCGGACAGAAATACTTGTCTCATGAATATGGCTACTATTATAGTAAAGCAGCTCAAGAAAAGAGGACTGTTAAAGGAAATAGACGAATCTGAAGAAATAAATGCGTGCTCGATAGTTGTTAATGTTGATATTGACGGCAAGGAAGAGCCTTGGCTTATAATGTTTAAAAACGAAACTCATAACCATCCTACCGAAATCGAACCATTCGGCGGTGCTGCTACTTGCCTTGGCGGTGCAATCCGTGATCCGCTTTCCGGACGTTCATATGTGTATCAGGCTATGAGAGTTACAGGCGCCGGAGATCCGAGAAAGTCATTAAAGGAAACTATTCCGGGAAAGCTTATGCAGCGCCAGATTACAAAACAGGCTTCATCAGGCTACAGCTCCTACGGAAACCAGATAGGTCTTGCAACGGGACAGGTTCAGGAGATATATGACGAGGGTTATGTTGCAAAGAGAATGGAAATAGGAGCGGTTATCGGAGCTGCGCCGAAGGCAAATGTAATAAGAGAGGTTCCGTCAGAGGGAGATGTAATTATACTTCTCGGCGGACGTACAGGACGTGACGGAATAGGCGGAGCTACCGGCTCTTCAAAGGCTCATAATGAGAAGTCCGTTATAACCTGCGGATCAGAAGTTCAAAAAGGTAATCCTCCGGTAGAAAGAAAGCTGCAGAGATTATTCAGGGATAATAAGGTTACAACGCTTATTAAGAGATGTAATGATTTCGGTGCAGGCGGTGTATCTGTTGCGATAGGAGAGCTTGCGGACGGGCTGAAGATCGATTTGGATAAAGTTCCGAAGAAATACGAGGGTCTTGACGGCACAGAGCTTGCAATAAGTGAGTCGCAGGAAAGAATGGCAGTTGTTGTACGTGCGGAGGATGCCGACAAGTTTATTGAATACGCAAACAAGGAAAATCTTGAGGCAACAAAGGTTGCGGTTGTTACAAGCGATAACCGTCTTACAATGACATGGAGAGGAAATACTATCTGCGACATATCAAGAGATTTTCTTAATACAAATGGAGCTACGAAGAATACCGATGTAGAAGTAGAGGCGCCGGGTGAGTGCGTAATGAATCCGGAGGTTGTTACGGATGTAAAGGAAAAATGGCTTGAAACGCTTTCGGACCTTAATGTATGCTCACAAAAGGGACTTTGCGAAAAGTTTGACTCTACAATCGGAGCGGGTTCGGTATTGATGCCGTTCGGCGGAAAGTATCAGCTTACGCCGTCAGACGGAATGGCTGCAAAGGTTCCGGTTCTTGAGGGTGAGACAAATACAGCTACAATTATGACATTTGGATATAATCCGAAAATTTCAAAATGGAGTCCGTATCACGGAGCTGTATATGCTATAGTTGAGTCAGTTTCAAAAGCGGTAGCTCTTGGAGCTGATTATAAGACAATATACCTTACATTCCAAGAGTATTTTGAAAGACTCGGAACAGATCCAAAACGCTGGGGCAAACCGTTTGCGGCACTGCTCGGCGCATATAAGACACAGCTTGAGCTTGGAATAGCGGCGATAGGCGGAAAGGATTCAATGAGCGGTTCGTTTAATGAGCTTGATGTACCTCCGACACTTACATCGTTTGCAGTTGCTCCTGTTAAGGCAGATAAGGTTATTTCGCAGGAATTCAAAAAAGCGGGAACATCTGTATTCATGATTTCGGTAAACCGTGATGAAAATGATATGCCTGACTTTGATGCGCTTAAGAAAATGTATGAGTTTATACATGAAATGGAATCAAATGGTATTATATTGTCGGCAAGCGTTGTAAAGGGCTTTGGTCTTGCGGAGACAATCAGCAAGATGGCTTTTGGTAATAAACTTGGTTTTGAATTTGGTAATGACATAACCAATGACGATTTATTCTATGCTCCGCTTGGCTCTATCGTCTTTGAATTGTCGGATAAATGCGGCGTTATTCTCAGTACTGATGATATGAGCGGAGTTAATATAAAAGAGCTCGGATACACACAGGAGAAAGAGTCCATAGATATAAACGGCGTCAGCATTTCACTTGATGAGGCATTGAAGGCATGGACTTCGACGCTTGAAAAGGTATTCCCGACAAAGGCAGGACATTTTGAGTCGGAGCCTGAAACATATTCATACAACAAGAGAAATATAACGGTAGCAACGGAGAAATTTGCAAAGCCGAGAATATTTATTCCTGTATTCCCGGGAACAAACTGCGAATATGATACAGCAAGAGCCTTTGAAAGAGCAGGCGGTGTTGCTGATGTATTTGTATTCAGGAATCTTACCGGAGCAGATGTTTCATACTCAATGGAGGAAATGAAAAAGCGCATAGACAATTCACAGATTGTTATGATTCCGGGAGGATTCTCCGGCGGTGACGAGCCTGAGGGTTCAGGTAAGTTTATTGCAACGGCATTCAGAAATCCGCTTGTAAGGGAGGCGGTTATGAATATGCTGAAAAACCGTGACGGACTTATGCTCGGTATTTGTAACGGATTCCAGGCACTTATAAAGCTTGGTCTTGTTCCGTATGGCGAAATAAGAGACCTTGAGGATGATTCGCCGACGCTTACATTTAATACTCTCGGAAGACATATTTCAAGGATGACTTATACGCGTATAGCTTCAAACAAGAGTCCGTGGCTCTTAAATACAGAGGTTGGAGATATGTATACAATACCTGTTTCGCATGGTGAGGGACGTTTTGTGGCAAGTGCTGAAATGATTGCTGAACTGGCGAAAAACGGACAAATCGCAACTCAGTATGTTGATCCGGAAGGAAAGGCTACTTATGATATTGAATGGAATCCGAACGGTTCTGCTGCATCAATAGAGGGTATAACAAGTCCGGACGGACGTATTTTCGGAAAGATGGGTCACAGCGAGAGAATAGGAAGAAACATAGCTGAAAATGTTCCGGGAAATAAGGATCAGAAGCTGTTTGAATCCGGAGTTAAATATTTTAAATAATATGATTTGATTTATCAGATAATAAATAAAGCCTTCCCCAAAATTTTGGGGAAAGCTTTATTTTATAGAGAATTTTATAAACTGAAATTTTATTCATAAAGCGGGTGCTTTTCACAAAGCGCCTTTACTCTTGCCATAACTTTGTCTTTGCTGTTATCGAAGTCCTTAAGCGTAAGACCGATAAGCTTTCCTATTTCGATCATATCTTCTTCAACAAAGCCTCTTGTTGTTGTAGCAGCGGTGCCTATTCTGATACCGCTTGTTACAAACGGCTTCTGAGTATCAAAAGGAATAGCATTTTTGTTTACGGTGATTCCTACTTCATCAAGCATTTTTTCAGCCGCCTTACCTGTATCTACAGCCATGCCTGTGAGATCAACAAGCATAAGGTGATTATCCGTACCGCCCGAAACGAGCTTGAATCCTTCTTCAAGAAGCTGCTTTGCAAGAGCCTGAGCATTCTTTACAACCTGCTGAGCATACTGTTTAAATTCAGGCTTTAAAGCTTCTCCCAAGCATACAGCCTTTGCCGCGATTGTGTGCATGAGAGGACCGCCCTGTGTTCCTGGGAAGATTGCCTTATTGACTTTTTTAGCGATTTCTTCATCATTTGTTAAAATAAGACCGCCTCTTGGACCTCTGAGCGTCTTGTGTGTAGTTGTTGTTACAATGTCTGCGAATGGAACAGGGGAGGGGTGAACGCCTGCGGCAACAAGACCGGCAATATGCGCCATATCAACCATCAAATATGCGCCTACCTCTTTGGCTATAGCGGCAAATTTTTCAAAATCAATTACTCTCGGGTAAGCTGATGCACCGGCGAGTATGAGCTTAGGCTTGCATTCGAGCGCAATACGTCTTACCTCATCATAATCAATAGTATTTGTATCCTCTGTAACACCGTAAGGAACTATGTTCCAGTACTTTCCTGAAATGTTTACAGGTGAGCCGTGGCTGAGATGTCCGCCATGAGCAAGGTTCATAGAAAGAACGGTATCTCCGGGGGTAAGAAGTGCAAAGAATACGGCCATATTAGCCTGTGCACCGGAATGAGGCTGCACATTTGCATACGAAGCTCCGAAAAGCTTTTTTGCTCTTTCTATTGCAAGATTTTCAACAACATCAACATATTCACAGCCTCCGTAATAACGCTTGCCGGGATAGCCTTCCGCATATTTATTGGTAAGAGTAGAGCCGTTTGCTTCCATAACTGTTTCAGAAACAAAGTTTTCAGAGGCAATAAGCTCAATTTTATTTCTTTGGCGATTTGTTTCGTCCATGACAACAGAATAGACCTCGGGATCATTCTGTTTTAAAAGTGTAAAATCTCTCATTTTTTTTATTCCTTTCTGTTAAAATAACATAACCACTCTTATTATACAATTTTTTGATGAAATATTCAAGTCCTTTTTAGGCTTTTTTTAGAAAAATAAGGTTTTATTTGATTGACACTGTTTTTCTTGTGTGGTATAATTATACTGATATCTAATAATAAACACATATAATTTGTATAGAGGGAAATATAAATGGATGTTTTTGAACTGAATATTAATACAAAAATAGTGTCACAGGTCAATACTAAACCTGTCAGGCATGCAATAGAGACATTTACAAGAGATATGAAGAAAACTCTTCCTGAAGGAAAACAAAACATGATAACTCTTTCTTATGATATAAGCTTGGGAGATGAGGATTATGTTGTACGCTTTCCGGATAACGATACAATGAATATATATGCCTCGCATGATTTGGGCTTTATTTATGCTTTGTATTATATAAGCGAGACTTTTATGTATGTTGATCCATTTTGGTTTTGGATGGATCAAACGATAAATAAACAGGAAATCGTAAATATTCCGGCTCAGGATTATTACAGCGCACCTGCTAAAATTAAGTTTAGAGGATGGTTTCTTAATGATGAAGTGCTCATAAGTCATTGGGCGCCTGAGGGAAATAAAGATATCCCGTGGGAAATGGCATTTGAAGCAATATTGCGCTGCGGCGGAAATATGGTAATACCCGGAACAGATGCAAACTCAAGAGAATACAGACAGCTTGCATCAGATATGGGATTGTGGATAACGCATCATCATGCAGAGCCTTTGGGGGCGGAAATGTTTGCAAGGGCATATCCTGATAAAGAGGCGTCGTTTGATAAATATCCGGAGCTTTTCAGAGGGCTTTGGAAAAAGGCAGTAGAAGAACAGAAAAATCAAAAGGTTATATGGAATTTGGGTTTTCGCGGACAGGGTGACAAACCGTTTTGGGCGGATGATCCTAAATATGATACGCCGCAAAAACGAGGCAAATTAATAAGTGATATAATAAACGAGCAGTATGAAATAGTAAGATCATCAGTTAAAAATCCTATTTGCTGTACAAATCTTTATGGGGAAATAACACAGCTGTACAGGGATGGTTTTTTGGATATAGATAAGGATATTATACGCGTATGGGCGGACAATGGCTTTGGTAAAATGGTGTCCCGCCGTATGGGAAATTATGATCCGAGGACGCCATCGCTGCCGGATAATGATGCCGATGGGAAAAACGGAATATACTATCATGTGTCGTTTTATGATTTACAAGCCGCAAACCATATTACAATGCTTCCCAATAAGGTAGAGATGGTTTATGATGAACTTAACAGCGCTTTTGATTCGGGATGCCGGGATTTTCTTATTGTGAACGCGTCAAATATAAGACCTCACGCATATTTTCTTGATGTGGTGCGCCGAATATGGTTTGGAGAGGACTTTGACGGAGAGGATCAAAGCGAAAAATTTGCAGGGAAATATTTTGATTATATTGACGGAGTGGCATGGTGCTACGATGAATACTGTGACAGTATGCTCAGCTACGGAGATCATGAAGACGAACATTGCGGAGAACAGTTTTATGCGTATTCGGTAAGAAATATGGCAGCACAATGGATGCGTGACAGCTCGCAGTCATGTTCGGCAATGAAATGGCTTGCGGATACCGATTTCGGCGGACAGATTGAGCGTATATACCGGATATGCACCGATGGCGAGGAGCAGATGCAAAAATTGTATGACAGATGCTCCGAAATGGATAATGATATATTTGAGGATAAGAAAAAATTATTCGAGGCAACAATATTTTTACAGGCAAAAATTCATTATTATGGGATGAATGCCTTGATGAGATTTTGCGAAGCATACAGGGAATTTGAAAATAAAAATTACATGAAATCCTTTTATCTGCTTGGTAATTCGGCGGAGCTGTTTGAGAAAATAGATTCAGAGATGAGAGAGTCGGAATATGGCATATGGCAGGGCTTCTATGAAAATGAATGCCTTTGCGATATGAAATTCAGCGCTGAAATCATAAAAGGCGTAATGGCAAAGGTGAGGGCATTCGGTGAAGGCGGAGGCTATTATACATGGCAGAGAGACCTTTTATACAGCGAAGAAGACAGAAAAGTAATACTTATTACTAATTGGGAAAACCATATGAAAGATGAAGAAATTTATGAAAAGATGAAGGAACAAAAACTTTTTGACTAAGGGAGGATAAGATTTTGAAAGACTCACCGGAAAATGTTCATGCCGGACATAGGAAAAGAATGAGAGCTAAGGTCTTGGAAAATGGCTTTTCCGGTATGGAAGACCATGAAATGCTGGAGGTCATGCTTTATAATGTTATCGCAAGAGGAGATACGAATCCGATAGCGCACCGGCTGATAAAGCGATTCGGAGGAATAAAAGGCGTTTTTGATACTCCGATAAATGAGCTGACGGCTGTTGAAGGAGTAGGAGAGAAAACAGCGCAGTATATCAATTTTCTTGGTCAGTTTATAATGGAATACAATAAGCGAATCGCAAAGCCTCGCAGATTTATTTTGGGAAGCGTACAGACGGAGGTTTATCTTCATGAGCTTTTCAGACATCAAAAAAGAGAGAGCATGTATATGTTTTGTTTGGATATCAAGAGTAAAATAATATCTGTAGTAAATCTTGGTGAAGGAGAATTCAGCTCAATTGGGTTTAATATTTCGACGATAGTCAGAAAGGCTGTACAGTACGATCCGGCGTATGTGGTTATAGCGCATAATCATCCAAGCGGAAATTCACGGGAATCAAAGGCGGATAGGATAGGAACATCTGTTATGTTGGACGCGTTTAAAACAGTAGGAGTGATTTTATCGGATCATATTATAGTGACGGATGACGCTGTAAGAGGCTTGATTTCCGGCTATTTTGCGGACGGTTATGCCTCAGATTAACTAAAATACACAAAATACATATCTCAAACAAAATAAGATTGGTTAATCAAAGCATTGACTTTGATAATTTAGTATGATAAAATATTTGTTATAATGTAATTACTATAAGGAGGCAGAAGGAATGGCAAAAGTTGCAATAATGGGCTATGGTACAGTCGGAAGCGGTGTATATGAGATTATTAAGAAAAACGGCGCCAGGCTCACTAGCAATACTTACGGTGAACCGGTAGAGCTTAAATATATACTGGATATCCGTGATTTTGACGACCATCCCGAAAAAGAGCTTTTTACAAAAGATTTCAATGATATATTGAATGATGATGAGATATGTGTGGTAGCCGAGGTTATGGGCGGGCTGCATCCGGCATATGAATTTACAAAAAGCCTTTTACAGAATGGAATCAATGTAGCTACATCAAATAAGGAGCTTGTTGCGACATACGGGACGGAGCTTCTGGCTATAGCGAAAGAAAATAACGTAAATTATATGTTTGAAGCCAGCGTAGGCGGGGGCATCCCGATTATAAGACCGATGCACCAGTGCTTGGCAGCAAACAATATTGAGAGAATTGCCGGTATTTTGAACGGAACTACAAATTATATACTCTATCAAATGGTAGAAAACGGTCAGACTTTTGAGGATGCTTTAAAAGATGCTCAGGATAACGGATTTGCAGAAAAGAATCCCGCAGCTGATATTGAAGGGTATGACGCCTGCAGAAAGATTGCGATATTGGCTTCGCTTGCGTCAGGTAAAGAGGTTGATTATAATAATATAGAAACAACGGGTATAACGGATATTACTTTGGACGACGTAAAATGCGCCGCTCAGGGAAATGGTGTTATAAAGCTTATAGGTTATGCAGATTTTCTTGATAATGGAAAGATCTATGCAAGCGTAGGACCGATGTTTATAGATAATTCACATCCACTTGCCGGAGTGAATAATGTATTTAATGCTATCATGGTAACAGGCGATTGCGTTGATGATGTAATGTTTTACGGAAAGGGCGCCGGAAAAATGGCGACAGCATCGGCAGTTGTGGCTGATATTTTAGATTGTATAAGACATAAAAAGAGTAATAAGAATATCAACTGGATAAAATCCGAAACAGACATATGCGCGGGCGAGGATGATGTTAAATTCTCATACTTTGTTCGTGCCAATAATACTGCTGAAGAGTGCGAAAATGCTTGCGGAAAATTATCATATATAAGAAAGAACAGCGGTGAAGCGGCGTTTATAACAGAACCTATGACGAAAAGTCAGATTAAAGACAGCCTTTTGGAGCTTGATGTGATAACAGCGCTGAAGGTTTTGAAATAATGATAAAGGTAAGAGTCCCGGCTTCCAGCGCTAATATGGGAGCCGGATTTGATACGCTTGGAGTAGCACTTAATCTGTATTCAAGGCTTGAGGTTGAAGAAATTGAGTCAGGACTTGAGATTATAACGATGAATGCGTCAGGGTATGTACCGCAGGACAGGACGAATCTTGTATACAGGGCTATGGAGATCGTGTTTAATGAAACGGGCAGGTATCCATGCGGAGTGCGCATTCGCCAGAACAGTGCTATTCCTATGACGAGAGGACTGGGAAGCTCAAGCGGATGTATAATAGGTGGTATGCTTGCAGCAAATGCGCTTACAGGACGTACGCTTACATATCCTGAAATTCTTAACCTTGCCTCAAGGCAGGAGGGACATCCGGACAATGTTGCGCCTGCGCTTTATGGCGGAATGTGTATATCAATGACAGCGGATAACAGGGTTTTTACCAAAAGCATAAAGCTTGATCCTAAGATTAAATTTGCTGTTATGATACCCGACTTTTTTGTGGCAACAAGAAAGTCAAGAGGAGTTCTTCCTGAGTTTATACCAAGAAGTGATGCGGCTTTTAATATTCAGCACGCAGCTTTATTTGTTGAAGCTATGCGCAGCGGAGACATGGAGCTTTTAAGGTATGCTGTTGAGGATAGGATGCACCAGCAGTATAGAAAAAGTTATATAGACGGATTTGATGAAATAGTTGATATGACATATAAATGCGGGGCGAGAGCGACTTATCTGAGCGGCTCCGGTCCCACGATTGTTTCGATAATAGACAGTGATTATTTTAAATTTACTGATAAAATGAGCGCATTTTTCAGTGAGAATTCGCATAAATGGACGTGTAAGGTTTTGGATGTGGATAATGTAGGAAGCGTCCTTTCGGAAGTTTAGGATCGGCGCTTAAAAATGTGACACTTGCAGGATAAGGTTTTGCAAGTATCTGCTTAAAGTTATGATGGAGGTTATAGATAAAATGGCTTTAGTGGTACAGAAGTACGGCGGCACATCGGTAAAGGATGCCGAAAGAGTTATGAATGTTGCCAGACGTATAACAGATACGTATAAAAAAGGCAACAGTGTGGTTGTTGCGGTATCGGCACAGGGAGATACAACGGATGATCTTATAGAAAAAGCTAAAGAGATCAATCCTGACGCTTCAAAGCGTGAAATGGATATGCTTCTTTCTACGGGAGAGCAGATTTCTATAGCGCTGTTAGCTATGGCTATAGAAAAGCTGGGATATCCGGTTGTTTCTTTGACTGGCTGGCAGTGTGGAATGAAAACGGATTCACGCTATGGAGCTGCAAGAATAAAAATGATTGATACAGAAAGACTCAGAAATGAGCTTGATAAAAAGAGGATTGTAATTGTTGCAGGTTTCCAGGGAATAAATAAGTATGACGATATAACAACCTTGGGAAGAGGCGGTTCGGATACATCGGCAGTTGCTCTTGCGGCAGCGCTTCACGCAGATTTATGCGAGATCTATACGGACGTGGACGGAGTTTATACGGCGGATCCTCGTATATGCAAGAGCGCTTATAAGCTTGATGATATTTCATATGATGAAATGCTCGAGCTTGCATCTTTGGGTGCAAATGTTCTTCATAACAGAAGCGTTGAAATGGCAAAGAAATATAATGTAAAATTATCGGTAAGATCAAGTCTTAATAATAATGAAGGCACATATGTCAAGGAGGTAAATCAAGTGGAAAAGATGCTCGTTAGAGGAGTAACAAGAGATAATGATGTTGCAAGAGTTGCGCTGTGTGGAGTAGAGGATACGCCGGGTAAGGCATTCAGCGTATTTAGTTTGCTTGCACATAAGGGTATAAGCGTTGACCTTATAATTCAGTCGATAGGCGACGGCGTGACAAAGGATATTTCCTTTACAGTAACAGAGGGAGATCTTCCGCGTGTGCTTGAGATTTTTGAGGAAGAAAAGGAAATGATCAACGCAAGAGAAATCAAGTGGACAAAGGACGTTTCAAAGGTATCTATAGTAGGCGCCGGCATGGTAAATAACTCAGGTGTTGCTGCAACTATGTTTGAGGCTCTTTATAATGCCCATATCAATATCCAGATGATCGCTACATCTGAAATAAAGATTTCCGTGCTCGTTGACAGAAAAGATGCCGAGGCGGCTGTTGTTGCTATACATGACAAGTTCTTATTGAACTAATATGACGGAATAAAAGGACTGCCTTGTTTGTATGCGCTTTGCAGAGCAGGGCAGTCCTTTATTGGATAACGGAGAATAAAATATATGGAAAATATTATTATCGGACGAAACCCGGTGCTTGAAGCAATAAAATCCGGAAGAACGATAGAAAAGATTCTTATAAAAAAGGGCCGTTATGAAGGCTCTATTGTGCCGGTTATAAAGAAATCCAAGGAAGCCCATATCATTATTCAGGAGGTTGACCGCGCGAAGCTTGACGCAATGTCGCAGGGACAGAATCATCAGGGGGTAATTGCACTTGTAAGCAGCTTTACCTATTGCGAAGTAAAGGATATACTGGAAGCAGCTGCAAAAAAAGAAGAGTCTCCTTTTGTTATAATATGCGATAAAATAACAGATCCGCATAATTTCGGAGCAATAATCCGTACAGCGGAGTGTGTCGGAGTACATGGCATTATTATACCAAAGAGAGGTAGTGTCGGAGTAAATGCAACGGTCGAGAAGACATCTGCCGGTGCGGCTGAATATATGAAAATTGCAAAGGTCACAAATATTGCATCGGCTATAGACGAACTGAAAAAAGAAGGAATGTGGTTTGTTGCTGCGGATATGGACGGCGAGGAAATGTATAATGTGGATTTAAAAGGCTCGCTTGGAATAGTTATAGGCAGTGAAGGCGAGGGAGTAAGTCGTTTGGTGAAAGAAAAATGTGATTTTATAGCATCAATTCCAATGATGGGGACTATAAATTCACTCAACGCATCTGTTGCGGGCGGAATACTTATGTATGAGGCGCTCAGACAAAGACGAATAAAATAACTGATTAAAAGTGCCTCATATGGCAGAACGGAGGATTTATATGAAAGCAGTAGTTACGGTTGTGGGAAAGGACAAGATGGGTATTATCGCAAAGGTAAGCGGCGCACTTTTTGAGAGCGGCGTAAATATACAGGATCTTTCACAGACTATCATGCAGGATATGTTTACAATGATAATGCTTGTTGATTTCAGAAGCGCTAATACATCGGTACAGGATATTTCAGAGAAGCTTAATGCAGTTGCTGAGGAAATGGGACTGTCCATTCATGTTCAGCGTGAGGAAATATTTAGCTCTATGCACAGAATATGAGGTGAAGCGGAATGATAAATCCTTTTGAAATTATAGAAACAATAGATATGATTGACAAGGAGAACCTTGACATCAGAACAATAACAATGGGAATAAGCTTAAAGAGCTGCGCCGGTCCGGATATAGATGTTGTATGTGATAAGATTTATGAAAAAATTACATCATATGCGCATGACCTTGTAAAGGTAGGCGAGGATATAGAAAGCCAGTTTGGAATACCGATAATCAACAAGAGGATATCGGTCACTCCGATAGCGACTTTGGTTGACGCTCTTGATCATCCGAACACATATAAATGCGTAAAAATAGCAAAAACACTTGATAAAGCGGCCAAGGCGTGCGGAGTGAATTTTATAGGAGGATACACTGCTCTTGTTCATAAGGGCTATACAAATGGAGAGCGTGTTCTTATAGATTCTATTCCGGAAGCTCTTGCGTCGACAGAGCTTGTATGCTCAAGCGTTAACGTAGGTTCGACCCGTGCCGGAATAAATATGGATGCAGTCGCTCAGATGGGTAAAATAATAAAGAGAGCGGCTGATCTTACGAAGGATACACAGGGTTTTGCCTGCGCAAAGCTTGTTGTATTCTGTAATGCAGTTGAGGATAATCCGTTTATGGCAGGCGCATTTCTCGGAGAGGGCGAGGGTGAATGCGTGATCAACGTAGGTGTTTCAGGGCCGGGAGTTGTAAAATGTGCTCTTGAAAAGGTAAAAGGCGAGGATTTTGGAGTTGTTGCCGAAACAATAAAGAAAACGGCGTTCAAGATAACCAGAATGGGACAGCTTGTGGCTATGGAGGCGTCAAAGAGATTGAAGGTTCCGTTTGGAATAGTTGACCTTTCGCTTGCTCCGACACCGGCGGTTGGTGATAGTGTGGCGTATATCCTTGAGGAAATGGGACTTGAGCAGTGCGGAACACATGGCACAACTGCAGCGTTGGCGTTGTTGAATGATGCCGTAAAAAAAGGCGGTGTTATGGCGTCAAGCTCTGTAGGAGGCTTGTCCGGAGCATTTATTCCGGTAAGCGAAGACGCCGGAATGATAGCGGCTGCAAAGAGCGGAGCACTTACTCTTGAAAAGCTGGAGGCAATGACATGTGTATGTTCGGTTGGTCTTGATATGATCGTTATTCCGGGTGATACTGCGGCGGAAACAATATCGGCTATAATTGCGGATGAAGCGGCTATAGGAATGGTGAACACAAAGACAACTGCTGTAAGAGTAATTCCGGCTCCTGGTGCAAAGGTTGGAGATATTGTGGAATTTGGAGGACTGCTTGGGACGGGACCGGTTATGCCTGTGAGAGGATATTCGTCAGCTGAGTTTATACACCGCGGCGGAAGAATTCCGGCTCCGCTGCAGAGTCTTAAGAACTGATATGGATAATTTTGAAAGAATAACGTGCAAAGAGGCGGGGAGCGCCTCTTCATGTGTTTTAGATTTTATAAATAGTACATCGGATATATGTATTCACGGATTTATACTTATGCGTCATGGCAAAATATTCGCGGAGAAGATGTACCGTAATTTTAAGGCAGATAAACCGCAGCGTTTGTATTCGGTTACAAAGACATTTGTAAGCGCGGCTATAGGAATGCTGTATACTGAAGGAAAGCTGTCCCTTGACGATAAAATTACGGAGCTGTTCGGAAGAAAAAGCGAGTATAAGTGGGTAAACGACATGACTGTGCGTGATTGTTTAATGATGGCTACCTGCTATAACGGCACTACATATAAATATACTGATCCTGATTGGGTGGAAACCTTTTTAGGCGGTATTCCGACACATCCCCCGGGAACGGTGTTTCATTATGATACATCGGGTACTCATACTCTCGGCGCACTTGTTGAGAAAATTACGGGTATGGAGCTGATGGAATATCTCAGAAATAAAATGGGATTGAGCGATGATTCAGACTGTGTTAAATCTCCTGAGGGATATTCATGGGGCGGAAGCGGCGGTATTGCAGCAATGTACGATATGGCACGCTTGGCAATGCTTTTTATGAATGGCGGCGTTCTGGACGGAAAAAGGCTTATAGCAAGGGATTATGCTGAAGCAGCTGTTACAAAACAGATAGACAGTGATTCCGGATTTAATAATCGCTGGACCAAAGGCTATGGTTATCAGATATGGATGACAGAATTTGGTTATGCGATTTTCGGCGCGGGTTCTCAGTATGCGTTTTGTGTCCCCGATAAGGAGCTGTGCTTTATTTGTACGGCAAATACATTGGGGGATGATGCAAAGGGAAGAAGAATAGAGGAAGCTTTTAAAAGATATATTCTCGAAACCTTGGATAAAGGTATTGAGGATAATTATGAGGACATACGAAAGCTTGATTCTATGAAGCTTGATTTACCGGCAGTTGTAAATATAGATGAGCATATTACTGGAAGCGGCGTATATGAGCTTAAAGAAAATCCGATGGGGATTTTTGAAATATCTCTGGATTGGGATAACGAATGCCTTAATTATAAGACAAACCGAGGTGACAAATCGCTGTATTTTGGAAGAGGAGAATATAGGGACACGAAATTACCGGAAACTCAATATTTTGGCAGACAAATAGGAATCAGCGCAAATCGTGAATATAGCTGCTGTGCTGCCGGAGGATGGGTAGAAAAAAATAAGTGTCATATAAAAGTATGGGTGATTGACGACCATACCGGAAGTGTGGATATAACTCTTGTGTTTAAGGATGATGAAATTTCCGTATGTATGAGGAAGAACGGAGAATGGTATCTTGATGAATACAGCGGCTTTGCCGGAGGCAAAAAAAATAATTGACAGGAATTAAAGCCTGTCAATTATTTTTTACATGGCATTTACTGCATCATAATCAAGAATTTCTGTCACATTTTCTATATCCTTTAAATATTCCTCACATGCGTTTTTTGCACAGGAGAGATCAAGCGAACGGTAATTTCCGCATTCAATTTCACTTGCACCGAATACCGGGCCATCATATTCGATAGTCTGAACCAGGCATTTCTTTACAAGCTTAATAACCTCATCGGCACTCACATTATCACGTACTATAAGATAAAAACCGGTCTGACAGCCCATTGGCCCAAAATACACAACGCTGTCGGAATATTCGGAGTTTCTCAAAAAAGTTGCAAGCATATGTTCAACGGTGTGTATAGTGATATTATCGAGTACGATCCCGCAGTTGGGTTTGCAGAATCTTAAATCATATGTCATGCAGTCGCCGTCAATGCGGGAAAGATAAATTCCTTTTTTGAGCTTTCTGTGGTCAACACAAAAGCTTTTTATTTTATTCAATTATTTTGTACCTCCTTTATGTCTTCTAGCAGTTCGCATACTATTTTTATTGAATTTTTTGCTGCCATGCGCGCAAATGTCGGATAATCCATGGCGCTGTCACTGTTTGCACCGTCGGAAATCGCTCTTAGGACACCGAATGGAACGTCATTCATATAACATACATGACCAATACTTGCGCCCTCCATTTCAGCGGCTATAGCTCCGAAATTGGAAATGATTTTTTCGCGCTCATCCGGCATTGAAATAAACTGATCACCGGAAGCAATAGTGCCTTTCAAAACATGAACGCCATCAATATGCTCCGAGGCGGTGATCATCATATTGCACAGCCATTGGTCACATGGAATTCTCACTATATTGATTCCGGAAATATATCCGGGAACATCTCCTATCGGAGTTGTGTCCATGTCATGCTCGACAACATTTTCGGCAACTGCTATATCGCCTATGCCAAGCTCAGGGGCAAGCCCCCCGGCAACTCCTATATTAATGACATAGTCGGGTTTATATGTAAGTATCATTGTCTGGGCGCATACGGCCGCGTTTACTTTTCCAACCCCGGCAGCAGCAACCACAACGGAAATACCATTTATATCTCCGCGGTAGAAGTCCACAGTGCTGATGGTTTGTATATGAGGCTCATCCATAAGCTCCTTAAGTCCCTCAACCTCAATATCCATTGCGCCGATTATTCCTATAAGCATTAAAATCCTCCTTTATTTTACCCAGTCCTCCCAGGCATAATCCTCTTTTGAATTTTCAAGATAGTCCTTTGTAAATTCAAGAGAAATAATCGCATTAAGACACCATTGTGCCGTGAAATTGGTCGAAATCCAGAACATTTCGTCCAAATTTTCGTTGTTATAATAATTTTTTATAATCTCTTTATCAAAGCCCTCATTCTTATCCTTTCCGGCGAGAGAGTGGACAAGAACCTGCCATACCTGATATGCAAGCATCCTGTTGTCTGTTTCGCGTGCGGCGTATGCTGCCATTGCGCTTGCCATATACGGATAAACAAATCCACTGCCTTTTATAAGTCCGTTTGACACTCGGCGCTTTTCCTCTTCAGGCAGATAGTAAAATGAACCGTATTGTATGAGCATATCCCTAAATTCAGGATCATCGAGCAAGTCCGCAAGCTCCATCCATGTTTGAGGTCCGCCCATACATACTACAAGGTGCGAGCCGCCGGCGGCGCTTTCGCCTATATATCCCAAGTGACCGGTTTCCGGATCATATTCAAAATTTGAGCCTGATATCAGACGCATTGGCGCTTTCTTCAAGTCGTCTATACCGGTCTGGATTTTATCTCTGTATTTTGTATCGCCGTAAAGCTCCCATTGAGTATACCAGTTCGAGCAGAAGGTTGACCAGTCCGGACCGCTGCGCGCATGAGTAGGAAGCTTCATTTCTTCTTTTTTATAGAAGAATCTCAGCGGGTCAATATTGAGTGTGGAGTAGTCGCCGTCTTTGACATCGTCAAAGACATCTCTTATTCTGAAATCGCCTCCGCTAAGGAAGTACAGCGCACGATGATGTCCTGCCATTGCGATACGCGGCTCCTTGCATGAATCGCCCCAATGAATGACATTGTGCCTGCTTCCTATGCCTTTATATTCACCGATATGATATACGTCAACATCAGCTGCATGACGGCTCATTGCCTCTGCAACATTAAATATATCTCCTCGTCCGCTTCTCAGGAAAGCGTACCATAACCATAAAGTGGGGACAAGCTCTGTATTCTGCCATGCGTATCCGCCCATGTCATATTTCCAGCAATGCCGCGCTCCATCGTAAGTGTGCATAACATCGCCGTAATCGAAGGTTCCGTACCATCTGCGCTGCTCTATTTCATTTTTATAGAATTCGAACGCTTTATCAAGCTCTTCTTCAATCCATTTTTTCAAAGGAGTATCATATGATGGCAGACTCCATTCTCCCATTACCTTTACGTCATGATAATATTCAGGCGAGCACACCATTACAGGAGGATTTTGTATCCTTTCGGCTTTGTTCATAATATCCTCATCGGATGGAACTTCATTAAATATATAGAAGGATATATCATTTGTAGCAGCTATTCCGTAAGGAGTAGAGCCTACCCACGGAAAGCCCTCATAATAAGTCTGGTCATGTGAAACCGTGTCATAATGGCGCATATCGGCTGCTTCTGCATCCGGTGGTATTATCCATGCAGTGATACTGTATTTATTGCCTGACAGCCCTTCTATGTATATTGAAGAAGGGGCTTTCTGGAAGAAATCTCTCATACCAACGCCCATACCTTTTGAAATTCCTCCGGCATAGGCAAAGCCTTTTGAACGATGTCCGAATCCTGCTTTTATATATGTACATTCATTTGGAGCTGTTCGTTTTGTAATTTGATAGCTGTCCGGGGTGATTTGGCAAAGACGGTATCTGTCCCACTTTGTTATGTTGTCTATATCATCCATATTTACAGGATTATTATTCCTCAAATCAACTACGCCGTCAAAAGAGATTTTTTCTCCGTTAAGCTGTTTTTTATAGATATCAGGACCAAGTCTTGGACGCCAGAGATTGACAAGCTGTACAGCTTCGTGCATTACACCAAAGTCACCTGCAAGCTTAATATGACGATTATACAGCTCATCTTCAATCGATTGCGTGAATTCGATTCCCACGCCTTTGATGAAGTCTACGGCAGCATCGCCGTCATATATAAATGTATGCTTTATTTGAACCTCCTGTTCTTTATACAATACTGTTATATATGCAATGAATCTGAGAAAGGTTGAAGAATCTTTTGACCTATGAGTTCCGCAAACCTTAATAACACTTCTGAGCATACCGGTCTCTTCAACCAGGCATTCATCAATCTCTCCGTAATAGGGGATACACTTAGTGACAGCACATCCGTCTTCTTCATATCTTTGTTCTTTAACTGCTTTAAATTTTGCCTGAGCATGCTGGCAGTCAAATATAATATTTCCTTTTTTATAAAATATATAGCTGTATATACCGTTGTCCACAGTGATTTTATCTTTATCTTCGGCAATGGTATTTCCTTTTTCGGATATACCGGATTCTGCTTTTATGGTAACATCAGTATCTGTCTTAACAGTGTGTGACGTCCATTTAACGCTTCCGTCATTCCAGTATGCGATAGGAGACGACTGAACAGGGATTTTTTCAGAGCTATTATATGCTGAAAATTCTGTATTTTTATTGATTTCTCCTCTTTTCCATGGCACACCGAAGGTTACATAACCATTCTTGCTTCTGTTATCTAAGAAGTGTAATTTTACCTCGCTCATATTGTTTACCTCTCTTAAAATAAAATATACTCCAATATATTTTTATAATACCATATAAAATAAAAAAATTCAAGAGTTTTATATAAAATGCCTAAAGTATTTGGGTTATTTTTATGTTTTTTCGGCAGCTAAATAATACAAATAAGATTTTATCAAATAAGATTAAAACGGAGATTATTCAATTAAAGTTGACCTTTATGCAAATTTGTGATATAATTTTAGATAGATATCAAATATATTGGGGATTATATTCAAAAAAATTGTTTTATGTAAGGAGAGAAAAATGTTAAAGATAACAGGCGGAATTGTAGCAGTTGCTGTAGCGTTTTCCGGCATAAATTTTGTTTTTGATGCTGCAGCTATGGGTGAGTATGATGCTCTTACGGAAATTACATATAATTATGACGGCAGTGATCATACCAGAATGATGGAAAGCTTGGGCAGGGGACTTGTAGCTGTAAATACAGAAGATGGAGTATTTCTATCTTGGAGGATGCTTGGAAATGAATGCAGCGTTATGGACCTCGTCAATGCTCCGGATTATATTTTGTATAAAAATGGGGAAGAAATAGCAAAAATAGAAGATAGTACAAATTATTTAGATGCAGACGGCACGATATATGATAAATATTCTGTTGCAATAGAAGGCGGGGATATTTGTGAGCCTGTTTCTGCATGGCAAAGCAATTACACGGAAATACCGCTTGAAAAACCTGAAGCAGAAACTGTATATTATCAGGATTCTGCCGGAAATGAAGCATCGATGAATCTTGAATTTTCTCCAGCAGATACATCATGCGGTGATCTTGACGGAGATGGGGAGTATGAGCTCATAGTAAAGTGGGTTTCGACAGAAAAGGATGTAGGAAGTCCAGGAGAGCCGGCTTATTCGGGTACGGTGAGATTTTCTGCATATGAGCTTGACGGTACGAAGTTCTGGGATAATGAAATAAATCTTGGAAAAAATGTATACTCAAGTGCTCATACAGTGCAATTCCTGGTCTATGATTTTGACGGTGACGGAAAGGCGGAAATGATTTGCCAGACGTCGTTAGGCTCAAAGGATACGGCTGGAAATTATGTATCCAATGCGGCAGATCCTCAAACAAATCCCAATATATATAATATAAGTGATTCAGAAAATGAAAATATAGATTACCGCATACCCGGATACGGATTAATTATAGAAGGCGAAGAATTCCTTACAGTTTTTAACGGAGAAACAGGAGAGGCGGTAGATACTATAAATTTGCCGACACAAAGAGTTAGTGCGTTAACTTTTGGAGATAATTCGGGAAACCGCTGTAACCGCTTTATAGCAGATGTAGCATATCTTGACGGTATAAATCCATATGCGGTTTATTGGCGCGGATATTATACCCAAAGAGGTAACAGTTCGGTCGGAAGAACGGCAATATGCGGAGTAAAATTTGAAAACGGAAGATTGAGCTGCGAATATAATTTTGATACTTATAAGGGGCAGCCGGGATATGTGTCGGGGAATGAAAAGCTTATAGGAAACGGAAATCATAATATGACTGTGGCAGATGTTGATGATGACGGAATGGATGAGGTTATTTCCGGTTCGCTGTGCGTTGAAGTTGATGATGAGAATAATTTTGTTAAGAAGTGGTGTGCCGGAGGCGGTCACGGTGATGCGCTCCATATAGGAGATTACGATCCTACACATAAGGGCTTAGAATATTTTACGGTACATGAAAGCGTGGGAACATTTACAGACGGAACGGCATATCAATACGGTCAGACGGTTATGGATCCGGCTACGGGTGAAATACTTTTTCATGCGGATGGTACCGATGACACAGGACGAGGGCTAATGGCTAACGTAGGAATGGGAGGATATTATCAGACAGCGAGCAGTAAAGCGGGAAAATATATCGCAAACGGTAATGGAGTATTCGGTGAAGCTCCGGTCGATATAGGGCAGAATTTCCGTATTTTCTGGGATTCGGATCTTTATGAAGAGACACTTAATCATCCAAGTGATAGAGATTATACTCCGCAGATATATTCTTGGAACGGAAGCAAAATGGAAGCAATATTCAGTGCTGACGGATGCACTACGGTAAATGGTACAAAGGCAGTACCGTGTTTGCAGGCGGATTTATTTGGGGATTGGAGAGAAGAGATCGTTGTTGCGTCTTCTGATGGTTCAAGCTTGCGAGTATACACAACAACAGATTTGACGAAGTATAAGCTGCCTACTCTTATGCACGATCCTGTTTACAGGAGCGGAATTGCAGCAGAGCAAAGCGCATATAATCAGCCTCCTCATGTAGGTTTTTATCTGTCAGAGGAAATCTTTAACCCAAGACAAATAGGGATAAGCATAGTTCCTCCGGTAAAAACCGAATATAATGTAGGAGAGGAGCTTGACATAACAGGATTAAAGGTTATCGCAAGCTATAATGACGGAACTACTAAAGAGACAGAGGATTATTCAGTTGTAGGCTATGATAAAACTATAGCTGGAATTCAGACGGTAAAGGTAGTATGCGGAAATTACGAGGAGAGCTTTGAAGTAAAGGTCAATACAGATTTTATATGTGACGAAGATGGAAATATAACAGGATATAACGGAAATTCTGAAGAAGCAATTATCCCATCGGAAATAAACAGTACGGCTGTAACAGGAATAGCGGCGGGTGCGCTTGAAGATACATCTATAACGGTATTATATGTATATGATAATGTGTCATATATAGGTGAAAACAGCTTTTTAGGGATAGAATTGCATTGCTATGAAGGCAGCGCAATGTATGAGTATGCGGATGAAAATGGTTTGAACTTTATATTGGAAGATCGTCAAGAGGTATATTATGAAGTAAACGATAGTTTCTCAGAGGATAAGTATAATGGCTTTGTAATGCTGCAGACTAAAAATATTCAGTCGCAGTCTATCGGAGGGATAGTTTATACTGTTAATAAAAGAGATAACGGAGGAGACAATGGAACGGGATTTGAAGTCGTTCAAAATGGAGATAACAAATATTTAGTCGCGAGCAACGGTCGTTTCGGTAATCCGGGAAGACATGCTTATATGAGCTTCAGCAGACCGCTTCCGTTAACGAATGAATCAGACAATGTACTTGCTATGAAGGTTTGCATTCCGTCTCTCACAACAGAGGGAAATGCCAATACAGCATATCTTGAAATCAGCGATTCTAACGGCACTATTGACACAATATCGGCGTCAAATCTTGGTATAGAAAACGATACATGGTACGAGTATAGGCTTATATATAATGATGGAGCGTATTATAGATTTATTTTAGATGAAAGCGGAAATATAATATCAATACAAAAGCTGAATGTTATCGGCTCGGAAGACGGAATCACCGAGATAGCAGTCTTGGCAGAAGAGAGACCGTTTAACAGCGGCAGCAAAGCAGCGGTATATATAGATGATTTTCAGCTATACACAGTAGAAACAGCAATTAGCGATGTAAATGTCACTGTAAGTGATGAAAATGGCATTATTGTCAGCGGCGCAGAGATTGCTGTAAGCGGATTAAGTATGCTGACAGATGCTGACGGAGAAGCAAATTTTATTATACCTTCGGGATTTTATGATATGAGTATAAAGGCGAATGGATATGAAGATTCAACTGTCAGGCTGCTGGCATATAAAGATATTATAAATAAGAGTGTCGTTATGTCAAATGAAAAAATAGAACCTACGGCTCCTGTATCAACACCTACGGCTTCACCGGATGCCGAAGCTGCAATGCCATATACGTTAAGCGCTTCGTATAATGAAGACGGAGGCTTTGCTGTATCGGCAATCCTTAATGAAGGTAAAGAACCTATACAAGATGCTAAGCTGTACATTGCTCAATATCACCAAGGAAGACTGCTGGGATTGTCCGGTTATCCAGTAGAAATGATAGACGAAGAAGTGTCTGTAGACATTATGGAAAGCGCTGATTGTATAATTTCATTCATATGGGATAAAGATGATAAGCCTTGTGCCGAATATGTTAAAGTCATTAGATAAAAATATAACAAATTTCCAAGGTACATATTGACGAATAGCATAAAATGAGGTATAATGATATCAGATTATGATTTGGAGGTTATTACAATGAGCAATATAGATATTTCAGACTCAATAATATATGTGGGCTGTGATGATAAAAATATAGATTTATTTGAGAGCCAATACCCTGTTCCAAATGGAGTATCATATAACTCATATTTGATCATGGATGATAAAACCTGTCTCATGGATACTGCGGACAAGCGCGTTTATGAGGAATGGTTACAAAAGGTTGAGGACGCTCTTGGGGGAAGAGAGCTTGATTATTTGGTGATATCTCATATGGAACCTGACCATTCGGGAAACATAGGAAAATTGATAGAAAAATATCCAAATGTTAAAATCGTAGGCAATGCAAAAACATTTACAATGTATGACCGTTTTTTTGATATTGATATAACAGATAGAAAGGTAGTTGTAAAAGAAGGAGATACACTTGATCTCGGAGCGCATAAGCTTACGTTTGTAATGGCTCCTATGGTGCATTGGCCGGAGGTAATGGTTGCCTATGAAGCGAGTGAAAAAATATTGTTCTCGGCAGATGCTTTCGGAAAGTTTGGAACTCTTGATACTGATGAAGAATGGACATGTGAGGGAAGAAGATATTATATAAATATAGTTGGGAAATATGGCGCTCAGGTACAGGCTCTGCTTAAAAAAGCTGCGGCGCTTGATATAAAAATGATATGTCCGCTGCATGGTCCTGTATTAAAAGAACATCTTGAATATTATATAGATAAATATAATACATGGAGTACTTATGAGCCTGAGGATAAAGGAACATTGGTTGCTTATGCTTCGATACATGGAAATACAGCAAAGGCAGCTGAGATTTTTGCAGATATACTCAGAAAAAAAGGAGAAGAGAAAGTAGTTGTGATGGATCTGTCACGAGCTGACTTGTCCGAAGCAGTTGAGGATGCGTATCGCTATGATAAGCTTGTCGTGTGCAGCGCTACTTACGATGCTTCTCTTTTCCCTGCTATGGAAGATTTTCTGTATCATCTTAAAATAAAGAATTTCCAGAACCGTAAGGTAGCTTTGATGGAAAACGGTACATGGGCTCCGGTTGCCAATAAGCTTATGAGAGCATATTTTGAAGGAATGAAAAAGATAACGATTTGTGAAAATAAAGTTTCCATAAAGTCATCTGTAAATTCGGATACTATAGCGGAAATGGAAGCTATGGCAGACGAACTTCTTGCGTAAATTTTACAAGGGATATTGCATTAAGGAGTTCATAGGGCTGTCGCTTTTAGCATAGATAGTTTAAAGGTTTTTGCTGCCTTTAAAATTTCTGCGCTAAAAGTGGCAGCCTCGTATATTTTATTTTTCCGGATTATTTATTATTAGTTTTTTTATTCTGTTGTTTTTTGATAAAATTGATTATAGGTTAATTGTAAAAATATTTATTATATAAGATTATTTATAATATATTGTATATATGAATAGCTATTTTATTAAGCTGCATACATTATAAAAGTTATGTATACTTACAAGTCATAATCAAAAGAAAGGGGAGGAATGATGAGGACTTTAAAAAAAGAGATTGTAACTCGTCTGGCGTATATGATAGGAGTCAGGGATGAGGCGCTGCAAAAACGTTATTCTCAGGACTGCAAGGAAATAATTGATGAAATGTACAACAGCAAGGAAGCACGCATTATACGTATTTTAAACACAATACGGTCAATGATGATGCAGAAATATTCATATATAGACAGCGCAATCAAGTATGAATTGAAAAATCTTGATAAGATTGAGTATTTTAATGCGGATGATATCAAATGGTTAGAAAATAATGGAATAAGGATAATACAGGTAAATACTACAATAGATAAATATTTAATTAAAATCAATCAGCTTATAAATGAAAATATTTTACAGTGTAAATCCTTAATTCCCGAATGGGTACCATGGGAGTATATAAAAGATTTATTTATTATTCCTGGATGTAATAGCAGCAATGAAGATGCAGTATTAAAAATTCTGAAGGAAGAGCGGAAAAAATATATGCACAATATAATGTTTTATCCGTTTCAGCTTTATATACATTGGAAGCCGTTTGACTGCGGAAATATTTTCAATACGGATAAAAAATTTTTAACCATACTTTATCAATTGCATAACAGGGTATTTGATGATAATGATAAAGTGATGGACGCTAATGAAGAAATAAAAAATAATATATACCGTTTTATAGATAACAATGAATCGACCGCTATTATTGTGGATTGTGAAAATTCTGATGTTTATAAATTATATTCTGTTTTAAAAAATCTTAATAAAGAAGAAATATCAAAAATTAAAAAAATTATTTTATACGATGATTATCATACAAATAATACATGGAAGTTGCTAAGTAAAATGGTTAATATCAAGACTGAAAGGATCGAGGTTGAAAGGGTTACAGATGCAAAGTCCTTAGTTGATATAAAGATGACCGCAGGGGTATGCCGGGCTTTTTATGAGGAAAATATTCAGTCTTTTATACTTGTATCCAGTGATTCGGATTTTTGGGGACTCATATCATCTTTACCGGAGGCGAATTTTATTGTCATGATAGAGTATGACAAATGCGGTGCCAATATAAAACGCGTGCTAAAAGAAAATAGTATATACTATTGTTCGATTGACGATTTTTGCTCCGGAAATATTGAGGATATAAAAAATCTTGCATTAAAGACAGCCTTGCTGGAGGTTATTTCTGAGTTTAATGCTACAGGTATATGGCCGGATATGGATTACAGGCATTTTGTGGATACTCTTTATATGAGGTGCCATATAGAACCGACACAGGCAGAAAGAAAAAGGTTTATAGACAAATATATTAAAACATTATCATTTACAGCAGATATAGATGGGAAGTTTTGTATTAAAATAAAGTAGTTTATAGCTGTATTAAAATATGTAATAAAGTAATTTTTCAATATATTTGTGAAGTTTTTTTGAATTAATTATTAATAATCTTGACAACCAAAAACAGGTATTATAAAATAATATATTATATTCAAACAACAGAAAACATAATCAATTGCTTTGAATGTGGAGTTCTAAGTGATTGGTTATTTTTCCGGCATTTTTTTATATAAGAAAAATGCCGTAATTTTTTATAAATTTTAGTTGCAGAACGGAGGAATTTCATGAAACAATTGGTAAGAATGCTGGATTATCTTGGCCCTTACAAAAAATCTATGATAGCGGGAGCTGCACTGGTATTTATAGAAACATGTTTTGAGCTGGTTATACCGGTACTTATGGCCGATATAATTGATATTGGGGTAGCGCGGCATGATGTTTCATTTATTATGAATAAGGGAATACAAATGGGAATATGTGCTGTTTTATCTCTTATAACCGGTCTTTTATATGCAAGGTATGCAGCAAGAGCATCTTATGGTCTTGGAGCAAGAATAAGAGAGGCGCAATATGAAAAAGTACAAAAGTATTCTTTTGCCAATTTGGACCATTTTGATACATCTTCACTTGTTACCAGAATGACAACTGATGTTACGGTAATACAAAATTCTATAAACGGCGGCTTGAGACCTATGGTAAGAGGACCTGTTATGCTAATATTGGGCATAGGGCTTTCAATATGGATGAATGCAAAATTAGCAATAGTTTTCCTTATAAGTACCCCGATTCTTGCGTGCATATTATTTTTTATCGTACATAAAGTAGCGCCGATGTATGGGGTTCTTCAAAAAGCTGTGGACAAGCTTAACAATGTTGTTCAGGAAGGACTTACGGCAATATATGCGGTAAAAGCATTTGTAAGAGGAGAATATGAAGAAGAGAAATTTAATAATGTAAATAATGATCTCATGGTAACGGGTCAGAAGACGTTTCACTATGCAGTATTAAACGTTCCGGCTTTTCAGTTTACAATGTATACGGCAATTGTGCTTATAATGTGGTTTGGCGGCAATATGATAATATCTGATAAGCTTCAGGTTGGAGAGCTTACCGGATTTTTGAGCTATGTTTTACAGGTTATGAATTCTCTTATGATGATATCAAATGTTTTTATTCTGCTTACCAGGTCTCTTGCAAGTGCTGAAAGAATAAATGAAGTTATAGATGAAAAACTGAATTTATTATCTCCGGAGAATGCGGTTAAAGAAGTGCCTAACGGCTCGGTAGATTTTGAAAATGTATCCTTTAAATATCATGAAGACGCTAAAGAATATGCTCTTTCCAATGTTAATTTACATATAAGGGAAGGGGAGACGATAGGAATACTTGGAGGAACAGGAGCTTCTAAAACAACGCTTGTCCAACTCATTCCAAGATTATATGATGCAACTAAAGGAAATGTGTATGTTGGCGGCAGAAATGTAAAGGAATATGACCTTACGGCTTTAAGAGATTCTGTGGGAATTGTTTTGCAGAAAAATCTTCTTTTTTCGGGAACTATACGTGAAAATTTGCAGTGGGGAAATAAGACTGCCGATGATGATGAAATATGGGAAGCATGCCGTAAGTCCGGTGCAGCGGAATTTATCGAAAAGATGCCGGACGGACTCGGAACAGATCTCGGACAGGGCGGAGTTAACGTGTCTGGAGGACAGAAGCAGCGTCTTTGTATTGCAAGAGCATTATTGAAAAATCCAAAGATACTTATATTTGATGATTCTACAAGCGCGGTTGATACAGCAACAGAGGCAAAGATCAGAGAAGCTCTTTCTGAGCTGAAAAGCGTAACTAAAATTATTATTGCACAGCGTATATTATCGGTAATGAATACGGATAAAATCATAATTATGGATGATGGTAAAATCAATGCGATAGGGACACATGAAGAGCTTCTTGCCGGAAATGAGATTTATCAGGAAATATATAATTCGCAGATGAGGGAAGGAGATGATATAAATGGCAAGGCAGATAACAGGTAAAAAACCTAAAAATTTAAAATTTACCGTAAAATCGCTTCTGGAATATATGGGAAGGCATAAAATACTTCTATTTTTTGTTGCGGTTCTTGTAACTATAAGCGCTTTGGCGAATCTTATCGGTACATATATGATAAGACCAATAGTGAATAATTTAGCCGGCGGAGAAGTTGATGCTCTTATATCCGGAGTAGTTTTGACCGCGGTAATATTTGCTGCCGGAGCCATGTCGGCGTACGGATATGGTCAGATAATGGTAAAAGCCGCTCAAAAGATATTATTCGATATACGCCGGGATTTGTTTTCTCATATGCAGAAGCTTCCTATAAAATATTTTGATACGAATCGTCATGGCGATATAATGAGTTATTTCACCAATGATGTAGATACAATATCTGATGCTTTGAATAACAGTTTTTCTATGGTTATTCAAAGCTTTATACAGATAGTGGGAACTTTGGCGATCCTATTTATTCTCAACTGGAGATTATCGATAGTTGCGATAATTTGCTATGCTGTTATGTTTTTGTATATACGTTTCAGCGGAAAACGCAGCAAACGCTTTTTTAATCATCAGCAGAAAGCCTTGGGCGATTTGGACGGATATATTGAAGAAATGGTCAATGGTCAAAAGGTAGTAAAGGTTTTTAATCATGAAGATGAAAATATGAAAAAGTTCAGAAGGAAGAATGAAATGCTCAGAAAAGCCGGAACGGGAGCGCAGAGCTATGCGGCAACAATGGTTCCTGCTGTTGTAAGTATTTCTTATATAAATTATGCTATAGTAGCAGTTCTGGGCGGCATAATGGCAATAAAAGGTCTTACTGATATCGGAAGTCTTGCGAGCTATCTTGTATTTGTAAGACAAGCGGCTATGCCTATAAATCAATTTACGCAGCAGAGTAATTTTTTGCTGGCAGCTCTTGCCGGAGCAGAGCGTATTTTTAATGTTATGAGGGAAGAGCCTGAGGTAGACGATGGAAAGATAAGACTTGTAAATGTAAAGGAATCTGACGGAAAACTTGAGGTATGTAAAGAAAAGACCAATAAATGGGCATGGTATACTCCTGATAATAGAATCATTCCATTGAGAGGCGATGTACGCTTTAAAAACGTAAGTTTCGGATATGATGAAAGCAGAATGATCTTAAAAAATATAGATTTATATGCAAAACCGGGACAGAAAATCGCATTTGTGGGTTCTACAGGAGCAGGAAAAACTACAATTATTAATCTTATAAATCGTTTCTATGATGTGCAGGATGGAACGGTTGTCTATGACGGACTTGATATACGCGACATAAAAAAAGATGATTTAAGACATTCGCTAAGCATAGTTCTTCAGGATACGCATCTGTTTACAGGAACGATTTCGGATAATATAAGGTTCGGAAAACTTGATGCAACGCAGGAGGAGGTCGTTCGCGCAGCAAAAATAGCTAATGCTGATTCTTTTATAAGACGTCTTCCCAATGGATATGATACTGTTGTAACAGCGGACGGAGCAAATCTGTCGCAGGGACAGCGCCAGCTTATCGCAATAGCTCGAGCAGCGGTTGTTGATCCGCCGGTATTAATACTTGATGAAGCAACTTCAAGCATTGATACAAGAACAGAAAAGCTCATTGAAAAGGGAATGGACGGTCTTATGGAGGGCAGAACAGTATTTGTTATAGCTCATAGGCTTTCAACTGTACGTAATGCCGATGCGATTATGGTTCTTGAACATGGAAAAATCGTCGAGAGAGGAAATCATGATGAGCTTATAGCTCAAAAGGGAATGTATTATCAGCTTTATAATGGAATGTTTGAGCTAAGCTGATAAAGAGAAAATATAGGCAATCACGAAATAAAAATATTTTGTGATTGCTGATTTTGTTTAATAACTAATCGGAGGAATTAATAATGACAGAGAAGGAAAAAATGATTAGCGGGAAATTATATGATCCATCAGATAAGGAATTGGCACAAATGAGAAAAAAAGCGCATAATCTATGTATACAATATAATTCATTATTTGAAGATGATGAAAGAAGAAAAGAATTGCTGAATATGTTGATTCCCAATAAAGGGAAAGGGGCGTTTTTTCAGGGACCTATTCAATTCGATTACGGTGAGTTTACTGAAATTGGAGACAATTTTTATGCGAATTTTAATTTGACAATATTAGATTGCTGTAAAGTAAAAATAGGAAATAATGTAATGATAGGACCAAATGTGTCCATACTTACTCCTGTGCACCCTTTAAGATGGCAGGAAAGAAATACACGCTTCAGACCGGATGGGAGCGCATATGACTATGAATATGCAAAGCCTATAGAAATTGGCGATAACTGCTGGATCGCGGGGAATGTTACGATATGCGGAGGAGTAAAAATAGGAAACGGCTGTGTCATAGGCGCGGGCAGTGTTGTTACAAAAGATATACCGTATAACTGTTTGGCTGTAGGAAATCCCTGCCATGCAGTTAGAGAAATAACGGAGTCAGATAAAATGGATATTCCGGAATGATTACTAAATTCTTATTGATTGGGGAGCATTTTTATGATTACTTTTTTATCTAAGCTTTTTATAAAAAATCGCGATGATGTAAAAGATCCGGCAGTCCGTCAGGCTTATGGGGTTCTTTGCGGTGCAGTGGGGATTTTGCTGAATTTATTACTTTTTGCGGGAAAGTTCTTTGCCGGAATGATCAGCAATTCTATTGCAATCACAGCAGATGCTTTTAATAATTTGTCTGACGCGGGATCATCTATTATAACGCTTATCGGTTTCCGTATGGCAGGTCAAAAGCCTGACTCTGATCATCCGTTCGGTCATGGGAGAATCGAATATATTTCCGGACTTTTGGTATCGGTTATAATATTAATAATGGGGTTTGAACTGATAAAAAGCTCTGTAGTAAAGATTTTTCATCCGGAGGAGCTTTCCTACAGTCCAATTATACTTATTATTCTTTTAGTATCGATCCTTGTAAAATGCTATATGGCATTATATAACAGGAGGATTTCCAAAAAGATAAACTCGGCAGCAATGCTTGCAACAGCCACGGACAGCTTGAGCGATTCGCTCGCTACTGCCGTAGTATTAGCATCAACATTAGTAGCTCATTTTACGGGGCTTAAAATTGACGGGTATTGCGGTGTTTTGGTAGGACTGTTTATTTGCTATGCTGGAATAGGGGCGGCAAAGGATACAATAAGTCCTCTGCTTGGTCAGGCGCCTGATCCGGAATTTGTAAAACAAGTAAACGATATTGTTATGTCCTATGATGGTGTTATAGGGATACATGATATGATCGTGCATAATTATGGACCGGGCAGGGTTATCATTTCACTGCATGCAGAGGTGCCTGCGGACGGAGATATTCTTAATATACATGATATGATCGATATGATAGAGCATAAGCTGCATGATACACTGCACTGCAGCGCGGTGATTCATATGGATCCAATATGTGTAGATGATGAAGAGACTTTGAGCTTGAAGGAAAAGGTCGGAGAATATATTAATGAAATAGACTCATCAATTACCATGCACGATTTTAGAATAGTAAAGGGACCGACACATACGAATGTAATTTTTGATATTGTAGTGCCATATGATTTTTCTACTACAGATGAGCAATTGGTGAAAATAATAAGCGACCGCATTAAACAAGAAAATCCGAACCATTATGCGGTTATTGAGGTAGATAAACAATATGCGCAGCTATAAAAACTGTTTTTGGTTTTATAATTCCCCAAAATACCGGACTCTACATTTAGTACAATTTATTGTTTTAAATATTGCCATTTATTATTGACTTTGCAAGAAATATATAGTATAATTAAAGAAAATATTAGATGTATTTTATAAATGTAAGTACATTAAATTTAAGAGTAAGTATTTTATTTTTGAAGGGAGAGAGAGAAGTGAAATTTAAGAGGACATTTTCGTGGATTGCCGCGTTAAGCGTAATATCCACAAGTGCGGTAATTCCGGCTGCGGCGGCAAGCGACGCGGCTGCTCCTGTCGATTATGTTTTTAATCTTACATTTGATGAAGCAGGTACGGGAAGCGGCTCATATGCTGCGTCAGAAGGGGGAACTGTAAAAGAAAACGGTAATGTTTTATATGCTGAAGGAAAAGAGGGGAATGCGCTCAGCATTACTTCCAAAGCAGCAGGAAATTACTTATCATTGCCAGATGGGATTTTAAACGGAAAAACAGCAGCAACATATAGCTTTTGGCTAAAGCCGGAATCTGATGCTACTCCCAACTGGCCTTTTATGACAACGTCAGAGGACTCACATGAAGTTGGCTGGGAAAAATATGTTGGTATGCTTGCGACAACATCCGCTTACACGGTTGAACGTTATAATAATAGCGGAGAGCGTATAAGCTCTGTTTCCTCAAACGGGAATTACAGTGACTGGAAATATGTAACGGTAGTAGTTGATAATAATTCGACAAATATTTATGTGAACGGCATTATTGCTGCTTCGGATCAAAAGGCTGTAGATTTAAGCGGGGTATTTACGGCAGATTCAAAAACATGGATCGGACATGCAAATTGGGGATCGGGAGAGGGATTCCAAGGCATGATCGATGAATTCAGAATTTATGACAGAGCATTGAGCGAAGACGAGGTCATTGCTCTGGCAGGTGATGAATACGATAAGGAGCTTGAGAATATTTTAAATGAATATAGCAGGCTTGATATTAAGACGAATTTCTATAATGGGGAAGATAAGATTTTTCAGTATTCAGGTGGCGAAGAATTTACCGTAAAAACAACGGTGGAAAATTTAAAGCCTCAGGACAGCGAAGTCGAGATAAAGATTGCGGCATATAATTCTGATGATGCAGAGATTGATGGTTCTGCTTTAACAGAAAATTATACATTGTCAGTTAAAAAGACAGCGCAGTTTGAAAAAAATATAATCGTCTCAGCTGATGCTGAATATTATAAAGTGACGGTTACGGAAAATAAGGGTACTGATACAGAAACGTCATATGATGCTGGCCGGATTATTAAATCAGCGGTAGTGTTCCCGGATGCTTCACCGGAGGATACATTTGGTACTACATATGCCGCCCATGATCCATCGATTTTTAAGGATCCTGAAACAGGTATATATTATGCCTATAATACCGATGCTTATACCGGTGATTATGAAACCAAGGACGGACAGACCTTGACGGATGAATATCCTATGGATACGTTTATGTCAACGGATCTTATACATTGGGAAAGAATAGATAATAATTTCCGTATACCGCAATCAGCAATTGACTTTTGTACGGAAATATACGAGCCTATGGGCTCTCATATGAACACAGGAGTATGGGCGCCGGATATATTCTATGCCGAAGAAGATACGGATCATCCGTATTGGCTGTATTATTCTCTTTCTACCAACGGTACCGATTATGACTATATACGTTCGGCAATCGGATTGGTGAAAGGCGAATCTCCGACAGGACCATGGGAGGACTGCGGGATTGTAATAAGTTCGACCAACGGATATAATACAAATGCGATAGATTCAAATATTTATGTTGATACAAACGGTGACCGCTACTTTGTATGGGGTTCGTTCCAGAAGGGCGTTCATCAGGTAAAGCTTACCGAGAACGGAAGAGTCGAAGGTATTAATTATACAAGTAACGCGACAATACATGATACAAGCAAGAAAGTCGGAACTCGTTTGTATGCAACTCCCGGCGGAATTATGGGACCTGAAGGCGCTTATATGGTGAATAATGAAGACGCAAATTACCGATATATGTTTACCTCATACGGCTGGCTCGGTACAAATTATAATATAAGAGTAGCAAGAAATTCTCTTGACAACACATGGGTGTCAGAAACATCAAAGGACGCGCACCATAAGCTTCTTGACCATATGGGACGTAAGGTCGGAACATCATATTCTGAGCAGAGCAATAAAACAGAGCTTTGGGGCTATAAGATGCTCGGCTCATATCAGCTTGGTGATGGTTTGACATATTACGGCAACGGACACAATTCCGTACTTCATGATAATGACGGAAACTGGTATTTGGTTGAGCATTGCAGAAAGCAGCCTGAGGGTTATGCGGTGTTGCAGGTTCGTAAGATGCTTTGGACCGATGAGGGCTGGCCTGTGGTTTCCCCGCTTGTTTATGCAGGCGAATACGAGCAGGTAATCCCGGGAAATGCTTTATGGAACATGGGATCTTTCAAGCGTAGGCCAGTACATAACAGAAAACGGAGCTTCGTTGGATGTAAGTGATTTTAATAATAAAGAAAAGGTTGATTTACCTGTATTGTCCTCCGAAATAATTATTCAGCCGGATGGAACTCTTGGAAACGGCTTGGGTACATGGGAGTATGACGGTGATCATACAATAACGTTTAAATTTACAAAGGATGGAGATCAAGAAAATAATCAGTACTTTAGATCCGGAGATACAATGAAGCTTTTTGTCCTTACCGGTTATGATAAGGATAAGAGAGAATCGGCGATCGTTATGACAGGTACTGATCAGAATTCTATAACTCAGCTTGCTAAAAAGAGTAACGCTTCTGCATCAACTACAGGAGAGGTATCAGAATTTGAAACTACTCCGATTGTTGTAGATAAGAGCATCGGCGGTAATCCTTCTCTCGGATTTGACGGTGACGGCAATATTATGTATGCAGGTGATCCGGCTGCACTGGTAGACGGAGATACAGTATATATTTATGCAGGACACGATACCTCTCAATCAGAAGGCTACAGAATGCCTGAATGGGTATGTTATTCCTCAAAGGATATGGTGAACTGGAAATATGAAGGCGTGACAATGAGCGCTAAGGATATTTCATGGAGAGTCAATGATACAACTGCATGGGCAAGTCAGGTCATAAAATATAATAACAAGTACTATATGTATTACTGCACTACAAATAAAAATGCCAATAAATATCATTGTATAGGCGTTGCTGTTTCTGATTCTCCTACAGGACCGTTTGTGGACAAGGGCGAGCCGGTTGTAAACGGTTATACGATGACCCCGGAAAATACCAGTGATTATAATGATATTGATCCGACTGTTTGGGTTGAAACAGTTAATGGTGAGGAGCATCGCTATCTTGCATGGGGCAATAATTTGTTCTATGTATGTGAGCTTAACGAAGACATGATGAGTGTTAAGGATATAACAGGTGACGGTACTGTAGACAGCAATGACGTAAAGCTGCAGGAATTCACAAATCTTCCGACAGGTCTTGGCTTTACCGAGGCACCTTGGATTTACAGACGCACTGATGAAAATGGCAATTACACCGGTAAATATTATATGTTCGGTGCATTTGGCTGGAGAGAGCAAATGGGATATGCTACTTCGGACAGTATGTACGGTCCATGGGAATTCGGAGGAATATTGATGCCTCCTACGGCAACATCAAATACAAATCATCCTTCAGTGATAGATTTTAATGGCAAAACTTATTTTATCTATCATAACGGATCATTGCCATGGGGAAGTGGATTCAGACGAGTTGTATGCGTCGAAGAGTTTACTTTTAATGACGATGGATCTATAGATCCGATACAGGAGACGTCTACCGGGCTTACGGGAACAAGGTCTGCAATAATGCAGAACGGCGGATACCTTTATTATGAGAACTTTATAAATCCGAGTGATAATGAAAGCTATCCGATCACAAAAAATGTATACATAGGCGATGGCTTTATTGAAACAAATGATACTCAATGGGAAATCGTAGCAGGCAAGGCTGATACAGAAAATGAAAATTATGTTTCGATTCAGGCCGTAAACAAGCCGGGACTTTATCTTGCGGCGCAGTCGGATAACAGTGTAGTTATAACGCAGGATGCAAATCAAAATGATACGGCAATGCAAAATGCAATGACCTTTAAGACCGTTAAGGGACTTAACGGTGAGGAGAACGCAGTTTCATTTGAAAGCGTATTAAAGCCGGGATATTTCCTTGCTAATGTAAACGGTAAGGCTGTGCTTGTTCCGCAGAAGGAATTGGATACGGAGGCGTGCAGCTTTGAAATAGGCGAGGCACTTGAGAGCGGTCTTGTGTCGGGAATGCTTGCAGAGATTACTGATGCTTGGATAAAAGACGGAACAAGCGTAAAATTCTATCTCAGCAATGCTGATAAATATAAAAATCTTTCCGTATATGCTGCTGAATATGATAAAACCGGTGCACTTATCGGTGTATCGTCAAAAAGTGATATTAAGATCAATTCTTTAAGGCAGTCGGTAGAGATTCCATATGAGCGTAAGGCTGAGGATTCTACAATAAAGGTATTTGTATGGAGTGATATGCTTCCCGCCGCGGAGTCAGCTGTGGTCACAGCTACAGAATCGCCGTATAAAATGCCGGAGGGTTATACATCATATTTTAGCTTCGATGAAGATACTTCAGACAGTATTTCCGGAATCAACGGTACATATGCAGCCACAAATATTGAAGGAGATGTTCCGGAAGTGGCAGCGGTAGTTTCTGATGGAGGATACAGCGGAAAAGCAATGGAGTTTACCGGAGCAAACAGTTATGGCTTAAGGCTTGGAAATGTTATAACAAACAGTAAATATACGATTGCATTCCGAATGAAAGCAAATGAGTTTACACAGTTTACATCAGCGCTGTTTATAGATTCCGGCAGCAAGACTGATGAAAAATGGGTAAGTGCGCCGTTTGGTGATATGACCGGCGGAGCGACTAAAATCTGGTCAAAGCTTGGAGATTATATGTCAATTTCATCAAGCGGAGTACTTAATACTGATACATGGCATCAAGTTGTAATTGCAGCGGACGGAGGAACGGCTTCGCTTTATATAGACGGCGCTAAGATGGGAACGGGTACTATTGCTGATATTATAACAAGCGATACTGTTACTTATCTTGGAGTGAACTATTGGGATACTCCGTTTAATGGATTAATTGATGAGGTATACATTTATAACGGTACAACTCTTGATGATACGCAGGTAACAAACCTATACGAAGCTACAAATAAATAGTTGTTAGCATATAAAGCTGCTGCAAGCTATTGCGGCAGCTTTGTTATGTTTTCATTAACATTAAGAAAAGTTAGGGATGATGGAAAAATGAGTAAAGAAATATTACTTGTGGAGGATGACGATAGCCTGAACCGGGCTGTAAGTTTAAAGCTTTCAAAGGAAGGATATATTGTATATTCGGCGGCGTCAATAAAAGAAGCAAGGAGACTTTATTATGAACACAGCGTGCCACTGATTATTTGTGACATAGGTCTTCCGGATGGGAGCGGTCTTGATTTTTGCTCAGAAATAAGAAAAAGCAGCAACGTTATGTTTTTGTTTCTTACGGCGATGGATGCTGAGACGGATATTATAAATGGATATGAAGCAGGTGCGGATGATTATATAACAAAGCCTTTTTCTTTAGCAGTTCTTATTTCAAAGGTAAATGTGATAATGAAACGGTGCAGTGCCGAAAAAAACAGTAATATGATACTTTCAGGTTCTGTAAAGCTGCTTATAGATGAGAACCGTGCCCAGAAAAACGGTGAATATCTCAGCCTTACAGCGAATGAGCAAAAATTGCTGACATATTTCATGCAGAATCCAATGAGGATATTATCTAAAAATCAGCTGCTGGAAGCTATTTGGGATATCGACGGAAATTTTGTTGATGACAATACCGTGGCTGTAAATATACGACGTTTACGTGAAAAAATTGAGGATGATCCGTCAAAGCCTGTCATTATAAAGAATGTACGCGGATTGGGATATATTTGGGAAAAGGAATGTGAAAAGCTTTGAGGAAAACAGTGATCATATTTACCGCATTAATTTTATTAGTAATGACAGCTCTTACTGTTTTTGTAAGAACAGTAATATACAATGCTCAATACAACGAGGTACAAAGAGTGTATAATATTGCCGGAGCTGTATTATCAGAATATCCGCAGGCTGAACAGATTTTTGTGAATGCTGTTATGAACGAAGATCATAAAAATGAATCTTACGGAGAAAATATCATGTCGCATTATGGATATGATACGGAAATGGAGTTAAACAAACAGTACAAAAAAACTTTAATTGTTTATTATACTGTTCTTTTAGCATTTTCTGTATGTATATTATTTGGAGGATATGCAGGGTTTAGATTTATATCAAAAAGAAAAAAAGTTCGGGAAAATAATCTTATCGAAATTATCGACAGTTGTCTTTCCGGAGATTATAGCTTTATTGGTGATGAACGTAGAATGAGGATATTTAATAACACTTTGTTCGCGGATTTATTGATAAAATTAGCTGAAAATATGCGTTTAAAAACAGAATATTTGAATGAAGAGCATGATAACACCAAAACCTTGGTGACGGATATATCACATCAATTGAAAACTCCGATAAGCGCAATGAAAGCTTGCTTTGATATGTATGTAGAAGCAGATACCGAAAATGAAAAGGCTGAGTTTTTGAATAGAAGCAGAATTCAGATGGATAAGCTTGAAAATCTTGCGTCAGCTTTGATAAATGTTTCACGTTTGGAAAATGGAATGATAACATTACAAAAAACTGACACCTCTATTAAAGAGATAATTATAGGAGCGGTTAATACTGTATATCATAAGGCTTTGAAAAAGAATATAGAGATTGTAACTTCTAAATTTGAAGATATACCGCTGTATCTTGATCTGAAGTGGACAGTGGAGGCTATAGCAAATATTCTTGATAATGCGATAAAATACAGTCAATGCGGAAGTGATATTCAAATACGGGTGCAAAAATTATACAGCTTTGTTAGGGTAGAAATAGAGGACAAAGGAATTGGGATTCCAAAGGAAGAACAAAATAAAATATTTACCCGATTTTATAGGGGAAATAATGATATTGTAAAAAATCAAGAAGGGTCAGGCATAGGTCTGTATCTTTCACGGAGTATTTTAGAAGAACAGGGCGGTACGGTATCAGTAAGGTCTTGTTTGGGAAAAGGGAGTATATTCGTAATTCAGCTGCCGCTGTAAGCTGAATGTAAGCTTCTTTGTAAGGTTAATGTAAGATTAATTATATATAATGTCCATATCAAGTGAGGAGGTAATATGAATGAAAACAATACTTGAAACAAAGGAGCTTTGTAAATATTACGGTTCAGGAGAAAATATAGTTAAGGCAGTTGATAATATTGACATATCGATACAGCAGGGAGAATTTGTAACTATAGTAGGAAAATCAGGCAGCGGAAAGTCTACATTATTGCATTTGCTTGGAGGACTTGATAATCCTACTTCAGGCGAAGTATGGCTGGACGGAAAAAATATAGCTGAATTTTCGGAAGAAAGACTTGCTCAAATACGCAGGAGAAAGATCGGTTTTGTATTTCAAGCGTTTAATCTTGTGTCGTCATTGAATGTGTGGGAGAATGTTGTGCTTCCTCTTGGGTTAGATGGAAGAAGGGTTGATATTAATTTTGTAAAAGATATTATAAATACACTTGGACTTGATAAGAAAGTAAAAAATTTACCAAATACTTTATCCGGAGGTCAGCAGCAAAGAACTGCTATAGCACGCGCAATAGCAGCAAAACCATCGATTATATTTGCTGATGAACCTACGGGAAATCTTGACACAAAAACGGGCGATGAAGTTATGGCGTTGCTAAAGCTGTCTGCAAAAAAATATGGACAGACACTTGTTGTTATTACTCACAATGAGGATATAGCTCAAATGGCAGATAGAACCATAATGCTGGAAGACGGCAAGGTGGTGAAATAAAATGATTACATCACTTGCAAAAAGCAGAATTAAATATAATAAGAGCCGTACAATACTTACGGCAATTGCTATTATGCTTACGACAATGCTGCTTATGGGACTGGGTACATCGGCAGTTGGACTGCTGGATTTTAATAGGCAGCAGGCGTCAGCCTCAAGCAATGTTCATGCTGCTTTAAAGAATCTTACAGCAGATCAAGTTGATATGCTTAAAAATCATGTTGATGTTGAGTCGTTGGAAACAAGCGAAATTTTTGCAACAGTAGAGTATGGCAAAATGAATGGATTTTTAACTTATACTCAGGATATAAAAAGCGGTATTTATCATGGTATAGGCAAATTGATAGAGGGACGGTATGCTGAAGCTTCCAATGAAATATGCGGACCAAAGGCTTTTTTTAAACGTTTGGATACTGAACCTGTTATCGGCAATACCGTGACCATTTCGTTTCGACCGGAGGGAGAGGGGAAAATTGAGACACGTGATTTTGTAATATGCGGTATAGTTTCAGAGAGAGAAGTTTCAAATTTAGATATAAGTGATACGCGTATTGCATATGGCGCTTCTGTTTCAGAAGAGCTTGTTAATGAATTTATACCGCAAAATGAGAGGGTATATAATAATACATCTATACGAGTTACAGGAGAGGATAAATTAAATTATGATGAAATTGAAAATAAGATAATGCAAATTGCATCAGATATTGGATGTGACGAGAAGAACGTTGATTTGAATAACGAATATCTTTTTACTATGACAGATCCGGGGACAGAGATGGCGGGGATCGTATTCGGAATAGCTGCTTTAATTATTGTATTTTCCGGGCTTGTCATATATAGTATTTACTATGTAGGCGTTATTACAGATGTACAGGAGATCGGCAAATTAAAGGCGTTGGGAGCTTCAAAAAAACAGATAAGAAATTTGCTGCTCACAGAAGGAATGTTTATTTCGGGAATAGCGATACCTATAGGAGTGATTTTGGGATTTTTAATACCGTATTTTATACTGCCAATTGTAATAAAATGGGGGATTGAAGTCAGTGTTACAGCGTTTAGCATTGAAAGTCTGCATATGTTTTCTTTCCCTGTTTTGATAGCGGTAATTGTTGTATCATTGCTTACAGTATATATTTCATTACTGAAACCTATGCGTATGGCAGAAAAAATTTCACCTATAGAGGCAATTCGTTATCAGGAAAGCAGTATAGGGAAAAAATTGCGTAAAGGTAATATAAATGTAAATGTGTTTAGATTAAGTACTGCTAATCTGTTAAGAAATAAGCGCCGTACTGCTGTAACTATGATCACTATGGGCTTGAGCTGCGTGCTGTTTATGAGTCTTGCCGGAGCGCTCAACAGTATGAGCGCGGAGGATATTGCAAGACGCAATATTGAAAAAGGTGATTTTCGGCTTGCATTAAATTACTCATTAAATGACAGGGAATATACTGAGAATAATCTTGATAGTTTACAGCAAAAGAATATTTTCAGCGATGATTTTGTTGATCAAGTTCAGAGTATTGACGGTGTGAAGATGGTTGAGCGGCATAAAGAATCACTTGTAGGTTCGCAATATCAGTCAGAGATGTTTGAAGAAGGCAAGCGCAGGACTATGTCTGCGCTGACAAGAGAAGAGGCGGATGAATTTCAAAAAGAGGTAAAACAAGGGAAAATTGATTATGATAAGCTTATAGAGGAACATGGCGCTGTTTTTACAAGCGATACTTTTATTGATGAATATGGTTTCACTATAGGCGATACTATACCGCTTGTGATTTACGATGGCGACAGACAAATACCTTTTGAAATAAAAATCAGCGCAAGCATAGATGACGGAGGAACGGCTGATTTCTTGATACCTCAAGAGGTGTATGACTCTCTGAATTTAAATTATGACAGCACAGCGGAATTATTCATATCAGTAGATAAGAACAAATATGAAAGTGTTAAAACTGCCATGCAGGAAATTGAAAAAACAAATGAATATTTTAGGCTTTATTCATATGATGAGGAAATAGAGCTTGGAGCAGCATCGGTAAATGTTGTGAAATATCCAATGTATGCAATATTATTGATGATAGCAGTAATAGGCTTTATGAATTTAATAAATACAATGGTTACAAGCATAATAACGAGAAAGAGGGAGCTTGGAGTATTACAGGCGATAGGTCTTTCAAACAAACAGCTGACAAAAATGCTTGCCGGAGAGGGAATGGTCATTATTGCGGGAACATTATTAGCATCGGTAACATTAGGAAACATTTTGGGATATTTGATATTTTTATGGGCAAAAAATTCTCATTTTATGAGTGTATCAGCATATCATTATCCGCTTATGGAAACAATTGCTTTAGCATCAGTGCTTGTTATAGGACAGCTGCTAATAACGTATTTTATAAATAAATGCGTCAATAAGGAAAGTTTGATTGACAGAATAAGAAACGGTGAATAAGTTTAAGGAAATATAATAAAAATTACAGTAATAATTTATTGTTTACAGTTTATAAGGAAAGGATTTTAGTAGAATGTTAGGTTTTCTATTTGTTGGCATAGGAGGTGCGTTAGGGGCAATGCTCCGGTATGCTATAAGCTTAATACCGTATAAGCAGGAATTTCCTCTTTTAACATTGATAATAAATATTTTGGGCGCCCTGCTCATAGGTTACATAACCGGACTTGCTTTAAAGAGAGATATTCCTCAAAATTTAAGTCTGTTTTTAAAAACCGGTTTATGCGGCGGTTTTACTACTTTTTCGACCTTTTCTTTGGAGGCGTATAATTTGCTTCAAAACGGCAATTACGTTTGTGCGGCATTCTACATTTTATTGAGCCTATTAGGGTGCATTACAGGAGTATGGTGCGGTATTATGATTGCAAGATAGTTATCGCTTGTTTAAATATTTTGCAGATATTTGAATATTAAGTACATTATATATTGCAATTTATAAAAATAAATTGCAATATATAATGACCGGAACAAATTATACTACCATATATAACAATGTGAATTTATTGTATTTTTTAAGACTGATTTAAAATACACTTCAAATCGTCATCAGGTGTAGTTATAGGAGCTATATTAAAATTATCCGAAAGATATTTCAGTATATTCGGAGATATAAATGCCGGAAGCGTGGGCCCAAGGCGAATATTTTTTATACCAAGATACAGCAGTGTTAATAGTATGCAGACTGCTTTTTGTTCATACCATGATAATATCATAGACAATGGTAGATCACTTACTTCACATTTAAAAGCGTCAGCCAAAGCAACAGCTACCTTTATAGCGCTGTATGCGTCGTTACATTGTCCCATGTCCATAATTCTTGGAAACTTGCCTATATTTCCGAGCTTAAGGTCGTTAAAACGGTATTTTCCGCAAGCAAGAGTAAGAACAATTGTATCGGAAGGAGTCTTCTTTACAAATTCTGTATAATAATTGCGCCCTGTACGTGCTCCATCGCATCCGCCTACAAGGAAGAAATGCTTTATAGTGCCTGCTTTAACAGCGTCAACAATTTCACCAGCAGAGCTTAAAACTGCGTTATGACCGAATCCGGTAACTACAGAATTTCCGCCGTTAATACCGGTGAATTCTTTATCTTCACTAAAGCCTCCGAGTTCTAACGCCTTCTCGATTATAGGTGTAAAATCCTTATTTTCATCTATATGCACAATATCGGGAAAAGAAACAACATCAGTTGTAAACACGCGGTCAGCATAGCTTGGTTTAGGGGGCATAAGACAATTTGTTGTAAATAATATCGGCGCGGGTACATCTGAAAATTCTTTTTGCTGGTTTTGCCATGCTGTTCCGAAATTGCCTTTAAGGTGAGTATATTTTTTTAATTCTGGATAAGCATGCGCAGGCAGCATTTCTCCGTGAGTATATATATTTATGCCCTTGTCCTTAGTTTGCTCCAAAAGCAATTTTAAATCAAGCAGGTCATGACCTGTAATTATAATGAATGGACCCTTCTCTACTGTAAGAGGGACAGTAACGGGTGATGGATCGCCATAAGTTTTTGTATTTGCAGTATCAAGCAATTCCATACATGAAAGATTGATTTTTCCAACCTCCATAACAATAGGAAGAAGTTCATCGATACTTAAATTTTCTCCTAAAGCGGAAAGCGCTTTAAAGAAAAATTGATTTACTTCATCATTTGTATATCCAAGCACCATTGCATGGTATGCGTAGGCTGCAATACCGCGTATACCGAATAATATGAGTGATTTAAGTGAACGTATGTCCTCATTGCTATTCCATATTTCAGACATATCATAGCTTAGTTCAGAGCTGCATAATCCCTTTGAAAAGGATATGCGCTGTGTTTCCTTGCGGACTTTATCGATAATCAAATTTATAGTTTTATCGTTAAAATTCACATTCGTTACAGTTGTAAATAATCCTTCAATAATCAATTTAGTTGTAGTATCCTCTACTTTAGTTCCGTTATCGACGTTCTTTGACAATGCAATAAGTGCACCTGTAAGCTCATCCTGTAATTTTGCCGTGGCAGATGATTTTCCGCATACACCCATATTTCCTGTACAGCCTGCACATCCGGCAGTCTGTTCACATTGAAAGCAAAACATTTTATTTTCCATATAAAATCCTCCTCAATTAATCTATTATATTTCCATCTGTAGATATAGTAACTACCTGCCAGGGAATAAATTTACCGCTGTTTTTTAAAGCTGTTTTTGCCGCATTTTCCAATCCTCCGCAGCACGGAACTTCCATGCGTACAATTTTAACACTTTGTATATTGTTATTTTGTATGATTTCTGTAAGTTTTTCAGAATAATCGATATTATCTAATTTGGGACAGCCAACCAGTGTAATATGTCCCTTTATAAAATCCTCGTGAAAATTAGCATACGCGTATGCTGTACAATCAGCAGCTATGAGCAGCTTAGCTCCATCAAAATAAGGTGCATTAACAGGTACAAGTTTAATTTGTACAGGCCATTGATTAAGTCTGTTTACAGATCTTCCGACAGAAGGACTGCTGTTAAAGCTGTTGTTTTTATGAGTAATTGTTTTGGATTGTGATCCCGGACAGCCGCAAGGCAAGGCTGTGTTGCTTGTGTGCAAATGATTCTGCTTATTTTTCATAACCGCGGCTTCATCGTATGCAGCGGCTTCGCGTTCTATAAAAGTAATTGCTCCGGTAGGGCATACGGGAAGACAATCGCCAAGTCCGTCACAGTAATCATCTCTGAGGAGCTGAGCTTTTCCGTCGATCATTCCGATGGCTCCTTCATGACAGGCTTGCGCGCATAAACCGCAGCCGTTACATTTATTTTTATCGATATTGATTATTTTTCTTATCATAAAAAACCTCCGTGTTTTGTATATCTTGACTTTACACGTAGATTATAATATAATATATATAATAAGTCTGTTGTTATAACAACAAAAATGGAGAAATATTATGAATTTTGAGTTTTTTATGCAAACTAAGCTTTTTTATGGAATAGCTAAGGATGAAGTGCAGAAGTTATTGGATTGTATGGGGGCATATACAAAAAAATATGAAAAAGGTGAGGTTATTTATCATGTCGGAGAAGTAATAAATAATATCGGTATGCCTCTTTGCGGGAGCGTTATTATAGAAAATGATGATTTATGGGGAAACAAAAGTATTCTTAATCGTATAGAGCCTGGACATATATTCGGAGAAACCTATGCGTGTATAGAAGGGGAACCTATGATGGTAAATGCTGTTGCGGATGATAAAACGGAAGTACTATTTTTTAATATTGAAAAAATATTTCATGTGTGTAAAAATTCATGCAGGTATCATAATATGATTATAAAAAATTTGCTTTGGATATCAGCGCATAAAAATCTCCAGCTTTCACGCAGGATATTGCATACATCTGCAAAATCAATAAGAGGCAGATTAATGTCTTATTTTTCGGAATGTGTTAAACAGACAGGCAGCCGTATTATTGAGATCCCGTTTAACAGGCAGCAGCTTGCTGATTATCTTAGTGTGGACCGGAGCGCAATGTGCAGTGAGTTATCGAAAATGAAGAAAGACGGGTTATTGGAGTATAATAAAAATATCTTTCATTTGATAGAGAACGGCGAGATATGAGTCCCGCCGTTTTGTGATATTTATTTAGATTTATCGAGCATTTCCCATAGACCGCATATGTATGCAGCTCCTAAAGCTCTGTCATATAATCCGTATCCGGGCATTGCTTTTTCTCCCCAAATCATTCTTCCATGATCAGGACGGATAACTCCGTCAAATCCGTCCTCATAAAGAGCTTTGACGATTGCTGCAAGATCAAGACTTCCGTCAGCGCTTAAATGAGCGGCTTCTTCAAATTTACCGGGGGACGTATGCTTTATATTTCTTATATGGGCAAAGTGAATTCTACCCTTTAGAGCATGAATAATATCCACAATGTCGTTGTCGGGATTAGAGCCAAGAGAACCCGTACAGAGAGTAACACCGTTATATACGCTGGGAACAGCCTCTGTCATTCTGAGAAGATTCTCTTTTGAAGTAATTATTCTTGCCAATCCGAATACGCTCCATGATGGATCATCGGGGTGTATTGCCATTTTTATTCCGTATTTTTCACATACAGGCATTATAGCTTTAAGGAAATATATTAAATTGTTAAACAATTTTTCTGCGTCAACATCAGCATATGCTTCAAAAAGCTGTTTTATAGCAGACATTCTTTCCGGTTCCCAGCCGGGGAGGATAAAGCCATTTGAGTTTTTCTCCATATCTTCAAAAATATGAAGAGGATCTATTTTATCTATTTGTTCCTGATCATATGCAAGGACTGTTGATCCATCAGGACGGGGCTTAGCAAGATCACTTCTGGTCCAGTCAAATACCGGCATAAAATTGTAGCAGACAAGGTCAATTCCCTCTTCACCGAGATTGGTTAATGTCTGTATATAATTTTCAATATACATATCCCTGTCATCAGAACCGATTTTGATGGAATCATGGATATTTACACTTTCTATGCCGGAAAGTTCCATTCCGCCGTCTTCAATTTCCTTTTTCAGAGCTTGTATTTCACCGCGTGTCCACAGTTCGCCTGCCTGTTTATAATATAAAGTGCTTATGAGACCTTCTACATAACGTATCTGTCTTAATTGTTCAAGAGTAACACTGTCATAGTCTTTGCCATAATAGCGCATCGTCATTTTCATACGTCTATTCCTCCGATTAAATAATTTTATATAGATTGGAGCAGCTTTCTTATCGCTCCTTTGCCTTCCAGCATCTTGTAAAAATAGTTTTCTATTTTTTCTCCTATACCGGCATTGTAAAGATTTACACCAAAGAGCTTTTTATCTGAAAGAATGTCATTAAGTTTTCCTAAGGCACTCGCTGGATTACCTAAAGTTATACCATCAAATTTTTTTGTCAAATAGTCAAGCATTGGGTCAGAGCTTCTTTCAAACCGTTTTCCGTCATCATCAACGCCTACAATATATCGGAGCCAGCCTGCTATCGCAATCGGAATAGCAGTCATATCCGCTGTATTCAGGTCAGGAGCTGACATATATGCTTTTATAGTTTCGCCGTATCTTATTCCCACTTTCTGAGAGGTATCTGTAGCGATTCTTTGAGGAGAATCAGGAATATTAGGATTTGGAAGCCTGTCGTTTATTACTTCATTTACGAATTTTTGAGGGTCGATTATCTCAGGGTTTATAACAACCTTCATTCCTTCATTTGCTATTTGTTTTACAAGTCTAACCAAATCGGCGTCTTTCATCTCATCGCATATTTTTGTATAGCCGAGCAAACAGCCGTACACAGCAAGTGCAGTGTGAAGCGGATTCAGACAGGAAGTTACCTTCATAGTTTCAGATTTATTTACAATATCTCTGGTGGTCATGTACACTCCGGCATCTTCGAGAGGAGGTCTTCCGTTTGGGAAATTGTCCTCTACAACGAGATATTCAGGAACTTCTGCATTTACAAACGGAGCTATATATGTACCCTTTGATGTGATTACCGGATCCATATCCTCTATTCCCAGTGTATTTATTTTATCTTTTATCTTATCAGAAGGTCTTGGAGTTATTTTGTCGATCATACTCCATGGAAAGCTGACCTTAGTTTTAAGATAGTCTAAAAACTCCGAATCAACTTTTTTATGTTGTATCCATTCTTCCGCTATAGTCATAACGCTTGCCTGAAGTTTTTCTCCATTATGTGAACAGTTATCCATGCTCACTATTGCAACAGGAAATGCGCCGTTTTTATAACGGTGATATAACAGTGATGTTGTTATACTCATGGCATGTATGGGTTTGACAGGACCATTTTCAATATCACATTTTACTATATCTGTATAATCTCCGTCAGCCTTTTTTATTGCATATCCTTTTTCGGTGATAGTATAGCTTGCCATTTTAAGCGATGGCTTTTCAAATATGGTACAAAGCTTTTCATATTCACAGCTTTTCACTCCATCGGCTATGCCGGCAAGAATTTCTTTTCTTGTACCGGAATTTTTATCTAAAAGAATATTTAAAGTAAGATTATCGTATGGCTTGTAGATTTTATCTATAATCTCAAAATCAAAGGTTTCTACCGCAATTATACCTGTTTTCATTTCTCCGGCATTTAAAAGCCTTTGTATAATTGAACCTATAAAACCTCGAAAAATATTTCCCGAACCAAAATGTACCCATTCGGGATTTTTATAAGTTTCGGTTTTCATATCATTTATATTAAATTTTGGCGGAATGATATCGTTATTGAGCCAAAATTCATTGTCAGCAATGTCTGTTAGCTTCAGTTTCATTTAATTTGCCTCCTGAAAATTTATAATGATAAATACAGAAATTTATCATATACTATTGTTTTGTTATCATTTAATGGTGTGTTTTGTCTTAGCTCAACTACATTATATCATAAAAAAATTATATTTTCTTTTGTGGTATTGACATTTATATTTAATTTTTTTTATAATATTGACTTTATTATACATCTATCTTTTTATGTTGCTTATTTGCTCGTAAAGCTCAAAAATATATTTCTTTTTTATTGGGTGATATGCATATGGTGCTATTTGATTTAGCGGTTCCAACACAAAAAGGCGTTTGGCTGCCTCTATATGCGGTATAGTAAGTTCAGGGGTATTCATAATAAGCTCATCATAAAGAATGATATCAATGTCAAGAGTACGCGGACCCCAATGAATTTCGCGTACTCTTCCGGCTTCTTGTTCAATTTTATGTATTTTGCAAAGAAGCTCGTCCGGGGAATATATTGTTTTTATTTCAACAGCTGCATTAAGAAATTTATCTTGATTTGTATAGCCGTATGGTTCTGTAACGATATAATCCGAAACCTTTGTGACGTTAATTTTTTCATCTTTGTCAAGCTCTGCTAATGCAAAATCAAGAAAGTGATTCTTATCACCAATATTTGAACCGACCGATAAATAGACTGTATGTCGGCAGCGGGTAATAGAAACTCCCGCACAGTCAACCGGAAGACCTATCGGTGCCCAAGGCTTTTTTAGTGTCAGACTGACTTTATTTATAATAGGATACTGCATAAGTATTCCTGAGGCGATTTGTTCTACTGCTGCTTCAATAAGCTTGCATGGATGTGCCTTTGTAAATTCAGTTATCCAATTGCATATTTTTCCGTAATCGACGGTTTTATGCAGATCATCGCTTATTCCGGCAGGATGCAGGTCAACATACAGCTTTCCGGAGAGTACAAATTTCTGGCCGAGTGCCCGTTCTTCCGGAAAGACGCCATGACCGGCAAAAATTACAAGGTTTTCGATAATAATATGATCCATTTTAAAACTTCCTTATACATTCATTAATGCGCGAGTCATTTTTATCGCGCGGTAATTTTCCTTGACATCGTGTACGCGTACAAACAAGCAATGCTTTTGCGCGGCAATAACGCTTGTGACGAGAGTTCCCTCTAATCTTTGATCCGATGGCAAATCAAGAGTAAGACCGATCATTGATTTTCTTGAAGTACCGAGAAGAATTGGGAAACCAAGCTTATCAAGTATATCTACGTTTTGAGTCAGTTTCAAATTTTGTTCGAGGCTTTTTGCAAAGCCTATTCCGGGGTCAATACATATTTTTTCATGCTCTATTCCGGCATTTTCAGCTATGGCTATGCTGTCTTTAAGATCGCTTATAACATCTTCAAAAAAATCATTATATACTGCTTTGGGGCGGTTGTGCATAAGACAGCATGAAGCATCGTATTTTTTGCATACATCAGCCATTTTTTTGTCATATTTAAATCCCCAAATATCATTTATCAGCACCGCACCGGATGAGAGCGCGGCATCGGCGACCCTGCTTTTATAAGTATCAACTGAAACAGGAACGTCAAAATTTGAAGTGACAGCTTCAATAACCGGTATGATACGGTTTATTTCCTCGTCGTCGGAAATTTGTGTATATTGTGGACGCGTTGATTCTCCGCCTATATCAATAATATCCGCGCCTTCTTCAATCATTTGTTCTGCATGCTTTAAGGCAGAGTCGAGAGTGTTCCATTTTCCTCCGTCAGAAAATGAATCGGGGGTTACATTTAATATTCCCATTATATATGTGTTATTTTCAAAAATTTTATTTCCTATAACCATTAAATATGAATCTCCTTGTTTCTTTTTTCATCAGACCAGTAGCATTGTTCCTGTGCCTTGCAGTCAAAGCACAGCCTTGATTGTTTATCTGCTTTGTATAATATTTCTCCGAATACAGTTTTTGAGCTATTATCTCTATGTGCGCGTATAGCATTTGCAACCTCGGCTGTCTCATAAGCAGAAAAGCCGCAGTCCGGCATGATAAGCTCCGCATTTATTGCTCCTGCTTCGGCATGATCCTCAAGAATCGGATTATAACGACCGCTGTCATGAAGTAAGGCGGCGGCATAAAACAATTCTTTTGATATGTTATATCCGCCTTCCAATATCATAATATATCCTATTCGGGCGGTATCGAGGGAGTGGGGGATACCATGAAGACAGAATATGCGGTCTTTTTCAGCGTTATCTATTCTGGTCATAGAATCTTGAAATAAAGGATGTTCATATATTTTTTTGCATCTTTCCATTTGATCTTTCCTTTTTTATGTTTTTAAGAAATGACAGTGAGCCGAATATAATGACAGCATCACAGATTTCCTGGGAGCAAAGAGCTGCAGCGGTATGCGTGTTTTTTGCATCAATAACGTTATTACAATATTTTCTTGCCTTATCCGCAAGAATTGCACTATCCAGCCCCCTTTTTGAAGCAGGAGTGACAGTAAAGATTTTATAGGCATATGGGGCAGTAATGCTTAAAATTGTATCATAGTCTTTATCTTTAAAAACTCCGATAATAAATATAAGCCTTTTATTTGGGAAGTATTCATCCAATGAACGCCTAAGAGAGTACGCGGCGTCCGGATTGTGCGCTCCGTCATAAATCCAATAGGGGTTATTTTCTGTAATTTCAAATCTGTATCTCCAAACGGTATTCTTGAGACCCGTCCGTATAAAGCGTTCATCAATTCCAAGTTTTGTGCAGCATTCTAAAGCCAACACTGCGTTATCAGGCTGAAAAGCACCGCAAAGCTTTATTTCCAGATCCTTAAAATCCTTATAATTAAAGCATGTTTTGCTTATATCTGAAATAAGGATTTCGGGCTTTGAGCATATAGAAAGATCTGCTTGTTTTTCGCTGCATATTTTGGAAATAACATTTGCCGCCTCTTTCTTCTGATGAGCGGAAAAAACAAGACTGTTTTCCTTTATGATTCCGGATTTATTTAAAGCAATTTCCGAAATATTATTTCCAAGATATACTGAATGATCCATTCCTATAGAAGTGATCACCGCTGCTTCAGGAGTATTGATGATATTTGTAGCGTCAAGTAATCCTCCAAGACCGCATTCGATTACACAATAGCTGCATTTTTTCTTATAGAAAAACACAAATGCCATGGCAGTTTCAAATTCAAATGAGGTAGGGAACATACCAAGTGCGGAAATTTTCTCACATGCTCTTTTTACTATATCCGTGCATTCGGCGTATTCTGATTCTGATATGTAGCTGCCGTTGAATTGTATAATTTCACGGGGATTTTCAACAGCCGGAGATACATACCGTCCGACAGAAAAACCGGCGCACATAAAAATATTAGAAATAAAGGCTCCGACAGAACCTTTTCCGTTTGTTCCCGCTATGTGTATTATTTTAAGATTTTTCTGTGGATTTCCCAAGGCATCACAAAGAACGGACATAACCTCTAATCCGGGCATTATGCCTCTGCAAGTCAGTGATTGTATGTATTCATATGCCTCTAAATAATTCATATTTGCACTTCCTAAAAAACAGTCTTTACTAATTATATATCATTTTTAAGAATATGTCAAATTTATCGGCAATATTTTTATGAAAAATCCGCATAATGTTGTTACTATTCAGGTATCGCGCACTCCAAAAAGACCTATTGTGCCATAATAGGTCTGTCTAAGAGCATCTCTGTTATCTTACCAAACACGCTCTCTCCCTTGCGTTTACATGTTTCTATGACGCTCAAAATCTTGCAGTACATCTTCTGCCCTGCTTCCGTTCTGAACCCTCCCGCCATCTTCTGTCGGTTCTTACACTTCCTCAAATCACGTTCGCTCATGTTATTATCAAACGGTACTCGATTATCATGTATAAACAGCATATGGTTCGCTTTGTATTTCTCCAACCTGTTCAGTAATACGGTCTCTTCTTCTTTGACGTACTGCGATTTTGTCTTTTTATTCTCCTTGCGACCCTTCTTTATTATTCGATCATACTCCCGTTCATACTCATTTATTTCAGGCACCTCAAACCAGCTGCCTTTCGCCAGCCTATTCTTCCTCTCTGTATTCATCTCTCTCAAAAGCTCTGATAACGCGTTACTCCATTCATTCCCGCTTTCCTCTGTGGTCTTCTTTAAATACCTCAATATATGTGCATTGCATTCTCCGTGTCCTGTTCCAAAATTGTACATGGCTGTTTCGTGGTCATGTATCAATATACTACTGAACTCTCCAAGTATCGTGTTTCTCTTCAACTCTTCGATACTCTTCTTGCTCATAGCACTGTATAGCACCTCATTCGCCGTGCTTTGATTTCGTATGTATGCCTGTCTTCCGTTTACGCTCACCACTGTTGCGTCTGTGTGCATTACCTCTGACTGCAAAAGCGCTGCTTTGATTCTTTCTATTTCCGGCTCGCATTTTTTCGAGAAGTTTTTTATTATATTGTATACAGTCCCATTCGATATATCTATCACGTCTCCGCTTATTGCATTTAAAAATCCTCTGATCCTCTCAAATGAGACCACTCCGTCTCCGTACAGATCTACCGCTATCGCCTGTATCATATCTCCGTATACAACCTTATTTCTATACTTCTTTGGTATATTGATCCTTCCGGTACCATCTTCATGAAATCGCAGCTCTATTGCTGTCGGAATCACTTTTATGTCGATCTTATATCTCGTTTCATATCTTCTGTTCGGATCTCCTATATCTACTACTTCATGTTTTAATTCTCCGCTGTCTATTTTTCTTATGATTTTTTCAGCATCTGATGTAATCCCCTTATGTCCGATTTGCCCACCACTGCGTTTCTTGCTCTTCTCTCTGCCATTGTACTCGTTAGCTTTCTTGCACTTCTGATCGGTTGACGGAGGAAGTGATGAGTTGCTGCTATCATTATTTAATTGACTCCTAAGCTTTGAATTCTCTGTTTCAAGAACAACGATCTTCTTTTTAAGTTCTTTATTTTCCGCTTTTACTTCTGACAATTCGGTCTCTAAATTTTTTATCTTTGTTTTGAGTTGTTTGCGTTCTACCGCAAAATCAGCCTTGATCTCTCGAACTTCTTTTTTCCATGATTTTTTTGTATCTTTGACCTCTTGCTCCGTTTTATCAAGACGCGCCATGACCTCTTGAAGCTGACGTATAATATCCTTTTCGTAATGTCCGCCCAACCGTTTTCACCTCGATTCATCTCATTCATGATAATACTATTATACACCCTACGGACTAAAATTGCAAATCCGAACAAGTTGAGCACTTGTGCGATTTGCTACTTTTAAACCGCCTGTTTTTCAACAAAATTAAATGAGGTTATCCACATCTGAACATGCCCGAGTGAAAACAATGCTCATTGTTTTCACTCGCAGCATTCGTCGTGTGGATAACCTCATTTTTACGCAAAAATTCTCAAAAAAATTTATTTTTATTTTCTACGTTTTGCACAATGCCTTTATTATGCGATTTTTCATACCTGAGTAGTAACATAATGTTTGATGAGTTTTATTTGATTATTAAAATAAGTGCTTTTATATAAAAATGCTTGACAAAATCGTTATAATCATATATAATATAGATACAAAGTAATAATAATTATTATTTTTTTTATAGGAGGTATAAACCATGGAATTGAAAGGTTCAAAAACAGAAAAAAATCTTTGGGCAGCTTTTGCCGGAGAAAGTCAAGCAAGAAATAAGTATACTTATTTTGCTTCGGTTGCAAAGAAAGAGGGTTATGAGCAGATAATGGCTATCTTTCAGAAAACCGCAGATAATGAGAAAGAGCATGCAAAAATGTGGTTTAAAGCTCTTGGAGAGCTTGGAAATACTGCAGAAAATTTAAAAGCAGCTGCTGAAGGTGAAAATTATGAGTGGACGGATATGTATGCTACTTTTGCAAAAGAAGCCGAGGAAGAAGGATTTACTGAGCTGGCAGCTAAATTCAGAATGGTTGCTGAAATAGAAAAATCACATGAAGAAAGATATCGTGCGCTTTTGAATAATGTTGAAATGCAGAAGGTCTTTGAAAAAGGCGAAATGACGATGTGGGAATGCCGCAATTGCGGACATCTTGTAATGGGCAAAAAAGCACCGAGTGTATGCCCCGTATGTGCACATCCGCAGAGTTTCTTTGAGGTAAGGGCAGAAAATTATTAAAATAGTATTCTTTAAAAGAATAATGAATTGAATAATTACGAATTATTGAAAATAAAAAGTCGAATTGATCGGTTAAATTTGAAAAATTCGGCTTTTTATTTTGCTGATATATTTTTAATTAAGATGACTTATTACATATTTACAAAATCTGTTATAAAAATTGAGCATATCCTGGGGCATACTACTGGAAAAATTCATTTTTTCGTTCGTAAGAGGATGTGTAAGGCTTAAAAAATATGAATGAAGCGCTTGTCTTGGAAATAATTGCTTGTCCTCGTTGCCATACAGCCAGTCACCTAATAATGGATGACCTATATATGACATATGAACTCTTATTTGATGTGTACGTCCGGTTTCTAATTCAAGCTCAATTAGGCTGTAATCGCCGAAGTGTTTTATAGTTTTATAATGTGTGACTGCCTTTTGCCCATCATCACATACGCATCTTTTAATTACACCATCTTCACAGCGGCCTATAGGCATATCAATTGTTCCTTCAGGAGCTGTTTTTCCGCAGACAATCGCTATATATTTTCTTAAAACAGCTTTTGTTTTAAAATCTCCGCAAAGACGTGCATGAATATATTTGTTTTTTGCTATGCACATTAAACCGGAGGTATCTTTATCAAGCCGATTGACGGCCCTGAATACATACTCTTCGTTTTGATTACTGAAATAATACATAAGGGCGTTTGCTAAAGTATTATTATAATTTCCGGCAGACGGATGAGTGGGGATTCCGGGCGGCTTATTTACAATAATTAAATCTTCATCCTCGTATTCAATTTTAAAATCAAGCTTAGTTGGAACTATGTTTGCAGAGGCTGTTTCATGCAAGGTAATTTTGATTTTATCACCTGTATGTACTGTATCAATTGTACGTGCCTTTTGAGAATTAATTTGCATTCCGTCGTCTGTGTGTTTGAGCTCTTTTATCAGGCTTCCCGACATTTTATAATATGTTCTTAAATACGTATCAAGACGCACGATATCAAAACGTGCGTCTGCAATACTTTCCAATATTCTTTTCATGCCTGCTTCCTTTTATCATCTGAAATTATTTCCTTTATAGATGCCGCAAGACCCGCAATTCCCTGAATATCTGATGGGATAATTATCTTAGTGGATTTTCCGTCGGCTGCTTTTTCAAAGCTTTCGAGAGATTTCATTGTGAGATATCCTTGCGATGGGTTCGCAGCATTTATTCTTTTTATACCTTCTGCTACAGCGGTTTGTACTGTAAGGATCGCTTCGGCTTCACCCTCAGCCTCCTTTATAGCCGCCTGCTTTTTAGCCTCTGCGCGGAGGATAGCGCTTTCCTTTTCTCCTTCGGCAATAAGAATAGCGCTCTTTTTCTCGCCTTCAGCCTTAAGGATACTTTCTCGTCTTTCACGCTCCGCTTTCATTTGTCTTTCCATGGCGTTTTGGATTTCTGCCGGAGGATCTATATCTTTTAATTCCACTCTGTTTATCTTAATTCCCCAAGCATCTGTTGCTTCATCGAGAATAGAACGCATCTCTACGTTTATTGTATCTCTTGATGTAAGAGTTTCATCAAGTTCAAGAGAACCGACGATATTTCTCAATGTAGTTGCGGTAAGGTTTTCAATTGCCATCATAGGCCGCTCAATTCCGTATGCAAGAAGCTTAGGATCGGTAACCTGAAAGTATGTTACTGTATTTATCGAAACGGAAACATTATCTTTGGTTATAACAGGCTGAGGAGGAAAATCTACGACCTGTTCCTTTAAGCTGACCTTTTTTGCAATTCTATCTATGAAAGGAACCTTAAAATGAAGTCCTGTATTCCATGTCTGATAATAGCTTCCGAGCCTCTCAACAATATACGCATTTGCCTGAGGAACTATTTTTATATTCAGAACAAATATTACCACTAAAATCGCAATTAATAAAAATATAAAAAACATAATTATTCTCCTTTAAAATTATTTTTATCTGAAATGGTTTTTCGTACAATGAGCTTTACGCCTTCAATCCCTGTAATAGTGACTTTTTCTCCTTTTCTTATTGTCTCCCCATTTTCACTCTTTAGACTCCACACTATACCATTTAGCTTTCCTTCTCCGTAGTCATCAGCAATACCTATAGCTTTTGTAACATATATTTCCTTTCCTATAAAAGCATTGATATTTGTTTTTGCTTTATTCTTTCTCATCCATTTTATTGAAACAGGACGAAGACAAATCAATGCAATTATTGAAACGATGAAGAACATTGTTATTTGGGCGTTGAATCCCATTCCGGTATATGCTGTTAAAAAGCCAGCAACGGCTCCTATAGCAAACCATACACATACAAGCTGATATGTAACAGCTTCAAGAACTGCAAAAATACAAATGGCTATAAGCCATATTATAAGCATACTCATCTTCTCACTCCTTATTGATGTTGCTTGACGCGCTTATCATATTCGGCTGAATTATTTCATAAAATTATTATACACCATATAATTTGAAAATACAATAAAAATTTATCACACAATTATTATAATACGCATATCATATAATGGGGTGATGAATATGATAAACGTTTGTATGAAAGGCTGTTCTAAAGCTGTCGGGCTTACGGCTCTGTCGTTCTGCCTGGGCATGATTGCAGGGTTGTTTTTGCCGCTGGCCGCTGTTGCTGTTATTGAAATGGCATTGCTTGTGATTATAGGTTGGCTGTGCTTGTTTAAGTGGTGAGGAGGGTTTTATATGACGGTTCGTATTGTTAAGCTTCCAAAGTGCCTTCGTAAATTTTTTAAGGCTGTCTTTCGAATATGAAAAACATATCAATATACTTATATGAATACCGGTCTGTTATTAATAGCAGACCGGTATTTATTAATAGGTCAGCTATGCTTCAAATCCTTAACACTGAAATTCAGCGGCTTGCTGTTCTCTATGTATCTTACCAGTTCTTCATTGTTATCAGTGATATTATATAATTTGTGGCAATTTTTTCTTATAAATCCCTCATCTGAACAATGGTGCATAAATGCCATAAGATTATCGAAATATCCGAATAAATTATAAAATATTATCGGTTTTTGATGTCTGCCCAACTGTTTGAGTGTAAGAACCTCGTACATTTCCTCAAATGTTCCTATTCCGCCCGGAACAACAATAAAGGCGTCAGCAAGATTTTCCATTGTTTTTTTGCGTTCCTGCATTGTATCGGTAAATATCAGCTCGTCACAGTCATCGTAAATCTCCTCTATAGTTTCATCTTTAAAAAATTGAGGGATCACTCCGGTTATTCGTCCTCCTGCTGATTTCATACCGCGAGCCGCCGCACCCATAAGTCCGTTTGCTCCTGCTCCGAAGACAAGCTCATGACCACGTTTTGCCAATAACGAACTCATTTCCTCAACTTTATCTATATAACTATGGTCTATTTCATTGCTTGCTGCACCAAAAACACAAATTTTCATACATATCGCTTCCTTTCTATTGTTATCTGTCCCATTTGTTTGAAAGTGCATCTATTTGATCTGCAAACTTGGCAAGGTCTTTATTGGCCCCGCCTTGATTATGCTCTATAACTAACATAAGGCGCTTTCCGGCACTTATAAGACGTTCAAATACAGGCGAATATTTAACTCTGCCGACTTTATTTTCAGATTTTGCAATTCGCTTTTTTATCCCCTCTGAGATACATTTGAAATTTTCAAGATCGTATGTAGTGCCGCTGTAAGGTGCGGTAGCTTTAAATCCTAATGTCTGCTGTATGGTTTGTGCAAATATATCCGTAACCTCGTCTGCGCCATGATTTACAAATACCAGCGACGGAGCAGTTTTGAGATTTCCTAACCAATCTAACAGCATATTTTTATCTGAATGACCGCTGATACCATCCATTTCGGCAATTTCCGCGTTGACCTGTATAAGCTCTCCAAATAGTTTTACCTCTTTTGCACCGTTCAAAAGCTTTCTTCCAAGTGTTCCTTCGGATTGGTATCCGACAAATAATATAGTATTTTCAGGCTTCCATAAATTATGTTTAAGATGATGCCTTATTCTTCCGGCTTCACACATTCCGCTTGAAGAAATTATAACCTTTGATTTTTTATCAAAATTTATCGCACAGGATTCATCGGTCGTAACCGCTAATCTTAAATCCGGAAATTTCAGCACATTTATACCCTTTGAGATAAGGTCAAGTGTTTCATCATCATAATAATCTTCCATACCTCCGTCATATATGTTAGTAGCAGCGACGGACAGAGGACTGTCTACCCATACAGGGAAGTTATCATGATTTTTTATAAGTTTTTCTTCTTTTATTTCTCTAAATAAGAACAAAAGCTCCTGCGTTCTTCCAACAGCAAAGGATGGTATTACAAGATTTCCTCCCCGGTCAAAGGTTCTTTGACAAATATCAACAAGCTGTGTTTTATAATCCTTGCGTTCCGGATGTATTCTTGTTCCGTAAGTAGACTCTATAATGACCGCATCTGCTTTTTCGGGTTTTTCAGGGTCACGTATAAGAGGTCTTTTGACATTGCCTAAATCTCCGGAGAAAAGGATTGTGCGTGTTATGCCGTTTTCGGTTATGGTTATTTCTATGCTTGAGGAGCCGAGAAGATGTCCTGCATCTAAAAATCTTATGCTAATTCCATCATAAATTTCGTATATGCGGTGATAAGAGCAGCAATAAAATTTTTTTAATGAACCTTCCGCGTCTTCTGTAGTATAAAGCGGAAGTACTTCTTGTCCGCCGCTCCTCAGAGATTTTTTTGTTTTCCATTTAGCTTCTTGTTCTTGTATATGTGCTGAATCCATAAGCATTATCTCACATAGACGCACCGTGGCTTCGGTGGCGTATATATTTCCGTTAAATCCTCGAGCGGATATAAGCGGTATTTTTCCTGAGTGATCTATGTGTGCATGTGTAAGAAATATACAGTCTATTTCTGCGGGTTCAACGGGCAATGGAGTGTTTTCATATAAATCAATACCTTGTTCCATACCGCAGTCAACAAGTATCTTTTTGCCGTTTGCCTCTATAAGGGTGCATGAGCCTGTAACCTCATGAGCAGCTCCGATAAACATGATTCTCATAATTTCACCTCCAAATTTTATTTGAATAGCCATAAGCGAAATAGCAAAACCATAGGTTTTAAGCCATTTTTCTTATGAAAT
>CAJMRL010000006.1 GCA_905215805.1 uncultured bacterium | reverse complement strand
AGAGAAAAAGAGCCGTGAACAAAATGATTTAAAAAATCATTTTGTCACAGCCCCGCTTAAAATTTATCCTTTTCCCCTTTGTAAAGAATTTAAATATTTTCTTTACGGGTATTATTATAACAGTAAAAATAAAATTTGTAAAGTGAAATTTGTTTGCAATTTGTCAAATTAAGTTCACTTTTTCAACATGTTTTATAAAAATTCAAAAAAATTTTGTTTATTATTACAATAAAACTTAAAAGTATTTCATAATTATTTCATACGTAAAAGAAATAATATTGACTTGAGTTATATAATATGGTTTGTACAAAAAATATATATTTTTGTGGATAAAACTTTGAAAATTATATATTTTTTTATAATATATCTTATTGACAAAAAGCTGATAAAGTGGTATAATATATATCGTTGTTTAGGAGAACAATGATATGCGTCCGTAGCTCAGTTGGATAGAGTGACTGACTACGAATCAGTAGGTCGCAGGTTCGAATCCTGTCGGGCGTATAAAAGAAACGGCTTAGCCATACGGTTAAGCCGTTTTTTATTTCTTGATATATTTGTATTTTTATAAGTTGACTATATTTTGACTATCATATTTTTTCAAGCTAAAAACATGTTCAATATATTTCTTGAATTCTTAATTTTATTGGTACGTTTTTTGTATTTTGGGAGAAGTTTCATTGGAGTCTATTACATAAGCGGCAAGATTTTCGTATATAACAGCCAAATAAATAATTGTATGATTAATAGAAATTGAGTATGAACCTTTTGGTTTACACAGAGAAACCAATCGATACTTCTGTTTTTACCTTGAACGTGCTAAAATATAATTAAAGAAAATGATATAGGAAAGCGAGGGAAAGTGTATGAACAATTTTATATTTGAAAACAGTACAAAAGTCTTTTTCGGAAAAGGATGTGTTAAAGAGTTTCTTGCCGGAATAATGAATGAGTACGGCAATAACGTAATGCTTGCTTATGGCGGCGGTTCGATCAAGAACAACGGCATTTATGATGAAATCAAGCATATCCTTACTGATGCAGGTAAAAATATAGTTGAATTCTCTGGGATCATGTCGAATCCTACTTACAAAAAAGTAATGGAAGGTGCGGAGCTTGCGAGACAAAATAATATTGATATGATTCTTGCTGTAGGCGGAGGATCAGTTATGGACTGCTGTAAGGCAGTATCTTTGGCAGCAGCATATGAAGGTGATATATGGAACGATTATTGGGAAAAAAACGGCATTATTCATTTTGATCCGATACCTATCGGTGTTATCGTTACAGTTGCCGGCACAGGCAGTGAATGCAACGGCGGCGCTGTAATTACCAACGAGGAAAAGAAAATAAAAACAGGCAGGGATTATCCGAAATGCAATCCGCGATTTGCACTTATGGATCCTGAGTATACATTCAGCGTTCCGAAAAGGCAGACAGCATCGGGTGGATTCGACATTCTAAGTCATATTATGGAAACATATTTCAGCAAGACCGATGACGATAATGTATCGGATGATATTTCCGAAGCTCTGATGAGAAGTGTAATCAGAAACCTTCCGGCTGTGCTCAAGAATCCTGAGGATTACACATCAAGAAGTAATCTGATGTGGGCATCGACAATGGCGGAGAACAGGATAATCAAGCTTGGAAAGGTATGTGACTTCCAAGCACACCAGATAGAGCATCAGCTTGGTGCATACACAAACTGCAATCATGGCTGCGGACTGGCTGTTATCCATCCGCCGTATTACAGGTATATTTACAAAAACGGCATAGATAAGTTTGTACGCTTTGCGGTAAATGTGTGGAACGTTTCGCCGGACGGTAAAAGTGCGGAGGAAACAGCTCTGGAGGGTATACAGGCATTGGCTGAGTTTATAAAGGAAATCGGACTTCCGACAACACTCAGAGAATTGGGAGTTACCGATAAAAATATCCTTTCCGAGGTTGCGGGATCGTGTAATATTTCACCGGGAAGCTATGGCAATATGAATCAAAAAGCAATTTTGAAAATTTTAAATGAATGTTTTTAAGGAGGAACGCAAAATGGAGTACGTAACATTGAACAATGGTATTAAAATGCCGCTCGAGGGCTTCGGAGTTTTTCAAGTACCTGATCCGGCACAATGCGAACAGGCTGTGCTTGATGCAATAGAGAGCGGCTACAGACTGATCGACACCGCGGCGGCATATATGAATGAGGAGGCTGTCGGGAATGCGATAAAAAAATGCGGAGTAGCGCGTGAAGAACTGTTTATTACAACAAAGCTTTGGGTTCAGGATGCAAGCTATGAGAGTGCAAAAAAAGCTATAGAAACATCGCTTAAAAAGCTTGGACTTGAATATATTGATCTATATCTCATTCATCAGCCCATGGGAGATTATATTGGAGCATATCGTGCTATGGAAGAAGAATATAGGGTTGGCGGATTGAAGGCGATCGGCGTCTGCAATTTTTATCCCGAGCGTCTTGCAGACTTCTGCGAAACAGTAGATATTATGCCGGCAGTAAATCAGGTAGAGCTGCATCCGTTTTTCCAACAGCAAAATGCACTTGATATTATGAAAGAATACGGCGTTGTGCCTGAAGCATGGGGTCCGTTTGCAGAAGGCAAATATGGAATTTTTACGCATCCTGTTCTAAGCAGAATAGGTGAGAAATACGGTAAAAGCGCTGCTCAGGTGGCATTGCGCTGGAACGTACAGCGAGGTGTGGTTGTAATTCCGAAGTCGGTTCATAAGGAGAGGATGCAGCAGAATATGGACATTTGGGATTTCACGTTAAGCAGTGAAGATATGGAAGAGATCGCAGACCTGGATACGGGACACAGTGATATCGTAAATCATTACGATCCGGCATTTGTGCGTATGCTCCATGGAATGAAAATACATGATTAAAACAGGAGGATTTTTAAGATGAAAAAGAATTTTATTACGGGATTTGTATCCGGTGCAGTAGCTTTTGGAGTAGTTGGAGCAATGGCGGCAAATATGGTGACAACACCTAATTCATTTCCGATAAAGCTTAATGGTCAGGATGTTAGTATTGAAGGATATAATGTCGATGATTATACATATTTCAAGCTGCGTGACATAGCTGATGTTGTAGGCGGGTTTGATGTGGATTTTCAGGATGATACAATTGTATTAACTTCGCAGGAAAGCGATGATTCTGATGCTCTTTCAATTGCGGATCAGGGAATTTTTTCGGCGGGAGGCGTAACTCTTACGTCAGAAGGAACATTTGATCCGGAAAATCATTGGGAGGAGACAGGCGCAGGTCAGACGGCTCATGTTGACCATGCTAATGTATTGTATCAGATACCTGAAAACGAAACAGGTCTGCCGATGGTGTTCCTGCATGGTTACGGTCAGTCGAGGATGGGATGGATGACAACACCCGACGGACGAGAAGGATGGTCGGATATGTTCCTCAGAATGGGACACAGTGTATGGCTTATTGATGAGCCAAGGCGCGGTGAAGCAGGCGCAACGTCAGTAAGCGGTGACATCAGTACAAAAACGCTTGATCAGCGTTGGTATACTCAGTTTAGAATAGGAAGATGGGAAAACGGTCAGTCTGTAGCGAACGAGGGTTCTCAGTTCCCGAATGATGATGAGTCTGTAGATCAGTTCTTCCGTCAGATGACACCCGATACAGGTATGACGTCGGATATGGGTTCTGATTTTGACGGAGATATGGTGGCAAGAGCAGTTGCGGCATCGATTGATGAAGTATATGAGAGAACCGGAAAGAACTCAATTCTTGTAACACATTCACAGGGTGGAAGAGCAGGCTGGCTTGTACCGCAGTATACAGATCATGTTGCGGTGATTGTGGCAATAGAACCGGGCGGCGCACCTACGGCAGACTCGGAGGAATATCGCGTAATGGCTGAAAAGAAGATACCGACGGTTATGTATTTCGGTGATTATATAGATAACGGTGATCCGGCTATCGCAGCAACATCAGCATGGCAGGGAATGCGCCAGACATGCTATGACTTTGCAGAAGCATATACAGCTGATGGTAATATTGCAGAAGTGATCGACTTACCGAAAGAGGGTATTTACGGAAATGATCATTTTATATTCCAGGATTTGAATAATGATGTTGTTGCAGAGCATGTTGAGAACTGGATACAAGAAAATGTTGAATGAAAAATGCAAATAGCGCTTATGCTTGGGTGATGATGCGGTAATATTCAGAGTAAAGCTCATCACATAAAAAAGAGGAGATAAGTATGAGATATGTGAAATTAGGTAATTCAGACATAAAGGTCTCGGCTATGGGGCTTGGCTGCATGGGCATGACGCATGCCTATGGTGCACCGTCGGATGAGAATGAAATGATAAAACTCATACGTTCAGCTTTTGACATGGGCATAACATTCTTCGATACTGCCGAATGCTATGTAGGCACGGGCGAGGACGGGAGCGTCATTTATAATGAGGAGCTTGTCGGTAAAGCACTGAAGACTTTCCGCAGCAAGGTGGTGATAGCATCGAAATTCGGCGTTCATCATAATGCTGACAGCACGCTTTTGACTGACAGCCGTCCGGAAACAATACGAAAAAGCGTGGAAGGATCATTGAAACGCCTCGGGACCGATCATATAGATCTGTACTATCAGCATAGAATAGATCCTATGATCGAACCTGAGGAGGTTGCCGGGGTCATGAGCGATCTTATAAAAGATGGCAAGATATGTGCTTGGGGAGTCTCCGAAGCGGGCATGAGCTATATACGCCGAGCGGATAAGGTTTGCAGTATAACGGCGGTGCAGAATCGTTTTTCGATGATGTACCGTAACTACGGGGATATGCTGCCGGAGCTGGATGCTATGGGTATAGCCTTCGTAGCGCACAGTCCTCTTGCTAACGGTTTCCTTTCCGGGAGGTACGATAAGTCCTCACGGTTCGATAAACGATATGACTACAGAAGCAGTATGCCGCAGTTTAAAGCTGAGAGTATAGATAAAAACAGTGAACTGATTGAGCTCCTGAACCGGATGTCGGAGCTTAAGCAGGCAACTCCGGCGCAGATTTCACTTTCATGGCTCATAGCGAAAGGGATAATTCCGATCCCGGGCACGCGAAAGAACATAAGACTTAAGGAAAACGCGGGTGCGGTTGACATTAAACTCACACAAAATGAAGTATCGGATATAGATCGGGCATTGGCGAATATAGAGATGTCTGATGTTTTTGGCGGGCATAGGGCAAGCTGATTAACTACATAGCGGCGCATGAGCAATAAGGCTTGTACTTGTTTGGTATGAAGTGTAAACTTTTTGGTTTTCGCAGAAAAACAAATCGGCATTTCTGTTAAGGTGTAAACAAATGATATAATAAACATATAAAGAGAGACAGGAGGTTTTTCGGATGAAAAAGAAAATCATAGCTTTGATTGCTGCAGCAGCGGTGGCAGCAAGTATGTCTGCCGGTGTATTTGCGGCAGGAACGCCGGACGTTCAATCGGGAACGGAGGTCTATATGAGCATGAGCGGCAGCGAAAGAACGGATTTCATAGACGCGAATCTCGATATACGTCTGCAGCATCTTTCGACGTTAGTAACACTGACTGCGAACAGAGCATATGATGAGATCAAAGATGCGGTAGCTGAGGCTCTTGAGGACGGCGTTACACCGATTGAGATCAAGGAAGCGATATATCACAGCGGCGCATACTGCGGATATACGAGAGCAGCTGATGCGCTTGACGCAGCGGATGCGGCGCTTGAGGCACTCGGTGAAGCAGTACCGTATGACAGCCGTATTACTTCGACAGAAGAAACGTGATACGAGGACGGACTTGCGGTACAGAGAACGTTGTTCGGACCGCAGATCGGTACGATAACGGACGATATGAGCGAAAACATGAAGCTTCAGACAAGGTATTTATCCGGTATCTGCTTCGGTGATTTCTATAATCGTACCGGACTTTCACTCTACACAAGAGAATTTCTAACGTTTTGTACAATAGCCGGAAACGGTAACTGTGCCGGACAGCTGACGGGACATATAAACGGTAATCTCAGCGTAGGACATTCGAAGGATATGCTCCGCGCGGCGGTACTTTTGAATGAGGAATACAACGGTGATGAAAAAACAGAGCTGGCGCTTGATATGATAGATGCGACCGATAATGAGGTCGTTGCAGAACCGGCTGCGGAGAGGCAGCAGCCGACAGAGACCATTGATACTGATTATAAGAGCGATTCCGAGGAACTTCTTGGGATAATGGAGCATTTTGCAGCGGATGATACCGATGGATATATCACCTCAAATCTTGATGAGCCGACTCGCGAGCTGCTTACCGAAGCAGCTATAGCTACAGTAAACGGAACAGAGGTACCGACCTCGGATGATAAGGCTACTCAGCTTCTTATAACGCTTTCCGTTATGACTGCTCAGGGAGGAAGAGAGGATGATATACCGAAAATAGTCGAGGAAAGTCTCGCAAATGGAAATACTCCGGATTCAATGCTTGCGATCCCGCTTCTAACAGCACCGTACAACGGTTTTCCGCGTACTCTTAATATGACTTCGTCTCTGACGTCAGCGATCGGTGAGGCGCAGACGGATGATACACAGCCGACACCTGCTTCGGATGGTAATCAGAACACTGCAGAACATACAACTGTTACAATGCAGGTAGGCAATTCCGTTATGACTGTGAACGGGAATGAGCAAAATATAGATGAAAACGGAACGACCCCCGTTATCAGGGAGGACAGAACCTTGCTTCCGGTGCGCGCATTTGTCGAGGGCATAGGCGGTACGGCGTCATGGGATGAGGATACACAAACTGTCGTTCTTTCATATGACGGAACGGAGATATCGCTTACTATAGGCGGGCGTACGGCGTTTGTAAATGGCAGTGAGGAAGCACTTGATGTAACTCCTGTAATTATAAATGACAGAACTATGCTGCCGATAAGATTTATAGCAGAAAGATTTGGATATACGGTACTTTGGAACGATGAGTCGCAAACTGTGACGATTCTTGATGCCGATACGATAGATAACGTATTCGCGCGCGGAGATCTTAACCCGGCGGCTCCGGTATTTACGGGTGTTTCGTATATGAACTGGCTTTCGGAATACAACGACACTATGAAGATACCTGCGTTTGGACAGGTAACATTTGAACCATGTACAAGAACTGACTGGCATTCGCATGACGGCGGTCAGATACTGCTTGTAACAGAGGGCGTCGGAGTATTTGAAATGGAGGGTGAGCCTGCGCGGCTTATGCAGGCGGGCGACGTTATACTTATCCCGCCGGGAGCAAGGCATATGCACTCTGCAATAAACGATAGCTGGTTCGCTCATATAGCTATATCAGTAAATCCGGGAGTAGGCACAACAAACTGGTTTGAGAAGGTAACGGATGAGGAATATAATGCCGCCGTTGCAGAAGCGCGTGCAAACGGTACTATACGCGAACGCGGCGAAACGATGTTCCCGCGCGGCGAGCAGTTCACTTCCGAGGGTTATGGCGGCACGGTATACAGGAATCTGCTGGTAGAGCATGAGAGCGTATTCAACTGCCCGGAGGTATACAATTATACCTTTGAACCTGGTGCGAGAACTGCATGGCACAGTCATGCAGGAGGGCAGCTGATCCTTGTTACGGACGGAACAGGCTATTATCAGGAACAGGACGGAAACGTGAGAGTTGTTTCAGCAGGAGATGTCATAGAGACGCAGCCGGGTGTAATGAGCTGGCATGGAGCGGCAAATGAGGAATTTGCATATATCGCGGTAAATGGTGACCCGGGGAATGACGCCGTAACATGGGACAGAGAAGTAACAGATGATGAATATGGCGCTGTGAGAGCGGGAGAAGGTATAGCTGTTGTTGAGACAACACACGGCGGGGTTCAGGGATATATAAATAATGGTACTTATACATATCACGGAATTCCGTATGCACAGGCGGCTGAACGTTTTGTTCCGGCACATGAGGTAAACTGGGACGGTACAAGAAAGGCGTATACCTACGGAGCTATCTCGCCGCAAACAGGCGGGACTGATCTTCCGCCCATGAATGAGGATTGTCAGAATCTAAACATCTGGACACAGGGCATAAACGACGGCGGCAAAAGACCTGTTATGGTATGGCTGCATGGCGGCGGCTTTTCAACAGGATCATCGATCGAAAGCCCGGCATATGACGGAACGAATCTCAGTACGAAGGGCGATGTGGTAGTCGTATCGATAAATCATAGGCTGAATCTTTTGGGACATCTTGATTTGTCGGCATATGATGAAAAATACAGATATTCTGCGAATGTAGGTATGACCGATATTATAGCTGCATTGCAGTGGATACAGGATAACATTGAACAGTTCGGAGGCGATCCCGAAAATGTTACTGTATTCGGTGAGTCTGGCGGAGGAGCAAAGGTGCTGGCGCTTATGACAAGTCCGTATGCAAAGGGACTCTTCCATAAAGGGATAGTTGAGAACGGAGCGACAGAGAATATGGGCGCTAAGTTTACGGATGAGGATGTGAGCAAGAAGCTTACGGAAAATATACTCAAAAATCTCGGTATAACGCCGGACAGAATAGAAGAACTCCAGACCATACCTTATGATGAGCTTGCTTCAGCATCGGATCAGGCGCTTATAAGTACGGCAGAGGAGCTTGGCATATATGAGGAATTAGTAAACGGTTATTCTCTGCTCTGGGAGCCTGTGGTAGACGGAGATTTCCTTCCGACGGGACCTGTTCTTGATACAGGATTTGCCGACGCGGGACGTGACATACCGTTGTTGATAGGATCTAATCTGAACGAATGGACCGTATTCGGCGAGCCGATGGCGGATCCGAATTCACCTATGAGTGACGAGGAATTGAGTGCGAGAATGACGGAGCTGTATGGAGATAATGCCGAAAGGGTTGCCTCTGCATTTGCCGAGGCATACCCGAATGAGCCGGCAACAGCAGCCCTCTATGTGGATTCAACGCTTATAAGGCTTCCGATACTGAAGCTTACGGCGCACAAAGCTGATCAGGGCGGAGCTCCTGTATATTCATATATATTCAGCTGGGGAACATCGTATCATACGGCAGAGATACCGTTCGTATTTGATAATACAGACAAAGTCACTGTAAGCGGGGATGCAAATGAGGCGCGTGCACTTTCCGATGTGATGAGTCAGGCGTGGATAAACTTTGCAAGGACCGGCGATCCCAACGGCGAAGGAGTGCCGGCATGGGAGCCATACACCCGTGATGGCGGCGCAACGATGATATTTGATAATGAGTCATATCTGGCGTATAATCACGATAAGGAGCTACAGTCAATACTTGCTCCTGATTATGCGTACTAATTAAGGTATATATTCATGAAAAAACTTATGACATATTTGCTCTGACGGCAATGTGCATAACTATAGCATGTCAATAAACGGAAGTATTGATTGAACGGTATAAACCTTATGGTTAATACTGATAAACATATTGATATTTCCGTTTTAGCATTGTCTGTGTTACAATACAAATAAAGATAAAGACGCGGGAAGGCGGCTTGAAAAAATACAAGGAGGTATGAACATATGAAATGGTGTTTTACTAAAAAGCTTTTGTCGGTATTTACGGCAGCTGCAATATCAATGTCTTTTGCATCGGGCTGTTTTGCAGCGGAGGTCAGCTCTGAGTTTGAACTGACGATGCAGATCGGCAATCCGGTAATGACGGTGAACGGCGCTGATACGGAGATCGATCCGGGGCGGGGAACAGCTCCGATAATTCAGAATGACAGAACGCTTATACCTGTCCGTGCCGTTATAGAGGCAATGGGTGGAACTGCCGAATGGGATTCGGAATCGGAGAGTGCGATACTAAAATATGATGAAAATACCGTTACACTTACTATAGGAAGCACAACGGCGTATTACAATGGCATGGCGAGTACGCTTGATACCACACCGGTGATCATAAACGACAGGACCTTGCTGCCGATACGGTTTGTTGCCGAAAGTTTCGGATTTGAAGTGGGCTGGGACGAGGAAACACAGACGGTGACAATAACGGGAGGTGCAGCAGCTATTGAAGAGCCTGATACAACACCTGCGGTAACGGCGGCGCCTGTGACCGAAGAGGACGGAGATACGCTTGTGGTATATTTCTCTGCGACCGGAAATACGGAAAATGTTGCAAATTACATTACTGAGGCGACCGGCGCTGATATATTCGAGGTAGAGCCTGCCGAACCATATACCGATGAGGATCTGAACTGGACAGATGAAAACAGCCGTGTTGTATCGGAATATGAGAATCCGGAGCAGAGAGACATTGAGCTTGCTGCAACGGAGGTGCCCGGTTGGGAAGATTATGATACCGTGTTTATCGGCTATCCGATATGGTGGGGTATTGCGGCGTGGCCGGTAAGCAGCTTTGTTGAAGCGAATGATTTTACCGGAAAGACGGTGATCCCGTTTTGTACATCCTCAAGCTCTGGTCTCGGTGATAGCGGAACATTGCTTGAACAGACAGCCGGTACGGGTGAATGGCTTGAAGGCGTGAGATTCCGCAGCAGCGCGTCCAAGGATGAGGTAAGCGCATGGGCGCAGAGCATTATCGGTTCGGCAGAGAATGAAAGCGCGAAAGACTGAAGAACTAAGGAGGATCAGCATGAAAAAATTCAGTATTTTAATAATGGGAATATTAATTACGCTCGGGATTGCCGGTTGCGGTGACACCGGAACGGAAACGACTATGCAGATCACTGATGCATCGCCGATGACCTTGGCAACAGAAGATGCTGCGGACAATGGTGGTAATGCCGGAACGGGAAATACGCTTGTCGTGTATTATTCTGCTACAGGAAATACCGAGAAAGTCGCGCATTATATAGCGGAAGCAACGGGCGGAGATGTATTTGAGCTGGAGCCTGTCGAACCATATACCGATGAGGATCTGAACTGGACGGACGAAAACAGCCGCGTCGTATATGAGCATGATAATCCTGATGAACGTAATATTGCGTTGGTTGCAGACACGGTTGAAAACTGGGATTCGTATGACACTGTGTTTATCGGCTATCCAATATGGTGGGGCATAGCGGCATGGCCGGTCGATGATTTCGTTGAATCAAACGATTTTACCGGAAAAACGGTGATTCCGTTTTGTACATCGTCAAGCTCCGGTATGGGTGAGAGCGGTGAATTGCTTGAAGAAATGGCAGGGACGGGTACATGGCTTGAAGGAATGCGGTTCCGAGGCAGTGCGTCCGAGAGTGAAGTTGCTAAATGGATAGCGGAACTTAATTTATAAATATATTGATTCGGATATGAGTAGTGTGAATAAGATAATTGAGTAGAATAATCGATTGTATTAAATAAAAATTGATATTTGGTTAAATGAGTGCGAAATATAGGCTTCGCACTCATTTTAATATATAATCTATAAAAATATTTATAAATGTATACTTTTTAGAGACAATGGTTTTTGATCTATTTAAATTTTAGTGATAATTTGTAACAAAATTAAAAAAAATTTATAAAACCCCTTTTAATTTCTGAATTTATATGGTATAATAAATAGGATACTGGATTAATATGTTCAAAATTAATAAACGTCGCAGTATCATTAAAGAAAAAATACAGGAAGTGAAGCAGAATGCTCAAGAGCATGACAGGATACGGACGCAGGGAAACTGTTATTGGCGGGAAAAAAATATTGGTCGAGATAAAATCGGTTAATCACCGTTTTGCTGATTACAATATTAAGGTTCCCAGGCATTTGGGTTTCCTTGAAGATAAAGTAAAAAAATATGCAGCTCAAAGCATAACGAGAGGAAAGGTCGACATATTTGTAAGTGTTGAAAGCAGTGAAGAAGCTGATAAATACATAAAGCTGAATAAGGAATTGGCAAAAAATTATATAGACGTTTTATGTGAGCTTCGCGACAGTTTTGGACTGAAGGACGATATAACAGTATCAAATGTTGCTCGTTTCAGTGATATTTTTCAGTCTGAAAAACGTGAAGAGGATGAGGAAGAAATATGGGAGCTTGTAAAAGCTGTTATGGCAGAGGCTATGGAAGAATTTATCACAATGAGAAGCAATGAAGGTGAAAGAATACAAAAGGATTTGCTTCAGCGTGTAAATTATATGCAGACTCTTTCGGATAAAATCGATGTACGTTCTCCTCAGACGGTTCGAGAATATAGTGACAGATTATATGCAAAAATAAAGGATATACTTGATGACAGAAGTATAGATGAAACAAGAATTATTACAGAAGTAGCGATATATGCAGATAAGGTTGCAGTGAATGAAGAGACTGTAAGATTAGGAAGTCATTTTTCCGAGTTTAAAAATATTATGAACAGCGGAGAGCCTGCCGGAAGAAAGCTTGATTTTCTGATACAGGAAATAAATCGTGAAACTAATACAATAGGCTCAAAGGCACAGGATATAGAGATAGCCAAAATAGTAGTGGAGCTCAAGGGCGAGATAGAAAAGCTTCGAGAGCAAATACAAAATATTGAATAAGAGGTTGATATGAGGCTTATAAATATAGGATTTGGAAATATGGTTGCGGCGGACCGCGTTATAGCTGTTGTTTCTCCGGAGTCATCGCCGATAAAAAGAGTCATAAGAGAATCGGAGGATAAGGGACTTTTGATAAATGCTACTTATGGCAGACGCACAAGAGCTGTTATAGTTATGGATTCTGAGCATGTGGTTTTAAGTGCAATATTGCCGGATACAATTTCAAGGCGTATTGAAGGTGAGGAGGTAGATGACAGAAATGAAGAAGGGTAAGCTTTTTGTAATGTCAGGACCATCGGGAACGGGCAAGGGTACAATATGCGGACAGCTTGTGGAAAAGGAGGATATATATCTTTCTGTTTCTCATACATCACGTGAAAAGCGTAATAATGAGACAGAGGGAGTTACATATTATTATGTTTCAAGAGATGAATTCGAATGTCTTGTAGAAAACGGCGAGATGCTTGAATACGCTATATATGATAATAATTATTACGGTACAAGCAGAAGAAGCGTTGAAAAGGCTCTGGATGCCGGAAAGAATGTTCTTTTGGAAATCGAGCCTCAGGGGGCTTTAAAGGTAAAAGAGCTTTTTCCTGATGCAGTGTTAATATTCATCATTCCGCCGAGTATGGCTGAATTGAAGCGCAGACTTAAGGAAAGAGGCCGTGAAAGCGATGATATTATAGAACAGCGTCTTGAAGCAGCAAAGTGGGAGTTTACGCAAAGTCCTAAATATAATTATATAATAGTAAATGATAATTTAGATACATGCGTTGAGGAGGTAAGAGCGGTACTTCATAAGAAGCTTGCCGATTTTGACAGAATAGACGCGCTTATAAATGAAAAATATTAAAAATATAAAATTCTTTGGTTATATGAAGAAAGGAAGTAATTATTATGATGATTGAACCGGGCATAACGCAGCTTGACAAGAGTGTTGACAGTCGCTATACGCTTGTTATAATGACAGCAAAGAGAGCGAGAATGATAGGAAAAGCTCAGCATGATGCAGAAGCAGAGAAAACAGAAAAGCAAAACGTAAGGACAGAGAAGCCGGTTACTATTGCGGTCAATGAAATAGCTCAGGGCAAGGTCGGTTATGTGCGTTCGGAAGCACTTGCGAAGGCACAGGAATATGAGGCGGAAAAAATTGCCGCAATCCAGTCGCTTAATGACGGAGAATATAATGAAGGCGGAGTAGTTGTCGGAGAGGATATAGTAGAGCCTGTTTTTATAGATGAGGAAGAATAGGAGAGCAGATAATTTTGATTGCAAAGGTCATAGTTGATAATCGATCGAGAACGGTTGATAAGGCTTTTGACTATGAAATCCCGGAAAAATTCTTCGGGAAAATAGAAATAGGTTCGAGAGTTCTTGTTCCGTTTGCGAAAGGCAACAGAGAAGTAGAGGGCTTTTGTGTAGGAATAAAAAATGAGCCGGCGGGAGATAAGCTTAAAAGCATAATTTATGTGTCGGATGAAAGACCTATGTTTGATGCAAATATGCTTGAAGTAATACAGTATATGCACAATCATTATCTGTGCGGATATCTTGATATTATCCGCACAATTGCTCCGCCGGGAACCGCTATAAAAACTAAAGAATGGCTTACGGTATGTTCTGCAGATTTTTCCGGGCTTTCTCAGATTAGAAGGAAAATTATTTCATGTATTAATGAAAATGGCGGCTCAATGGAAAGAAGTTTTCTCGGAGAGTTTTTTGAGTCCGATATAAGCTCTACACTGCGGGAGATGGTCAAATCGGGGCAGCTGAAAAGAGAATACCGTTCGGAAAGAGAGATCTCTGACAGAACAGTACAGGCAGTAAGGCTTGCCGAGGGTGTAAAACCGGACAGGCAGATAATGGATAAATTATTAAAAAAAGCGCCTGTGCAGGCAAAGCTTTTAGATATAATATCGGCAAATGATTATTTTATAGTATCCGAGCTGCTTAAATTCACAGGAGTGTCAAGAGCGGCGCTCAATGCTTTGAAAAAAAAGGGATTTATAGATATTTATTCTCATGTTATAGAAAGAAACCCCTTGGGGGGCAAGAATTTTGAGATAAAAGAAATGCCTGAAGCATCAGAGGAGCAGAAGGCGGCAATAGAAGAAATAAACGCTTCTATAGATAAAGGAGGAGGAGAATTTCTTCTTCATGGAGTAACGGGAAGCGGAAAAACAGAAGTATTTTTACAAAGCATTGCACATGCTCTTCAAAAAGGCAGATCGGCTCTTATGCTTGTACCGGAGATATCTTTGACGCCTCAGATGGTATCGAGATTTTTGGAGCGTTTTGGCTCAAGGGTAGCGGTATTTCACAGCGGATTGTCAAAGGGAGAGCGGTATGATCAATGGAAAAGAATTAAAGACGGTCAAGCGGATATAGTAATCGGTGCAAGGAGCGCGGTTTTTGCGCCGCTTGATAATATCGGAATAATAATAATGGACGAAGAGCATTCCGAAACCTATAAATCGGAAATGTCACCCAGGTATCATGCGAAAGAAATAGCAATTGTAAGGGCTAAACAATATGGCGCGGCAGTTGTATTTGCTTCGGCAACTCCATCGGTTGAAAGCTATTATAAGGCACAAGCCGGGGAATATAAGCTTCTTACAATGCGGAAGCGTTTTAATGACAGCAAGCTTCCTGCTATATATGTGGCAGATATGAGGAACGAGCTTGCAGAAGGAAACCGTAGTATGTTCTCCAGAAGTCTTTATAGGGAAATCAGGAGAAATATAGAAAACAAAGAGCAGACGATTTTATTTCTTAACAGAAGAGGATTTTCAACTTTTATTTCATGCCGTTCATGCGGTTATACTGCACATTGTCCTAACTGCAATATTTCGCTTACATATCATAAATTTGAAAATCTTCTTAAATGCCATTACTGCGGTTATACCACAAATAATTATATAAGATGTCCAGACTGCGGAAGCCCATATATAAGGTATTTCGGAGGAGGAACACAACGTGTTGAAGAAGAAATACACAGGCTTTTTCCCGATGCGACAACTATAAGAATGGATGTTGATACAACCGGAAAAAAACAGTCACATGAAAAGCTTTTGGATAAATTTGAGAAAGAAAAAATAGATATTCTTATCGGAACACAAATGGTAGCCAAAGGCTTGGATTTTGAAAATGTGACGCTGGTAGGCGCGGTAAGTGCGGATACGATGCTCCATATAAACGATTTCCGTTCGGCAGAACGAACATTTGCTATGCTTGAGCAAGTGACCGGGCGTGCGGGACGCGGGTCGAAGCCGGGCAGAGCTATCATTCAGACATATAGTCCGGAAGCGGAAGCTATAAAGCTTGTAACCGTGCATGACTATATTAACTTTTATAAAGGTGAAATAGAAATAAGAAAAGTTATGTGGTATCCTCCGTTTTCGGAAATTATAGTGATAATGTTTTCGGGAGAGGATAAGGACATGGTTCCTGAATGCGCCGGATTTTTTTTGAAGTGCATGGGAAATTTAAATGAGCATAAGCTACAGATTCTGGGCCCTGTGGCAGCGGCTGTATCTAAGATAAATAAAAAATATCGATGGCAGATTATTATAAAATGCAGCGACGATGATAGCTTGAATAAAAGGCTCAAACACGCTTTAGATAAATGCGTGCAGGATAAGAAGTATTCAGAAATTTCAATTATAATAGATAAAAATCCGAATATGATAAATTAATTATATATTTGATCAAAGAAAGGGATAGTCTTAATGGCAATAAGGGAAATCAGAAAACAGGGCGACGATATACTTTCAAAAGTATGTAAGCCGGTGACAAAATTTGATAATAAGCTTTGTATTCTGCTTGATGATATGTATGAAACAATGCAGAAATATGAAGGGGTGGGGCTTGCTGCTCCGCAGGTCGGAATTATTAAGAGAGCTGTTGTTATTGATATAGGAGAAGGCCCTATAGAGATGATCAATCCTGAAATAATAGAAACGAGAGGCACTCAGAATGGTCCGGAAGGCTGCCTGAGTGTTCCGGGAACATACGGAGAAGTGGAAAGACCTATGTTTGTTAAAGCCAAAGCTCAGGACAGACACGGCAGATGGTTTGAGATTGAAGGTGAGGAGCTGTTGGCAAGGGCTATATGTCATGAGTGCGAGCATCTGGACGGACATTTGTTCCTTGAGAGAGTGACTAAATTTCTTGATTAACGATAACATTTGATTTTGTGCCGTTGCAATGCGGCGGAAAGGAGAATTAATATGAAAATATTATTTATGGGAACTCCGGATTTTGCCGCGGAAGTGCTTATAAAGCTTGCAGAAGCAGGATTTGATGTTGTAGGGGCGGTATCTCAGCCGGATAAGCCTAAGGGAAGAGGGCATAAGGTTGTGCCTACGGATGTGAAAAAAGTCGCTTTGGAAAGGGGCATTCCGGTATATCAGCCGGAAAAGCTAAAAAACGGAGAGCTTCAGCCTATACTTGATGAGCTTGCGCCGGATATTATAATAGTGGCGGCATACGGAAAAATACTTCCGCCATACATAATAGAATATCCCAAATACGGCTGCTTGAATGTTCATGCCTCACTTCTTCCTAAATACAGAGGGGCAGCTCCTATTCAAAGAGCAATAATAAACGGTGATAAAAAGACCGGGGTAACTATTATGAAGATGGACAATGGTCTTGACACCGGAGATATGCTTTTAAAATCCGAAACGGAAATAGGAGAGTATGAAACGGCTGAGGAGCTTTTTGACAGACTTGCTGTTATGGGCGGTGAGCTTATTATAGAGGCTGTCGAAAATATAGATAATTTGGTTGGAGAAAAACAGAATGATTCCGATTCTTCGTATGCTCCTATGATCAAGAAAACTGATGGAAAGATTGATTGGACAAAATCCTCGGCTGAAATTACCAAGCTTGTCTGCGGTATGAATTCATGGCCGCTGGCATATACTTTTTATAAAGGACAAACGCTTAAAATTGTTGAAGCAATAAAATATAATGCTCATGGCAGACCAGGGGAAATTCTTGAGCTGAAAAAGAATGAAGGCTTGGTGGTATCGTGCGGAGAAGGAGCGGTTTGTATAAAAACAGCTCAGTTTGCCGGAAGCCGAAAAATGAATATTGAGGACTACGCAAGAGGGCATGAGATTGAAAAGGGAATTGTTTTAGGGGTGTAGACAATGTTTAATTATTATTTTGATCCCACATATGTGCTTGTTATCATTGGCTTTATTCTCACGATGATAGCCCAGTTTGGAGTGACAGGCACATTTAATAAATATAAGGATGTGCATAACCGCTATGGTCTTACCGGAGCGGAGGCAGCACGCAGGATTCTTGATGCAAATGGTCTTAGAAATGTACAAATTGCGAGAATATCAGGAAATCTTACGGATAATTTCAATCCGTCAACAAATGTTATAAGCTTATCGGATTCAACTTTTAATTCTACATCTGTAGCGGCAATAGGCGTTGCGGCGCATGAATGCGGACACGCTGTTCAGTATCAGCAGGGATATACTCCGATACGAATAAGAAATGGAATATTCCCGATAGTTAATATAGGAAGTAAATTTGCAATGCCGTTGTTTATTTTGGGACTTATTCTTGGGTTAGGTGATCTTGCAATGCTTGGAGCAGTATTGTTTGGATTGGTTCTGGTATTTCAGATTATAACATTGCCGGTGGAATTTAATGCAAGCAGACGTGCATTAAGTACGCTTGATGGAATGAATATGCTTGATAATGATGAGTTAAAGGGCGCGAGAGCGGTTTTAAAAGCGGCAGCAATGACGTATATAGCCGCAGCAGCATCAACTTTTTTACAGTTTTTAAGACTTGTAACGATCGCAAATAACAGACGGAGAGATTAATGAATACGAGAGAAGCCGCGTTAAAGACGCTCTATGAAATAGAATACAACGGCGCGTTTTCAAATATCGCCGTTAAGAATATGTTAAAAAACCAGAGTATGACAATACAGGAGAAAGGCTTTTATACAAGACTTGTGTACGGAACTCTGGATAAAAAGATAACTCTGGATTATATAATTGAAAAATTTTCAAAGATAAAGTTAAAAAAGCTTTCAAAATATATACATCTTATTTTAAGGATGGGGATATATCAGCTCAAATATATGGATTACGTACCTGACAGCGCGGCCGTAAATGAGAGTGTTAAACTTGCGAGACGTTACGGACATGGTGCTTCAGCCGGATATGTAAACGGTCTTTTGCGAAACGTGTCGAAAAATGACATAAAATATCCTGATTCCGGAGTAAATTATCTTTCGGTAAAGTATTCTTTTCCAATTGAAATGTGTCTCAAATGGGTAAATGATTTTGGATATGATTTTACAGAAGATCTTTTAAGGTCATTTGAGAGTGAGCCGATACTTATATTAAGACCAAATACGCTTAAAATAAGCGCAGATGAGCTTGCGGATAAGTTTAATAAAAAAGGAATAAAGTCTGTAAGTGAAAATGGTTATGTGCGCTCGGAGGGATTTGATATCGCTGAAGATAATATGTATATTAACGGGATGTACACCGTGCAGGATTATGCGGCAATGCAGGCGGCGATTGTACTTGACCCTCAGAGCGGCAGCACGGTAATAGACATGTGTGCAGCTCCGGGCGGAAAAACCACACATATGGCGGAGCTTATGCAAAATCGAGGCACTATATATGCGTTTGATGTATATGAGCATAAGGTGGAGCTTATAAAGAAAAATGCGAAGAGGCTTGGGATAGATATAATAAAAGCGAAGCTAAAGGATGCATCGGTTTTTGATGAAACCTTAAAGAAAAGCGCAGATAAGATATTATGTGATGTGCCATGTACCGGAACAGGAATTATACGACGTAAACCCGATATAAAATACACAAGGGTCAATGATGGAAGCATAACGGATATACAGAAAAAGATTTTAGATAATGCGTCGCAATATCTTAAGTCAGGAGGAGAGCTGGTATACTCTACATGTTCTATAGAAAAGGAAGAAAATGAGGGAATAACCGGTGAATTTCTTTTGAATAATACCGGATTTGAGAAAATATACGAAAAAACAATGTATCCTAATATAGATGGATGCGATGGATTTTATATTTGTAAAATAAGGAAATTGCAGAAATGATAGATTTAAAGGATTTTGAATTTGATGAGCTGTCGGCATATCTCAACGAGCTTGGCGAGCCGAAATTCAGGGCGAAACAAATTTTTTCGTGGCTTCATAAGGGTGTTGAAGACTATGATGATATGACAAACATATCCAAAGCCACAAGAGAAAAACTTAGAAAAAATACATATGTTTCGACATTAAAAATAAGAGAGAAGTATGTTTCAAAGCTGGATGGAACAGTCAAATATCTTTTTGAACTGCCGGATAAAAATTGTATTGAAAGCGTTGTTATGCGGTATCATCATGGACTTACAATTTGTATCTCATCACAGGTAGGCTGTCGAATGGGCTGCCGTTTCTGCGCGTCAACTATTGGCGGGCTTTATCGTAGTCTTACGGTTGGAGAAATATTGAATCAGGTGATATTTGCTCAAAAGGATATGGGAGAAAGAATATCAAATATCGTAATTATGGGTATAGGGGAACCGCTGGATAATTATGATAATATCGTCAAATTTCTGCATAATGTAAATAATGAAAATGGAATCAATATTGGCTATAGACATATTACTTTATCAAGCTGCGGAGTGGTTTCGGGTATATATAAGCTGGCGGAGGAGAAACTTCCAATAACCCTTACCATATCTCTTCATGCTCCGAACGATAAAATACGAGACACTATAATGCCGATAAATCATAAATGGAATATATCAGAGCTTATGAAAGCGTGCAAGGTATATGCGGATACGACCGGACGCCGGATAAGCTTTGAATACTCACTTATACACGGAGTAAATGACAGTATAGAAAATGCAAAGGAATTGGCAAGGCTTATAAAACCTTTGCATGGTCATGTAAATTTAATTCCTGTAAACAAGGTGGAGGAAAGAGATTTTCATAAGGGAAGCGCGCAGGATATAAGAGCATTTTGCGATATGCTTATAAGTCTTGGAATAAATGCAACGGTAAGGCGTGAACTGGGGAGTGATATAAGTGCATCCTGCGGACAGCTTAGAAAAAAGATTTTAGGGAATGAGGTGAAATGAAATGCATTACGGTGCAGTAACCGACATAGGGCGAGTGCGTAAAATAAATGAGGATAGTTATCATGTAAGTATGGGAGGCATTTTTCCTTATGTGGTTGTAGCTGACGGAATGGGCGGACATCAGGCCGGAGAGGTTGCGAGTATGATGGTTGTTGATATATTAAAAAACCATTTGGAAAGCTATCTTGACGAAAGTATGGATTATGTGGAAGTAGGCGAGGTAATAAGAAGGGCGTTTATAAGCGCTAATAATATAGTATTTAATTATTCAAAAAATCATTATAAGATTATGGGTATGGGAACTACAGCTACTCTTGCTATGATCTACGGAGGAAAAATCATAACTGCCCATGTTGGGGATTCAAGAGCATATAGCGTAGGAGTTCATTCCATTTCACAAATAACGAGAGATCATTCGTATGTGCAGGAGCTTGTTCTTATGGGTAGAATGACACCGGAGGAAGCAAAGCATAATATAAAAAGGAATTATATCACAAGAGCAATGGGGGCAGAAGAAACGGTAAAGGTAGACATAAAAATATATCCGTATAATGGAGAAAAAATTCTCGTATGCTCAGATGGATTAACAAATTATCTTGAAGATGATGAAATTATGGATTTTGTAAATAATGCGGATGATTTGCAATGTGCGGCTCAGGAAATGACACAACTGGCAAATGTACGCGGAGGCAGAGATAACATAACAGTCGCAATCTTTGGCGAATGAAAACTACTTCTCGGAGGGATGAAATAAATGAACAGCGATAATCTGATTGGAAATATATTAAACGGAAGATATGATATACTTGAAAAGATAGGCTCGGGAGGAATGGCATCCGTATATAAAGCGAAGGATACTCTTTTGAATCGTTTTGTTGCGATAAAGGTGCTCAGGGATTCACTTGAAGGAGAGAAAAACGTTGTAACAAACTTTATAAAAGAAGCACAGTCATCGGCAAGCCTTGTTCACAGCAATATAGTCTCGGTATTCGATGTTGGGGAAGACGATGGCATAAGCTACATGGTAATGGAGCTTGTGGATGGAATAACTCTTAAGGAATACATAAAGGAAAAGGGTGCGCTTCCGTGGCAGGAGGCGTGTGACTATTGTATTCAGATAGGACAGGGAATAGGAGAAGCACATTCCAAAAATATAATTCATCGTGATATAAAGCCGCAGAATATCATTATGACAAAGGATAAGATTTTAAAAGTTACCGACTTTGGTATTGCAAGGGCTCTTTCTTCAGATACGACAATAGTAGGAGGAACGGCTCTTGGTTCAGTGCATTATATTTCTCCTGAACAAGCGAGAGGCGGTTTTACGGATGCAAGATCAGATATATATTCTCTTGGAATAGTATTATATGAAATGCTTACAGGAAAAGTTCCGTTTGACGGCGAATCGGCTGTTTCGGTTGCACTTATGCACCTTGAAAAAGATCCTATAAATGTAAAGTGCGTTAATATGGATATACCTCAGGATCTGGCATATGTGACAATGAAGGCTATTGCTAAGGAACAGGCAAACCGGTATCAGACTATAGGAGAAATGCTTGAGGATCTTCATGCGGTTCTTGCGGAGGAACCTCTTCCGAGCAGAGAGCATGAGCTTGCAGGGGCAGTGCCTGTAAGTAATGCAGTAGATGATTTACCTGATGAAAGTTTTGATGAATATGAGCCCGAAGATGATTTCGATACCGAAAGAGAAGAGCTTGTAGGAAGAAAAGCTAAAAGAGAGAAGGAGAATTTATCTCAGGGCAAAAAGAAAAATAAAAAGAATAAGAAAGATAAAAAAGACAAGAAAAAGCATATAAAGACAAGAAGTGAAAGAAAAGCTGATATGGTTGCAACCATTCTTGCTATAGCAACAGTGCTTGTTATAGGTCTTTTGGCATTCGGAACATATTTTATACTGAATGCGTCGCAAGATGCTTCTGTACCGGAGGTAATAAATATGACTTTGGAGGAGGCAACGTCGGCGATTCAAAATGTAGGACTGAATGTTTCGGAAGAGGTTGAATATTCTATTTCAGATGATATAGAAGAAGGACGAGTTATAACACAGGATCCTACGGCTAAAAAGCTGCTGCGCAAAGGCTCAGATGTTAGTCTTGTGGTATCGATCGGATCTTCCGGAGGAGATATTGAGGTTCCGGATCTTACGAATATGTCGTTTGATGAAGCAATTAATAAGATCGCTGAGCTGGGACTTAATTATGCTGTAGTTCAGCAGTATTCAGACGATGTTGATGAAAATGATGTTATAAGACAATCACCGCTTGCGGGAACAAAGCTCAATGCTGATGATATTGTTACTATTCATGTAAGTAAAGGTAAGGAAAGCTCAAAGGCAACAGAGGTTCCGGAGGCTGCAAAGGTAACGGTTCCGGATATAACGGGACAAGGAAAGGAAGGAGCCGAGGCAATTTTGCAGGAGGTTGGTCTTACTCTGGGAGGAATTCAGAGAAAGGCTTCCAATGCATCGGAAGGAATGATAATTTCACAAAGTCCTCAGGAGGGAAGACTTCTGGAGCGCGGCGGAGTGGTGTATGTTGTTATTTCAAGCGGACCGGCTGAAGAAGAGCAGGAAACCGTCAGACAGACAGAAGCTCCGAATAATGGAAGCGATGATGAAGAAGATGATGAGCCTACAGAAAGACCGCAGGCACAGGCTACTCAAAGACCTCAGAGCAGCTCTGAATCAACCAGTACACAATCTCCGTCATCAAGCAGTTCTTCAGGAGAAGAGGAATCAGGAAATACTCAGTCGTTTACAGTAAAAATACCGGATGCGGCAAATGATTCTGTAAATGTTGAGATCGTCGCAAACGGAAGAACGATTCATAATGAGATGCACAATAAGAGCGAAGGTTCTGTAACGGTAAGTATTCCCGGATCAGGAACTGTGTCGGTACAGGCTTATATAGATGGATCAAAGGTTGCGGATAAGAATTTGGAATTTTAAAAAATGACAGGTATAATAATAAAAGGAATAGGCGGGTTTTATTATGTGGCAGCAGAGGGAGCTGTATATGAATGTAAGGCGAGGGGAGTTTTTAGAAAAGAACGGATAACCCCTGCAATCGGAGACAAGGTGGAAATAAGCGTAAGAAACGGGAAAGGTGCAATAGAGAAAATATTCCCAAGAATATCTCAGCTTATAAGGCCGGCAGTGGCAAATATTGATACGCTCATGCTGGTAATAGCGGCAGCATCTCCGGAGCCAAATCTATTTCTTATAGATAAAATGCTTATAAATGCCGAAGTGAATAATATAAAGCCTATTATTTGTATAAATAAAACAGATCTTGCAGAATATGATGAACTGCAAAAAATATATATAAATGCCGGATATCAAATAATAACTATAAGCGCTATTGAAAAAGACTGCAAAAACAAGCTAATGCCTTATTTGAAGGATCACGTTACAGCATTTGCAGGGCTTAGCGGAGTAGGAAAGTCTACTATATTATCCGATATACTCGGTGATGAGCTTGAAACCGGGAGCGTATCTGAGAAAATTCAGCGTGGCAGGCATACTACCAGACATGTTGAGCTTTTTGCTCTGAAAGAGGGAGGTTATGTTCTTGATACTCCCGGATTTTCATCACTTGAGATTACGGATATAAGCAATATAAAACCGGAGGAGCTTGCCGGATTTTTTCCGGAAATGGCAGGAATAAGCGGATGTAGATTTCGTGGATGCTCGCATATAAATGAACCTGACTGTGAGGTAAAAAAACAGCTTGAAAAAGGGAATATAATGCCGTCCAGGTATGAAAGCTATACGGAGTTATATAAAACACTTAAGAATGTAAAGAAATGGTGACTGTGCTTGCAGACCGGACAATGGAGGTTGGTTATGAGAAATATGATACTTTCACCGTCAATATTGGCAGCGGATTTTGGGAAATTGGCAGAACAGATAATCGAGGCAGAAAATGCAGGAGCACAGTGGCTGCATCTTGATGTAATGGACGGAGTTTTTGTACCTAATATAAGCTTTGGGATACCGGTTATAGAGTCAATAAGAAAATATACAAATATGTTTTTCGATACGCACCTTATGATCGTGGAACCGGAAAAGTATATTGAACGTTTTATATATGCCGGATCTGATGGAATTACATTTCATATAGAAGCTACAAATGATCCGGATAGATGTATTGATATGATAAAATTTAAGGGCAAGCGTGCTTCTATTGCACTCAGTCCGGACACTCCCATTAGTGCTGTGGAAAAATACATTGACAAATTAGACATGATTTTACTTATGACAGTATACCCCGGTTATGGCGGTCAGGACTATATAAAACGGGTCGATGAAAAAATTCGTCAGCTTAGGAAAATTACGGGAGATAATTTTAATATAGAGGTAGATGGAGGGATATCTGCAAAAAATTTAGATGAGGTTATTGAAACGGGAGCAAATGTCATAGTTGCCGGTACGGCTGTTTTTAATGATAATATAACAGGCTCTGTAAAGGAGTTGCTTGGAATATGAGAGCTGTAATAATAGGAAATGGTACAATCGGAAATTACGACAGGATATTAAAATATATACACAAAGATGATTTTATAATATGTGCAGATGGTGGAATCCGTCATGCTGTTAACATGGAGATTGTTCCTGATTTAATTATTGGCGATTTTGATTCTTCAGACGTAACTGAATATGAAGTAAAGAGAATTGAATACCCTGTAAGAAAGGATTTTACGGACGGGGAAATATGTGTTAAATATGCTGTAGAGCATGGATATAATGATGTACTTATGCTTGGGATGACAGGCAGCAGGCTGGACCATACATTAACAGATATTTTTCTGCTGTCACAATGTATTAATGGTTGTATCATAGACGATAATAATGAAATTTATTATATAAAAAATATGATAGAAATATATAATAAAAAAGGAATGACGCTCTCTATTATTCCCGTCAAGGGAGATTTATGCGGAATTGTGACAAAGGGATTGGACTATCCATTAAACAATGAAACTTTGTATTTTGGAGAAAGCAGAGGAAACAGTAATGTTATTATTGATGATTACTGCAAAATCACCGCAAAGGGCGGAGAGGGAATTATAATAATTAACACCGGAGAATGATGATTTATGATATATTTAGATAATGCGGCTACTACAAAGCCCTCAAAGGCTGCTGTAGACGCTATGTGCAAGGCTGCGGAGTGCTTTGGAAATCCGTCATCGCTGTATGGACTGGGATTGGATGCCGAAAAATTGATAAATCAATCTAAGGCGGTAATTGCGAAAAAATTAGGGATAGAACATAGGTGTATTTATTTTACATCAGGAGGTACGGAGGCAAATAATACCGCTGTTTTTGGTACAGCATATGCAAAAGAAAAGCTTGGTAAAAGGTTGATTACAACACAAATAGAGCATCCCTCGGTCTTGGAGGCTTTTAAAAAGCTTGAAAAGGACGGCTTTGATGTTGTATATATCGGTGCTGAACGCAACGGAAGGATAAAGATTGATGAATTGAAAGAAGCGTTGAATGAAGACACCGTGTTAGTGAGCGTAATGCACGTCAACAATGAAACAGGAGTTATTCAGCCGGTTGATGAGATAAAAGCTCTTATGAAACAAAAATCCCCAAAAGCATTGCTGCATTGTGACTGTGTTCAATCATTCGGTAAAATACCGGTTGAGCCGAAAAAATGGGGAGCGGATATGATCACAATAAGCGCCCATAAAATACATGGATTTAAGGGTACGGGAGCATTATGCGTGTTTAATGGAAAAATAAGACCGCTTTTATATGGCGGTGAGCAGCAGGAAGCATTTCGTCCCGGAACAGAAAATGTCGGAGGAATACTTGCATTTGGAGCAGCGGCGGAGGAAACTGAATACAGCGGAAAATATTTAACTGAATTAAGAAATGAAATGAAAGGGCTTTTGCTTTCTAAAATAGATAATATTGTTATAAATGGTGCAGATGAATATAATTCGGGAAGTGTTCTTAACGTATCATTCATAGGAATAAAGGCTGAGATATTGCTGCATTCTCTTGAAGTAAAGGGAATATATGTGTCTACAGGCTCTGCCTGCTCATCACATAAACCACAGCCGAGTCATGTTTTAACTGCTATGGGAGCGGATAAGCGAGAGATTCAGGGAGCAATACGAATGAGCTTTGATGCCGGACTTACCCATGAGGATATACATAAAGCAGCTGAAATTATTGAGAGCGAGGTCAAAACAATAAGGAGATTTATGAGATGAAAGAAATAGTTCTGGCAAAATACGGAGAGATAATTCTAAAGGGCGGAAACAGACCCAGATTTGAAAATATACTTATAAATAATATTAATAATGCACTTAAGCAGGTAGCAAAAGCTCACGTAAGAGTTATGCAGGCGACTGTATATGTTAATGTTGAAGATCAAGAAAAGATAGACCTTGTTATAGAAAGGATGTCCAAAATTTTTGGTATCGTATCTATAACAAGAGCGGCTGTTTGTGAGAAGGATATAGATAAAATAAAGCTTTGTGCGAAAGAATATTTAAAGGACGAGCTGCAGGATGGAGTGAAATTTAAAGTTGAAGCAAAGCGCTCTGATAAAGCTTTTCCTTTTAAATCACCGGAAATCTGTATGGAAGTTGGCGGATATTTGGATGACGAATTCCCGAATATATCTGTTGATGTGCATAATCCTGACAGAACAGTAAAGGTAGAGGTCCGTGAGTTTGGAGCATATATTTACTGCATGGAAAACAAAATAAAGGGACAGGGAGGAATGCCGATAGGCACTGGCTCAAAAGCAACACTGCTGCTGTCCGGAGGTATAGACAGTCCGGTCGCGGGACATATGATCGCAAAGCGAGGGGTAGAAATAGATGCCGTTAATTTTTTCTCGTTCCCGTATACAAGTGAAAGAGCAAAAGAGAAGGTAATAAGTCTTGCGCGTATAATTGCACAGTATACGTCTAAAATAAATCTTTATATAGTACCATTTACAGAGATACAGCTTCAAATAAGAGAATGCTGCCCTGAAGAGCATATGACGCTTATAATGAGAAGATTTATGATGCGTATTGCTGAGAGGATTGCGGAAAAGAATAAGTCGCTTGCGCTTATAACGGGTGAAAGTGTAGGGCAGGTGGCAAGCCAAACGTTAGCTGCTTTGGATGTAACAAATGCTGTAGTGGATATGCCGATACTACAGCCATTAATAGGAATGGATAAGCTTGAAATAATGGATAGGGCAAGAGAAATAGGAACGTTTGAAACATCAATTTTACCGTATGAAGATTGCTGCACTGTATTTACACCTAAGCATCCTACGGTTAACCCACGGCGTGCAAATATTGAAAAAACAGAAATGGCGCTTAATGTAAGCGAACTTATAGAATCGGCTCTTCAGGGAGTAGAAAAGATAGAAATCTATCCGGAATAATCTTGGAGGTGTTTATATGAAAGCAGATGTTGGAGAGCTTAATACTCAGTTAATAAATAAGCTTATTGTAAATAAGCTTCACATATCAACAGCTGAAAGCTGTACCGGTGGTTTGCTTTCAGCTTTGCTGACACAAGTGCCCGGAGCATCGGAGGTTCTTAATGAATGTATAGTAACATACTCAAATGAAGCAAAAATGCGTGAGCTTGGTGTAAGGAAGGAAACTCTTGAAGCTTATGGAGCGGTAAGTGAAGAAACTGCCTATGAGATGTGTACAGGAATATGTAGGCATACAGGATCTGATGTGGGCATAGGTATAACGGGCATAGCAGGTCCGGGCGGAGGAACAAAGGAAAAGCCGGTAGGCACGGTATGTATAGGGGTATGTACAAAAGACAAAATAAATATAAGTACACAGCATTTTGAAGGAGACAGAGATAAGGTTCGTGAGAGCAGCTGCATATTTGCTTTATCAAAGACGCTTGAAATGTTGTGATGTTAAAATACCGCGTCCTAAAGCGCGGTATTAATTTGCTTGGGGAGGTTATCAATTGAAACTAAGAAAAAATAAAATTAGTAAAAACAAGATCATAAAGGAAGCATATCAAGAGCATAAAGTACTGTTTTGGATATATATTATAGCGAGACTGCTGGTAATAGCAGTGGCGGTGGTACAATTTATTAATGGAAATTACGAAAACGTTTTCATATGTATACTTACACTAATACTTTTTATGCTGCCGACGCTTGTGGAAAAGAAAACGAGTGTGGTGATACCGGATACTCTTGAAATAATAATTGTACTTTTCATATTTTCAGCTGAGATCCTTGGAGAAATAAACTCGTATTATGAAAAGATTCCTATGTGGGATACGATGCTTCACACTATAAACGGATTTGTTGCAGCCGCGGTAGGATTTAGCCTTATTGACCTGCTAAACAGAAACGAGAAAATAATGCTTGACATGTCGCCTGGATTTATAGTATTAGTTTCATTTTGTTTTTCAATGACTATCGGAGTTATTTGGGAATTTTTTGAGTTTTTTATGGATGTAGTGTTTCACACCGACATGCAAAAAGATACAGTTATAAATACTATATCGTCTGTTATGTTAAATTCGGAACAGATAAATAAAGTAAAGGTAATAGAGGGGATAAATGAAACCTTAATAAATGGACAAAAACTTCCGGTTAACGGATATCTGGACATAGGTTTGTTTGATACTATGAAGGATTTGTTCGTAGATTTTATAGGAGCGGCAGTATTCTCGGTTTTTGGTTATATTTATATAAGAAGTGAAGGACGCGGAAAGTTTATTAATAAATTTATCCTGAGGAGAAAAATACATAAAAGAAAATAAATAGGTAAAGAAAATAAATAAATCGGTCTTTGTAGATCGATTTATTTTTGTGCAATTTTTGTATAAAATTTTGAAAAAAAGACTTGATTTTTTTAAAGTATTATTATATAATATACTAAAGATTTAAGAACAAATGTTTGATGGCAAACAAATTTACCATAAAAGAAAGGCGGAGTAAGATGGCAAAAAAGGAAAACCAGTCAAAGCCTCCTGTTGAGAGAAAGACTGATGAAGAAAAAAAGAAAGCGCTTGAAGCGGTTTTTGAAGTTATAGAAAAGGAATATGGAACGGGTTCTATAATGAAATTGGGTAATACTCATGTGGCATCGGTGGATGCTATCCCTACAGGATCCCTTACGCTTGATCTGGCTTTGGGAGTGGGTGGAATGCCTCGAGGAAGGATAATAGAAATATTTGGACCTGAATCCTCCGGAAAAACTACGGTTGCGCTGCATGTAGTTGCTCAAGCACAAAAAATGGGTGGAGAAGCGGCGTTTATTGATGCTGAACATGCTCTTGATCCTGTATATGCAAAGGCGCTTGGAGTAGATATAGATAATCTTATCGTTGCTCAGCCGGATACAGGAGAGCAGGCCTTGGATATATGCGAGGCTCTTGTGCGAAGCGGAGCGCTTGACGTGATAGTTATAGATTCTGTTGCGGCGTTGGTTCCTAAAGCGGAAATTGACGGAGAAATGGGCGATAGTCACGTAGGTTTGCTTGCACGTCTTATGTCGCAGGCATTGAGAAAGCTTACCGCTATTATATCAAAGTCGGGAACTGCGGTTATATTTATAAATCAGCTCAGAGAAAAGGTTGGCGTGGTGTATGGTAATCCCGAAACCACTCCGGGAGGAAGAGCGCTTAAGTTTTTTGCTTCTGTACGCCTTGATGTTCGTAAACAAGAGGCGATAAAAAATGGAACAGAGCTTGTAGGAAACAAGACAAGAGTAAAGGTTGTAAAGAATAAGGTCGCTCCTCCGTTTAAAGAGGCTGAATTTGATATACTTTACGGACATGGTATATCCAGAGAGGGAAATATTCTTGACGTGGCTGTTAATTACGGAATCATCAAAAAAGCGGGGGCTTGGTTTTCATATAACGGAGAGAAGATCGGTCAGGGACGTGACAATGTACGTAAATATATGGTTGAAAATACTGAATTTACAGATAATATAGAAAAACAGGTAAGAGAAATACTTAATGTAGACGATAAAAAGGGTATCGTTGAGACTAAAGGTGATGCAAAGGACAACAACGATATCGATGCCGCTGTTGAAACCGGTGATTCAACAGTTGAAATTGACGAATTTCCCGTTGAAAATGATGTCCTTTAAGGATATGTTTACTAAAAATAAAAATTTTGGGGAAAATCTATTGACGAAAGCGGTTTTAAAGTAGTATTATATATATAAGTTACTTATAATTGAATGTGCATAAGCCATATGCACCTGAAAAATAAGAATCTAAATTTATAATACGAAGAATAAACGAGGGGGCACTTGTTATGGTTTCTAACGAAGTCACAGTACAAAATTCAGTTGGTTTGCACGCCAGACCTGCAACGTTCTTTATTCAGAGAGCAAATGAATTTAAGTCATCGATCTGGGTAGAGAAAGATGAAAGACGAGTAAACGCTAAGAGTCTTTTGGGCGTTTTATCGCTTGGCATTGTAAAGGGAACGAAGATTAATATTATTGCAGACGGCTCAGATGAAGCCGAAGCAGTAAGCACTCTGGTTGGGTTGATTGAATCAAACTTCTCGGAATAATTTAATTTGGAAAAAGTGATAATAACTCTACAAGGGTGCATATGTATCTGTGTAGAGTTATTTTGTTAAAGGGAGAATATGTTCGATTTTGATACGGAATTAAAAAATCTTCCCAATGCTCCGGGCGTATATCTAATGCACGACAAAGAGGGAACGATCATATATGTCGGAAAAGCAAAGATATTGAAAAACAGAGTAAGGCAGTATTTTCAGAACAGTGCAAACCATACGCCAAAGGTAAGAGCAATGGTTGGTAATATAGCGTATTTTGAATATATAGTTACGGACACGGAGGCGGAGGCGCTTGCGCTTGAATGTAATCTCATAAAGAAGCATAAACCAAAATATAATATATTACTCAAGGATGATAAGCATTATCCATATATAAAAATAACTATAAATGAACCATATCCTAAGCTTTTAAAGGTAAGAAAATTAAAAAAGGACGGAGCAAAATATTATGGTCCGTATGTAGGCGGAGGAACATTAAAAAATACGATTGATATAATACAGAAATTGTTTAAGCCTCCGACATGTAACAGACGATTCCCTCAGGATATCGGACGTGGCAGACCTTGTCTTAATTATCATATAAATAATTGCTTTGCCCCGTGTACAGGAAAAGTGTCTCAGGATGAATACCGCCAGATATATTATCAGATATGCCGTTTTCTTGACGGAAATTGTCATGGACTCATTAAGGATCTGACACAGCAGATGCGTGAGGCGTCAAAAAAGCTTGAATTTGAAAAGGCTGCTGCATTAAGAGATAAGATACGCGCTATAGAAGAGATTGAGGAAAAGCAAAAAGTAATAAATGCTGATAAGCAGTCTGATCATGATGTAATAGCGCTTGCGAAGGGAAATAATATTTCTTTTTGTGAAGTGTTTTTTGTGCGCGGAGGAAAAATTCTTGGGCGCGAGAGCTATAAAATCGATAACTCGGCAAATTCGGAAGAGAGTGAAATATTAACAGATTTTGTAAAGCAGTTTTATGACTCAGCAGAATATATTCCTCCCGAGATACTTACAGAAACAGAAATAGAGGATAAAGAAACGATAGAAGAGTGGCTCTCCGGAATCAAGAAAAGAAGAGTAAGAATCTCATCGCCTAAGCGCGGAGAAAAGCATCATCTTATGGAGATGGTCCATAAGAATGCACAGACAGCTCTTGATAATCATAACGTTAAAGTTATGAAGGAACATGAAAAAAACACAGTTCTTGAAAAACTTCAGGAAGCAGCCGGTTTGGAAAATATACCTATGCGTATAGAGGCTTATGATATTTCCAATATACAAGGTGAAGATAATGTTGGAGCGATGGTTGTTTTTGAAAACGGAAAGCCGGCGAAAAGGAAATACAGAATATTTAAAATAAAATCCTTTGACGGAGCTGATGACTACGCAGCAATGAGAGAAGTTATATATAGGCGTATACGTCATGCTTCAGAGGAAGAGTATCTTATAGAAAATGGAAAAATGAATCGCCATGAAGCAAAGTTTTTGCCGCTTCCGGATTTGATACTTCTTGATGGCGGAAAGGGGCATTTATCGACTATTACGGAGCTTTTTGAACAGATTGAAGTTGATATACCATGTTTTGGTATGGTAAAGAACGAACGTCATCGTACAAGGGCGCTGCTTGGAGTTAATGGTGAAGTGGGCTTGAGTCCAACAGGAGCGGTTTTTAAGCTTATAACATATATACAGGATGAAGTACACCGTACAGCGATATCATATCATAGAAAGCTGCATTCTGCAATAGATTCTGAGCTTGATGATATTCCGGGAATAGGAGAAAAACGAAGAAAAGAGCTTCTTGCAAAATTTTTATCGGTAGAGAATATAAAAAAAGCAGAGCTTTCAGAGCTTGCTGATGTTGAAGGAATGAATATGAAGGCGGCGGAAGCTGTCTATAATTGGTTTAGAAGAAATGTTTGAATTAAGGGAAAAGGGTAATATAAAATATTATGTGCCGACGGAGCTGGAGTCGACAGGAATTGTGCGTGTCGGCTTTTCAACCCGTTACGGCGGTGTAAGCGAGGGCTGTTATGAATCGATGAATTTAAGATGGCATTGTGATGACAGTCATGAAAATGTTTTAGAGAATTATAAGCGCATAACCGGCGCTTTGGGTATAGATTATAAGGATGTTGTTTTATCAAAACAAGTTCACGAGGATATAGTATATGCACCGAAAGCTGAGGATAAAGGCAATGGAATACTATATGAGAATCGTTTTGAAAGTGCAGATGCGCTGATAACGGATAAGACAGATATTGCACTTTGTGTTACTGCGGCAGACTGTACTCCGTTATTTTTTCTGGATCCTGTGCAAAAAGTTGCTGCTCTTGCTCATTCCGGCTGGAGAGGTACGGTGAAGCGCATAGGAGCAAGTACTGTAAGGAAAATGATAGATGAGTACGGTTCAAAGCCTGAGGATATATTGGTAGCTATAGGACCTTCCATACAAATAGAATGCTTTGAGGTGGGAGACGATGTGGCAGACCGGTTTATAAATGAATTTGGAGAAAATGTTGTTGAAAAATACGGTGAAAAATATCATGTAAGTATGCAGAGAGCCATCTACAAACAGTTAATAGAAGAAGGAATCAAGGGTGATAAAATAGATGACTGCGGAATATGCACTTGCTGTAATTCTGAGCTGCTGTTTTCACATCGTAAAACAAAAGGCAAAAGAGGAAATCTTGGAGCATTTATACAGCTTGTCTGATGAATAGGGTGGTGTGATGAGGAAAAAAATAATTATGATTTGCTGTGCAGTGGCTATACTTGTTCAGGTCTCCGGCTGTGCAAGATGGGATGCTATGAAAAGCTTTGTTAAATCAAATATAGATCAAACTATTAATCAAATCAAAAATTTGTCTGCGACAGAAGCACCGGCTCCTGAATCAACAGTATCTGCGCAAGAGGCAGAAGTGACGAACAGCTTATCGCTTGGTGTAACAGATATTGACACATGGAATCCAATTCTTACACAATCAGAAATGGTAAGAGAAGCAATGCAGCTTGTCTATGAGCCGTTGTTTGAAATTAATGAGAATATGGAAGCAGTACCGGTTTTAGCAAATGATTATTCAATAAGTCCGGATGGAAAAACGATAGAGGTAAATCTTAGAGAGGGTATTGTGTGGCACGATGGGAGCAGCTTTGATTCATATGACGTAGAATACACAGTTAATCAGCTGCGTCTTAATTCGACGGTATATTCGTCTATGGTATCGGATATATCGGAATGTCGGGCAATGGGTAATAATAGGGTTAGATTTGTATTAAAAAGAAGCATACCGGATTTTGTATCACTTTTGACATTTCCAATAATAAAGTATCAGACTCCGATGAATGTTACTTTAAACTATACTCCGGTTGGAACTGGTCCGTATTATTATTATGGAAAAACCGGAACAGATGAGTATATGCTCTATGCTTTTGACAGCTATCATAATGTAAGAGCTGTGGTTGATTCTATAAATATATTGAAGATCCCGGATGTAAATAAATGCTATTCAATGTTCGAGGCAAGCGAAATAGACTTTATAACAAGTAAAATGGTTGATATTACAACGGAAATGCCCAGAGGAAATGTCAAGACATATGATTATACTTCAAACAGAATGACATATCTTGGATTCAACTTACAATCGGAAAATTTGAGCGGAGCAGCAACGAGAATTGCTGTGTCGAATCTTATCAATAAAGAGAAGCTGGCTTCGACAAAGCTCTACTCGAGAGTTGTGCCTGTGGATATTCCATTCAATCCTTCGTCATATGTATATTATGATGCTTCGCCTGTTTTAAGGGATGAGTATGAAAAGGCGAACGAATATTTGAAAAAGGACAACTGGGAATATGACGGGAAAAGGTATACAAGGACTGTAAATGGAGTAAGTAAGACTTTAACCCTTAAGCTGTTGGTAAATTCGGATAATTATCAAAAAATGCAGACGGCAAGTCAATTAGAAGAGGATTTGGAAAAGCATGGAATAGAAGTTACAGTAGAGGCGCTATCATATAATCTTTATGCAGCGCGCGTAGAGGCGCATGATTTTGATATGTTTATTGGTGAAACGGAAATAGGCGCAAATCAGGATTTAACGCCGCTTACAGGATACGGAAATTATTTTTCGTACAGCAATGCTGATGTAGATACTATAATATCACATATCGGTATGACAGGTGATGCGGAGCAAAAGAAGCAGCTGTTTATACAGCTTGGAACAAAACTGACAGAGGATATGCCTTTTACACCGCTTTACTATGCAAAGGAGAGCGTGATTTGCGGCGCTAAGCTTAAAACAGAGCTAAATCCGACTGTAAGCGGATTTTACAGACAGGCAAATACATGGAGTGTAAAATGACGATAATTGTTATTGGAGCAGGAGCGGCAGGGCTGCTTGCAGCCGGAACTGCCGCGAAGAAAGCTGATAAGGTTATATTAATAGAGAGAAATGATATTATAGGTAAAAAGCTGCTTATAACAGGCAAGGGAAGATGTAATATTACCAATATTGCCGAAACACAGGATATGATAGGAATGTATCCTACGAATGCAAAGTTTTTATATAGTGCGCTTTATACTTTTACCAATACAGATATCATAGATCTTGTTGAGCGCATGGGCACGAAAACCAAGGTAGAGCGCGGAGGCAGAGTATTTCCGGTGAGTGACAGGTCTAAGGATGTCGTTGATTCTTTAAAAAAATATGCTATACAGCCAAATGTTGAGCTTGTACATTCAAGGGTTAAAGAGCTGATAATAAAGGATAACAAAATATGCGGTGTAAGGACACCGGATAGGGATATTTATGGCGATAAAGTAATAGTATGCACCGGAGGAAAATCATATCCAAAAACAGGATCTACCGGTGATGGATATAGATTTGCCAAGCAGGCGGGACATAAAGTTACGGAAATAACACCTTCGCTTGTACCGCTTGAAACGGAAGAGCAATTTGTAAAAGAGCTTATGGGACTTTCCTTGCGGAATGTGAATATAACTGCATATGATGAAAAACATAAAAAAGTGTATGAGGATTTCGGAGAGATGCTTTTTACGCATTTTGGAATATCGGGACCTATAGTTTTATCGATGTCTGCACATTTAAAACAAGGGAAGAACTATACGGCTGAGATCGATTTAAAACCGGCACTGAGTGAGGATAAGCTTAAGCATAGAATAATAAGAGATTTTGAAAAAGCAGGAAAAAAACATATCTGCAATAGTCTTGATGAGCTGATGCCTAAAGCGCTTATACCGGTAGTATTGAAAATTTCGGAAATAGATCCGCATAAACCCGTATGCGATATCACAAGAGAGGAAAGAGCGTCGCTTATTTATACGCTTAAGCATTTTAAATTAACTATAAAAGGTTTTCGTCCGATAGAAGAAGCAATTATAACTTCTGGAGGAGTAAAGGTTTCTGAAATAGATCCATCTACTATGGAATCCAAAAAAGTAAAGGGATTATACTTCGCGGGAGAGGTCATAGATATAGATGGATATACAGGAGGATTTAATTTACAGGCTGCGTTTTCGACTGGATATTTAGCGGGAATATCAGCAGCGGAGGAGGATGCGAATGAATGATTTCGGAAGTAAAGATATATGCTCAGCAGCAATACAGATGGCATTGACCAGAGACAGAACTGCGGAAGCAGAGCTTAAAAATAAATTTTTTAAAGATAATATAAAGACAGTAGCTGTAGACTTTGGAAGTGATTTTGGAAGCGCTGTATCTAAAATTCTTGAGAGAGCAGTTGTTGCGGCTAAAAGAGAAGGACTTATAGATGAAAGTCATGCCGAAGAAGGAGCTGTGGCAGGAGCTGCTCATGAAGCCTTGCAGCAGATTATTGATAAGTGTGTGGGACTTAATATAGGAGGAAAGATAGGTATAGCGAGACACGGTTCTCATATAAGCGTATGTCTGTTTTTTACGGTAAGTCTGCTTAATCTTAATGATGTGGTAATAGGACTTGGGCATAGAGCGGTCTGAATTTTTATAACAAAGGAGAGAAATAATATGGCAGTAAGAGCAGTTAGAGGAGCAACAACGGTAGAGCATAATGAAGAAAAGGAGATTCTTGAAAATACAAAGGAACTTCTTGAGGAAATAATAAAAGAGAACGCGCTTGAAAAGGAAGATCTTATAGATATGATATTTACAATTACACCGGATATTGATAAGGCTTTTCCTGCAAGAGCAGCTCGTCAGCTTGGGTATACAGATGTTCCGCTGTTAGATATGGCGGAGCCGGAAATAGAAGGGGCTTTGACGAAATGTATAAGAATTATTATACATACTAATACCGAAAAGAAAAATTCGGACATGGTTCCGGTATATTTGCGGGGTGCAAAAGCTCTAAGACCTGATTTGATTAAATAAGAACAATTGATAAATTTTGGAGAAAGAATTATGGATTATATATCAATAGCGGTTGACGGACCGGCCGGAGCTGGCAAAAGCAGTGTTTCAAAAGCTGTTGCAAAGAAGCTCGGATTTGTGTACATAGATACGGGAGCGATGTATAGAACTGTCGCATTGAATGCAATAAGACGCGGTATCGATTGCAGAAAAGAACCGGAAAAAGTAGTTGAAGCTCTTAAAGATGCTGAAATAGAAATAAAATATTTGCAGGAAACGCAGCACATTTATCTCAACGGAGAGGATGTATCAGGTGAAATAAGGACAGAGCAGGTATCTGTCGGAGCTTCTGATGTGGCAGTGATTTCTGAAGTAAGAAAAAAACTTGTGTCAATGCAGCAGGAAATGGCTAAAAATGCAAATGTAATAATGGACGGCAGGGACATATGTAACCATGTGCTGCCAAAGGCTCAGGTGAAAATTTTTCTTACGGCTTCAGTTGATGAGAGAGCGTCAAGACGCTTTAATGAAATGACCGAGAAGGGCGTTAAATGCGATTTTGAAGAGCTTAAACGTGAAATAGAGTACAGGGATAGGAATGACTCGGAACGAGAGGAAGCGCCGCTTAGACAGGCTCCTGACGCTGTGCTGTTAGATACAACGGGAATGACATTTGATGAAGTGGTAAAAAAGGTAACTGAGATGGCAGAGGCTGTAATGTAACGATATGGGGGAATAACAATGTTTTATAATATTGCTTTATGGATTGTGCGTTTTGTTATGATATTTGTTTTTAGGATATGCTATATCGGCAGAGAGAATATGCCTCTTGAAGGAGGATGTATCCTTGCAGTGAATCATCGCTCAAACTGGGATCCTGTCATAGCGGGATTGGCTTGTCCAAGACACCTTACATTTATGGCGAAGGAAGAGCTGTTTAAAAATCCGATATTTGGGAAAATAATAAGCGGATTAGGCGCATTTCCTATTCGCAGAGGCGGAGGAGATGTCGGTGCTGTAAAGGGAGCGTTCAAGATATTGAATGACGGCAGAGTTCTTTTAATGTTTCCGGAAGGACACAGAATGAAAAATGGTAAAAAAGGAAAAGCGAAGCCGGGAGCGGCTATGATTGCGCAAAGAGCAAAGGTGCCGGTTGTACCGATGTATATAAGCGGACAATATAAATGGATGCACAAAATAACAGTGACAATAGGCAAACCTATATCGCTTGAAGAATATTACGGAAAACGGATTGACGGAGTACAGCTTCAGGAGCTGGCGGATGGGATACTCGATACTGTATGGTCATATAAGGCAGATTAAGGAGAATATATGGAAATTACGGTTGCAAAGACAGCAGGATTTTGTTATGGAGTAAAGCGTGCAGTAGATAATGTTTATGAAGCTGTGAACCGGGGTGAAAAAATAGCCACATTGGGAGCAATAATCCATAACAGGCAGGTTATAGAGGATTTAGCTGATAAGGGTGTGTATGCTTATGACTCACCTTCACAGGTTCCTGAGGATTATACGATAGTTATACGTGCACATGGTGTAGGAAAAGCGGTTTATGATGAAATAGGTGACAGAAAGTTTATTGATTTAACGTGTCCTTTTGTGTCAAAGATCCATAAAATCGTAAAGAAATACTATGACGAAGGTTATCAAATTGTCATAATCGGTGACGAAACTCATCCGGAAGTTATTGGAATTAACGGATGGTGTGAAAACAGTGCTGTCATAATTTACGGTAAAAATGCGGAAATTGACAAAAAATTGTCAAAAAAGAGGCTTTGTATTGTAGCACAAACCACAATAAATAAAGAAATTTTTAGTGAAATCGTACAAAATATAAAAAAAGCTTGCAATTCACCCCTAATATTTGATACAATATGTAGTGCGACGAAGGATAGGCAGACGGAAGCAGAGGAACTTTCAAAGAAATCTGACTGCATGATTGTTGTGGGAGGCAGACAAAGCTCCAACACAAGAAAGCTTTATGAGATCTGCGAGAAGAACTGTTCGGAAACCTATCACATAGAAACCCGTGAGGAGGTTCCTCACAAAAGATATAAAAATATAGGTATTACGGCCGGGGCGTCGACACCGGGTCGTATTATCGAGGAGGTAGTAAAGGCTATGAGTGAAAATTTACAGAATGAAGAGAGCTTTGCTGATTTGATTGAGCAGTATTCGTCAAAGACTCTCACAAACGGACAGATTGTGGAAGGAACGGTTATTGAGGTTCGTAACAATGAAGTTATCGTTGATTTGGGCGACTTCAAGTATAACGGACAGCTTGCCGCTGACCAGCTTACAGATGATCCGTCACTTAAGCCGTCTGATGTTGTAAAAGAAGGCGATACGATCAAGGTTTACGTTGTAGGCGTAAATGATGGAGAGGGAAAAGTAGTTTTATCAAGAAAGAAATTGGTAGCTATGGAAAGCTGGAACAAAATCAAAACGGCTTACGAGGAAGGACAGGTTCTTTCCGGTAAAATTATTAAGGCAGTCAAAGGCGGCGTTATCGCTTTGACAGAAGGCTCGCAGGTATTTATTCCCGCTCGTCAGGCATCAGAGAGATTCGTGCAGGATCTTTCGACCCTTGTTGGTACAACAGTTGATTTTAAGATTATCGAGATCGATGAAAGAAGAAGAAGAGTTATCGGTTCGGTAAGAGTAATTCTTGAGGCTGCAAGAAAAGAGAAGGAAGAGAAGTTCTGGGCAGAGGCTGAGATCGGAAAGAGATATCAGGGTACTGTAAAGTCTTTGACTTCGTTCGGCGCGTTTGTTGATATCGGCGGCGTGGACGGTCTTGTACACATCAGCGAGCTGTCATGGAATAAAATAAAGCATCCTTCGGAGGTTGTTTCTGTAGGTGATGTTCTTGATGTTTACATTAAGGATATGAACCCTGAAACAAAGAAGATTTCTCTTGGTTTCAAGAAAATAGAGGACAATCCGTGGGTAATAGCACAGAATAAGATTCATGTCGGAGATGTTATAAAGGTTAAGATTGTAAGAATGATGCCGTTCGGTGCATTTGCTGAGATTATTCCGACAGTTGATGGTCTTATTCATATTTCTCAAATCGCAGACAGAAGAATCGGTAAGCCTGAAGACGTTTTGACAATAGGTCAGGAAGTTGAGGTAAAGGTAACCGATGTTGATTGGGATGAAAAGAAGATATCTCTTTCGATTCGCGCGCTTTTGCAGCAGAAAAAAGAAGAGGAAGAGGCAGCTAAAGAGGATGATGCTCCTGCAGAAGGAGAGGCTCTTGTTTATTCGACAGATCCCACTGTAGAAGTTGAGGAAATGACAAATACCGACGCTGAATAATATAATTTGACTTTAAGAAGACATATCTGAGGGTATGTCTTCTTTTTTAGGAATATTTCATTTTTGATACAAAAACACCTGCAATGTTGCAAAAATGTTACAGGTATAGTAAATATTCTTGTGATATAATACATAATTATCGGTAAATATTCAGCATAATTAACAATTTTTTTAGAAATATAAAAGAAGGTATTGCAATCTATCGTATCATAGTATATAATCAATATATACTGTTTAGTACCTGATACTAATAGGTATTAACAATCCTATTTGAAAGGGGTCGAGGCTATGGATAAAAAAGAACGCCATGAATATATTATAAAAATGCTCGGCGAAAATCCCTTTCTGAAGGATGATAATCTTGCACAGCTATGCGGAGTAAGCGTTGCAACAATACGGCTTGATAGGGCAGAACTTGGGATTGCCCAATATCGCGAGCGAATAAAGACGGCAGCAAAAGAAGGGCTTAATATTAAGACCGGAGAAGTGCTGGATCTGGATTTATACCATAATGGAATATCGGTTCTGGAAACTAATGCTTCAATGCTGTTTGAAGGAACGGAGATTGTCAAGAGCCAGTTTATATATGCGTTTGCAGAAAATTTAGCGTTGAGCGTTGTAAATGCTAAAGCGGCGCTTATAAAGGTGGCAAACGTAAAATATATAACGGAGGTGCATTCCGGAGAGCGTCTTATTGCGCGCTCGGAAGTCATCAGAGAAAAAGAAAAAGATTTTATAGTACATGTTTTTATAAAGGCGAATATGACAGAGGTGTTCAGAGGAAAATTTAGTCTTGCGGTTCAGGACTGATGTCGCCGGGAAGGAATAATCTTGAAGATAATAATTGATGCCATGGGTGGAGATAATGCTCCGCAGGCGCAGATAGAAGGCGCCGTTAAAGCAATAAATGATTTTGATGTGGATATAGTTTTCGTTGGAAAAGAGAATGTTATAAAAAAAGAGCTTTCAAAATATGATTATCCGCATAAAAGAGTAGAAATTGTTAATGCGGATGAGGTTATAACAAATCATGAAGAACCGGCGAAAGCGGTTAGAAGCAAAAAAAATTCTTCGATAGTCGTAGCTGCAAATCTGTTAAAAAACGGCGGAGGAGATGCGTTGCTTGCATGTGGAAATACAGGAGCGCTGCTCGCAGCCGGACTTTTGATCGTAGGCAGAATAAAAGGTGTGCTGCGTCCGGCACTTGCGACTCTGCTTCCGACTGCAAGAGGAGCAAAACTCTTGATAGATGCAGGAGCAAATACTAATTGTAAGGCAGAGAATCTTGTACAATTTGGATTGATGGGCAGTATATACATGAAAAATGTTGTCGGTATTGAAAATCCAACAGTTGGGTTAATGTCTAACGGAGAGGAAGAAGGTAAAGGTGATGAGCTTACAAAGCATACCTATCCTCTTATGAAGCAGGCTTCTTTTAATTTTATCGGAAATATAGAAGGCAGAGATGTAATGGAAGGAACTGCCGATGTTATTACGTGCGATGGTTTTGTCGGTAATGTTATATTGAAGACAATAGAGGGCATGGGACATGTTGTCGGGAATTTAGTACGAGACATGTTTATGAAGAGCTTTTTGACTAAAATAGGCGGACTTCTTTCTTTAAAAGGCGTCAAAGAGTTAAAGAGCATGATGGATTACCGCTCATATGGCGGTGCGCCGCTGTTAGGTACAAAAAAGCCTGTTATAAAAGGACATGGATCATCTGATGCTATTGCTGTGTATAATGCGGTAAAGCAGGCAAAAAAATTTGTAGAAACAAATGTTATAGAAGACATTGTTAAAAATATAAATGAGGTTAACGGAGGGGAATCAAATGGCTAATGCCAAAATTATCGGTTTGGGACACTATTTACCTGAAAAAATTTATGATAATGCCTACATGGAATCAATAGTTGATACCAACGATGAATGGATAACAAGAAGAACAGGAATAAAAACGCGTCATATAAGTGCTGATGACGAGTATACTACAGATATGGCTGCAAAAGCATCTGAAGAGGCTATGAAGAATGCAGGAATCAGTCCCGAAGATATAGACTTGATACTTTTTGCTACCGTTACCCCGGATTATTTTACACCGTCATGCGCATGTGTGCTTCAGGCACATATAGGCGCTAAAAATGCAATGGCAATTGATTATAATGCGGCTTGCTCAAGCTTTCCGGTAGGACTTGGAATAGCGGATCAGTTTATAAAGACAGGAATGTATAAAACTGTTTTGGTTGTATGTGCGGACGCTTTATCAAAGGCGGTAGACTATTCAGACAGAGCTACTTGTGTGCTGTTCGGTGATGCAGCAGGAGCTGCGATTGTACAAGCATCGGATGAAACGGGAATTATAAGCGTTGACATGGGCGCGGACGGAGAAAGCGGCATGGCTATTACAAGCCTTGCGTACAGAAATGACGAGGAAGAGATTGAAAAGCGAGTGGCTCATAAGAAGGATACAATATGGATGGCAGGACAGTCAGTCATGAAATTTGCCGTAAAGGCAATGGCTGATTCATCGCAGAGAGCGTTAGATAAGGCAGGACTTACTTATGATGATATTGCTCTTGTTGTGCCGCATCAGGCTAATTACAGGATTGTTGACAGCGCAATAAAGCGTATGGGAATAGATAAGGATAAGGTAATATTGACGGTTGAGAAATATGGAAACACATCGGCTTCATGTATACCTGTAGCGCTTTGTGAGGCTGTTGAGACCGGAAGAATAAAAAAAGGCGATAAGGTTGTGTTGGTCGGCTTCGGCGGAGGTCTGACATATGGAGCTTGTGTGATTGAATGGTAAGCAGAGGAGATTGGAATATGAAAACAAGACTTTGTGAATTACTTGGAATTGAATATCCCGTTATACAGGGAGGAATGGCTTGGGTTGCGACGGCTGAGCTAGCTGCTGCAGTTTCAAACGGAGGCGGTCTGGGTATTATAGCCGCAGGCGGAGCGCCGGCAGAGGTAGTTCGTGAGCAGATAAAAAAATGCAGAGAGATGACGGATAAGCCGTTTGGAGTTAATGTAATGCTTATGTCGCCTTTTGCTGAAGAGGTTATGAAGGTAGTTCTTGAGGAAAAGCCGGCTGTAGTTGCGACGGGAGCCGGAAATCCCGGAAAATATATTCCGGATCTAAAGGCGGCGGGAATTAAGATATTCCCTGTTATCGCGAGTGTTGCAATGGCAAAGAAGATGGAAAAGGACGGAGTTGACGGCGTAGTAGCGGAAGGTACCGAGTCAGGCGGACATATAGGTGAGATCACGACAATGTGTCTTGTTCCGCAGGTCGTTGACGCAGTTAATATTCCGGTTATCGCAGCGGGGGGAATTGCGGATAACAGAGGCGCTGTGGCAGCTTTTGCGCTGGGAGCTGACGGAATACAGGTAGGAACACGTTTTATATGTTCAGAGGAATGTATAGCGCATCAGAATTATAAGGATGCTGTGTTAAAGGCTAAGGATCGTGACGCGGTTGTAACAGGACGCTCAACAGGAGCACCGGTAAGAGCCTTAAAAAACAAGCTTACAAGGGAATATGCTAAGCTTGAGGCGGCAGGCGCTTCAAAGGAAGAAATTGAAAATCTCGGTGTGGGCGGTCTCAGGAGAGCATTTGCCGAAGGTGATGTTCAGACGGGTTCGCTTATGGCAGGTCAGAGTGCGGCTATGGTAAATAAGATTGAACCATGCGCAGACATAATCAGAAGTTATTTTGAAGGTGTGGAGGATATTCTTGAGGGAATATCCGTAAAGATGAGTAAGTGAGGTATATTAAATGGGTAAGATAGCGTTTATATTTGCCGGACAAGGCGCGCAGGCACCGGGAATGGGCAAGGAGCTTGCAGAGAATTTTGAGTGTGCCGCAAAGACATTTGATGAGGCATGCGAGGCTGTAGGCTTTGATATAAAGGATATGATTTTTAACGGTGATAAAGAGACTCTTATGATAACCGAAAATACTCAGCCTACTGTTGTTACAATGAGTGTTGCAGCCCTGAGAGTTCTTGAAGAAAAAGGTGTGCGTCCTGATGTGGTTGCAGGATTAAGCCTTGGCGAATATACAGCTCATGTTGCATCTGGTTCGATTGATTTTAAGGATGCCGTACGACTCGTTAAAAAGAGAGGAAAATATATGCAGGAAGAAGTACCTGTTGGTAAGGGTGCAATGGCAGCCATAATAGCTCTTAATGCTGATCAGGTAAGAGAATGCTGCGAAAAGGCATCGGAAATCGGAATATGTACTGGTGCTAATTTTAATTGTCCGGGACAGATCGTAGTATCAGGAGAGGTTGCGGCTGTAGAGAAGTGCTGTGAATATGCAAAGGAAATGGGCGCAAAGAGAGCACTTATGCTTCCTGTATCTGCTCCGTTCCACTGTGCAATGCTTAAAGGAGCAGGAGAAAAGCTTGGAAAAGAGCTTGAAAACGTAGAGATACATGATATGCAGATTCCTGTAATAACAAATGTTACCGCTGATTATATAAAGTCGAAGGATGATATAAAGCGTCTTTTGGTTGAACAGGTTTCCAATTCAGTTCTTTGGGAGGATTCAATAAGAAAAATGATCTCTGACGGGGTTGATACATTTATTGAAGTGGGTCCCGGAAAGGCTTTGAGCGGCTTTGTAAAAAAGATTTCAAGAGATGTTAAGATATTTAATGTTGAGGATATGGCGTCGCTCGAAAAAACACTTGCAGGTTTAGGTAAATAATAATTGGAGGATTGTAATGTTAAAGGGTAAAACAGCAATAGTAACAGGCTCCGGACGAGGAATCGGAAAGGCAATTGCAATGAAGCTTGCGTCTTTAGGCGCAAATGTTGTTATAAATGATATTCCATCATCTACATATGCTGACGAAACATGTGAGGAAGTCAAAGCTCTTGGAGTTGAGTCAATAGTAGTGAAGGGCGATGTCAGAAATATAGAAGATGTAAAAAATCTTGTTGATACAACAGTCAAAACTTTTGGCGGTGTAGATATATTTGTAAACAATGCCGGAATTACTCGTGATGGTCTTATGCTTCGCATGAGCGAGGAGGACTGGGATATGGTTATGGATATAAACCTTAAAGGTGCGTTTAACTGCATAAAAACAGTTGTAAGACCGATGATGAAGAAGAGAAAAGGCTCGATAATAAATATTTCATCTATTGTCGGAGTTATGGGAAATCCAGGACAAGCTAATTATGTCGCATCTAAAGCAGGACTTATAGGCCTTACTAAAACAACGGCAAAAGAATTTGCTTCAAGAGGTATCAGATGCAATGCAGTTGCGCCAGGTTTTATACGTTCAGCAATGACAGATGTTCTTTCTGATGACGTAAAAGCAAAGTACCTTGACTCAATTCCGCTTGGAAAATTTGGTGAAACTGACGATATTGCTGATGTTGTAGCCTTTTTAGCATCCGATATGTCAAATTATGTGACGGGTCAGGTAATAAATGTTGACGGCGGGCTTGTTATGTAGTATAATATCATAGATATATTAAAACTATATTAATATATTAATAATATCCAAAAGGATTTAGTAACAGTGAAAGGGGGTGTGCAGCAGATGGGTGAATATTTTGACAGAGTAAAGGCAGTTATCGTCGATCAGCTTGGTGCAGATGAGTCGTCAATTACTTTGGAGTCATCTTTCGTAGATGATCTTGGTGCAGATTCGCTTGATATAGTTGAACTTATCATGGGTCTTGAGACAGAATTTGATATTGAAATTCCGGATGATCAGGCAGAAAAGATCAGCACAGTAGGTGATGCGGTTAACTATATTAAAGAAAATGCGTAAGCGTTGAATTTGACCGGTAATCCTGTATTATTGCCATATATGGTGAAATACAGGATAGCCGGTATTATGTTATTAAAAATGATTTTACGGTATCTGATGAGAGGTGCTGTATTTATATAGATATAGTGTGGAATGAAAAAGTATAATTTCTGACAATATGGAGGATAATAAATGAAAAGAGTTGTTGTAACGGGTATAGGCGCTGTTACTCCTATAGGTAACGATGCGAAGACCTTTTGGCAGGGAATAAAGGACGGCGTATGCGGAATTGGACGCGTTACGCATTTTGATGCTGAGGGCTATAAAACACAGATCGCAGGAGAGGTAAAGGATTTCGATATACTGAAGTACGTTGACAAAAGGGACGCGAGAAAAATGGATCTCTTTACTCAGTATGCAATTGCAGCTGCGGACGAAGCTTTTCACGACGCTGCAATAGACATGTCAAAAGAAGACCCATGGCGTGTAGGCGTTATAACCGGAACAGGTATAGGCGGTATATCTACTTTTGAAGAACAGCATTCGAATCTTGAGAAAAAAGGTCCGGGCAGAGTAAGTCCGTTCTTTATCCCTATGATGATAGGAAATATGGCGCCGGCTCAGATTGCAATGCGCTTTAAGCTCCAGGGAGTAAATGAGAATATAGTAACAGCTTGTGCATCGAGTACAAACGCTCTTGGAGAAGCTTTCAGACATATTAAATACGGAGATAATGATATTATTCTTGCCGGCGGATGTGAGGCTACGGTAAGTCCGACAGCGTTTGCTGGTTTTTGTTCAATGAAAGCTATGTCAACAAATAATGATGATCCGCTTCATGCGTCACGCCCGTTTGATGCTAACCGCGACGGCTTTGTTCTTAGTGAAGGAGCAGCATTCCTTGTACTCGAGGAGCTTGAACACGCAAAGGCAAGAGGCGCGCATATTATATGTGAGATGGTAGGCTACGGAGCTACAGATGATGCTTATCATATGACAAGTCCTCTTCCGGGTGGTCAAGGCGGTGCAAAAGCAATGGAATTTGCAATAAAGGATGCAGGCATTACTCCGGAGGACATAACATATATAAATGCTCACGGAACATCGACAAAGTATAATGATGAATTTGAGACAATGGCAATCAAGCAGGTATTTGGAGATGCGGCATATAAGGTTGCGGTAAGCTCTACAAAGTCTATGACGGGGCATATGCTTGGCGCTGCGGGAGCAGTTGAAGCGATAGTTTGTGCTAAGGCTATTGAAGACAGCTATATTCCGGCAACAATCAATTATGTAACACCTGATCCGGAATGTGATCTTGATATAGTACCGAATACCGGACGTGAACAGGATGTTGAATATGCGATGTCTAATTCACTTGGTTTTGGCGGACACAATGCGACAATTGTATTTAAAAAATATCACGATTAATCCGTATAAATCAGAGGATGCCAAACGGCACCCTCTGATTGTGTATATGTGAAAATATGCTTTTATGTCGGTAAAATGATATTTATCGGTATAAAAACATATTTTCCGATGTTATCTGAAAAATGGAGGAAATATGAATCAAGCAGAAAGAAAAATAGGTTATACATTTAAAGATGAGCGTTTATTAAAAAATGCCCTTACACATAGTTCTTATGCAAATGAGCATAGGACACAAAATAATGAAAGGCTTGAATTTTTAGGGGATTCGGTTTTGAGTATTATTATAAGCGACTATATATTCAGAAGGATGAGAAAAGTGCAGGAAGGAGATCTATCTAAATTCCGTGCTACTCTTGTATGTGAGCAGTCGCTTTATGAAATATCAAAAAAGATTGATTTGAGCAGTGAAATTTTGTTGGGACGCGGAGAGGAAATTACCGGGGGACGCAACAGACCATCGGTTGTTTCTGATGCGTTTGAGGCTGTACTTGCGGCGATTTATCTTGACGGAGGAATGGAAGCGGCGAGGGAATGGCTTTTGCCCCTTATGCGGGATGATATAGACGAGGTCCTTGCCGGACATAAGTATAGCGATTATAAAACAATGCTTCAGGAAATAGTTCAAAAGGACGGAGTCGGCAGTGTAACATATAACACGATAGAAGAATCCGGTCAAGACCATAATAAACGCTTTAAGGTTGAGGCTGTTGTAAACGGAAAATCTAAATCTTTTGGTATTGGGCACAGTAAAAAAGAAGCAGAGCAAAATGCCGCAAAGAAGGCTCTTGAGGCGATAAGAAAATGAAAACATATAATATACCTATTTTTGTTCCTCACCGCGGCTGTCCGTTCGACTGCGTTTTTTGCAATCAGAAACGAATAACCGGAGTCGGAACAGATGTAACAGCTGATGATGTAGTAAAGATTATTAAAGAATATTTAGAAACGCTGCCTGAAAACGGAGCGAGTATCGAGGCAGCGTTTTTCGGCGGAAGCTTTACCGGTATACCAATAGAAGAGCAAAGTATATTGATGGATGCTGTGCAGCCTTATATAAAAAGCGGCAGAATACATGGTATACGCTTATCAACTCGTCCCGATTATATAAATCGTGAGATTTTGGACAATCTGTACAACCATGGAGTAACAACAATAGAGCTTGGAGTTCAGTCGATGGACGACAGCGTACTCAAGGCGGCAAACCGTGGTCATAATGCGCAGCAGGTCAGGGATGCGGTCAAGCTTATAAGGAAATATCCGTTTGTTTTGGGGCTTCAGATGATGACCGGACTTCCCGGAGATACTCCCGAAAAATCAATATATACTGCAAGGGAAATAATAAAGCTGGATCCGGATATTGTAAGAATTTATCCTACGCTAACAATAAAAGATACATTTATGGAAAAAATGTATAATGAAAATAAATATAAACCGCAAACACTTGATGAAGCTGTAGAACTTGCGAAGACTATTATGCTGATGTTTGAGGAAAATGGGATAACAGTAATAAGAATAGGCTTGCAAAGTACGGATGAAATATGTGAGAACGGATCGGTCGTAGCAGGACCGGTACACAGCTCATTCGGTGAGCTTGTAGAGAACGCGGTGTATTTGGATATAATGAGACGGGAAGTGCCGGATAATGTAAAGGCGACTGTTTATGTAAATCCAAGAGAAATTTCAAAAGCCGTCGGCAATCATAGAAAAAATATTATTGCAATTCAGAGAGAAAAAAATTCTATAGTAAAAATTGCCGCGGATAAAGATTTAGCTAAACGGGAGGTGAAATGTGTTTGTTTTTAAAACGACTTGAATTACAGGGATTTAAATCCTTTGCGGATAAAACAGTTCTTGAATTTGCTGACGGAGCTACGGGTGTTGTTGGACCAAACGGAAGTGGAAAAAGCAATATATCAGATGCAATAAGATGGGTAATAGGCGAAATGAGCGCAAAATCTCTAAGAGGCTCAAATATGCAGGACGTCATCTTTGCAGGCACAGAAACACGAAAGCCGGTGAATTTTGCTGAAGTAAGCTTGGTTTTAGACAACAGTACTCATTTGTTTAATATAGATTATGAAGAGATAACAGTAACAAGAAGGCTTTTTAGGAGCGGTGAAAGTGTGTATCAGATAAATCGTGCAAATTGCCGGTTAAAGGATATACATGAGCTTTTTATGGATACAGGATTGGGACGCGACGGTTATTCAATAATAGGTCAGGGAAGTGTATCCCAGATATTATCTACAAAGGCGGAGGACAGAAGGAGCATTTTTGAAGAAGCGGCCGGGGTTTCAAAATATAAATACAAAAGAGAAGAAGCGGAAAGAAAACTTGCGGGTACAGAAGAGAATCTTGTGCGTATAAATGATATAGTTCACGAGCTTGAGGGGCAGATAGAACCGCTTAGGAAGCAAAGCGAAAAAGCAAGAAAATATATGGAACTATATTCTGAATTTAAAGCTTTAGATGTAAATTTAAGTCTCATAGCTCTTGAGCGCAACAAACACGAAGCCCAAAAGGCGGATAAGCTTTATGAAAGCGTAAGCGGTGAGATTGACGAGCTTAATAAAAAGGAATCAAAGGCCGGAGAAAAAATATCTTCACTTTATGAAAAACAGAAGCATATGGATGAAGAAAAAACAAAGCTGCATTCTGAACTCATAGATAATGAAAGCAGAGGAGCGGAGATAGAAAAGGATATTTCTATTGCGAAGAATGATATTAAAAATAATAGTGAAATGGCGGTTCGTATAGAAAATGAAATAAACTTACTTAATAAAAAAAGTAAGGAACGTATTATTGAGATTAAAGAACTTGAAAATGAAATCAAGGAAAAAACTGCCGAATCGGAAAGAATAATGTCTGATTTCAATACAATGCAAAATGAAAGTTCAGAGATCATCAAGCGTCAGGAAAAGCTTCATGAAGATATAGAAAAAAAGAAGGAAGAGGCGGCCGATAAGCTTGCGGAAGCCTCATCGCGAAAAGAGAGAATGAGCGGTGTTGAAAAGCTTAGGGCAAACTTTTTTGACAGAAAAAGAGTGCTTCAGGCAGAGATAAAAAGCTTTAATGAAGGCGTAGAGGATACAAAGAAGGAAATAGAAGATAATATAAGAAAAATAGCACAGAAGCGTGAAAAGCGGGAGAAGCTTATTAAAATAGTTGAGCAGCATAATGAAAAAGAAAATTTTCTTAAGCAAAAGATTGCCGATATAAATCGTCAAGGAAATGATTTAAATGTAGAATATAATACAAAAGCTTCTAAAAAACGTATGCTTGAAGGAATGGAAAATGATTATGCGGGATATGCAAAAAGCGTAAAAGCTGTGCTGAAGGCGGACAGTCTAAAAAATTTATCAATATATGGAACGCTTTCCGGACTGGTTGATGTAAAGAGAGAGTATATTGTGGCTATAGAAACCGCTCTGGGAGGCGCTTTGCAGAATATTATTGTTGAATCTGAGTCTGATGCAAAAGCTGCAATTGAGTTTTTAAGGCGTACAAAGGCAGGAAGAGCAACGTTTCTGCCTGTATCGTCTGTGCGTGGAAGAATTTTAGAAAGCGCTGCACAAGTAAAGGACTGCAAGGGATTTGTTGGTATTGCAAGTGAGCTTGTAAGATGCGATAAAAAATATGACGGCATTATAAAGAGTCTCTTGGGGCGAGTTGCGGTATTTGATAATATAGACAATGCAATTGCCGTAAGCAGACATTTTGGGTATAAATTCAGAGTTGTAACTCTTGAGGGTGATATTCTCAATGCCGGAGGATCTATGTCAGGAGGTTCTGTCAACAAGCAAAGCGGTCTTATATCGAGAGCGGCAGAAATAAAGGAATTGGGCAAAGATATTGCCAAACTTACACAGGCGCTTCGTGAATTAAAAGAAGAACGTGAAACAAGCATTAATGAGCTTAACAGTGTAAAGAAACAGCTTGAGACGTATGAGCCGGTCATAAGGGAATATGAAGATGAAATTCTCAGGCTGGAAAATACTTGTCAGCATTTACAGACAGTTCTTGAATCAGGAGGAAGCACCGAAGAGAATTATAAAAATGAGATAGAGCAAATAGATAAGCAGCTTAATATAACCTCTGAAGAAACATCTCAGCTTTTGATAGAAATAAGGCGTCTTGAGAATGAAACAGCAGAAATACAAAATAGTATTGAAAGCATGAGCGCTGAATATACGGATATAAGCTCTAAGCGAGATGAAAAATCGCAGGCTATTATGGATGAAACAATGCGTCTCGCTGAAATTCGTAAGGATTTGCAGATAGGGAATGAAAAGATAGAAGCAGCAAAGGCAGAGAATGAGGCGGCTGTCAAGGAAACAGATGAAAAACTAAAATATAAACAAACTCTGTTGGACAGAAATGATGAACTTTCAAAAAATATAGAGGAATACGAAAAAGACAGTGAAAAAATAAAAATAATATCCGAGCAGTTAAGGGATAAAATAAGGCTGACAGACGAGCAAAAAGAAGAAATCGTGGATAGCTTAAAAAGGATTCAGGCGGAGAATAAGGATCTTACCGATAAGCTTATACAGCTGCAGCAGGAGCTTGCAAGGGTTGATACAAGACGGGTCAAATTAAACTCCGAAAGTGATACTATATTAAATAGGCTATGGGATAATTATGAGCTTACATATAGCGCGGCAGCAGAAATGCGTACTGAAACAGAAAATGAAAAAGAGGCGTCAAAGCGCGCGTCAGAGCTTAAGGGACAGATAAAATCTCTTGGTCATGTGAATATGGATTCCATAGACGAATACAGGGAGAAAAAGGAACGCTTTGAATTTATGAATACGCAGAAAAAAGATCTGGAAAAATCAAAGGATAATCTCAGGAAAATAATTTCATCTATGGAAGAATTGATGGAGGAGCATTTCGGAAATCAATTTAATATTATAAGCGAAAGCTTTTCGCAGGTATTTACGGAGCTTTTCGGCGGAGGAAAGGGAAGGCTTTATTTGAGCGATCCAAGTAATCTGCTTGAAAGCGGGATAGAGATAGAAGTACAGCTTCCGGGAAAGGGGCTGCAAAATATTAATCTCTATTCAGGAGGGGAAAAATCTTTTATTGCTATTGCCTTGCTGTTTGCTATTTTAAAGGTTAAGCCTACTCCATTTTGTATACTCGATGAAATTGATGCGGCATTGGATGATATAAATGTATCAAGATTTGCAACGTATTTAAAAAATTATACGGATCAGACACAGTTTATAGTTATAACACACAGAAGAGGAACTATGGAAGCGGTTAATCGTCTTTATGGAGTAACAATGCAGGAGAAGGGAGTTACAAAAACTCTTTCTCTTAATATTGATGAGGTAGAAGATGATATGGTTTCATAAGACTATAATTTTAAGACAGAGAGGGATTTTAACATGGGATTTTTTGATAAGCTTAAAGCAGGACTAAAAAAAACATCGGAGGCTATAACTAATCAGGTGAATAACGTATTCAGTACGTTTGTGAAGGTAGATGAAGAGCTTTTTGAAAGTCTTGAGGAAGCGCTTATAATGGCAGATTTAGGGGTTGAAACATCAACTTATATAATTGATGAGCTGAGAGACCGGGTAAAGCATAAGCATATAAATGACGGAAACGAGGTAAAAAATGAGCTGCAAAATGTAATAGCAGATATATTGAATGAGCAGGATACAAAAATGCACCTTGATACAACGCCGTCCGTAATACTTGTAATAGGTGTAAACGGCGTCGGAAAGACAACGAGTATCGGAAAGCTTGCAACTCATTATAAAAATCAGGGCAAGAAGGTTCTGCTTGCAGCGGCGGATACTTTTAGAGCGGCGGCGATAGACCAGCTTGATATTTGGGCGCAGCGAAGCGGCTGCGATATAATAAAGCATCAGGAAAACAGTGATCCTGCAGCAGTTGTATTTGATGCTTGTGCGGCTGCTAAGGCTCGGGGTACCGATGTTCTCATATGCGATACCGCCGGCAGACTGCATAACAAGAAAAATCTTATGGCGGAGCTTGAAAAGATAAGCAGGGTGATAGGACGTGAGCTTCCGGGAGCATCAAGAGAAACACTGCTGGTACTTGATGCGACAACAGGGCAGAATGCTGTGAGTCAGGCAAAGCTATTTAGCGAGGCGGCGGATATTACAGGTATAATATTGACAAAGCTTGACGGAACGGCAAAAGGCGGAATTATAATAGCCATATCGCGAGAGCAGAATATGCCTGTAAAATTTGTCGGAGTGGGAGAAGGAATAGATGATTTACAGGAATTTGATCCAAATGATTTTGCAAGAGCGGTATTTGAGCAGGAGAACTGAAGATTAAAGAGTAAATCTTAATTAATGATAGGAGAACTTAGAATGGGATATCATGTATCTATATTTGGAAACGATACAAAATCGGGGACTAAGAATGAACCGTTTCGTACAATTTCAAAAGCGGCAGAGGTTGCTCAGGAGGGTGACAGGGTAATTGTTCATGAGGGTGTATATCGTGAATGCGTCAGTCCGAAAAACGGAGCGCGTATGTCATCCGGAAGAATTATATACGAAGCAGCAGAAAATGAAAAGGTTGTTATTAAGGGTTCCGAAGTTATAAGAGGCTGGGAACAAATTGAAGATCATGTTTGGACGGTTAAAATATCAAACGATATTTTTGGAGGATATAACCCATATTCAGATGTTATAGACGGCGACTGGTTTATGAAGCCGGTAGGAAAACTGCATACGGGACAGGTCTATATAAATGATAAGGCATTGTCAGAGGTCAGTGAAAAATCTGATATAAAAACAACAGCAAATACATGGCATAGTGAAGTATATGATGATTATACGGTCTTTTATGCAAATTTTGAAAAGTATAATCCAAATGAAGAAATAATTGAAATTAATGTTCGTTCAAGTTGTTTTCGTCCGGAAACTATGGGTATAAATTATATAACTGTGCGGGGTTTTGAAATGGCTCATGCCGCATCACAGTGGGCGCCTCCTACTGCAGAGCAGGGAGGAATGCTTTGTACAAACTGGAGTAAGGGGTGGATTATTGAAAATAATATTCTTCATGATTCAAGATGCAGCGCTGTGAGCGTTGGAAAAGAAAAGGCTTCGGGGCATAATCTCTACAGTCGTTATCACAGAAAACCGGGTTATCAGACTCAGCTTGAAGCTGTTTTTACAGCAAAGCATATGGGATGGAGCAGAGAGACAGTCGGTTCACATATTATACGGAACAATATAATTTATGACTGCGGTCAAAATGCTATCGTTGGAAATATGGGCGGAGCATTTAGTGAGATTTATGGTAATCATATTTATAATATAGGAAATAAGCATGAATTTTTCGGTTATGAAATTGCAGGCATAAAGCTCCATGCGGCTATTGATACATATATTCATAATAATAACATACATGACTGTCTTCTTGGTACATGGCTTGACTGGCAGGCACAGGGAATAAGATTGAGCAGTAATCTTTATTATAAGAATGAAACGGATATTTGGATTGAAGTAACTCATGGACCGCACATGGTGGATAATAATATATTTGCTTCAAAGAGAAATCTGAAAAATGCGGCTCAGGGAGGAGCATATGTTCATAATTTATTCTGCGGTGCGATTAACAAGTATGATGTTTTAAACCGGTCTACTCCATATCATTTCGCACATTCAACAGAATTTATGGGAACATCGGTAGTATACGGCGGTGATGATAGATTTTATAATAATATATTTGTTGGTGTTGACGATGAGGATAAAGAACGGTGGAAATCGGGAACTGTTATGTATAATGGCTCTCCGTTAAACATGGAGGAATATATTTCTCTTGTTATGGAAAATGGCAGAGGTGATATCGAAACATATCAAGATGTTCTTCAGCCTGCGTATATTGCTAATAATATGTATTTGAATGGAGCAAGAAATTTTGACCGTGAAGTTGGACATATTAGTGTCGAATCAGATCCGAAAATAAAAATTATTGAAGAAAACGGCAAAGTGTATCTTGAGGCTGATATGCCGGATACAGAGTCTGATACGGAAATTATTACAACGGATTTACTTGCTGTTCCGAGAATAAGCGAAGCTCCGTATGAAAATGCAGACGGAACTAAGTTAACGGTGGACAAGGATTATAACGGAAATATAAGAAGCCGCAAGCCTGTTATTGGTCCTCTTGAAAAATTAAAAAACGGAAAACATAAGCTGTTAATATGGTAATATCTTTTTATTAGGGCAGCATATTATAAAAGGAAATGACTCAAATCTATAAGAGTGGAATTGGGTCGTTTCTGTTTTTAGGAGAGATATATGAATAACATTTATGATGATAAAGAATTTTTTAATGAATACGCTAAAATGTATCGAAGTCAAAATGGTTTAGACGGAGCAGGTGAGTGGCATCAGATGAAAAGGCTGTTTCCGGATTTACGAGATAAAGTTATTTTAGATTTAGGCTGCGGATATGGGTGGCATTGTAAATATTGTGTCGAGTGTGGAGCAAAATCAGTTTTGGGGATAGATTTGAGCGAAAAAATGATAGAAAAAGCTAAATCAATCAATTCCGATGATAGGATAAGATATAAGATTTGCGGTTTAGAGGGGTATGATTATCCTTCGGAATATTATGATATGGTAATATCTAATTTAGTGCTTCATTATATAAAGAATTTAGAGGATATGTATATAAAAATCAATAAAACATTAAAGAAAGACGGTGTTTTCGTTTTTAATATTGAGCATCCGGTTTTTACAGGAAGTATAAATCAGGAATGGATATATGATGATGCCGGCAATAAAAAATATTGGCCTGTAGACAGATATTTTTATCCGGAGGAGAGGACAACTAATTTTTTAGGACAGACGGTTGTTAAGCAGCATCATACACTGACGCAAATACTTATGGGATTAATCAATAATGGATTTCAAATAGAAGCGGTTGAAGAGGCAGTCCCTTCTGAAGAAATGCTTAAGATAGAGGGAATGCGAGATGAATTAAGAAGACCAATGATGTTATTGGTAAGAGCAAAAAAGATATAAAGTTCAAAGTAGCCGTTATATAAAGAAATAGTTTATAATGGATGAAAATATGGGCATGTGTAACACAGACATTGAAAAATTGCAAAACATATAGAAATTTGTCTAAAATTATTCTTTACTCTTATAAATGTTTGTGTTATAATAAAAATAAGTATAGCTTTTAGGGTATATCCAATTATTTTTAGTATGGAGGATAAGGAATGGACAACGAATTAGTTATTGTTTTGGACTTCGGAGGTCAATATAATCAGCTTATCGCAAGGCGAGTTCGCGAATGTAATGTTTATTGTGAAGTGATGTCCTATAAGAATGATATAGAGAAAATAAAAGAAAAAAAGCCGGTGGGCATTATTTTTACAGGCGGACCTAATAGTGTATATGATCCGTCATCTCCTCATTATGATAAAGAGATTTTTGAGCTTGGAATTCCCATTTTAGGAATATGTTATGGCTCTCAGCTTATGGCATATAGTCTTGGCGGACATGTTGATGTTGCACCAACAAGAGAATATGGAAAGACAGAGATTACAGTATCACAAAGTAAGTTGTTTGAAGGTGTAGATACAAAGACCGTATGTTGGATGAGCCATACAGATTATATAGACCGCGTACCGGAAGGCTTCAAAATAACTGCTTTTTCAGATGCTTGTCCATGTGCTGCATATGAAAATGAGGAAAAGAAGCTTTATGCTGTACAGTTTCATCCGGAGGTAAATCACACCGTTCAAGGACAGCAAATGCTTAAAAACTTTCTTTTTAATGTATGTGGCTGTAAGGGCGATTGGCTTATGAGTGATTTTGCAAAAAAATCTATTGAGGCTCTTCGCACAAAAATAGGAGATGGAAAAGTTTTGTGTGCTCTTTCCGGCGGAGTTGATTCCTCTGTAGCTGCAGTTATGCTGCATAAAGCAGTTGGCAAACAGCTTACCTGTGTATTTGTCGATAACGGTTTGCTTCGTAAAAATGAGGGAGATGAGGTTGAAGCTTTATTTAAGGAACAATTTGATATAAATCTCATACGTGCAAATGCTCAGGATCGTTTTTTGAATAAGCTTGCCGGAGTTACTGAGCCTGAAAAAAAGAGAAAAATTATAGGCGAAGAGTTTATACGTGTATTTGAAGCAGAGGCGAAAAAAATCGGTACAGTTGATTTTCTTGTTCAAGGTACAATTTATCCTGATGTTATTGAAAGCGGAGCAGGAGATGCAGCTGTTATAAAAAGTCATCATAATGTGGGTGGGCTTCCTGAACATGTTGATTTTAAGGAAATAGTAGAACCGCTTCGTGATTTATTTAAAGATGAAGTTCGTCAGCTTGGTATTGAGCTTGGTATTCCGGAAAAATTTGTATGGCGTCAGCCTTTCCCGGGACCGGGGCTTGCAGTTCGTGTAATTGGAGAAATTACAGAAGATAAGTTGGCAATTCTGCGTGAAGCTGATGCTATTTTCAGAGAGGAAATTGCTAATGCTGGGTTGGATAGAGATATTAATCAATATTTTGCGGTGATTACTGATATGCGCAGTGTAGGCGTTATGGGTGATGGTCGTACTTATGATTATACCCTCGCTTTGCGTGCGGTTACAACAAATGATTTTATGACAGCTGATTGGGCAAGGATTCCTTTTGATGTTCTTGAACGGGTTTCTAATAGGATTATTAATGAAGTGAAACATGTTAATAGATTGGTTTATGATATTACTTCAAAACCTCCGGCTACTATTGAGTGGGAATAATGCAAACACTTGCTGAAACGACGTAATACCGTGCTTTTCGTGGCACAGTCAAGCTGAATGGCAACGTTTTGGCAACAATTCTCTATCATCGACAACAGTAACATAAATATTGTCTGAAAAGATAAGAGCTATCTGATTCGTATTTGAATCGGATAGCTCTTTTTGCTATTTGTTCAATTCTTTTATAGCTTTCAGTACTATGGGAAGAAAGTGCTGATAACTTGTTAGTATCATTTTAAACTGCTCAACTGTTATGTTATTACCTGTTGGGTGTCCACTATTATTTCTTGTTTGTCTGATGATGTCAAAGAAATTAAAATTCATATTAATATCTTCAAATCCAAGATTCATAAAGTGTTCTTTATCTGCATTGGCACGTTTTAGAAATTCTGTTAATCTATCATGAGCGCATCTTGCTTTTACAACTCTTTTTTCAAACGCATCTGCTTTTGTTGCATCGTCTTGCTTATCCAGGTAATTCTTGTATGCATCACATAAATCTAATAGTAACATTTCAGCAGAAGCACCCAACATTACTGTAGCTGAAAGCAAATTATTGTTTTCTCCGCATTCGCAAGCTTCAAATAAGTACTTCTTCTGTAGATCGTTTAATTCTTGATTATTGATAACAAATTTGATGAAATTGGAGAAGATACTGTCTTTCTCCATAACGAAGCGTTTGTTTTCATATTCTATATCCTCAGTTTGTATTGGAAGGATTCCAACATTGTTTATTCCTCTAAAGTAATAATCTTCATCATCAATATACAAATCACAGGCTATATTCGACAGCGTAGAAAGATTATCTTGAACTATTTTCCTACATTTTATTGGTACACGTAAACTTGCATATAGGTTATGCTGGTATGATATTATGCCTGAGAATTCATATTGAGGTTCGTATACAAACTTTGAAACTTGTAAAATAGCTGATAAATCGGTTTTATTATCATCTTCAAGAACAGCAATAATTGACATTAACATATCACGTTCGGAAACTGTATACATATATTTACTCTCCTCTATATTCTTTCAAGCATTTTTCGTTTCGCTCTGCTTCTGATCTCGGATACCTGTATCTCCACTGATCATACTCCTCACGGCTGATCTCCCCATTGCGGTACTTCTGAGCCATTTCCTCCCAGGGTTTGAGCAGACCAGTCATTTTCGCAAAGGTCGAGCCGTTCTGCCTGTTGATGCGGATACAGATTTCTCCGTCCAGACGGTCTATCTTGAAGCCGTATAAATCCTCTAACGCAAACAGCGTGTGCATAAGACCTGTGTAGCTGTCGATGTTCGGGACGTTCAGAGCTTCGGCCGATACGTCAAGTGCATCGGCAAGCTGCTCTACAAGGTCAGCCTTGGGCGTTCTCGAACCCGATTCATACTGCGCCATACGAATATCGGCAGTCCGTTCCGAGAAGCCGACCTGCAAGCCTAAGAACTTCTGTGTCATACCTCTGAGGTTTCTGATAAACCTGATTCTTTCACCAATCGCCATATTGTTGCCCTCCATTTTCAATCGGCTGACGATTTGCGCCGCCATATTTCACAAATTAATTATAACATATATGCTTAGTGTTTGTCAAGATAGTAGAAATAAAAATGTTTAGTGATTTTATACTTGACATAACGATATATGTTTAGTATAATAAAATCATAACTTAACGATTTAGAGTTAAGTTAGAGAAAGGAGATACTCTAAATGATAGATAAAAATTTTATGAGAGTAGAAGATGTTGCCAGGGAACTTGATGTATCTAAATCCTATGCTTATAAGATAGTACAGAAGCTCAACAAGGAGCTTGAAGCCAAGGGATATATCACGATCTCAGGCAGAGTGAACAAACAATACTTCCTCGAAAGGACTTGCTACGGCGGTTCTGCCGAGGACAGCGAAAGGAAGTGATACGATGTCAGTCTATAAGGACGGCAGCAAGTGGCGTGTGATCTACCGCTACACCGACAGCCGTGGAGAACGCAAACAGACACAAAAGCGTGGTTTCTCCACAAAGAAAGAAGCTCAGGCGTGGGAGCGTGAGCAGATGAACAAGACGGAATCCAGCCTTGATATGACCTTTGAGAGCTTTTCGGAGATTTACTTCGAGGACATGAAGAAGCGTCTGAAGGACAACACATGGCACACCAAAGAGCATATCCTCCGCACCAAGCTGATCCCGTTCTTCGGGAAAAGAAAGATGTGCGATATTCAGCCCAAAGATGTGATAGCGTGGCAGAATGAAATGCTCGAAGGTTCGACCAAGACAGGCAAGCCATACTCGCCTGTGTACCTGAAAACGCTACACAATCAGCTCAGTGCTGTGTTCAACTATGCAGTAAAGTTCTACGGGCTTCCGAGCAATCCCGCAGCCAAGGCAGGCAATATGGGAAAAGCGAAGAACCGTGAGATGCTGTTCTGGACGCAGGAGGAATACAAGCAGTTCGCAGAGGTCATGATGGACAAGCCTGTTTCCTTCTATGCCTTTGAAATGCTGTACTGGTGCGGTATCCGTGAGGGTGAACTTCTCGCCCTCACGCCTGCCGATTTCGACTTTGAGAAGCAGACGGTCTCGATCACAAAGTCCTATCAGCGTATCAAGGGGCAGGATATTATCACCGATCCGAAAACCGCCAAGAGCAACCGTGTCGTAAAGATGCCTGATTTTCTTTCTCAGGAGATGCAGGACTTCATCGGTCAGCTCTACGGTATCGGAGAACATGATCGTATGTTCATGATAACCAAGAGCTATCTGCATCATGAGATGGACAGAGGGGCAAAAGAATCAGGCGTGAAACGTATCCGTATTCATGACCTCAGACACTCTCATATCTCTCTGCTCATTGAAATGGGGTTCTCTGCCGTGGCAATAGCGGATAGGGTTGGACACGAGAGCATTGATATTACTTATCGTTATGCTCACCTGTTCCCCAGTACGCAGAATGAAATGGCGGACAGGCTAAGCGACCTGAGAAGTGATGATGCGGAGGGAGGTGATTCAGATGTCAGCGAAAAACCTTGACAGCAAGGGACGTTTCAGGGCGAGGACGATCGGTTTCCGTGTATCTCCCGAGGAAGATCAGCTCATCAATTCGGCTGTGGCTCTTTCGGGACTGACCAAGCAGGACTACATCGTGAAGCGGCTACTGTGCCGTGATGTGGTAGTGCAGGGCAATCCGAGAGTATACAAAGCTCTGAAAAATCAGCTTGCGGAAGTGCTTTCAGAATTGCAGAGAATAGAAAATAGTTCTGTAAGTGATGAACTTCTTGAAACGATACGACTCATCAACACCACATTAAATGGAATGAAAGGAGAATCCTGATGTCAGAAGAAAAAGAAATGACCGCTCCGAACGTATCTATTGGCGTAGATACGGAGCAGTCATCCATAAAACAAACTACTAATAGTATATCAAATCGTGATGTAAATTTCAACCCCTTTGACGAATTTTTCAAGAAAATTGATCCGTCATACATGAAAACAGTCACGATGCAGGAACTGTATCAGGATATTTACAGCAAGAAACCGCCTGTTATTGAGGGCTTGCTCTATCAAGGTACTTATCTGTTTGTCGGTTCACCTAAGATCGGCAAAAGCTTCTTTATGGCACAGCTTGCCTATCATGTCAGCACAGGTACTCCGCTTTGGGACTATCCTGTGAAAAAGGGTACGGTTCTCTACCTTGCACTGGAAGATGATTACAGACGATTGCAGGAACGAATGTACCGAATGTTCGGAACGGACGGTACGGAAAACTTGTACTTTTCCGTATCGTCCAAACCGCTTGGAAATGGTCTGACCGATCAGCTGAGCGGTTTTATCCGAGAACACCCTGACACAATGCTTGTGATTATTGATACACTTCAAAAAATCCGTGAGGTGGACAGTGATTCTTACAGCTATGCCAAAGATTACGAGATCATCAATCAGCTGAAACAGTTCTCTGACAGTTGGGGAATATGTCTGCTGTTAGTTCATCATACGAGAAAGCAAAAGTCATCTGATAACTTCGACATGATCTCAGGAACAAATGGGTTACTTGGCTGTGCAGACGGAGCATTTATGCTTTACAAGGAAACCAGGACTTCCAATAAGGCAACACTTGAAATTTCAGGCCGTGATCAGCAAGATCAGAAAATCCATCTTATTCGTGATGAAAAAAAACTCTGCTGGAATTTTGAAAAAGCAGAAACAGAGCTTTGGAAAGAACCTCCCGAACCGTTGCTGGAATGTATCGCCAATCTTGTAACAGAAGAAAATCCGACTTGGCAGGGTACAGCGACTGAACTGATAGAAAAGCTTGGACTTGATATGAAGCCGAATGTGGTTTCGCTGAAACTCAATGTCAATGCAGGCAGATTGATGAATGATTATAGCATTCGATACACGAATAAGCGTAACCACAGCGGACGCATGATTTTCTTTTCTTTGTTATCAAAAGAGTAAATTTCAAGTGGTTGGCGTGTCAGTCCGTGACGGTCGTGACGATGTTTTGTGAGCGGTGTAATCATCGTCACCATCGTCACACATCGTCACGGCGTTGGCGGTTTATCCGCCGTTCAAGCCTCGCAGAGCCCCGATAGCATTTTTGATAGTCCGTAAGGCTGTCGAAAGTGCTATGGGGTTACCGGCGGCATTCCGCAGGTAACTCGGCTCTCCGAGCCGTTCGGTTTGCCGATCTCCGTATCGTTGCAAACCGTTTTGCCCATAGGGCATTCCCTCGTCAGAGGGTCAATTTAAAAAGGACGGGAGGTGTTTCTATGTGTCAAAAGACGATCTCAATGTGTCAGGGCAAGGGCAGCTTGTCCCACAACAACCGTGCATTTGCTGCCAAAAATATCGACAGTTCCCGAACAGCGGACAACATTACATTTATGCATCAGAATTTGCGTGATGCTTATGATATTCTTTTCAGCGATGCAGTAGAAAGATACAATGCCCGTCAGAAACGAAATGACCGCCGTATCCCAGACTACTTTCATCACCTGTTCAGCCGTGAACCGAGTGCAAGTGTTATCACTGGGACAAATAAGCAAAAGAGTTTCTATGAAGACTTAGTCCAGATCGGGACAAAAGATGATACAGGTGTCGGTACTCCCGATTCGGAGATTGCTGTTGCCTGTTTACGGGAGTACATGGAGGGCTTTTCAGAAAGAAATCCGAATTTCTATGTGTTCAATGCTGTGATGCACCTTGATGAAGCAACTCCCCATCTGCACATCGACTATATTCCCGTCGGGCATTTTGACAGAGGGCTCGATACCCGGAATGCAATGGCAAAGGCTCTCGAAGAAATGGGACACGGCAAAGGTGCAAATGCAATCAACCGTTGGCGGTTAGCGGAATGGGAAGTCCTGCACCAGATATGTACTGCTCATGGTATCAAGATCTCAGAGCCGAAGAAGTCCAGAGGGTACAGCTATACCACCGAGGAATACGGCGAGCATCAGGATAGAATCCGGCAGCTTGAAGAAGAAAAAGCTCAGATCATTACTGAAAAAGAAGAAATCAACGCAGCACTTGAAAAGGCAGCCAAAAAGCACGTCAAGCTGAAAGAAATCGACAGCGTTGTAACAGGCAAAACGGTTTTCGGTGGAAAAATCACAGTTTCCAAGGAAGATTGGGAAAATGTAACTGCACTTGCCAAAAAAGAAGTGATTTCACAAAAACAGACGAAAAAGCTTTGCAGAGAACGAGATGAAGCCATACAGGAGCGTAATGCGTTGAAGGCAAGGCTTGATGCGGTATCTTCGGAACTGGCTGATTACAAAAAGAAAGAAGAAGATAGGCGTCATTTTTCCCGTGATAAATTAAAAGCGGAATCAAAGCGTATTAGCCGTGAGGAAGAACTTTCCCGTGAACTGAAAAAAGTCAAGGCTTTTATCTCTGCTTGTGGATTGAGTTCCGACTATCAGCAGTTCAGATACAACAGCACAATAAAAAGCAAGAATTTGGAATGAGGAGAAAAATTTTATGATTATCAGAAGCAAAGACAAAGTTCAGGTGATCGGCAAAAACAAGTCGGTCTGGGTGTTGGATACCAATGCACTTACCGTTACACACAATACAGTTGATACTGAGCCAACAGTAACAGCATTCCGTTCCGAGCATATCAAGTATCACCTGCATTATTCTGCGGAGTACCGCAAGGACAGACTGAGAAAACTTGTAAATAACGGCGAAATTCTGAGTTATCTGACTGAACTTGATAAGGCAGTGGAAAATGCTATGGAAAGACAGGTTGAAAAGTGGAAAGCTGACGATAAGGAATATCAGCAGGCACTTGCTGTTGGTGGTCTCTGCAAAGCTCAAGGTTTGGAGAATATGTTTAGGTTGTGTGCGAGAGAGGCGGTGTATGCGGATATGGTGTATGTGTGATGTGATTTAACGGAAAGGCAGTGCTTGAATAATATCAGGCACTGTCTTTTTTGTAAAATTACGTTTATTTTGATTGACTTATTCACAAAAATACAGTATAATATAGATAATAAACTGGCGTTTGCACTAAAGGAGGGGTATCATGGATAATAATGCAATTGAAGTAAAAGTAACCTCGGTTAAAATGGTTGCTCGTAATGATCTTGATGCTGTCATATATGACCTTGATAAGCAGATTGAACTTCTTTCGAGTCAGGCTGATAAATGGGATTATCTTGTGGCTGTTGCTTCCGGTATACTGTGTGGTATGCTTGATATAATATGGGTTGGAGATTTCAGCCTTGAAAATAGCAGAGCTTTCGCAAGCAATAAAGTTGATGGGTTTGTAGAAAAAACTGCGAATATACTCGGTTTTAAGGGCGATGATCTGAAAAACGCTGTTAAGTTTCTGGAAGAAAAGTTTCCTATACCCAGCGATGGGAACACACCTGACTTCGGAGGAGGGTTACAGCATCATCTCCGTGATTTCGCTCATCACCCTACGATTGTTGGTCTTATCTTTTCTCTGCTGACACAGTTTACGGAAATGTCGTATGGAACAGATGTAAACGGCGTTTTCAAGGTAGTGCCTGTACTTGATAAGAGCAAGTCTTTCATAGGCAAGGACATTCCTGATAAGCTGTTTAAAGGTACCGTCGTATGGTTCTTTCATCTTGTCAGCGATATGGCAGGTTCGAGCAGTACGGCAGGTATCACAGGCGGTACAGGTATACCAGGACCGATACTTTCTCTTGCAAAAGAACTGTCGGCATTGTCTATCTTTCAAAATATGAAAATAGGTGACCATAGGTTGTCTGTTTTTCTGTCAAAGGTGTTTAACGGAACATTATTCGCCCAGCACGATGAGAATGGAAAGATCATTAAAGATACGATTATTAAGTTTGATCTGCGAGGAGAACTTGGTGCAGTTGTGGAGCTTGGAAAACAGGCGTTGCCTGTTATTGCAAATGATTGTATCGTTCGGAGCTTCTATTTTATTAGAAGATTCTCACTTGCTCTGAAATCACTGAATTGCTCATCTATAGGAGATATTCACTTGAAAGATATAGATTGGGATAGCGTAAAGCCTTTTGGTAATCCGACTATCACAAGAATGCTGACTATTTCAAGTGCTGTTTTCTCTACCATTGATATAGCAGAAGCAGTTATCTCACAAAAATACTTTGTATCCGTTAATTATGTTGGTGTCGGAAGATTTGCCGTTGCGATCGGCAGCGAGATAACGAATTATCTTAAAGTGCGTAATGTCAAGCTGATAAAGCAGATGTACGAGGATATTCGTCGCAATACTTTTACAGAAACAGATAATAACATTTATAATAGGATTGGAGACGATATGGACATCGGCAAATTCGGTTTGACCTTAGAGCAGACAGAGATATTATATAACCTTGAAATGTACAAAACCGTTAATGATGTTAATCGCAACGGAAAGAAAGCTGACCTGAAAGGGCAATGGTTGGAAGAATGGAAACACTATATGGAAGAAGGCTTTTCTTCTTTTGTGGGAGATAAAGATGCCGTTCTTCATTGGTATACTGTCCAGAAGCTTCATGATGCAATCGGTGTCAATTCGCCTGAGTTGCCTTGGTTCAGATTGGTGCTGTTGGAAACAATGCTCTTTGAACCGTATTATCCTCTTAGTACTGAGATCGACAAGAAGGGAAATGAAGTTCCGAGTACAAAGTATAAGGAACTACATTTGCCGTTGGTTGGATATAGTAAATCAGACGGCGACAAGTTCCTTGATAGCTTTTTCAATGATAGCTTTTATCAGAAAGGTTATATCGCAAGGCTACGGAAATGTCATGATAAGGTTCTCCGTGAATTGAATGAAGTGCTAAAGACCGCTATCAAGAGTATTTCTATCACTGCGATAGTTACCGTTGTTGCAATTGCAACCGCAGGAGCATTCGCTCCCGCTATTGCCGTGGCTCTTGTAGGTTCGAATTTTGCGGGATTAAGCGGAGCTGCACTAACAAGTGCCTGCCTTGCGTATCTCGGTGGCGGAGCAATCGCCGCAGGTGGATTAGGAATGGCAGGAGGCACAATGGCAATTGTAGGCGGCGGTGCAGTACTCGGACTTGGAGTTGGTGCAGGTATCGGTGGTGCATTAGGCGCTACAGGTGTCCTCGGAAAGAAAGATGCTATTCTACAATCAGCTAAACTTATGGTTTCTGTTCGGGAAATATTCCTTAATGACGAACATGATATGGAATACTCCAATACTGTATATGAGCAGTATGTTCAGAACATAACTGATATTGAAAAAGGACTTGTAGAACTCAAACTCAAAGCCGATGTTGCTGACAAGGAAGAAAAGAAACAGCTCAAAAAGCAGATCAAGAACACTGAGGAAGCTGTACAAGCTATGAAAATTGCCATGAAGAGTATGAACAAGTTCAATAGCTCTTTTGATTTGGGTGAGAATGTATCCGAATAAAGGGATGAAGGAGAGCCTATGTTATGTCAACTTACGAAAAGCTAAGTGCCATGATTTCTGAAGATGAATTAGAAAGAATAGCCTTTCAGTTCAGAAAAGCTATAATTGAAGCAGTTGATTCTGGAACAATTCGAGAAATGTCATCATTTCCAATTGGATGCTGTACATATGCTTCCAATCTGCTTCAAAGGTACTTGTCAGAAAGAGGAATATTCACATGGTATATGTCTGGACAGTATGGATATGGTTTCAACAGCGAAAGTCATGCTTGGCTTGAAACATATAACGGAATAGTTATTGATATTACGGGTGATCAGTATAAATATAAAGCGTTAATGTTCACAACACCGGTTTATGTTGGTTCAAGAGCCGATGGCTTCCATGATAAGTTTAGGTTGAGTGCTCCTATGGAATATTCTAATACTAAAGATCCTTTTGTAAGTTATAGTGATTTTGACAGACGATACGATGCTGTGATGAGATATTATGTAGATTAGATGTCTTTGTATATGCTTGACAGCTACTTTGATTTGCGCTATACTCAATACGTCTACCGGCAACACAATGGCAACAAAAATTCAGATACTCCAAATCTGACAGACAACTGAGATAATAGAGATACCACGAACGATAAAACTTAACTTAAACTGGTTAAGATTACGGTTCAAGGAGCGAGTGGGAGTAATGGCAAGCCTATTTAAGAATGGCTTAAATACGGGTTTTTCGAGGACTTTTAATGCTTTGTGATACTGAAATGATATTATTTTGGTGTTACTGAAGCGTTGCCATAATAAAGACACATACAAAATGCCGCCGAAACGGAATGTTTTCGGCGGCATTTTGTATTTTAATCCTGTATAATAAAAGTTGACACCCAAATCTCAAGGATTATGTGATATAATATAAGAGGAAAAGGAGGTCAGCAAATAGTACAAAATAAACAGTCAGCTTCGCAAGCAGGTAAAAGCTTTGGAGAAAGACAATAAGAGTCTTAAAGAATATGCGGAGTATTGCTCCTACGGTCCGGGCGCTTCACCGGAAATGAGGATAGATTATTCACATCAACTCAATGATGAGGAGACTAATAAATACAGTATAAAAAATGTACTTCAAGGATGGTCGCCTGATATATAAAAATATGACATCATAATTTTATTATCTTCAATTTATTTATAAATTTTTTTATGCCCCCCAAAAAACAAGGGGTTGTTTCGTATTATATAATACAAGCAGCTTGAAACTAAAATTTTTGGAGGAATCAACATGAAATTATCACGAAAAATCATGAGCGTTTTTTTGGCAGTATTTATGGTGTCAGCTTTGGTGCCGGCGGCTGTTACGAATGCGGAGAATATGTACGAAAACAGCGATTTCATCGAAACGGAGCAGCCGGAACTCAGTGATGAAACGAAACAGTTAATCTCAATGTATCAGAAGGATCCAACGGAGGAAAATTATCTTAATCTTCGGGACATTGTTATAGAAAATTACAATGCCGTGCTTGATAAAAAAGAGGCCAAACTGGAAGAATTGAAAACTGAAACAAGCGGCAAACCGGGAGGTGATGAGATCCTTGCAGAGATGGAAGAGATTGTGCAGGAAATGTATATCACCTATTGGAGCCGTATCAACAGCAGTATGCTCAGGTTTACAGATACACGGCTTTTGAAGTGGAGAATTTCTGAGGCGGCACAATATGAATATATCCCTGTTATGGGTGCTGGCGAAAGCATTTATGTCAAGAGAACGCCTGTTACCAATGCTGAATACGCGGAGTTTATTGCCGACACCGGTGCACAGACCCCGTCTAACTGGACGAACGGATCATATCCAGAGGGAGAGGACGAATATCCCGTGAATTTCGTTTCATATGAGGACGCTGAAAGATACTGCGCTTGGCTGACAGAACAGGACGGAGTGAATACCTACCGTTTGCCAAATGAGAGCGAATGGGAACTTGCGGCGGGGCATATGCCGAACGAAGGACGCAGATTTTAACTGCGGCGTGAATGACGGAAGGACGTCAGTCGAGCAGTATACCGACGTAACAAGAGGAGCCTATGGAGCTGTGGATTTCTGGGGCAACGTTTGGGAATGGACTTCTACTGTGAGATCGGATTCCGATGGCGTAACCGTATACGGTGTTAAGGGCGGCTCATGGAAGTCCGACAGGACAGACTGCCGTACCGAATACCGTGAAGAGGGCAGAGACGGTTCGATAGGTTATGACGACGTGGGGTTCAGGGTCATTCAAGTGAAAGACGGAATTGAACCGGAGCAAAAGGTGGAGCTTGCAACGCTCGGTTTTCCTATTGTATCGGCTATATCCTCATCAAGTGACAGCATTACACTTTCGTGGCAGCCCGTTGACGGAGCAACAGAATATCAACTTTTTGAATATTTTACGGATACGGGTTTTGTGCAGATGCTCGAGACAACAAATGAAACCTCGATTACGATAAGCGGACTGGAAACGGGCAGCACTCACAGCTATATCGTCCAACCTATTTCTTACAGAGAAATTGCCGATAATGTATCGGCCGAAAACAGCGTAACGGTGACCTGCGGACAAAACTTATCGGAAACTTCTGAGACCGTAATTGAAATGCAGATAGGAAGCCCAACCATGCTTGTAAACGGTGAAACGAAAAATATCGATGACGGCGGTACGGCTCCGGTCATCATCAACGACAGAACGCTGCTGCCGGTCAGAGCTGTGGTCGAGGCAATGGGTGGAACGGTGGAATGGGATCAAGACACGCAAAAAACAACGCTTACGATGGACGGTATTGAAATACAGCTTGTTATAGGCAGCACGACCGCATATGTAAACGGCGCTTCTGAAAGCCTTGATGTGGCACCTGTGATCATAAATGACAGGACAATGCTGCCTATACGGTTCATCGCAGAAAAATTTGGGTTTGACGTGGTTTGGGACGGACAAAATATGACTGTAACGATACAAGGTGAAAATAGTAATGATACAGGAGCCGCAATGCTCTTGTATCAGGGGCAGGCAAGTATCCGTATCGTCACAGCAGAAGACAAGGTCATTTATATCGATCCGTATGCGGGGAGCGGTTACGACCTTCCTGCTGATTTGATTTTGGTCACACATGAGCATTTTGACCATAATGATTTGGACAAAATAGAAAGCAGAAATCCCGATTGTGTTGTTATTACGCACAATGAAGCAATACAAAACGGCGAACATCAGGTTTTTGATTTAGGTTATGTCAATGTCGAGGCAGTCGAAGCAGGATATAATGAAGAACACGATGCAAGTGAATGTGTCGGATATGTACTGACCTTTTCCAATGGGAAATCGGTTTATGTTTCGGGTGATACTTCTACTACGCCGCAAATGTCGGAAATGAGCGAAATGCAGATTGATTACGCATTTTTCTGCTGTGACGGCGTGTTTAATATGGGACTTGAAGAAGCTGCACTCTGTGCGGAAACGGTAGGTGCAAAATATAATATACCCTATCATATGACCGGAAGGACGCCGAAAACATATGACCGAGAGATAGCGGAACAATTTCAAGCGCCAAATCGTTTGATTGTAGATCAGGGCGAAGAAATTGAGATTGTATAGCCTGTTCTGAGTACACAATACATTGAAAAAACAGGTCTTCTGTGTTAAAATATAAAGTGAAATGCGGAAGGAAAGGAAGTGATAGCAAATGGAAACAGCCGAAAAAGTAATGTGGGCACAGGCAGACCGTGACGCACGAGAAATATTTATAAAGGAAAACCTGCCGTTTATCTACAGTTGCGCATCGCAGGCTGCCGGACGGTTTGTGGATGAAAGCGACGACGTGTTTTCGGAAGCGTTAGCGGCATTCCATGACGCTGTCACGGCATATGAGGAAAGCAAAGGGCATTTTCACGCTTTTGCCAAAACCTGCATCCGCAATAGGATAAGCGACTATTACAGGGTGCAAAGCCGCCACAAACGCGCAGTCCCGTTCAGCAGTCTTACAGCAGAGGATGATAACGGCGAGGAAATACATTTTGAAGCAGAGGACAAAAATACCGGAATATCTGAAACAGCGATTGAAATATATTCTCTCAAAGCAGAACTGGAATTGTTTGGGATATCGTTTTTTGAGCTGCCTAAAGCTGCACCGAAATCGAAAAAAACACGCAGTGCCTGCTTACAGATCGTGCGGTATATTGTAAGCGAAAAAGAGCTGCTCTCTTTTGTATACGACAAAAAATCTTTGCCGGTAAAACAGATACTTTCACATTTGAAGGTGAACAAAAAGATACCGGAGCGTCATAGAAAATATCTGATCATGGGAGTCCTTATCATAAATGGGAACTATGAAATTTTGTCGGGATATTTCGATCCCGACAACAGGAGGTGGAAATAATGCAGGGTGTCGTAATGGATATAAAGGACGGCAGGGCAGTTATATTTCAAAAAAACGGAGATATAACCGAGATCAAAGACAAGGGCTATCAGGTGGGTCAGCAAATTAACATTTCAGCCTATACGTATAAAAATTTCATGGCAATGGCAGCTTGTTTTCTGCTGGTCTTTATAGCGGGTATTTCGGGCTACACGGTATACCGCACACCGGCAAGCTATGTCTATGTTGATATCAATCCCAGTATGCGATTGGAAATGAACTGTTTTGACAGGGTCATTTCGATTGTGCCACTTAACGATGATGCGGCAGGACTTATGGAACTATATTCATTTAAGACAGCCGATATGGAACAGTGTATCGATCAAATTGTATATGCTTGCTATGAAAAGACATATTTGAATAATGATAACAATGATATTGAATTGAATGTAGTAACAAAGAACGCAAAATTAAATGAGCGTATTCGTACGGTATCAGAAAAATTAAAAGAGGATAATTGGCGTGTCTCTGTGCTTAATGTAGACAAAGAAGAAAATGACAAAGCTTTGAAATATAAGACATCGCCTAAAAGGCTAAAAGCAGTAGAAGATTACACAAATGTATTTGGCGGTACACTCGAAGAAAATTTTGCTGCCTTGCGCGGTATAACAAACGAGGAAATTTACTCCGAACTCACAGAAGCTGGTTTTCAAAAGGGCGGTTCCGGAAGCAGCGGTGGAAAATATAAATCTTCTCCTGAACGACTAAAAGCTGTAAAAGAATATACAGACACATTTGGTGGAAACATAGAGGAAAACATGGAATTGCTGAAAGGTTTAAGTACAGAAGAGATTTATGCTGCAATAGAAAGTGAAACGCCTGTTGATGGGGCGAAAGACACAGAAAATTCTACAACAGATATGCCCTCAGTGCAAATGCAGAACTATTTATAAACACTATTATAAAAGCAGTGATTTTGTATTTTATAACAAACAGCAGAAAGGTCAGATAAGTCATGTGCTTATTGCGGCAATGACTTTGCGTTAATAGACGATAACGAAAGTTGAGTCCGGTAATTTCTCTGATTTTCGCATAGGATAATCTGAATTTTTGGTTGCCATTTTGCAGGATCTGTGGTATACTATATTTATATTAAACAGATAAATTGCGATATGAGGGTATCATTCAATCATAAAACATAGCACGATGAGGAATATGAGTTGTAATATTTAGGAGAGGTGTCACATGGGCAAGGATAAACTAAGAAAATTTAATCTTATACTATACGGTATTGCAGTTGTTGTAAGCATATTTGCTTTGTATACATTTATCTTTGTTTTTGATAATGGCATTGGCTGGAAAGTAGCACTTATTATCATAGGTTTCGGGTGGCTTTTGTCAGCAGTTTCAGGTTTATTAAATAGCTTAAAAAAATAGATTACGCATTGCGGAGGTCGATTATGGACTACAATATAAGCCAAAAATTTCACAATAAATACGAGAAATTATATGAGCATATCGTTATTGTAAGGTTAAAAGACGGCACAACCGTCGAAGGCGGTTGGTATGATGAGTTTTTTGAAGATGAATCTATTTTGATAAGCAGCCTTGGAACAGAGGTACTTATTATAAAAATATCAGATATAGAGGCAATGGAGCTTTCAGCAAAAGATTAAGGAGGAAACATCATGAATGAAGTATATCAATTTTTAAAGGAATGCGAAACGTATTATCTTGCAACGATCGATGGCAACAAGCCCCGCGTTCGACCGTTCGGAACGATCGACATGTTTGAGGGCAAACTCTACATACAGACCGGTAAGCGCAAGAGCGTTTCTAAGCAGATGAAAGAAAATCCGAATATCGAGATAAGCGGTATGAGCGGCGGCAAATGGATCCGTGTTGAAGCGGAAGCCGTACTTGATGAAAGGATAGAAGCTCAAAAACATATGCTTGACGAATACCCGTCATTGCAGGGAATGTATCAGCCAGGCAACGGCAATACTGAGGTGTTCTATCTTAAAAATGTGACTGCGCAGATATGCTCATTCACCGATGAGCCGAAAATCTTTAAGTTTTGAGTCGTAATAAGGGCGCATAACGCGCCCTTATTACGTTAAAAAGAATATGACTCAACGATACCTATTTTGCTGCGAAATTCAGCTGTTGCGTTTTCAAGATGAAAAATACCGAGCTTATATCCGGTGCGGTCATTATATATCTTTTGCATAGCGGGAACGTTGCAGAGAACCCTGTCAGCTATCCTGCTGTCTTTCTCAAAGACCGCTTCGCCGTAATACCGCAAAAAATCATCTCCGTTGCATACACATATCTCAGCATTTGGATTTACAGAGAGTTGCTTATATACATCCTTAAACGTGCCTATGCCAAAATAGATATTATTGTCCAATAATAAATGAAAAGAAATGGGTCGGTATTTGGGTTTATCGCCATCGACCGTTGATAGCGAAAAGAACTTCACTTGATTGAGATAATTGTCTACTTTTTCTATCGGATTCATAAAAATAACCTCCTGTATTGACTAACTGGTTTTGTTGTGATATAATCATATCATAAAAAGAAAGTTTTGTATAGTACGATTTTTTAGTATACTTAGTATCTTAAAGGATACCGATAAGGAGGCTTATATGAACCAAGAAAGATTCGGCGTATGCCCTTACTTTACGGCTCAAAAGGTATTACAAGGAAAATGGGCGATACTGATCATGCATTATTTAAGTGACGGACCTGTGCGGTTTAATCAGTTACTGAAAATGATGCCGGACATGACGCACGCAACGCTCTCAAAGCAATTAAAGCAGCTTGAAGCATATGGGCTTATACTCCGAAAAGAGTATCCGCAGGTCCCGCCCAAGGTGGAATATTCTTTAAGCGAAATAGGCGGTGAGTTCATGCCTGTGCTTGACAGCATGAGGGAATGGGGTATTAAATATATTGAACATCTTAAAAATTAATATTTTGATCCTGTATAATATATGAAAAAAGAACATTGGGGTCAAGTCAATGTTCTTTAAAAAGCTGGTTTTTAATTTGTTTTCAGTGTAATCTCTCTGATCGTATCTCTGAGTTTGTGAACATTGGCGTCTATCTTATCAATGATCTCCAAGAATTTTTCGTCATCCTGACCAGTCGGATCTTCCAAGCCCCAGTTCAGATTTAACTTGCCGGGAACATAGGGGCAGGTAACATTACAGCCCATTGATACCACAATATCCGTTTCTGGAATATCAGAAAACAATTTTGAATATTGATCCGCGTCCATATCTATCCCATATATCTGTTTTATAAGGCGGACCGCATCGCGGTTGATCTGCGGTTTTGTTTCTGTGCCTGCGGAATAGCAGTCGCAAATATCCGAGAGATACTTTTTGCCTAACGCTTCTGCTATCTGGCTTCTACAGGAATTATGAACACATACAAATGCGGCCTTTATTTTATTCATTGTATACCTCCGCTATAAAATGGGCATCTTGCTTTGATACATTGATTATTCATGTCGGAACGGGAACAAGTGATATTGTCCGATTCCATTTTGACCCCTAATTGCTCCTCTGTGAACCTGATGGCTTCAATAACAGTAAGATAGGAATCTCTTTTGCAGCAGCGGGGCCCGCCCGTTTCACTGATCTTACTCAATGCACGTGAGGTCATCATATTTGAAAGCCCCCAAGCTTTATCAGCCAAAGGCGTTGACTTTGTGACGATCGACATATACATACCTGCGCTTATCCCGGCACCGCAGGCCCCCCAGAAGCCGCAGGCTCCGCCGGGAACGGATTTTCCGCGGCTGTACATTTCGGGAAGCACTTTTGCTAAGTCTATATCACCGCCGGCATTCTTATATGCCGTTAAAAGCGCAGCTCCGACCATTACATGATGTTCGGGACCGTGCATATGACAAAACGGCATGGACATCAACTTCTCCAAGAGCCGAACTGGATTCTTTGTGGTCTCGTGGAGACATATGCCGATAATGCTGTCCATTCCGCTTGTATGGCAGTCATTGCATATATAATGACCGTTTACGCATCTTGTCTTGCTGTTTTCCTTCTTATGACAAACAGCGCATTCCATTAGAATATCTTCTTCAAGATATTCAAGCGGTGCTTTGCAGATCAAACATTCTTCTTTCACATTAATTCCTCCGCAAACTTAATAAACTCTTTTTACAAAAAAGCTTGTTTCTTTTTTTTCGTCAAATCCGTTTCTTTTATAAAAATAATATGCAGGTACAGTTCTTTCTGTAAGAAGTGCAATATAGATAATACCTTTACCCTCTAAAGCTTTTTCTATTCCAGTCAAGAATTCAGTCCCAATACCGCACTGCTGCTTTTCAGGAAGAACACCAAACTCATCAATCCAATATTCCGTTCCCTCATACCAGTGCTTGATATGCCCTAAAGCCATACCTATCATGTTATTATTTTCAAATAATCCGAATGATAAAGAATTTTTATTATTAATCAATTCAGAAACATATAGCTCTGCATCTAAGTTTACAAATGAATAATCTACCATTTTGCATATCGAAAAATCTTGCTTGAGTTTTTTATTTCCATTAATCAATCATCTCCGTAAATTCTGGTTTATCTAATACTTACAAATATATAATACCATAATTATACGTAATAATCAATAAATATAAATTATTTTTAACTGAGTTTCGGTTTTATCCATTTTGTTGATAATTGCGGAGCAAACGTGTTTATTGCCCTATGCTCCGTATACTTTTGACACGGCTTTTAAGAATTCGTTGACATGTGCAGACGGTTTCTTTGAATGAAAGATTCCGAAAGGTATCGTGTATTCCCATTCTATTGGAACAAATTTAAGTAGTGGATGAACATTTTCCCATTTTTTGAATCCAAACATTACACAGTTATTGCTCTCACATTGATTGAACGCATCAAGATTGAAAAATTGCACGTCTTTAATATCTATATCCGCATGCTCAGTCCATAGCTCGTCTCGTATCGCGTCAGTGTATCTGTTCCAGCCGCGTTTTATGAGCATTACGCGTTCACCTCTCAGATCAGATATTTTCAGACTATCCCAGAAAGCAAGCCTATGGTTTACCGATAATGCACAACAGATGGGGTCATCGTCCAGTCTCAGCGCTGTGCACCCACGTGTTTTGAGAAAATTATCATCATACCAGCCGGCAACAATATCTATATTAGTGCCGAGATTAGCCAGTATCTCACGTGCATTCTCAGGTGTATTGTCAAACGGCACCATACGAAACTTCATATCAGGGCAATACTTTTTGATCTGCGGCCACAGTTCAAGTATAAACTGTGCCGGTGTCATAAGTGAGCTGCCGATTCGTATGATTTTTTCTTCTCTCTGCATCGCATTATTGGCCCGCGTTATTGAATCCTTTGAATACTGTATGATATATTTTGCGTCACCATATATAGAGCGTCCCGCTTTTGTAAGGCGTATCCCTCTATGTGTGCGTTCAAAAAGCTGCAGATCAAGCTCCTGTTCCAAAAGATTTATCTGCTTTATGACCGCAGTAGATGATATGTACAAAACATCAGCGGCCTTTGCAAAGCTTCCTAAATCCGCAACCACAATAAATGTTTCCAAATGTTTGTTATACATACAAAATCCTCCTTGTCTGAAGATCCGTCGTCTGTTTTGAGCATAAAGACTTTTTCAAGATGTATTGTATCATATTTATCCAGTTTGTGCAACTGTTTAATAAAAACATTTCATCTGTATTAATGGTTGCTTTTCTGCAACAATTCGCATAGTTTCTGATTCATTCAGCACTTTGTCCTATTTTAAAAAGATTAAACCCTCTGCCGTGATCACGTCTACGTAAAATACTTGCGATATTCTTTTTAATACCAATCGTGTTTTTCTCCGCGATCAAGAGAGTTGATTTTCTTCATTTCTTCATCCGTCAAGCTAAAATGGTATAGTTCAGTATTTTCCTTAATATGGTCTGAATTACTGGAGCCGGGTATTACCACTACGCCTTTTTGCAAGTTCCATCTTAGAATCACTTGCGCGGAAGATACCCCATGAGTCTGGGCAATTTCAGATATTACCGGATCACCCAGCATTTCCGCAGTGTGACCTCTGCCTCCTAAAGGATACCAACCCTGTACTGTAATGCCTAAATTCTGTATATATGGAATTACATCGTTTTCCTGATAATATGGGTGTATCTCATTCTGCACTAGAGCGGGAACAGTATCTACCTGAGGCAGAAATTCCTCTAATTCTTCCACATACCAGTTTGATAAACCGATAGAATGGATCTGGCCTTCTGCCATAAACTGTTCCATTGCTTTATATGCTTTTACATCATTGGGATCGGGATGATGCAGCAGCATCATATCTACATAGCCAATATTTAACCGATCCAGACATGCCTGAATGGATAGCTCCGGGTTTTCCATTTCACTTCCTGGGTAGATTTTTGTGATAACAAAAATTTCTTCGCGTTTAATCCCGAGTTCCTCCATGGACTCCCGAATTGCCTGCCCGACTTCTTCTTCATTACCGTATGCAGACGCAGTATCAATCAGGCGTACGCCGTTTGCAAGGGCTGATTTAACTGAGTTTATACAAGTTTCCCCATGCAGGCTATATGTTCCCAAGCCATTGATTGGCATTTTGTAGCCGCTGTTTAACATAACAGTTTTTGTTTCAAAATTAAAATTTCCCGGATTGTTCATGCTTACCTCCATCTGTTCAGATAATGGCCGCAATGTTTCCATATCCCATAAGAACATCTTTGCCAAATCTGAATTTGCCATTTCATGTGAAATATCCGCTGTAATCGTGCCGCTGCCTTGATATAGTTTGACGTTGGATAACGTATTATTATTATAAAAAGCTGTGATTAGAGTACTGTTATCCGGAGCATTTGTCACCGTTACAACATTGTTTTCCAAAGTCATTTCTGCATTACTTGCCGGATATACGAAAGTATCTTTTGTAGTTAATGTTATCTGCGCTCTTTCGTTTGAAGCTGTAGTATTATCTATTTGATTCTCAGCAATGCACCCTGTTGTGAATACAGTCATAATACAAAATATCAGAAACGTAGACAATATTTTCTTTATGTTGAGTTCCTCCATTCTATTCTAAGCCTCATTTAATTTATCACGTTATGAATAAGAACACATCTTCATAGATATTATCATTTAATACATAAAGAGACAAAGGCAATTTTTCAAAATGTTTTGGATATAAGCTGTTATATGTTAGGCTGCTCATATCTGTTTCTTGATTTCTAATACATACCGCTGCCGTTTTTACAGTTCCGATTTGATTTATGCACAGCTTTTTATAGTATGACCGATCATAATTTTTCCTTTTGCATTTGGGTCATCCATAATGATTTTGTCCACGGAAGAAACCGAAATTGTTCCGGATAATGGGTTTTTTATACTGATGACCGGGGTAGTGATTGTAGCTTCTACCTCAGATTTTTCAAAACAGAGATCAGTATCTATCATCTCGCAGTCAATGAGCTTTAATCCCTTACAGTAGCAGAATGGCTGTGTACCTATAATCTTGCAATTTATAAATGTCACTCCTTTAGAATACCAAGCAAGATATTCTCCTTTTACCACGCTATTTTTAACAGTCACATTGTGTGCATGCCAAAAGGCGTCTTTTGTGTCGAAACGACAGTTTTCAAAAGTCGCATTCTTTATGTACTGGAATGAATATTTGCCTTTAAAAATAACGTTTGAAAAAGCAATATTTTTTGCCCTCATTAAAAAATACTCGCTTTCTGCGGTACTGTCACTCATTTGAATATCAACAGCCGACCAGCCGAATTCAGGTGAAATGATATCGCAATTCTTAATTGCAATATCATGACATTCTCGTACTGCTTTAATACCATGCATTTTGGTATCGGCAATTTCAATATGCTCAGAATACCAAAGCGCAGCACGGCATAACTCGGTCATTTCACTGTTACGTATTACAAGATTATGGTCGTGCCAAAAAGGATAACGCAGGTTGAAAAAACAACGATCCACTGTGATATTGCGGCTTTCCTTTAGGGCACTCTCGCCGTCGGCAGGTCCGTCAAAGCGGCAATTCTTGATTGTAATATCTTCACTTCCATAAAGGGCGCGTTCTTCATCAAATGTCTGATTTTTAATGTTGTTCATAAAAAACTCCTTTCTGTCCATAGAGGAAAACAGGCGTTCATAAGATATTTTGTCTCTCATGAAGCCTGTAGATTCTTGCAGAACCGAACAAGGTTCGTCTGTTTATATTTTTTGGACAACTTTAATTATATAAGTGTATGATTATGCTTATTTCATGTATTTATTGAAAAATTCCGTCATTTTGTCAAATGGTATAATATCGGTGTTATCATATAAATCAGTATGCACTGCACCGGGAATGATCATGAGCTCCTTATTATCGCCTTTGAGCATTGCATAGGCGTCTTTGCTGAAATAACATGAGTGTGCCTTTTCGCCGTGAATGAGTAAAACAGCGCTGCGTATCTCATCGGCATATTGAAGGATTGGCATATTTAGAAAAGATAAGGTTGATGTAATATTCCAACCGCCGTTTGAATTCAGAGAACGTTTATGGTATCCGCGTTCTGTCTTATAATAGTCATGATAATCCTTAACAAAGAAAGGAGCATCTTCAGGTACAGTATCAGCTACGCCGCCGGCAAGTGCATAAGTACCGTTTCTGTAATCTTCGATCCTCTGAATGTTCAGTGCCTTGCGTTTTTCATAGCGGGCTTCCTCGCTGTCCTCGGCGTCAAAATATCCTTTTGCATTTACGCGAGTCATATCATACATGGTAGAAGCAACTGTTGCTTTGATTCTGGTATCTATTGCCGCTGCGTTTAAAGCCATGCCGCCCCAGCCGCAAATACCAATGATACCGATCTTATCAGGATCAACATTGTCCTGTACAGAAAGAAAATCCACTGCCGCCTGAAAATCTTCAGTATTAATATCAGGGGAAGCCACATACCTCGGATTGCCTCCGCTTTCACCTGTAAAAGATGGATCAAATGCTATAGCTAAAAATCCTTTCTCTGCCATAGTCTGCGCATAAAGACCGGAGGCTTGTTCCTTTACTGCACCGAATGGTCCGCATACAGCTATAGCTGCCAATTTTCCTTCAACATTTTTCGGTTCATATATATCTGCTGCGAGTGTAATACCATATCGATTATGAAATGTTACCTTGCGGTGATTTACTTTATCACTTTTTGGGAAAGTTTTATCCCATACTTTTGTCAAAATTAATTTCTCTTTCATTTTAAAATCCTCCATTCATTTGTTAACCTTATTATATCACTTTACAGATAAAATAGCAAATACTTAGTTTCTATTTTATGATATACTTAAAATAAGCAGATGAAAAGTATTTCTGAAAAAATTTAAAGAAAACTTAATTAGATTTATGAGTCAAATTCTTTAAGAAGATATTGCAAAAACAGTTTTGCAGGCTTAGAGAATATTTGATGTTTTTTCCATACAATAGCAGAATATGCAGTCAATTCTGGTTTAAGAGGTCTGTAGCAAAGCTCATTATCCTGTGTCGTCTCAATCAGCTTGTCCAGTGAAAATAAATAGCCCATATCAGCTCTGACCATAAGCGAGGGGTTATAAAGAAGATTTGCTCCGGCGACAATATCCAATTCCTCTGCGTTTTTACCTATCCATTCCTGCAGTTTGCCATAGGAGAATGCCTGCCGCGATACGATAAGCGGTTTATCCCAAAGATCTTTCGGTTCTATATATTCTTTATCGGCAAGAGGGCTGTCACAACGCATTAAAATTCCCCAGCGGTCAAATGCCGGCAGCTTTATAAAATTATATTTTGTTATATCCGCAGGCTCGATAAGAAGTCCGAAGTCGATTAAACCTTTATCAAGACGGTAGGTTATGTCCTCTTCGTTGCCGCTGAAAAGTTCAAACGATATACCCGAATGCTCAGCTCTCAGCTTTTTTGCTACCTCAAAAACAAGACTCATCACATGTGTCTCTCCGCATCCAATATATATGCTGCCATTTATTTCGTTTTCACTGCCGCTAAGCTCTCGCTCCGTTTTATCTATCAACTCAATTATATCCTGAGCACGTTTGCGCAAAAGAATCCCTTCATCCGTAAGAGATATTTTTCCATCATTTACAAGTATTTTTTTATTACCGCGAACAAATAAGTTTTTTCCTATTTCATTTTCCAGCTCCATAAGCTGCCGCGAGAGCGTTGGCTGAGTGATATGCAGAATTTTAGCAGCACTCGTAATGCTCTGTTCGCACGCAACAGTGAGAAAATATTTCAATAAACGTATTTCCATAATAATACTCCGGTATATTTAATTTATTGTATTAATATTATATCATTGTTCAAAATGCCTGTCAAGCATTTTGATGAATGCGATATAAGCATTGGACTTTTGATGATGCAGCATTTATAATAATAAGTGATATAAAATGATAAAAAATCATACATATACAAAATTTTTAAGGAGTTTTGAAACTACCTGTTTTGAAACTACCTGTATAATAAAAGGAGAGAAAATTATGAACATTAGGTATGAAACAGCAAAGACTATGTATGCGGCGCTTGGCGTTGATACGGATGCGGCGATTGAAAAATTAAAGACGATTCCGATTGCGCTGCATTGCTGGCAGGGAGATGATGTTTTGGGTTTTGATCAGGATGGTCCGCTTACCGGAGGCATTCAGACAACCGGAGATTATCCCGGAAGAGCGACTACACCTGAAGAGCTTATGGCAGATCTCGATAAAGCGATGTCGCTTATGCCAGGACAAAAGAAATTAAATCTTCATGCAAGCTATGCGATATTTGAGGACGGGGAATTTGCCGACCGCGATAAATTAGAGCCGAAGCATTTTAAAAAGTGGCTTGATTTCGCAAAGGAAAGAAACATGGGTATAGATTTTAATCCGACATTTTTTTCGCATCCAAAGATGAAGGACGGTCTTACTCTTTCAAGCCCGGATGAGGAAACAAGACGTTTCTGGATCAACCACGGCAAAGCTTGTATCAGAATCGCACAGTATTTTGCCGAGGAAACCGGAGTTCCGTGCGTTATGAATATTTGGTCAGGCGATGGATATAAGGATGTTCCGGCGGATAGAATTGGACCGAGAATGAGATACAAGGATTCGATAGAGCAAATATTGTCAGAGCCATTCGATCATAATAAGGTTAAACCTTGTGTGGAATCAAAGGTCTTTGGTATAGGTGTAGAATCATATACAGCAGGTACAGCGGAATTTACGCTGACATTTGCAGCAACTCATGACGGCTGTCTTCCTCTCATGGATAATGGACACTATCATCCTACTGAGCTTGTTTCAGATAAAATTCCTACGCTTCTTTGTTTCTTTCCGGAAATAGCTCTGCATATCACACGCGGAGTTCGTTGGGACAGCGATCATGTGCTTTTGTTCGATGATGAAACAAGGGAAATGGCAAAGGAAATAGTAAGATGTGACGCGCTTGAAAGAGTATATATGGCGCTTGATTTCTTTGATGCAAGCATTAACAGAATTTCGGCATGGGTAGTAGGCTTCAGAAGTTGGCAAAAGGCGCTTCTGTATGCTTTGTGTGAACCAAGTGCAACACTGAAAAAGCTGCAGGATAATAATGAAATGACTGAGCTTATGATGCTGCATGAAGAAGTAAAGACGTTGCCGTTTGGCGATATCTGGCGCGAATACTGCGACCGCTGCGGCGTCAAGGGAGATAAGGAATGGTTTGACGAGATAAAAAAATATGAATCGGAAGTATTGTTTAAAAGATAATATTATACTTTTGCAGATAGAGGAAGGGGATTAATTTATATGAAATATACAAAATTAGGAAATACAGACATTGAGATTTCAAAATTATGTGTTGGCTGCATGAGCTTTGGAAAAGCCGGAACAATGCACGACTGGACCTTAGATCAATATCAAAGTGAAGAAGTGATAAAACATGCTCTTGAACTTGGCATTAACTTTTTTGATACAGCTAATGGCTATTCTGCCGGAACAAGTGAAGAATATTTAGGAAAAGCAATTAAAAGGAATATAGCAAGGGATAAAGTCATTATTGCTTCTAAGGTTTATTTTAATGAAGGGCGTTTATCAAGGAAAGCAATTTTACGCGAAATTGAAGGCACTCTTAAACGGCTTGATACAGATTATTTAGATCTTTATATTATCCATAGGTTTGATTATGATACTCCCATTGAAGAAACCATGGAAGCATTGCATAGTTTGGTGAAATCAGGGAAGGTACGGGCTATTGGCGCATCTGCCATGTATGGTTATCAATTTTATAATATGCAGCTTGCGGCAAAAGAAAACGGCTGGACGCAATTTTCTGCAATGGAAAATCATTATAACCTGCTTTATAGAGAAGATGAAAGGGAGCTTATACCGATTTGCAAACAAATGAATGTATCTCTTATGCCGTATAGTCCGTTAGCAGCGGGACATCTTGCAAGAGCCGAATGGAAATCAGATTCAATTAGAGGTACAACAGACCGTGTTGCCATGGGAAAATACGATCGTATGGAAAAACATGATATACTTGTCGTAAAACGTGTTCAGGAGCTTGCAGATAAGTATCAGTGCAAAATGTCACAGATAGCTATTGCCTGGCAATGGGCAAAAGGGATAGCCTCTCCTATCATCGGCGCAACAAAAGCACAGTATCTTGACGATGCTGCCGGAGCGCTGGATATAAAATTAACATCGGAAGATATTGATTATTTGGAAGAGCTTTATGTTCCGCATGCGATCGTCGGGGCAATAGATAAGAATCCGGAGCAGGGTGTGGTGTTGTTGGACGAGAAAAAATAACAAAGATTTTCAAAGTACCAGACAAATTAATAAAAAGGTTGTCGCGTTATGATAGCTTAAAAAACAGAAACGGCTCAATTCCTAAAAAGGTTGAGCCGTTTCTGTTTTCATGATATAATTTAATTAACTTAAAAAATTTTTAGAAATCGAGTATAATATGTCATAATGTTACAATTAAATCAAATTGCTCTGCATATTTGAGTTTAGTTGTAAAGTATATGTCATTTTAATAATAGCTTTGCAAAATCCTCAAAAGTATCTCCTGTACGGTTTTTTGCATTATCTATCATATTAAAAAAGCAATTTGGTATTTCTCTCAATTTCAAATTCTTGCTGATACAGGGAGCACAACCTTTATTATGTCTTGATGGGTGCAGCGGACAATTTAAGTTTTCGCAAGTACAAAAATTACCTAAACTCATTTTGTTAATTCCTCAAAAACAGAAACAACATACTCCGCTATCAGACAATCCTGTTCTTCCGTACCGCCGCCCACACCGACAGCGCCGACGATGCTGCCGTTTACAAATAGCGGATAACCGCCTGCTACCAATGTAATTCGGGGGTCATTTGTTTGAATCGCCATAAGAGAGCCGCCCTCTGCGGAACAAGCTGCAACATCCTTTGTTGTGCACTGTGTAACGGCTGATGTATATGCTTTTCCCGGCACAAGCGTAATGCTGAGAACAAGAGCCTCGCCATAACGTCTGTATACCCTTGGCAAACCATTACTGTCACAAATAGCAAAGCTAATGTCAATGCCTATTTCACGACTTTTTTGCTTTGCCGCTTCGCAAAGCTTATCACACAATTCATCTGTTAAAATCATAATCATTCTCCTTTCGATTTTTGATAATCTAATTATACAAAAATTAAAAGGAAAATGCTTGCCTGTTTCTGCAAAAAAATTGCACATTCCTACTTTTTCATTATTGCACTAAGAATTTGCATATCCTCTTTGGGGGAAGCATTAAACATTTTGCGATAGTCGCGTATGAATTGTGATACGCTCTCATACCCAACATAAAGCGAGGTTTCGGTAACACTTTTGTTCTCATCAAACATCAAACGTCTTTCTTCAGTAAGACGAAGTCTTTTTTGACATTGCAATGGTCCCATACCTACGGCACTCTTAAATTTGTGATGAAAAGCCGATACGCTCATATTTAGTTTGGATGCAAGGTCTTCAACAGTAAAAGGATTTTTATAGTTTCGTTTTATCCAACTGTTTACCTCATATATTTCACCCGCCTGCTGAATATTTATAATGCTTTGTAAAAATTGTTTTCCGCACGTACCATATAGAACATTAAAAAGTATTTCCCGCTTTATATGCGTTCCCATAAAGGAAAGGCGCTCTTGCTCTGAAAGCAAGGATAGCAGCTTTTCTACAGATTGAATGACTGCAATATCCGAACGTATCATTGTTTGTTGTTGTATATGTGAATTAATAATTTGTTCGGTAAAATTACCTTCTAAATCAAGTACGATTGAAATTATATCATCTAAAGTAAATTCAATAGACAATGCAAGAAAATCATTTTCTTCTGAAAATGTCAGAACTTGTGCGAACTGCGGCGTATCTATTGACGAAACAGAATATTGTCCTGGTATATAATCCATAATTCCGGACGGAGTATGCAGACGAATGGAACCGCTTGCCACTATATATAAATATGGATTATTTGTTTTTGGCATAGAAATTTTACTATCAATAAAACGGTATGCGCAAAGATATGGAATTACGGTCTGACAACAGTTTTCACAATATTTCAACTCACGCAGAGCATTGCTTATTTTTTGTATTGAAGATTGCATTTTATTTCTCCTATATCTTAATTTAGTTATAAAAATTATATCATAAATATATGATAAAGGCAATTCGCAATTTATCTAAAACCCCTACGAGGAGAACAGTAAAATAAAGAAAAAGGACTTTACAAATGAGCGTTCAAAGACGCTCATTTGCAACGGTCCTGTTATTGTTTTCAGTCACATTATATCTATTATGTGTCAATGTTTATTTTGTAAGGTATACATTAAGAGTATTTACGTCATCAGTGTAATCTACAGTATAGCCGAACGTTTCACTTATAAACCGGAGAGGCACAAGAGTTCTGTTTGATACTATTGTAGCCGGGGAATCAAGAGTGATATTTTCTCCGTTCACCTGAGCTATACTATTGTCAATAGTAAGAATTATTGTTTGATTATCATTAAAGATAGTAGCTTTCTTATTTTCGCTGTTATAGGTAACATTATTGTCAGATATGCCTATGGCGTTTGCAATTTTACGAATAGGTATCATGGTTCGGTCATTTATTATCATAGGCGGTACATCAAACGCAACAGGGATGTTATTAAGATATACATTTATATTTTTTTCAAATGTAGCATTATCAAATGAAGCTTCCGGCTGCTGCATTTGTGATGTTACTCCGGTTGAAGCGCCTGTAAGATTGCCTGTTTCATTGGCTCCGGTGTTTTCGCTGTAAGCAGCTCCGCCGGAAGTTTTTATAAGTTTATATGTGCGCGTTAATTTATTAACGCCGTTAGATGTCATAACAGCCCTTAATACATGCTCACCGTCAGAAATTCCCGTAAGGTCAAGAGAAGTATTATATGGAAGATATAGAGAGGCATTTACCCATTCGTCATCAATAAAATAATCTACTCGCGGCTGTTGATCTTTGAAGGTATATGGAGCTGCATAAATATTCAAAGTATCTCCTGTATAAATGGTGTCGCCCAGTTTTTTAAAGCTCATTGCAGAGCTCTGTCCATGTTGAATGAACCACGGCTGAGAAGTGATTTCTTCAAACGCATTTGTCATTTCATCAAGATTGACAAAATCATAATCTTGAAGCTCTTCCGGCATAGGACGATTAAAATACGCTGCCATTTTCACTTGCGGATATTCCATCATTAATACTGAATACATTCTAAGCATATTGAGTTTAGCCCAATCTGCACTTTCAATGTAAACATTTCCGCGAGTGTATGTAGATGAAACGTTTTCAGCAAGCATGATAGGTTTTCTGTCTCCGTATTTTTCAACTACTTCTTTTATCATTCGTGAAGGATCTGCTCCGACACCGGCTTTAAAATATATTTCATTTATATTGCTTTCAGGATTCTCTTCTTGTCCTTGGAAGTATCTGTTTCCATAAGCGGAAACTCCTACCCAATCTACATATTCATCGCCCGGATAGAATTCGTCCATTGTAACTCTGTTATCAGATGTGTGTGCGACACTCCAGACTATAGCAACATTAGGTGCAGCTGCGCGAATATTTTTTGTGATCTTACGGAATGAGGCTATATATTTGTCAGGGTCAGGAAGATTATTCCATACATTCATTTCAGCGCCTATTCTAAGAAATATCGTCATATCGGTATGTTTTTTTAAAATATCGCATAACGCATTTATAAATTTTGTTTCTGAAAGGATATCATCAAGCTGAGCGCCTTCATAAGGGAAGTTAAGTCCTATCTCAACTACATGACCGGAATTTTTGACTTCAGTAAGGTACGAATCCAATGAATTTATTTCATCGGTAGATCCGTATTCACAACATATAAGCGTCATTGAATCACGATCTGTTGTTGTTTCTCTTATCTGTCCAAAATATGCTCCGCTTACAGGCTCGTGCTTAGCGCCGTAATAAATTACCGGTTCATCCGTTAACATGTATAAATCCAATGTGGATCGATAAGCATTTACTTTGGCTGTTGATATTTTCACGCCGTCGGACCAATTAAAATGCTCAGCACATGGAATATATTTTTCGTGGTATATTAGCGCATTATCGTAATCTCCCAAACGTTCATATGCTTCAGCAACTTGAATGCTTCTTGAACCGATAACACCCATTGTATCCTCGTTACTTGGACTTTGTTCCATCAGTGAAATCTCTTCTGTGCCGTATTTTACAATGTCACTGTCATTGCCGGAATTGACAGCGTTTTGATAGTAGCTGTCTATTGAATAGAAGCTTGACGGTAGGGCGGCGTTAGCGCTTATAGATACAATTAAAGTAACAGCACAAATAATGATGGAAATTAATTTTTTCATAATATCTCTCCTATGTATTTTTAGAACGTAAATGTTTGCATGGAACTAAATTCTAAATTTATTATATCATTTCTTATATAATATGTCAATCGTTTTTTCTATCAATTATAGCATATTAATTTAGAAAAAGGAATGCGTTTTGTGAAAAACACACAAAAAAATAATAAAAAAACATGAAAGATGTATATTGTTAAGTTTAATAAAAAAATGATATAATAGATATGTTAGTTATGAATATAATTACAATTATATACATAAAAAAGAACTCAGTCTGTATGCAAGGAGGAAAATATATGAATAAAAAACCTGTTATTCCCTTTAAGGGAACTAAAGCACAGGAAAAAGAGCTTCGCAAATTTATTGAAGAAGAAAAAGGTCAGCCCGGAGCATTAATGCCGGCTTTACAAAAGGCACAAGAGATTTATGGATATCTTCCGATTGAAATTCAAACTATAGTTGCAGATATGCTTGAACTGTCTCTTAGCGAGGTATATGGAGTCGCGACTTTTTATTCCCAGTTTTCATTGAATCCTAAGGGAGAACATCGCATAAGTATTTGTTTAGGAACAGCATGTTATGTAAAAGGCGCAGATAAGATTATGGAGGCTTTGGAAGAAAAGCTTGGAATCAAAGTGGGTGAGTGTACGTCCGATGGTGTATTTTCGCTTGATTCGTGCAGATGTGTTGGGGCATGCGGACTTGCGCCGGTCATGATGGTCGATGACGATGTTTACGGCAGAATGACGGTTGAACAAATAGATGGAATTTTGTCTAAGTATGATCCGCATTATCAGGCGGCAGAAATTCAGAATAAGTAGGAGGAAGGCAAATGCTTACAATTGATGAACTTAATAAGATCCGTGCTAAAACACATGATATGGTTGCAATACGTCATCGCGGCGAGAATACAGAAAAGAAGAATAAAAATTTTGCATATAAATATCAGGTGCTTGTATGCGGCGGAACAGGCTGTACTTCATCGGGAAGCAAAAAGGTTATAACCGCGCTTGAGGAAGAGATAAAGAAACATGGAATAGAAAAAGACGTCAAAATTGTAAGGACGGGCTGCTTTGGCTTATGTTCACTTGGCCCTATAATGATTGTTTATCCGGAAGGCGCTTTTTATGCTCGTGTTACACCTGAAGAAATACCAAAAATTGTGGAGCAGCATCTTAAAAACGGAAAAATAGTTAAAGAAATGCTCTATGAACAAACAGTCTGTCCGGACGGAACAGTTATTTCTTTAGATGAAACGGATTTTTATAAAAAGCAGCTTAGAGTAGCTCTTAGAAACTGCGGTGTTATAGATCCGGAGGATATAGAAGAATACATAGGAACGGACGGATATCAGGCACTTGCAAAGGTGCTTACTTCAATGACTCCTGATGATGTAATAGACGTACTTCTAAAATCAGGGCTTAGAGGCAGAGGCGGCGGAGGATTTCCGACAGGAAGAAAATGGGCTTTTGCTAAAGCTTCTGTTGACGAACAAAAATACGTATGCTGTAACGCGGACGAGGGTGATCCGGGCGCATTTATGGATCGCTCCATACTTGAAGGCGATCCGCATACAATTCTTGAGGCAATGGCTATTGCAGGATATACTATAGGAGCAAATAAGGGTTATATATATGTAAGAGCGGAATATCCTGTAGCGGTAGAAAGACTTAGAATAGCAATTGCTCAAGCTAAGGAATATGGACTATTGGGTGATGGAATATTTGGAACTGATTTTTCTTTTGACGTAGAGCTTAGATTAGGTGCGGGAGCTTTTGTCTGCGGAGAAGAGACAGCTCTTATGACGTCTATTGAAGGTAATAGGGGAGAACCGCGTCCTCGTCCGCCGTTCCCGGCCGTGAAAGGACTTTTTGGAAAACCGACTATACTTAACAATGTTGAAACGTATGCCAATATATGTCAAATAATTCTTAATGGCCCGGAATGGTTCTCGAGTATGGGTACAGAAACTTCAAAAGGAACAAAGGTATTTGCCCTTGGAGGAAAAATTACTAATGTAGGTTTGGTAGAAGTTCCTATGGGTACAACTTTAAGAGAGATTGTAGAAGAAATAGGCGGCGGCGTTCCAAATGGAAAGAAGTTTAAAGCTGCTCAGACAGGAGGTCCATCCGGAGGTTGTATACCTGCATGTCATATAGATGTGCCGATAGATTATGAAAACCTTATGGAACTGGGATCGATGATGGGTTCGGGCGGCTTGATAGTTATGGACGAAGATACATGTATGGTAGACATAGCTAAATTTTTCCTTGAATTTACGGTTGACGAATCCTGCGGAAAATGTACTCCATGCCGTATAGGAACCAGACGTCTTTATCAATTTATAGATAAGGTTACAAAAGGCGAGGCTGAGATGGAGGATATAGGCAAGATAAAAGAATTATGTTCACACATGAAATCGACATCTTTGTGCGCTCTGGGACAGACTACGCCTAATCCGGTTATTTCAACTATGCACTATTTTGAGGATGAATATATTGCTCATGTTAAGGATAAAACATGTCCGGCGGGAGTTTGTAAGGATCTTCTTAAATATCAGATTCTGCCCGATAAATGCAAAGGCTGCACCTTATGCGCAAGGAATTGCCCGGTTGATGCAATTTCTGGAGCCGCTAAAAAGCCGCATGTTATTGACAGAAAGAAATGTATCAAATGCGGTTTGTGTATGCGTAATTGCAAATTCGGAGCTATTATCAAGAAATAAGGAGGTTGCGGACAAATGGTAAATTTAAAAATAAACGGCATCAGCGTGAGCGTTCCGGAAGGTTATACTATTCTTCAGGCCGCAAGAGAGGTTAATGTAGAGATCCCCTCGCTATGTTATTTAAAAGATGTAAATTGTATAGGCTCATGCCGAGTATGTGTTGTGGAAGTAAAAGGAAAAAGGGGTTTGATCGCTTCATGCGTTTATCCCGTTGAAGAGGGTATGGAGGTTTATACCAATACTCCGGCAGTGAGAGAGTCCAGAAAAACAACTATAGAGTTGATATTATCAACTCATCATAAAAAATGTCTTTCTTGCGTCAGAGGAAATAATTGCGAATTGCAGAAGCTTTCTTTTGACTATGGAGTTGATGAGGATCGTTTTGCCCAGGAAGAGATAAAATATGAAATAGATGATCTTTCACCATATATTATAAGAGACAATAATAAATGTATTTTATGCCGCCGCTGTACCGCTGCTTGCCATAAAATGCAGGGAATAGGGGCAATAGGCGAGATCGGCAGAGGATATAAGGTTCATATAGGATGTGCATTTGAAAAGAGTTTAGATGAAGCGCCGTGTGTAGGCTGCGGCCAGTGTATAGTTGCTTGTCCGGTAGGAGCATTAAATGAAAAGAGCAATATTGATGAGGTTTGGGATGCGATAGCTGATCCAAATAAAAAAGTAGTAGTATTTACTGCACCGTCAATACGAGCCACTTTGGGAGAATGCTTTGACAGACCTATAGGAACTAATGTTGAAGGACAAATGATTTCAGCTATAAGACGTTTGGGGGTAGACAGCGTATTTAATATGGACGTAACCGCCGATCTTACAATTATGGAGGAAGCGACGGAATTGTTGGAGAGAATGAAAAATCTCGAGACGCTTCCAATGTTCACAAGCTGCTGCCCAGGTTGGGTAAAGTTTGTAGAGCATTATTACCCTGAATTTATTCCTAATCTTTCAACCTGTAAATCCCCTCAGCAAATGTTCGGTGCTGTTTTAAAATCATATTATGCACAGAAAATGGGAATAAAAAGAGAAGATCTTTATGTTGTAAGCGTTATTCCGTGTACAGCAAAAAAATTTGAATGCACGAGAAAAGAAGAGCGGGCATTTGATTTTCAGGATGTAGATGTGTCTCTTACTACACGAGAGCTTGCAAAAATGATAAAGGGAGCAGGTTTAAAGTTTAACGAGCTGCCTGAAGGTAAATTTGATAATCCGTTTGAAACAGCATCGGGTGCCGGTACTATTTTTGGAGCAACAGGTGGTGTTATGGAGGCCGCATTGAGAACGGCTGCCGATATTCTTGATGGACCTTCAAATAGAAAAATTGAGTTTAAAGAAGTAAGAGGTACAGATGGAATAAAGGAGGCTACATACAGTCTTGGAGGAAAGGCCATAAGAGTAGCAGTTGTATCCGGATTGGCGAATGCAAGAATTATTTTGGATTCGATAAAATCAGGCGAGAAAAAATACGACTTTGTGGAAGTAATGGCTTGTCCGGGAGGATGTATAAACGGAGGAGGTCAACCTGTTCAAGGAGACAGCATAAGAAATTACGTGGATTTGAAAAAACTGCGTGCAAAGGCTCTTTATGATGCAGATAAAAAAACAAAGATAAGAAAATCACATATGAGTCCGGTTATAAAAATGCTCTATGATGAATATTTTGATGCTCCTGGAAAGCATCGCGCTCATAGGCTTTTACATACAACATATGTCAAGAGAAGTAAATTCTAATAATTAAATTTAATGGACTGCTGTCAATGGGCGATATTTATTTGCTTATTTATGCAGTCCTTTGTTTTATGTATGACAGATATGGAATAAGAATATATTCTGAATTATTATAATTAATAAATTTAAAAGCCTTATATATCACAGATAATATGTATAAAAATGCAGCAGTTATTGCAAAAAAGATACATAAAATACGGCAAAATGACGAAAAATATAAAAAATATAAGAATATTATACCATTTTATAAAAAAATCGGTTATAATAATAGAGGAGGTTTTTATACTTAAGGAGGAAATAGATATGCGTATTGCCATTTGTGATGATGAGATAAATGCGTTAAAGCAGACAAGCAATACTATTAAAAAAGTATTTCAAGAAATGAAATTGCAATGTGTGATAAGTGAATTTACTAACGAGATTGAATTGTTAAACAGCAAGAAACAACATGACGTTGTTTTTCTTGATATAGAACTTAGTAATCCGGACAGAAATGGTGTTTGGGTAGCGAAGAAGCTTAAGAGAAGAGATCCCGATTGTATAATTATCTTTATTACCAATTATGAAGAATATATTGATGAAGTTATAGAGAAATATGCGTTCAGGTATTGGTCAAAGCCAATTGATGAGTACCGTCTGCGAAGGAGCATAGTTTCCATAATTGAACGCATGAAAACTATAACTGCTGAAGTGCATGAAACAAAACGGGATCTTGAATTATTATTGCGAGATATAATCTATATTACTCCGGAAGATAAACACTGTAAAATTGTAACAACGCATGGGGAATATATAGTTACTGATTCTTTTAAAGAACTTAAGGAACAATTTACTACACAAAATTTTTGCAGCTGTCATGGAAGCTATTGTATAAATCTTAATTACGTGGAAAGATACACCAAGTCAGAAGTGTATTTACGTTATAAAAATAAAGAGTATAAAGTACATATATCAAGAAGGCAATATAAAAATTTTAAGGATCAAATGTTTATTGTAGGAGGTGAGCAAGTATGATACAAAGTATTAGTCTATTAATATCTTTTATTTTGGAATGTACTATATTTATTTATTATACAAATTCCGTTTTTCAATGCAGGAAGAGTTACTTATGGTCAAATATGTGTATTATATTGGGTTATTTAGTTTTATATATTATATCGTTATATTATATTCCCAGTATAAATATGACGGCATTTTTGATTATTAACTCAATTCTGATATATTTGTGTTTTCAGACCAAATTAAAAAATGCAGTTATACAAGCATTCATATTATCAGCTATTATGATGCTTTCAGAAGGAGTTGTTTTTATGTTTACTAATATAGGAGTTTATAGAAACAGCTTATTAGACGTATCGCTAAGTGCAAGGATCCTGCATGCAATATTTTCAAAGCTTATATATTTTATTGGTGTAGTGGTAGATAAATATATATCTAATAGTAAATTTAAGAATGAAACTTCAGATGGATATTTCAGTTTGATGATCATACCTATATTTACAATGATGTCAATTATAGGAGTTATGTCAGTATTTGAATATATAAATGAGGAGCAAAGGTTATTATTCGCGTTTATATTAATAATTGGAATGGCAGCTAATATAATGGCTTATTGGATTTACGATAAAACATTAATATATCATAGAGAAATAAGAGAGCTTCAGGAACAGAAATATAAAAATAATTTAGAACTTACATATTGTAATATGCTTACGGAAAAATTATCACAGGCAAACATTATGCGGCATGATTTTAAAGAACATTTGAGAATATTGGAAGCATATATAAATAGTGATGATATCAAAGCCAGAGATTATATAAAATCTATAAATATATATAATGATGAGATCAGCATTATAAATTATACAAAAAACAAAGTATTAAATATACTGTTTTCGGAAAAACAAAAAATATGTATAAACAAGGGAATAGATTTTAAAATTCATGCTTCGGATATAGAGCTTGGATTTATACAAGATATTGATATAGTTTCAATTTTTTCTAACTTGCTCAACAATGCGATCGAAAGCTGTGATAAATCAGAAAGAAAAATAATTTATGTGAATATATATAAAATGAATAGTTCATTTTTAGTTATAAAAATTGATAATAGTTGTGATGAAAAACCAGTAGAAGAAAATGGTTTTTACAAAACTACAAAAATTTCGAGAGGGGAACATGGTATTGGTTTAAAGAGCGTGGTAAAGACTGTAAAGAAATATAAAGGCGATTTAAGGATGGAATATGATAGTGAAAACAAAATTTTTTCATCGGTGATTATGATACCCATAGAAAAATGATATATAACAAGCGAGATATTAAAAGTAATTTCTTTTAATATCTCAATTTTTATATATAAAATAACCACTTTTTCCAAAAAAATAACCATTTTTTCTTATTTTATTT